>JAJUHA010000004.1 GCA_029268145.1 Sphingomonadaceae bacterium | reverse complement strand
GGGCCGGAGCATACGCTCCGGCCCTTTTCATTTCAGCGTCTGGTTGGCCACAAGCTGTGGGATACGCTCTCATTCTGCCCGCCATTGATGCAGGCCGGGCACAACTGGTCACGACACTTGCAAGCGCCGCGCGACGGTGCGCCCTTCAGCTCCGCAGAAGAGCACGAATGGCGGCCAAGGCATCCTCCGCCTTGGAACCATCCGGTCCGCCGGCCTGAGCCATGTCGGGACGGCCACCGCCGCCCTGCCCGCCCAGCGCGGCCGCGGCGGCACGGGCAAGCTCCACGGCCGACACCGCGCCGACGAGGTCATCGGTCACGCCGACGACGACACTCGCCTTGCCCTCGGCCGTCGCAACATAGGCAATGACTCCGGACCCGACCCGGGCCTTCGCCTCGTCGACGAGGCCCTTGAGCGCGCGGGGCTCGACGCCCTCGAGCAGCTGCCCGAGGAAGGCCGCGGATCCGATCCGCTCGAGCGGGTCGGCCGCGCCCTGCGCCGGGCCGGCAAGGGCCAGCGCGGTCCTGGCGTCGGCCAGCTCGCGCTCGAGCCGGCGGACGGTCTCTGCCAGCGCCGCTGCGCGCGCCTCGGCCTCCTCGGGCGCGACCCTGAGCGCGGCGGCGACCCGCTTCAGCGCCTCCTCCCGGGCGAGCAGGTGGCGCCGCGCGCCCTCCCCGGTCATGGCCTCGATCCGCCGGACTCCGGCGGCGACGGCCGACTCCGAGACGATGCGGAACAGGGCGATCTCGCCCGTGGCTGCCACATGGGTGCCGCCGCACAGCTCGACCGAGAAGGGCCGGCCCGTGCCGGGGTGGGCGCGGCCCATGCCGAGCACCCGCACTTCCTCGCCATATTTCTCGCCGAACAGGGCGAGCGCACCAGCCTCAATAGCGGCCTCGGGCGTCATCAGGCGGGTCGTCGCCGGCGCATTGGCCCGGATCTCGGCGTTGACCATGTCCTCGATGGCGGCGAGTTCCTGCGCCGTCAGCGCCTTCGGGTGCGAGAAGTCGAAGCGCAGCCGGTCGGGCGCCACCAGCGAGCCCTTCTGGGTGACGTGCGGCCCCAGCACCTCGCGGAGCGCGGCGTGAAGAAGATGCGTTGCCGAATGGTTGGCGCGGACCGCGGCCCGGCGCTCGGCATCGACCACGAGCCGGACCGGCTGGCCGACCCTGACGCTTCCCGCCTCGACCACGCCTTCGTGCACATGGAGCCGGCCGAGCGGCTTCCCTGTATCCTCGATGCGGATCCTGAGGCCGCCGTCCGCCGTGACGACGCCCCGATCGCCGACCTGGCCGCCGGACTCGCCGTAGAAGGGCGTCTGGTTCACCAGCAGTTGGATCCGCTCCCCGGGCCCGGCCTCGGCCACTTCCGCGCCCTCGCGCAGCAGGGCGGTCACGACCGCCTCGGCCTCGGTTGTCGCGTAGCCGACGAAGTCGGTCGCGCCCAGCCGCTCGGCAAGGTCGAACCACAGCGCGTCCGAGCCCCGTTCCCCCGAGCCGGCCCAGGCCGCCCGGGCGCGCGCCCGCTGCTCGGCCATCGCGGTGTCGAACCCGGCCCGATCGACCCGGAGGCCCTGGGCGCGCAGCGCATCCTCGGTCAGGTCGAAGGGAAAACCATAGGTGTCATACAGGCGGAAGGCGACTTCGCCAGGGAGCACGCCGCCAGGCGCGAGCCCGGCCGTGGCCTCGTCGAGCAGCTTCAGGCCCTTCTCGAGCGTCTGCCGGAACCGGGTTTCCTCGAGCTTCAGCGTCTCCTCGACGAGCGGCTGGGCGCGGGCCAGCTCCGGATAGGCCGCACCCATCGCCCGGACCAGCGCCGGCACCAGCCGGTGCATCAGCGGCTCGCCTGCCCCGAGGAGATGGGCGTGGCGCATCGCCCGGCGCAGGATCCGGCGGAGCACATAGCCCCGCCCCTCGTTCGCCGGCAGCACGCCATCGGCGATGAGGAAGCCGCTGGCGCGCAGGTGATCGGCGATGACCCGGTGCGAGGCCGCGTGGGCGGGATCGTCGGCCCTGACCCCGGTCAGGTCCTCGGAGGCGGCAATCAGCGTCCGGAAGGTGTCGGTGGCGAAATTGTCGTGCGTGCCCTGAAGCACCGCGGCGATGCGCTCGAGCCCCATGCCGGTGTCGATCGACGGCCTCGGCAGCGGCACGCGGCGGCCGTCCGGCTGCTGGTCGAACTGCATGAAGACGAGGTTCCAGATCTCGACGAAGCGGTCGCCATCCTGGTCCGGGCTGCCGGGCGGGCCGCCGGGAATGTGGGCGCCATGGTCGTAGAAGATCTCGGAGCAGGGGCCGCAGGGGCCGGTCTCGCCCATCGACCAGAAATTGTCCGAAGTGGCGATGCGGACGATCCGCGCCTCCGGCAGGCCGGAGATCTTCCGCCACAGCGCGAAGGCCTCGTCATCGTCGTGGTAGACGGTCGCCGTCAGCCGGTCGGCGGGGATGCCCCAGGTCCGGGTGAGGAGATCCCAGGCGAGATGGATCGCCTGCTCCTTGAAATAGTCCCCGAAGGAGAAATTCCCCAGCATCTCGAAGAAGGTGTGGTGGCGCGCCGTGTAGCCCACATTGTCGAGATCATTGTGCTTGCCGCCCGCGCGCACGCACTTCTGGGCGGATGCCGCCGTCTTGTAGGGGCGTTGCTCGAGCCCGGTGAAGACATTCTTGAACGGCACCATGCCGGCGTTGACGAACATCAGGGTGGGATCGTTGCGCGGCACCAGCGGCGCCGAGGGCACCACCTCGTGGCCATTGCGGGCGAAATGGTCGAGGAACGCCCGCCTGATGTCGTCGGTGGAAGTCATTGCATGTCCAGCCAGCCAGAGCCTCCGTTCCATAGGGCGGGGGCGCGAGCGCTTGCAAGGCACCCCCTTGAAGCAGCCCCACCCTCTCCTATCTCGCAGGTGTCGGATGCCGGTGCCCGGAGGGGGCCGGCGGACGATGCCCCGGCCCGGACATGGGCGGGACAAGGGAACCATTGCTTGGGAAAGGATGGATCATGCGCACCGCCTTCGACTTCACTCCGCTGCTCCGGTCGTCGATCGGCTTCGAGAACCTCAACCGTCTCGTCGATCTCGCGACCCGGATGACCGACGCCGACACGGCGTTCCCCCCGTACAACATCGAGAAGCTCGGCGATGACCGCTACCGCATCACCATGGCGGTGGCCGGCTTCGACCGATCCGAACTCGACATCACCGTCCAGGAGAACAGCCTGATCGTCTCCGGCCGGGCTGCCGAGGAGACCAAGACGGAGGGCCGCACCTTCCTGCACCGTGGCATCGCCAAGCGCGCCTTCGAGCGCCGCTTCCAGCTGGCCGATGTCATCAAGGTGACGGGCGCGACCTTCGAGAACGGCCTGCTCAACATCGACCTCGTGCGCGAGGTGCCCGAGCACAAGAAGCCGCGCAAGGTGGAGATCGGCGAAGCCACTCCCGCCATCGAGGGCGAGAAGGCCGCCGCCTGACGCGCGCCCTGGACCTTGCGCGCGCCATGGACTTGGCGCGGGCAGCCTGATCGAGGGGCCGGCGGCAGCGCCGGCCCCTTTCGCTTTCCCGGCGCTCCGGCTAGGCCTCGCGCCGAGGGAGACGGGGATGGGCTACCGCATCGAGACGGAAAAGGCGGAGCTGACCCGCCACCGGGTGCTGGAGGAGGCGCCGGAACCGGCGCCGGGCGAGGCGATCGCCCGCGTCGATCTGGTCGCCGTCACGGCCAACAACGTGACCTACGCGGTGCACCACGGCCCTCCCCTCCACTATGGGGCGTTCTTTCCCGCCTCCGGGCCGGAGTGGCTCGTGGTGCCGCTCTGGGGCTTTGCCACCATCACGGCCTCGCGCGCCGGGGGCGTCGCGGAAGGCGAGCGGGTCTATGGCTACTGGCCCTCGGCCTCGCACCTGCGGCTGCTGCCCAGGGCGCGCGCGGGAGGCGGCTTTTCGGACATGGCCGCCCACCGGCAGCCCATGGCCGCCGTCTACAACGCCTATGTGCCGGCCGGCTCGGTGGCGCCATCCCCGGCGGACGAGGCCGCCGCAGCGCTGTTCCGCCCGCTGTTCGGCACTGGCTTCGCGCTCGACGCCGCGCTTGCCGGCAACCCGGAGGAGGCCGCGCGGGCCGAGCATCTCCTCTTCACCAGCGCCTCCTCCAAGACTGCGCTCGGCGCGGCCTGGTGCCTGAAGCAGCGTGGCACCCACCGGGTCATCGGCCTGACCTCGGCGCGAAACCGCGCCTTCGTCGCCCGGACCGGCCTCTACGACGAGGTGCTGGCCTATGACGAGGTCGAGGCGCTCCCGCCCGAGCGGCCCGTCGTGCTCGTCGACTTCGCCGGCAATGGCGCAACCATGCAGCGCCTTCATCGCCATCTCCGCGCGCTCGCGGCCAGCCACATCGTCGGCGACACCCACTGGCAGGCCCCGGCGGCAGCCGACCTGCCTGGGCCGAAGCCGAGCTTCTTCTTCGCGCCGGCAACCATGGCCGAGCTTTCGGCCCGTATGGGCCCGGCCGGGTTCCAGTCCGCGCTTTCCACGCGCATGGCGCGCTTCCTCGCCGATGCGAGGAACTGGCTGACGGTCGTGGACCACGACGGTCCGGACGGCTTTGCGGCGGCCTTCGACCCGCTTGTCACGGGCCGCGCCGACCCCGCGACGGCGTCGGTCTGGCGGCCCTCCTAGACCTCAGCAGAAGTCGCGTTCCTCGAAGATCCTGCCGTCCTGCACGGTGTAGAAGACGGTCTCGGCCTTGCCGTGGGTTTCCGAGCGCTCGCCGGGCATGGCCTCGCAGGTCGCGATGTCGTCGGCCCGGTAGGTCTTGGCCGCCTCATCGGACCTGCCGGAGGCGCACGGCTCGGTGAAATGCCCGGCGAGACCGTGAATGGCCATGCCGCCCTCCCTCTGGAGACGGCTCCCTGGCAGCGAGTCGCGACGATCACATGACGGCCCCCGTTGGGCCGCGCGGCTCAGCCGCGGCTCACCGGGCGCCGCTCGACCGAGAAGCGCTTCAGCTGCTCGATCGGCTCTTCCCAGCCCGGCCTGGCCGCTGCCGCCGCCTGATAATCCTCGTAGGCGGCGCGCACATTGCCCAGCATCTCGCTGGCAACGGCGCGGGAATAATAGGCGATCTCGGGACGCGACGGGCGGAGCGACAGGCCGGTCGAGAGGGCCTCCACCGCCTCCCGGTCGGCGCCGCCGCGATAGAGGAGCGCGATGCCCCGGTTCACATGCGCCTCGGCAAGGCGCGGATCGATCCGCAGCGCCGCCTCATAGTCGGCGATCGCCCGGTCGAGATCCCGGGCCTGCATGTGGATGATGCCCCGGTTGACGAGCGTGGCCGCCCGGTCGCGCCGGCCGAGCGTCTCCTGCTGGAGGGCCCTCGTGCAGACCTCGAGGCTCATGCCGGTCTCGCGCTTGAGCTCGGCGGCGAGATAGCATTCGCGCCCCAGCCCGCCGCCCATGATGGTGACCGCAGCGTCCGCGGCTCCCGCCGGCCCGAGGGCCGCGACGAGTGCGAACGCGAGACTGCACCTCCTCATGCCTTCCTCCAGGAACCCCAAACGGCAGGAACCTAGCATGGCCGCGCGGGCGATTTAAGCGCGAAGGAAGGTCACATGCCCCATCTTGCGCCCTGGTGCTGCCTCGCGCTTGCCATAGAGGTGGAGATGCGCATGCGGGTCGGCGAGGACGGCATGGGCGTCGCGCACGCTCGCGCCGAGGATGTTGCGCATGATGGCCATCGGCGCCTGCATGGCGGGCGAGCCCAGCGGCAACCCGGCGATGGCGCGGATGTGCTGCTCGAACTGCGAGGTCTCGGCGCCCTCGATGGTCCAGTGGCCGCTGTTGTGGACCCGGGGCGCCATCTCGTTGAACAGGGCCCCGTGCGCGGTCTCGAAGAACTCGCAGGCAAGGACGCCGACATAGTCGAGGGCGTCGGCGATGCGGATGACGAGTGCGGTCGCCTCCTCCACATGCGCCGTCGGGATCCCCAGCGCCGGGGCGACGCTTTCGGCGAGGATCCCGCCCTCGTGACGATTGGCGATCGGCGGGTAATGCGCTTCCGACCCGTCGAGCCCGCGCGCCACCAGGATCGAGAATTCGCTCGTGAAGGGCACCAGCGCCTCGAGCACCAGGTCGGTGCCGCCCAGCGCGGCGAGCGCCCCCGGCGCATCGGCCGGCGTTGCGATCCGCACCTGCCCCTTGCCGTCATAGCCGAGCCGGCGGGTCTTCAGGATGGCCGGCGTGCCAAGGGCCGACAGTGCGGCCTCGAGCGTCGCGCGATCGTCGACTGCCGCGTGCGGCGCCGGCGTGCCGCCGAGCGAGGTGACGAACGCCTTCTCGGCGAGCCGGTCCTGGGCGATGGCGAAGGCCCGCGCGCCGGGGCGCACCGGCACCCGCGCCGCGAGCAGGGCGAGCGAGGAGGCCGGCACATTCTCGAACTCGCAGGTGACGACATCGACGGCATCCGCGAAGGCCGCGAGCGCGGCTTCATCCTCGAACCCGGCACGCGTCGCCAGGGTGGCCACATCGGCTGCCGGCTGCTCGGCCTCGGGCGCATAGACATGGGTGCGATAGCCCAGCTGTGCGGCGGCCAGGGCGAGCATGCGCCCGAGCTGACCGCCCCCGAGGATGCCGATCGTGCCCCCCGGCGGGATCACGGCGCCTCGGGAACCGCGTCGGTCTGGGCGGCGCGGAAGGCCTCGAGCCGCCCGGCGAGCGCCTCGTCGCCAAGCGCGAGGATGGCCGCGGCGAGGAGCGCCGCGTTGCGCGCGCCCGCCTCGCCGATGGCAAGCGTCCCCACTGGCACGCCGCCCGGCATCTGGACGATGGAGAGGAGCGAATCGAGCCCCCTGAGCGCCCGGGATTCGACCGGAACGCCGAGCACCGGAAGGCGGGTCAGGCTCGCGACCATGCCCGGAAGATGCGCCGCCCCGCCGGCACCGGCGATGATGACCCTGAGCCCCCGCGCAGCCGCGCCTTCGGCATAGGCCAGCATGCGCCGCGGAGTCCGGTGGGCGGAGACGACCCGCACCTCGTGGGGGATGGCAAGCGCCGCGAGGGTCTCGGCGGCATGGCGCATCGTCTCCCAGTCGGACGTCGAGCCCATGATGATGCCGACCTGTGCCATGAAGCGGAGGCGCCTAGCGGCAAGCGGGCGCCATGGGAAGCCGGCAGCGCGTGCCCCTTCAGCCGACGTCGAGGAAGGCGCGCGAGAGGGGCGCAAGATCCGCGCCCAGCTCGTAGACGATCGGCGTGCCGGTCGGGATCTCGAAGCCGAGGATCTCCTCGTCGGACAGGCCGGACAGATGCTTGACCAGCCCGCGCAGCGAATTGCCATGGGCCGCGACCAGCACCCGCTGGCCCGAGGCAAGCGCAGGCGCGATGGCCGCGTCCCAGAAGGGCAGCACGCGGGCGATCGTGTCCCGGAGGCTTTCGGCGCGCGGAACCTCGACACCGGCATAGCGGCGGTCGCCGCGCACGTCATAGGGACTGCCGGGCGCCATCGGCGGCGGTGGCACGTCGAAGGAGCGCCGCCAGATCCGCACCTGCTCCTCGCCGTGGCGGGCCGCGGTCTCGGCCTTGTCGAGGCCGGTGAGGCCGCCATAGTGGCGCTCGTTCAGCCGCCAGTGCTTCTCGACCGGAAGCCAGAGCCGGTCCATCTCCTCGAGCACCAGATGGAGGGTGCGGATGGCCCGGCTCTGCACGCTGGTGAAGCAGCGGTCGAAGTCATGCCCGGCGGCGACGAGCGCACGGCCGGCCGCGCGCGCTTCCTCGACGCCGCGGTCGGAGAGGCCGACATCCCACCAGCCGGTGAAGCGGTTCTCGAGGTTCCACAGGCTCTGGCCGTGGCGCAGCAGGACGAGTCGGGGCATCGGCGTTCCCTCAGTCGCGGGGGGCATCGAACAGGTCGGCAAGCGCGGCGAGGCAGGCCCGGGCGAGCGCCTTCGAGCGCTCGGGAGACCATTGGGTCTCGGGCATCGGCCGGTCGTCGCAATCCTTGAACGGCATCTCGAGCGTGGCGGCGATGCAGCCGAAGCGGCTGGCGAGCTGGTTCGTCGACATGGCGAGATTGGCCTTGCCCGGCGCCGAAGGCGGATAGCCGACCCGCGTCTGGAAGTCGGGACTGTGCGCGACGAGCAGGGCCTTGTAGCGTTCGAGGCCGCGCAGCTGGGCCTCGGTCACCCCCGGCACCCCCTCGAAGCCGGCGATGAAGACATGGGGCAGCGCCTCGTCCCCGTGCACGTCGAGCGCGAAGTCCACGCCGGTCTCGTCCATCGCGTTGCGGACTGCGAGCACCTCGGGCGAGCGGGCAGCGGTCGGGTTCGCCCATTCCCGGTTGAGGTTGGCGCCGGCGGCGTTGGTGCGCAGATAGCCGCGGCAGGCCCCGTCGGGGTTCATGTTGGGCACGAGGTGGAGCCGGGCGAGGTGCCTGAGCCGGGCCCCAGCCGCGAAGCCCGGATCGACCAGCGCCTCGAGCGCGCCTTCCATCCACCATTCGGCCATGGTCTCGCCAGGGTGCTGGCGGGCATAGATCCACACCTCGCGCGGCCCCTCGCCCATCTCGAGACAGTCGATCGGCCGGCCCTCGAGGCTGGTGCCCAGCACCCGCGCCGTCACCCCCTCGGCCCGGGCGGTCCGCGCGACAAGATCATGGTGGCGCTCGATCGAATAGGGCGCGAAATAGGCCACCCACAGGAGGTCGGACTCGGGCACCACCCGGATGGTCAGCGTGCCGTCCTCCACCCCGGGATCGAACGCGGTCGGCGCCGCGCGCCAGCGCTGCCGATCGGCCGAGACGCGCGCAGCGTAGCCGGGCCAGCCGAGCGGATAGGCCGAGCGGTTGAGCCCGATAATCCGCAGCACGGCCTCCTGCCCGCGGGCGCCCGCCAGGCGGAAATGGAACCACTGGAAGAACTCGCCGCCGGCGTCCCGCGCGATGGCGAGCGTGAACGCGGCTGGCCCATCCTGGCGGACGACACGAATGTTCCCCGAATCGAAGGCACTCGAGATGCTGGCTCCCATGCGGCGCGGCTAGCAGCCGTGCCGCTACTTCGCCACCCAGCGCACCGTCTGTCCGGACTGGCCGGGGTAGCCATCGAGCAGCGCGCGGGCGAGGAGCGCCGCCGGCGGCTCGCCGCCGCGGCCCGCCCCGCTCGCCCGCGCCCGGCCTTCCCAGAGAACCTCGTTGTCGGCCCGCCGGCGCAGCACCAGCTGCATCTCGGACGAGACGATCTGGGTGACGCCGCCCTTGCCGACCGGGATCCGCATCGCGCCGCCGACGGAGACATTGCCCCCTGTGGCGCCGCCGATCCCGATCGAGACCGGCGACGGGCGCGCCCGCTCGCTCACCTCGCTTCCCACGCCGACGAAGGCGAGAATGTCGGCACTCTCGGCCGGCGCCGGCCGGAACCCGGCCCTGGCCAGTTCGCGCGATACGGCATCGGCAAGCGCGCGAAACGCGAGGCTCTGCTCCTCGGCCGGAGCGAGCGCCCTGACGGCAACCGTCGTTCCGGCCGGCGCTGCGCCGAGGTGGAAGCGGGTCACGCTCGCCTCGAAGCGGCTGGACGCGCAGGCCGCGAGGAGCGGCAGGAGGAGGACAAGGACGCGGGTCATGGGCGCTCCATAGCCCGAAGGGAAGCGCGCGTCATCCGCCGGCGTTGACTTCCGCGCCGGGCACAAGTAACGGGCCGCGCTTCCCGGCTCGCCGGCTTCCAGCGCTTCGCACAGGTCCCCAAGGGTTCAAGGCCATGAAGATTCGCAACAGCCTCAAGTCGCTCAAGGGGCGGCACCGCGACAATCGCGTCATCCGGCGCCGTGGCCGCACCTATGTGATCAACAAGACCAACAAGCGGTTCAAGGCGCGCCAGGGCTGAGGCCAGCGGCGCACCCCGGGCAAGGTTCGCGCCATGACGCGCACACCGCGCGCCCTCGTCTTCGATGTCGGCCATGTCCTCTACGAGTGGGACATCCGCCACCTCTATGCGAAGCTGATCCCCGACCCCGCCGAGCTCGACTGGTTCCTGGCCAATGTGGTCACCCGGGACTGGCACTTCCAGCATGACGCCGGCCGGCCCTTCGCCGAGACCAGCGCCGAGCTGATCGACCGGTTCCCCGCACAGGCCGAGCGCATCCGCGCCTACGGGCCGCGCTGGCTCGAGACGATACCGGGCCCGGTGCCGGGGATGCCGGAGCTGGTCGGCAGGCTCGCCGGCGCCGGCATCCCGCTCTATGCGATCACCAACTTCTCGGCCGAGTTCTGGGCGATGTTCCGGCCCACCGCACCCCTGTTCGACCCTTTCGTTGACATCATCGTCTCCGGCGAGGAGAAGCTGGTGAAGCCCGATCCCATGATCTTCGCCCTCGCCCAGGCCCGCTTCGGGCTGGGACCCGGCGAGGCCCTCTTCATCGACGACCAGCCCGCGAACGTCGCAGCGGCAGAGGCGGCCGGATGGCTCGGCCATCGCTTCACCGGCCCGGCGAGCCTTGCGGCCCAGCTCAGCCGGCTCGGCCTTCTTCCGGAGGCGGCAGAACCTGCCGCCACGCCGTGACGGCGACGCTCGCGAACAGCCCGGCCCGGGCGTAGGGATCGTCGGCGGCGAAGGCGACGGCCGAGCGATAGTCGGGGAACTCCATCAGAAGCATCGAGCCGATGGGCTGGCCGGCCTCGTCGAGCAGCGGGCCGGCGACGACGACCTGCGACATGCGCTGCCGCACGTAGGCCAGATGCGCCTCGCGCGTGCGGGCCCGCAGCGCCTGCTGCATGGGCTTGTCGATGCAGTGAATCGCATAGGTCGGCACGGCCCTGAACCTAGTCGCTGGCCCTCGCCCGGTCCAGCAACCATGCGCGCGGGCGGACGGCGCCGTCGCCACCCCGCCAATCTTGACCTCGGTGCCGCGCGCCGCTAGGGGCCGCGCTTCCCCGGCCTCCCCTGCGGCGCGCCGGGCCCGTTTCTGCACCGAGGATCAACCGAGGATCACCCCATGTCGCGCATCTGCGAACTGACTGGCAAGGGCCGCCAGATCGGCCACAATGTCAGCCACGCCAACAACAAGACCAAGCGCACCTTCCTGCCCAACCTGCAGAATGTGACGCTGATGTCGGACGCGCTCGGCCGCCGGATCCGGCTGCGGGTGTCGATGCATGGCCTGCGCTCGGTCGAGCATGTCGGCGGCCTCGATGCCTGGCTGCTGAAGGCGCGCGAGTCCGAGCTTTCGCCGAAGGCGCGCCGGCTGAAGCGCGAGCTGGAGAAGACGATCGCCGCCTGACTGGCGGCACGTCTCCGGCCTCAGCCGGGCAGAAGCTCGAACTTCAGGAGCAGCGTGCGCTGCACCGGCAGGAAATTGTCGTCGGACACAAGGTAGAGGAAGGTGCGCCCGCCCTCGCGGCGCAGGGCCAGCCCCTCGAAATTGTCGAGGGTGAGCGGAGCCCCGAACCGGACCAGCTCGGTCCGTTCCGCCGCATTGCCCGGCACGAACCGCAGCAGGCTGAGCGTGGCGGCAAAGCCGCCCATGCGCGGCATCCGGCGCTGCAGCACGAGATGGACGCCGGGTTCCAGCTCGGCGGCCGCGGTGGCCAGAAGCTCGTCGGGCGCCGGATAGCGCCCGCGCTCCACGCGCGCGCCGCTGAGCCGCACGGCGGCCAT
Organism: Sphingomonadaceae bacterium; assembly: GCA_029268145.1. Classification (GTDB taxonomy): domain Bacteria; phylum Pseudomonadota; class Alphaproteobacteria; order Sphingomonadales; family Sphingomonadaceae; genus Thermaurantiacus. Next base: position 101,978 of record JAJUHA010000004.1, on the reverse strand, counting down.
GTGGCCTGCTCCCGCCGGCTCGCGTTCGGCCAGCAGCAGGATCGCCGAACCGTCGGGCGCGGCGGCCTCGACCGCGGCATTGCTCCGCCAGCGCCGGATTGCCTCCGGCCGGTCGACCGCATGGGCTGCCGCAGCAAGGCTTTCGGGCCGGCAGGCCGAAACCTTGCGGTAGCGCTGGGCGCGATGGTCGAGCTCGAACCAGACCAGCGTGTCGCCGGACCGCGGGTCCCGCATCAGCGCCTCGGCGTCGGCGAACCGCTTCCGGTCGGGCGGAGCCCCCGAAGCGTCGAGCAGGGGGGCAAGAAACGCGGCGCGGATGCCGGTCAGCCGGTCGCCCGCCTCTTCGGGGTCGAGGATGACCCAGCTCCCGGCATCGGTGACGCCGAGCAGGCGACCGCAGCCGGGCTCGAACAGGAGGTCCGAGAGCCCGCCGAACCGCAGGTCCGCCGATGCAAGCGCGAGCCCGCCGAGATAGCGGAGGCGGCCGACGTTGTTGCGCCCGGGATCGGATCGGTCGAGGGGAACGGGCACCGCCTCGACCGCAATCCGGCGCACCGGCCCCGCGCCCAGCGGCGGACCGACCAGATAGGCGGCATAGGCCGCACCGGTGACGAAGGCCGCGAGGCTCGCCACCACGGCGAGGAGGCCGAAGGGCCACCGGCCGGTCACGCCGCGGCCTTGCGCAGCGTCGCGATGAGGAAGCCGTCGCCCGGCCCGGCTCCGGGCAGGAGCCGCTCGAGGCGGACCAGCGCCAGCCCCTGCCCTGCCGCGGCCGCAAGCACCTCCTCCCCCTCCTCGGGCTCGAGCGAGCACACCGCGTAGACGAGGAGCCCGCCGGGCGCGAGCCAGCCAGCCGCGCGGGCCAGAAGCCGGCGCTGCGTGTCGGCGAGCGCGGCAAGATCGGAAGGATGGCGGCGGGCCAGCACTTCCGGGTGCCGGCGGAAGGTGCCGGCCGCCGAGCAGGGCGCATCAAGCAGGATGCGGTCGAAGCGCCGGTCGGGCTGCCAGTCCATCAGGTCGGCGAGGATGGTCCTGGCGGCGAGCCCCGTCCGCGCGAGATGGGCCTCGAGCCGCGCCATGCGCTGCGGCGCGCGGTCCACCGCCGTCACCCTTGCGCCCGCGGCGGCAAGCTGAAGGGTCTTGCCGCCCGGCGCGGCGCAGAGGTCGAGAACCTCGGCTCCGGCGACATCGCCCAGCCGATGGACCACCTGCCGCGCGGCAAGATCCTGCACCCAGATACGGCCCTCCGCCAGACCGGGGAGCGCGTCCACCCGCTGCGATCCGGCGATCCGCACATGCCCCGGCTCGAGCGACCGGCCGCCCAAGCGCGCTGCCCAGGCCGCCGTGTCCTCGGGGTCGCGGAGCGAGAGGTCGGTCGGCGGCACTTCGCCCAGCGCCGCGCGCATCGCCGCGACGGCCGCGTCGCCGAACAGCCGCTGCCAGCGCGTGGCCCACGCCTCGGGCAGGCTGGGCACGGCCGGAAGCGCGGCCTGCTCGCGGTCGAGGCGGGCCAGCACGGCATGACAGAGGCGCCGGGGCCCGCCGTCGAGAAGGGCAAGGGCGGTCGCAACCGTCGCGTGCATCGGCGTCTCCAGCCGCAGCCGCCCGGCGAGCGCGATCCGGAGGACCTGGCGGGCCCGTGCGTCTTCCGCGAGCGGGCGGCCGCAGGCGCCATCGATCAGCCGGTCGAGGTCGACCCGCCAGCGCAGCGCCTGGGCGACCAGGGCGTGGACGAGCGACCGGTCGGAGGCGGCCAGGCCCTGGACATGGCGGTCGAACACCTCGTCGAGGCTTCGCCCCAGGGTCAGCAGCTCGTGGAGCAGGCGAACGGCGGCAGCGCGCGCGGCCACCCCGGGGAGACCGGGGGCGCTGCCTGTGCGCTCGGAAGGAGGGGGCCGCTCAGGCCCGGCGCGAACCAAGGACGCTCAGATGTCGGTGCCGGAGCGCGGCAGGCCAAGGGCGCTGGGCGCGCGGCGCCGCGGCCAGGGCTCGGCCGGGGCATCGAGGCTCGGCCCCACCGAGTCCGCCATGGCCTCGAGCGCCGCGATCCGGTTGGCCGGCGCCGGGTGGGTCGAGAACAGGCTGTCGGCAACGCCGCCGACGCCGGGCTTCACGATGTAGAGATGCGACGTGGCCGGGTTGCGCTGGGCCACGGGGTTGGGAATCCGTTCCGCCGCGCGCGACAGCTTGGCAAGGGCGCTGGCGAGCTTCAGCGGCTTGCCGGAGATTTCGGCGGCGGCCGCATCGGCACCATATTCGCGGGTCCGGCTGATGGCCATCTGCACCAGCGCGGCGGCGAGCGGCGCGAGCACGAGGGCTGCGATCGTCACGATCGGGTTGCGGTTCTCGCGATCGCCCGAGAACATGGCCATGTTGCCGAGCATCGAGATGGCCCCCGCGATGGTCGCCGTCACCGTCATGACGAGGGTGTCGCGGTTGCGGATATGGCCGAGCTCATGCGCCATCACCGCCTCGATCTCGTCGCGGTCCAGCATCTCGAGGAGACCGGTCGTTGCCGCGACTGCGGCGTTTTCCGGATTGCGGCCGGTCGCGAAGGCGTTGGGCTGGGCCTGATCGACCAGATAGACCTTCGGCACCGGCATGCCGGCAGAGCGGGCAAGCCCCGCCACCATGCGGTGGAGCGGATGGTCGGGCCCAACCTCGCGGGCGCCGTGCATCCGCAGGACCAGCTTGTCGGCATTCCAGTAGGCAAACGCGTTCATGGCCGCGGCGATCACCAGGGCCACCAGCGCTCCGCTGCGGCCGCCGAGAAGGAAGCCAAGGCCCATGAACAGCGCGACCAGCGCTGCCATCAGCATGAAGGTCCGGGTCCGGTTCATGGCCGGAAATGTGGCATCGGCGCCACGGATTTCAACGGGACGAACCGCCGCCGAGGAACAGCCCGATGCGACGGAAATGGGTTTCGGGGAAGAGCCGGACCATCCAGTCGATGAAGCGCGCGTCCGGGCCGATGAGGATGCGGTGGCGGCGCTTCTCCATGCCCCGGATAATCGTCTCGGCAGCGGCCTCGGGCGTGGTGCGCGCGGCCTTCTCGAACTCGGCGGCGCTGTCGAGATCGACCGGCGTGCCGGGCAGCCGGGCGATCTGCTTGGCGTTCCGGGCGACGTTGGTCTTGACCCCGCCGGGGTGCACCCGGATGACGCAGATGCCCGGATCGGTCGCGGCCAGCTCGAGTCCGAGCGCCTCGGTGAAGCCGCGCACGGCGAACTTGGACGCATTGTAGGCGCTCTGCGTCGGGTAGCCCATCATGCCGAACACCGAGGAGATGTTGACGATCCAGCCGCGCCCGCGCGCCCGCAGGTGCGGCAGGGCCAGGCGGGTTCCCTCGACGACGGCGTCGAAGTTGACCGCCATCACCCGGTCGAAGTCGGCGCGCGGGCAGTCCGCGAAGGGTGCCACCACCGAAAGCCCGGCATTGTTGATGATGCCGTCGAGCCCGCCCCATTCGCCGGCGGCATCGTCGACGAAGGCCTTGAGCGCGGCATGGTCGGTCACGTCGAAGGTCCGGCTGATGGCCGGATAGTTGCCGAGCAGCCGCAGGGTCTCGGCAAGGCCCTCCGCGTCGCGGTCGGCGAGCGCCAGCCGGGCGCCCCGGCGCGCGAGCCCGAGCGCCAGCGCCCGGCCGATCCCGCTCGCGGCCCCGGTCACTGCGATCACTGCGCCCTCGAGCTCTGCCATCCCCGTCCTCCCGCCGTCTTGCAGCCCGCGCCTGCGGCACCTAGGTCGGGCCCATGGACAGGCGCAACCCCCCGGGCGGGAAGACCCCGCCCTTGCCCTCCGGCCGCGAGGAGGCCGGCGAATCGGAGAAGGCGGCGCCCCTGCCGCCCGAAGTGGGCGGCCGCGGCGGGGCCGAGCCCACCCGCTACGGCGACTGGGAAGTCAACGGCATCTGCACCGACTTCTGAGCCAGCGCCGCGCGCGCCGGGCCGAGCCGGGCGAGGGCCGCGTCGATGGTCTCCGGCGACTTGGCATGGCAGAAGCGCAGAATGGTGCGCGGCGCGTCCGGCGCCTCGTAGAAGGCCGAGACCGGGATTGCCGCCACACCATGATCGCGCACGAGCGCGATCGCAGCCGCCCTGTCGTCGAGCGCTAGGCCCGAGGCTGCAAGGTCGACGCACAGGAACCAGGTCGCCTCGGAGGGAAGCACCGACCAGCCCGCCCGGGCCAGGCCATCGGCAAGGCGCTGGCGCCCGGCGACGAGATCGCGGCGCATGCCCTCGAGCCAGTCCCGCTCGCAATCGAGGCCCTCGGCCACGGCGAGCTGGAGCGCCGGGGGCGTGGTGAAGGTGAGATACTGGTGCAGCGCGGCGATGGCGGCCGCGCGCGCGGCATCGGCCATCAGCCAGCCGACCTTCCAGCCGGTGACCTGGAAGATCTTGCCCGCCGAGCCGATCCTGACGGTGCGCGCACGCATGCCGGGAAGGGCCGCGATCGAGTGGTGCGGCCGGGCCGGATCATGCACTTCCTCCCACACCTCGTCGGCGATAACGCAGAGATCCCGGGCACGGGCGAGGTCGGCGATCGCCATCCGCTCGGCCGGCTCGAGCATCCGGCCGGTCGGGTTGACCGGGTCGTTGAGGATGATGGCGCGCGTCGCCGGCGTCACCGCCGCAGCCAGCAGCTCCGGCCGGATCTCCCAGCGCGGCGGGCGAAGGACGATCTCGACCGGCCGGCCGCCGGCCCGGCGGACGAGCGGCGCATAGGCATCATAGGCGGGCGCCAGCAGCAGCACCTCGTCGCCGGGCGCGACCAGGGCGAGGATGGAGGCAGCAAGCGCCTCGGTCGCGCCGCTCGTCACCACGATCTCGGTCGCGGGATCGTAAGACAGGCCGCGGCTTGCCGCGCAGAAGCGGGCGAGCGCCTCCCTGAGCGGCTCCACGCCGCGCATCCGCGGATAATGGTGCGGCCCTTCGATGACGAACCGCGCGGCTGCCGCGCGCACGCGCTCCGGCCCGGCGGAATCCGGGAAGCCCTGGCCGAGGTTGATGGCGCCGTGGCGAAGGGCGAGCGCCGACATCTGCTCGAAGATGGTCGTCTCCGGCAGGGCGGCCGCCACGCCGGCCGGCCGGCGGCTCACCTGGCCCCCCAGCCCGCCCGGCCGCCGGCTGGACGCGCGGGCCTCACTGCGGCCGCAGGGCGGCAAAGGGGCTCGAGCCGCGCGCCTCCTCGGCCATCTCCTCCTCGCTCCTGAGGCGCCTGCGCGCCGCGGCCAGCGCCTCCGGGCCGGCGCGGGGATAGGGATCGAGCGCAAGTGCCAGGGACTGCGCCAGCGCTTCGCCGAGGTCGATCGCGCCGTCCTCGATGGGCAGCAGGTCGAGCGCCTCGGCAGCCAGCTCGACCTCGGAATCGGGAACCGGGTCGGCCAGCCGTTCGAACCGCAGCGCCAGCTCGTCGGCTATCCGCCCCGCAACCGGCTCGCCCGAGACGACGCAGGCCTGGATCACCTCGGCGCGAAGGGTTCCGGCGAGCCCCACGCCCCGCGCATCGCGCGTCAGCCTGAGCTCGCCCTCCAGCCGGTCGAGCGCGACGAGGTCGAACCGGCGGGCGAGCTTCGCGCGCGCCTCCGGGCCGGCCTCGAGGCGGAGGGAAAGCCCGGCAGCCGGGATCCTCTCGACCGCCACCCGATGGCTGAATTCCGGCCGCGGGCCCGTCACAGCCCGCGTCCCTCGACCAGCTCGGCCACCGGCACCTCGCCGAGCTTCCGGTGGAGGTCGAGCGCCCAGCGGGCCACTCCCTCGGGATCGCCCGAGCCAGTGCCGCGGAACAGGTTGCGGGCGAGCGCGGCGGCGAGCGCCGCGTCCGGTTCGGGCGACGCCAGGGCCGCCCGGTAGGCGCCGAGCCTGCCGCCGAGCGCGCCGATCATGTTCCCGACATGCTTGCCGACCACCATGTCGCCGATGCCGAGTTCGCGCACCGAGGCATCCATGTCATCGACGAACCGCTCGGTCAGGATCACGCCCTCGCGCGAGGCGCCTGCCGCCTCGAACCGCAGCATGACGAGCGAGGCCACCAGCGCCACCATGTCGAACCGGCCGTCGACCGTGTCGGGAACGCCGTGGTGCGCGTAGATCTCCGGCGTGCGCGCCAGCGCCGTGATCCGGCGCCAGAGCGCCGCCATTGGCGGCTCCTTCGGGGTGAGCAGGCGGGACAGCAGCGACATTCGTGCCTCTGGCTTGCCTCGGGGGCGACCACGCCGCATATGGCGGCCGCCAGCCACCCCCGCAAGCGGGCGGCGCACCGGAGAGATGACCATGACCCGCTGGACCGCCCTTGGCGCGGCCACCCTTCTCGCCCTGGCTGCGACAGGATGCGCCAGGATCCCCAACGCCATGGGCTACATCGTCGACGACGAGCTGATCTCGGCCGTGCAGCCCGGCGTCGACAACCGCGACTCGGTCGCGAAGGCGCTCGGCCGGCCGACCGCGGTGACGCAGTGGGACGACGATGTCTGGTATTACATCTCGCGCAACACCGGCCAACGGGCCTTCCTGCGCCCGAGGCCGACGGCCCAGACCGTGCTGATCGTGCGGTTCGACGCGAAGGGGAATGTGGCGAGCGTGGAGCGGCGCGGCCTGGAGAAGGTGGCCGACATCAGCCCCAGTTCCGACGAGACCCCGACGCTCGGGCGCGATCGCACCCTCCTCGAGGACATCTTCGGCAACATCGGCAGCTTCGGCGGCGTGCCGCAGGGCGGCGGGCCGCCGCAATAGAAACAGGCCCCGGCGCCGCGCGCCGGGGCCTGTCCTCCCCTCGCGACCGGGCGCCTCAGTGCGCGGCGAGCGCCGCAAGCAGCAGGAGCGCGACGATGTTGGTGATCTTGATCATCGGGTTCACCGCGGGCCCGGCGGTGTCCTTGTAGGGATCGCCCACGGTGTCGCCCGTGACGGCGGCCTTGTGCGCGTCCGACCCCTTGCCGCCATGGTGGCCATCCTCGATGTACTTCTTGGCATTGTCCCAGGCGCCACCGCCCGAGGTCATCGAGATGGCGATGAAGAGGCCGCCGACGATGACGCCCAGCAGCAGCGCGCCGAGTGCAGCGAAGGCATTGGCCTGGCCGGCGACCGCCGCCACCACGAAATAGACGGCGATCGGCGCTAGAACCGGCAGGAGCGAGGGGAAGATCATCTCGCGGATCGCGGCACCGGTGACCAGGCTGACCGTGCGCCCATAGTCGGGCTTGGAGGTGCCTTCCATGATGCCCGGGTTGTTGCGGAACTGGTTGCGGACCTCTTCCACCACCGAGCCAGCGGCCCGGCCCACCGCCGTCATGCCGAGCGCGCCGAACAGGTTGGGAAGCAGCGCGCCCAGCAACAGCCCGATGACGACATAGGGGTTGGCAAGGCTGAAATCGACCGCGACGTCCCCGAAGAAGGTGTCGAGGTCGGTCGTGTAGGCGCCGAAGAGCACCAGCGCGCCAAGCCCCGCCGAGCCGATGGCATAGCCCTTGGTCACCGCCTTGGTGGTGTTGCCGACGGCGTCGAGCGCATCGGTGCGCTCGCGCACTTCGCCCTCCAGCCCCGACATCTCGGCGATTCCGCCGGCATTGTCGGTCACCGGGCCATAGGCATCGAGGGCGACGACCATGCCGGCCAGCGCCAGCATGGCGGTGGCGGCAAAGCCGATGCCGATGAGCCCGGCAAGACCATAGGCAACGGCAATGCCGATGCAGATGACGAGCGTGGGAAGCGCGGTTGCCTCGAGCCCGATCGCGAGGCCCTGGATGATGTTGGTGCCATGGCCCGTCACCGAGGCCTGGGCGATCGAGCGGACCGGGCGATAGCCGGTGCCGGTATAGTATTCGGTGATCCAGACGATGACGCCCGTGACGACCAGGCCGACCACCATGGACAGGAAGAGATCCATCGCGGTGAAGGACACGCCGCCGGCCGCACCGAGCGTGACGCCCATGTCGGGAAAGAGCAGCATGGTCGCGAGATAGAGCAGCGGGACCGCCGCGAGCGCGGTCACGATGAAGCCCTTGTAGAGCGCCCCCATGATGCTGTTCGAGGCGCCGAGCTTCACGAAGAAGGTGCCGATGATGGAGGCGAGGATGCAGAAGCCGCCGGCGAGCATGGGGAGCACCATGAGGTTGCCGAGGAACTCGCCGCCGACGAGAAGCGCCGTCAGCACCATGGTTGCGCCAACCGTCACGACATAGGTCTCGAACAGGTCGGCGGCCATGCCGGCGCAGTCGCCGACATTGTCCCCCACATTGTCGGCGATGACCGCCGGATTGCGCGGGTCATCCTCGGGAATGCCCGCTTCCACCTTGCCGACGAGGTCGGCGCCGACGTCGGCCGCCTTGGTGAAGATGCCGCCGCCCAGGCGGGCGAAGATCGAGATGAGCGAGGCGCCGAAGGCGAGGCCGACGAGGCTGTCGATGATGACCCTGTCCTCGCCCGCGGGCGCGAACCCGGCGCGGGTCAGGAAGAAGTAGAAGCCGGCGATGGCGAGGAGCGCGAGGCCGGCGACGAGGAGCCCGGTCACGGCACCGGCGCGGAAGGCGAGGGTGAGGCCCGACTGCAGGCTGGAGCGGGCCGCCTCTGCCGTCCGGACATTGGCCCTGACCGAGATCGTCATGCCGATGAAGCCGGTGAGGCCCGACAGCAGCGCACCCGCGACGAAGGCCAGCGCCGGCCACATGCCGAGGAACAGCCACACGAGCGCCGCCACGATCACGCCGACGAGGGCGATGGTGGTGTATTGCTTGGCAAGATAGGCCTCCGCCCCTTCCTGGATGGCGGCGGCGATCTGCTGCATGCGCTGGTTGCCCGGAGAGGCCCTGAGGACGGCCTGTGACGTCACGATGCCATAGACGACGGCCGCAAGGCCGCACGCGATGGCCACCAGCACATAATCCATGCTCACCCCTTTGATTGGTTGCGCGCCGATGAACGGCAAGGTCGGGCGGCGCCTTTGGCAAAGTGGGTGGGCGAGTGCAAGCCCCGGAGCCGACCGGGCCGCCCTGCCCTACCGGTGCATGTGGCCCAGCCGCTCGGGCCGCGCGCCGTCGACCTTGACACCGCTGCCGGCCTCGACCCGGCCGATCCGCGCGACCGGCGTTGCCGCCGCGCGCGCGGCTGCCTCGATGCGCGGCCGCGCGGATGCAGGCGCCGCGAACAGCAGCTCATAGTCATCGCCCATGGCGGCAAGGTCGGTCACCGGCACGTCCGAGGAGCGGGCGTCCTCGGACAGCGGGATTCGCGCGGAAAGGATTTCGAGGGCGACGCCGGAGGCCTCGGCGAGGCGCGCGGCATCGAGGAGGAGGCCGTCGGACACATCGAGGCAGGCGCTGGCCAGCCCGCGCAGCGCAAGCCCGAGCGCCAGGCGCGGCGTCGGCCGGCGGTAGCGCTTCAGGAGACGCGGGTTTGCCGCCCGCCGGCCCAGCGCCACCTCGAGCCCGAGCCCGGCATCGCCGATGGTGCCCGAGACCCAGAGATCCTCGCCCGGCCGGGCGCCCGCGCGGCCGAGCGCGCGGCCCGGTGGCACCGAGCCGATCGCGGTCAGCGCCAGCACGCTCGCCGGGCCGCTGCGGATGGTGTCTCCGCCGACGAGCGCGCCGCCGAACCGCTCGATCGCCTGGCGGATGCCCGCGAGCAGCGCCCCAGCCCAGCCGGGATCGCGCCCCGCGCCGATCCCCGCACCCAGCAGGAGCGCGACCGGCTTCGCGCCCATGGCGGCGAGATCGGAGAGGTTGACCGCCACCAGCTTCCAGCCGATGTCCGCCGCCGGGCAGGCAGGCGTGAAATGGACGTCCTCGGCCAGCATGTCGTGGGTGGCAACGAGGTCGAGGCCGAGCGGCCAGGAGAGGACGGCTGCGTCATCGGCAAAGCCGCGGGCGGCGGGATCCGGAAGGGCGTCGCGCAGGCGCCGGAGCAGGTCCGCCTCGAGGCCGGCGTGTTCCACGCGTCAGGCCGTGCCTTGCCGGGGCCCGTCGCGGACCGCGTGACCGATCCGGTCCAGAAGGGCGTTCACGAATCCCACCTCCTGCCGTGGGAAGAAGGCATGGGCGATGTCGACATAGGCCGTGATCACCGCTGCCAGCGGCACGTCGGGGCGGGCGAGCAGCTCGTAGGCGCCGGCGCGCAGCAGCTGGAGCAGCAGCGGATCGAGCCTGGCCAGGGTCCAGCCCGACGCGAGGAAGCGGGCGACGAGCCGATCCAGCTCCTCCTCCCGCGCGACGACGCCGCGCACGACATCGTCGAAGAAGGGCACCTCGGCTGCCGGGATCGCGTCGGGCCCGCCCTCGCCCTCCGCCTCGAGGCGGTGGGCGTGGAACTCGGCCACCAGCTGCTCGACCGGCGTTGCCGCCATGCTCCGCTGATAGAGCGCCTGCACGGCGCGCAGCCGCGCGACGGACCGGCGCTGGCGCAGCGGAACCGGGTCTGGGGCGACGGGCGCGGGGGTCTCGGACATGGTGCCGGCGGCCATAGGCCGGCGTCCCCGCCGTCACAAGGCTTGGGCCACCCGACGGGCCGATCCGGGGACTTGCTGAAGCCGCGGCGCTGGGCCAAGAGCGGGTCGGGTCACGCCGGGGTCGGAGCCGGCGCGGGAGGGCGCGTGAGTTCGCGACGGGAGCAGATGCCGTGCTGACGGCCGGGGACGATTATCCGCTGCACCAGCGCAGCGAGCCGATTGCCTTCGCCGGCACCGACCGGAACTTCTACGATCGCTACTTCTTCAACGGCCAGTCCGCCGACGGCCGCCTGTTCTTCGCGGCCGCGCTCGGCGTCTATCCGCACCTCAACATCATGGATGCGGCCTTCAGCGTGCTGGCCGATGGCGTGCAGCGCTCGGTGTTCGCCTCGAAGGTGATGCATCACGAGCGGATGGCCACCTCCGTCGGGCCGCTCGCGGTCGAAGTGGTCGAGCCGCTCAGGCGGCTGCGGGTTCGCCTTGCGCTGCACGACGGGCTCGCCGCCGACGTGGAGGCAACCGGCCTCCACCCGCCGATCGAGGAGCCGCGCTTTGTCCGCCGCATCGGCGGCCGCACCCTCATGGACGTGACGCGGATGACCCAGAATGTCGGCTGGAAGGGCGCAGTCACGGTCGACGGGCGCGTGACGAGCCTCGACGGCGGGCGAGGCACGCGCGATCGCAGCTGGGGCGTCCGTCCCGTCGGCGCGGCCGACCCGCAGCCGCCCGCGCCTCCGGCTGCCCCGCAGTTCTACTGGCTCTGGGCCCCCCTCCTGTTCGACGGGCTCTCGCTCTACGCCCACACCAACGACGATGGCGAGGGCGAGCCCTGGAACCGCTCTGCCGTCCTCGTCGACCATGCAACGGGTGCCGAGACCCGGCTCCGCGACCCCCGGTTCGCGGTGACGCTCGCACCCGGCACCCGCCGGGCAGCGGCCTGCACCCTCCGCGCCACCCTGGCCGACGGCAGCGCAGTCGAGGCCCGCATGGTCCCCGAAACCCATTTCCAGATGTCGGGTCTCGGCTACGGGCACCCGACCCGCGGGCACGGCGCCTTCCATGGCGCGCTCTCGGTCGTCTCGGAGTCGGTCGAGCTGGCCTCGATCGACCCGGCCGTGCCGGCGAATGCCCATGTCCAGGCGCTGGTCTCCGCCGAGCTCAGGCGGGAGGGGCAGCCCGCGCTCCACGGGCGCGGCGTTCTCGAACAGCTGATGATCGGCCCGCACCGGCCGAGCGGCCTTTCGGGACTGTTCGATCTTGCTTGACGGTCTGGAGGGGATCGAGGGCCGTCTTGCCGCGCTGCTTTCGGCGGCGTGGGACGAGGATGTCCGGATCCGCAACCTGTTCCGCTTCCACGGCGGCGCCGCGCGCGAGACCTGGCGCTTCTGCGCCGAGGGGGCGCGCCGCAGCGAATGGCTGGTGATGCGGCGCGATCCGGTCGCGAGCCTCATCCGAACCTCACGGGAAGTCGAGTTCCATGCGCTTGCCCGCGCGTCTGCTGCCGGCCTTCCCGTCCCCGAGCCGCTGCTGCTGGACGCGGAGGGCGAACGGCTCGGCACGCCCGGGTTCCTGATGCGCCTGGTCGAGGGCGGGCGGGCGGCGAGCCTGTTCGAGACCGAGCCCTATGGCGCGCACGCGGAGCGGCTGGGACACACCCTGTTCGACGCCATCGGCCGCCTGCATGCGCTTCCCGTGAGCCGCGAGGACGAGGCCCTCCTGCCCGTGCAGGATCCGCGCGCCCGGCTCGAGCACTGGGCGCGCGAGCTCGACGCCCATGCGCTGCGGCCCCAGCCGATCGCCCGCGCCGCCCTGCGCTGGCTGCGCGCGCACTGTCCGGAGCCGTCGGGCCCTCTCGCGCTCGTCCATGGCGACTTCCGCTCGGGCAATTTCCTGTTCACCGACGGCGGCCGGCTGGTCGCACTGCTCGACTGGGAGATGGCCCATCTCGGCGACCCGATGGAGGATCTCGCCTGGGCGGCCGACCCGCTGTGGAGCCATGGCGAGCGGGGCCTCGCCGACCGCGGGCGGGTGGGCGCGCTGCTGCCGCTCGATGCCGCCGTTGCCGCCTGGGAAGAGGCGTCGGGGCGCCGCTTCGACCGCGCTGCCTGGACCTGGTGGCGGCTGTTCGCCGGCTTCCAGGGGCTCGCCATCTGGCTCACCAGCGGCTTCGAGGTCGCCAGCCTGCGCGCCGTCGACCCGGTGCTCGCCTTCTCCGCCTATTATCCGTACCGCTTCCACAACCACCAGCTCGCAGCCCTGCTGCGCGAGGTCTCGGCATGAGCCTTCCCCCGGCCGACCTGCTGCGCAACCTCGCGCTCGCCCAGGCGCTGCTGGTGGTCCCGGCGCTGGGGGACAGCTATGCGGGGAAATCTGCAGGCACGGTCGCCGCCATTCTCCTCCTCGCCGCCAGCGACGTGGTGCACTATGCCGAGCGGCGGTCGGGCTTCCGCCAGCGGCTGGAAGACCTGCTCGCCGCCGCCGCGCCGGACGATGTGACGCTGCGGCTCGATCTGCGCACCCTGCTCGACCAGATCGGGACGGTCCCGCTCGACGAGCGGCTCGACCACCTCATGGGCGGGCTCGAGGCCCTGCACGCCTGGGCCGACGCCAACGATCCCGAGCTGGCGCGCCGCTGTCTCGACTTCCTCGTCGATTTCGCAACGGCCGAACGGCTCGACCCGCCCGGGCTTCCGGGCTGACCCCCGCGGCTTGACGGGCGCCGGCCGCAGTGGAAAGGGCGCGGCCGTGGTGGGCTCCGGGCGGAGCCGCGGCAGGTCGGGAGAGGACAGGATGACGCGTTGGATCGGCCGGACCGCAGCAGCGCTTCTGCTTGCGGCAAGCATGGGCGCGGCCATCGCGCCGGTTGCGGCGCAGCGGCAGCAGAAAGGGGCGGCAGCCGCCCCGAAGTTCAAGTTCTCGAAGGAGGTGCAGCCGCTGCTCGCCAAGGCCCAGCAGGCGCAGCAGGCCAATGATCACGCCACGGCCATCGGCCTGCTCGCCCAGGCCGACGCCATCCCCAGCAAGAATTCCGACGACAGCTACATGATCGGCATGCTGCGGATCAATTCGGGGCTCGGCACCCAGGACAATGCGCTGATCGAGGCGGGGATCGAGCAGGCGCTCGCCTCCGGCCGGGTCGCGCCCGAGGACCAGGGGAAGTTCATCCGCAACCTCGGCAGCCTCGCGCTCCAGCGCGGCGACACCGCCAAGGCCGCCCAGCAGTTCGACCGCTACCTGGCGCTCAACCCCGAAGACGCGGACGTCATGGCCGAGACCGCCGAGCTGCATCGCCGGGCCAACGACAACCGGAAGGCGGTCGCCGCCCTCCAGCAGGCGATCGCCACCAAGGAGCGCGTGTCCGGTGCGAAGGCCGACGAGACCTGGTACCGGCGCGCGCTGGCCATCGCCTATGACGGCAATCTCCCGGCCGAGACCGTCTCGGCGAGCGAGGCGCTGGTCAAGGCCTATCCCAGCCCGACCAACTGGCGCGACGTGCTCGTCATCTTCCGCGAGTCCCAGAGGCTCGACGACCAGACGAGCCTCGATGCGCTGCGCCTGGCCCGGGCCGCCAAGGCGCTCGCCGGCGAGCGCGACTATTTCGAGTTCGCCGAAACCGCCGTGATGCGGGGGCTTCCCGGCGAGGCCAAGATGGTGATCGACGAGGGCGTTGCCGCCGGTGCGCTGCAGCTGTCGAAGCCGGTGGTGAAGGAACTCAACACCGCAGCCACGAGTCGCGCGGCCGAGGACAGGGCCGGGCTCGCCGCGGCCGAGAAGGAAGCCCGCGCATCGAAGACCGGGCGGGCTGCGCTTGGCACCGGCGATGCGCTCCTCGGCTACAGCCAGTATGACAAGGCGGTCGAGATGTACCGGCTCGCGCTCCAGAAGGGCGGGGTGGACGCCGATGTGGTGAACACCCGCATCGGGATCGCGCTTGCGCGCAAGGGTGACAAGGCGGGCGCCGAGGCGGCCTTCGCCGCCGTCAAGGGCGCGCCGCGCAACCAGCTCGCCCGCTACTGGCAGATCTGGTCGAGCCAGCGCGGCTGATCGACCTGCCGCATGGGAGACTCCGAAGCGATCCGGATCGGCCTGACCTTCGACGACGTCCTGCTGGTTCCGGCGGAGTCGGCGGTGCTGCCGTCGGAGGCGGATCCGGCAACCCGGCTGACCCGCGAGATCCATCTCGCAATGCCGCTCCTGTCCTCGGCGATGGACACCGTCACCGAGGGGCGGATGGCAATCGTGATGGCGCAGGCCGGGGGCCTTGGCGTGCTCCATCGCAACCTCTCGATCGCCGAGCAGGTCGAAGCCGTGCGCCAGGTCAAGCGCTTCGAATCCGGCATGGTGGTGAACCCCATCACCATGACGGCGACGCAGACGCTCGGCGAGGCGCTCCACCTCATGCGCACCCACGGCATCTCCGGCATCCCGATCGTCGAACCGGCGCCGCCTGGCGTGCCGGGCCGGCTCGTCGGCATCCTCACCAACCGCGACGTCCGCTTCGCCGAGAATCTGAACCAGGCGGTGGCCGAGCTGATGACCGCCCACAATCTGGCGACCGTCAAGGCCGGCGTGACGCAGGAGGAGGCCCGGCGCATCCTCCACCAGCGCCGGATCGAGAAGCTGCTGGTCGTCGACGACGAGGAGCGGCTGATCGGCCTCATCACGGTGAAGGACATGGAGAAGGCCGTCACCTACCCCGACGCGACCAAGGACGCGGCAGGGCGGCTTCGGGTGGCCGCCGCGACGACCGTGGGCGAGGCCGGCCACGAGCGCTCGATGGCGCTCCTCGATGCCGAATGCGACCTGCTCGTCGTCGATACCGCCCACGGCCATTCCCGCCAGGTCGGCGAGGCGGTCCGGCGGATCAAGGCCCGCTCCAACGCCGTCCAGGTGGTGGCCGGCAATGTCGCGACCGCCGAGGCGACGCGGGCGCTCATCGATGCCGGCGCCGATGCGATCAAGGTCGGGATCGGGCCGGGAAGCATCTGCACCACGCGCATCGTCGCGGGAGTCGGCGTCCCCCAGCTGACCGCCATCATGGACTGCGCCGAGGAAGCCGCGAAATCCGGCATCCCGGTGATCGCCGACGGCGGCATCCGCACCTCGGGCGACATCGCCAAGGCGCTGGCCGCAGGCGCTTCCAGCGTGATGATCGGCTCGCTGCTCGCCGGCACCGAGGAGGCCCCGGGCGAGACCTTCCTCTACCAGGGCCGGGCCTACAAGGCCTACCGCGGCATGGGCTCGGTGGGCGCCATGGCCCGCGGCTCGGCCGACCGCTACTTCCAGCAGGACATCAAGGACCAGCTGAAGCTCGTGCCGGAAGGCATCGAGGGCCAGGTGCCCTACAAGGGCCCCGCGCGCGACGTGCTCCACCAGCTGGTCGGCGGGCTCAAGGCGGCGATGGGCTACACCGGGGCGGGCACGCTCGAGGAGCTCCGTCGCCGGGCGCGCTTCATCCGGATCACCAACGCCGGCCTGCGCGAGAGCCATGTGCATGACGTCACGATCACGCGCGAGGCGCCCAACTATCCCACCCGCTAGCGCCGCGCGCCGCAGGCCCGGGCGTCCCGCCTGATGCGCGAACCGGCGCGCCTGCAGGCCGCGATCGACATCCTCGATTCCGTCATCCGCGCCGCCCGCGACGGCGGCGCTGCGGCCGACACGATCCTCGAGGCCCATTTCCGGTCCCGGCGCTACATCGGGTCGAAGGACCGCGCGGCGATCCGCGAACTGGTCTGGGGCGCCATCCGCCACAGCGGCGAGCGGCCCGCCTCGGGCCGGGCGGCGCTTCTCGGCCATCTGGCCGCGACATGTCCGGAGCGGCTGGCCGGGTTCGACGGGTCGGCCCATGCACCCGCGCCACCGGACCCTGCCGAACCGCGCACGCCCGGGTCGGCCGCACCCGCCTGGCTCCTGCCCCGGCTCGAGGAGCGGTTCGGCGCCGAGCTTGCAGCCGCGCTCGCCGCGCTTGGCGCGCGGGCGCCCCTCGACATCCGGGTCAACCGGCTGGCGGGCCTCCCGCCCGAGGACGTGGCCGCCCGCCTGCCCGGTCCGGCCGCGCCGGTGCGCATCGCCGGCCTCGACCTTCCCGACGCGCTGCGCCTGCCCGCGGGCACGCGGATCGAGCAGCATCCGCTCCTCCTGTCGGGCACGATCGCGGTGCAGGACGCCGGCAGCCAGGCCGTCGTCGCGCTCGCCGGCGCACAGCCAGGCATGTCAGTCATCGATCTGTGCGCCGGCGCGGGCGGCAAGAGTCTGGCACTCGCCGCCGCCATGGGTGGCGCCGGCCGGATTCTCGCGACCGACACCGACCGCGCCCGGCTCTCCGCGCTCGTCCCCAGGGCCCGCCGTGCCGGAGCGCACGCGATGATCGAGACCAGGCTGCTCGATCCCGGCCGCGAGCAGGCGCAGCTCGCCGACCATGAGGGGAAGGCCGATCTCGTGCTGGTCGATGCCCCCTGCTCGGGAAGCGGGACCTGGCGCCGCAACCCCGAGCTCAGGTGGCGGCTGACCCCTGCCCGTCTCGACCGGCTGATCGCCCTCCAGGCGCGTCTGCTGCGCCTCGGTGCCGCACTGGTGCGCCCGGGAGGCCGGCTCGCCTACGCCGTCTGCTCGGTCCTCGATGCCGAAGGGCCGGCGATCGTCCGGGCCTTCGCGCAGGACACCGGCATCGTCCCGGATCGGACGGTCGCGCTTTCACCCCATGTTCACGGGTGCGACGGCTTTTTCGTCGCCACCTTCGCAATGCCGTGCTAGGACGAGGCAGGATGGAGAGGGACGGATGATCATGGGCAGAAGATCGTGCGGCCTGGCGCTGCCGGCCGCCCTGGCTGTCGTGCTTGCCGGCATGGCGGCCCCCACGGCCGCGCGGTCCGAATCTGGCGGGCGCGGCGCGGCGGACTCACAGCTGGTCCCGCTGTCGGTCGAGCTGGTCGCCAAGGGCGAGAGCCTGCTCGCCCAGAAGCAGCTCATGGCCGCGGCCGACCGGTTCGAGACGGCGCTTGCAGTCGATCCCCGCAATGTCGCGGCCTATCTCGGTCTCGCCGCGGTCGCGCGGGCGCAGGGCCTGCCGGGCAAGGCGGCCCGCTTCTACCGCGAGGCGCTGGCCATCGACCCTTCCAGCACGGCCGCGCTCGAAGGCCAGGGCATGGCCTTCATCGAGCGTGGCGCGCGCGCCCGTGCCGAGGCCAATCTCGAACGGCTGCGGCAGGTCTGTGCCGCGCCCTGCCCCGCCGCCAGCCGGCTGCAGACGGCGCTCGCGGCCCCGCCGCCAGCGCCCGCCGCAGTGGCGGAAGCCCGCCCCCAGCCCGCGCCGCAGCGCAAGCCCTGAGCCTGGCATGGCCACGCCCGGGGCCGAACATCGCCATGCCCATCCCGGCGCCGACGGGCTGCGGGTCGCGGCCACTTCGGCGCTCGAAGGCCGGGGCGTGGCCTGGACGGACCTCCGGGCCTGCGTGTTCGAAAGCCTCGCCGAGGCCGACCGCCCGGTCTCTGCCTATGACGTGAGCGAGGCGGTCTCGCGCCGGATGGGCCGCAGGGTCGCGGCCAACAGCGTCTACCGGATCCTCGACCTCTTCGTCGCCCACAACCTCGCCAAGCGGGTGGAATCCCGCAACGCCTATGTCGCCAACGTTCACCCGGACTGCGCCCACGACTGCATCTTCCTGGTCTGTTCCGGCTGCGGGGCCATCGATCACCTCGATGACGACAGCCTCGCGCGCACGATGCGCGCCCACGCCGCAACGCGTGGCTTCGCCGCCACGCGCACCGTCCTCGAACTCGAGGGGCTGTGCCGCCGCTGCAACGGCTGACCACCCTCCGGCAGGCGGCACGGTTTGCGCCTTTTCACCTCCGTTCCGGACCGCTAGACACGAGGCATGACAGCATCGAGCCCTGGCGCCGAGGCGCCCAAGTCTCCAGCCGGCCGGCCCGTGACCCCGCTTCTGGATCAGGTGAAGGTTCCGGCAGATCTGCGCAAGCTTCGCCATGACCAGTTGCCTCAACTGGCAACCGAACTGCGTGCGGAATTGATCGATGCCGTGAGCGTGACCGGGGGTCACCTCGGGGCTGGTCTTGGCGTCGTCGAGCTGACCGTCGCGCTGCACTATGTGTTCAACACGCCGGAGGATCGGCTGATCTGGGATGTCGGGCACCAGGCCTATCCCCACAAGATCCTGACCGGCCGGAGGGACCGCATCCGGACCCTGCGGCAGGGCGGCGGCCTCTCGGGCTTCACCAAGCGCGCGGAATCCGAATACGATCCCTTCGGCGCGGCCCATTCCTCGACCTCGATCTCGGCCGCGCTCGGCTTTGCCATCGCCAACAAGCTCACGGGCGCGCCCGGCAAGGCCATCGCGGTCATCGGCGATGGCGCGATGTCGGCCGGCATGGCCTATGAGGCGATGAACAACGCGCGCGAGGCCGGCAATCGCCTTGTCGTCATCCTCAACGACAATGACATGTCGATCGCGCCGCCGGTCGGGGCGCTTTCCGCCTATCTCGCCCGGATCTACTCGTCGAACACCTTCCTCGAGTTCCGCGACGCGGTCCGCCAGCTCGCCAAGCGCGCGCTCCCCGAGCAGCTCAAGAAGCCCGCCAAGCGCGCCGACGAATATTTCCGCACGCTCGCCACCGGCGGCACGCTCTTCGAGGAGCTGGGCTTCTACTATGTCGGGCCGATCGACGGGCATGACCTCACCCACCTCGTCCCGATCCTCGAGAACATCCGGGACGCCGCCGAGGGGCCCTGCCTCGTCCATGTCGTGACCAAGAAGGGCAAGGGCTACGCGCCTGCCGAAGCCGCGGCCGACAAGTATCACGGCGTCGTCAAGTTCGATGTCGTCACCGGCAAGCAGCACAAGCCCGCGCCCGGCGGCCCGCCGAGCTACACGTCGGTCTTCGCGAAGGCGCTGATCGCGGAGGCGCGCCGCGACGAGAGCATCGTGGCCATCACCGCCGCGATGCCGTCGGGCACCGGGCTCGACAAGTTCGCCGAGGCCTTCCCGGAGCGCTGCTTCGACGTCGGCATCGCCGAGCAGCACGCCGTCACCTTCGCCGCCGGGCTGGCGGCCCAGGGCATGCGGCCCTTCTGCGCCATCTACTCCACCTTCCTCCAGCGCGGCTACGACCAGGTCGTCCACGACGTCGCGATCCAGAACCTGCCCGTCAGGTTCGCGATCGACCGCGCCGGCCTGGTCGGCGCCGACGGCAGCACCCACGCCGGCGCCTTCGACGTGACCTATCTTGCGACGCTGCCCAACTTCGTGGTGATGGCCGCCGCCGACGAGGCGGAGCTGGTCCACATGACGCACACGGCCGCGCTCCACGACAGCGGGCCTATTGCCTTCCGCTACCCGCGCGGCGAAGGGGTGGGCGTGCCGCTGCCCGAGACGCCGCAGCGGCTCGAGATCGGCAAGGGCCGGATCGTCCGCGAGGGCAAGACGGTCGCGATCCTCTCGCTCGGCACGCGTCTCCAGGAAGCGCTGCGGGCCGCCGACGAACTCGACGCCAGGGGCCTCTCGACGACGGTTGCCGACATGCGCTTCGCAAAGCCCCTCGACGAGGAGCTGATCCGGCGCCTGTGCGCGACGCATGAGGTGGTGGTCACCATCGAGGAGGGCGCGATCGGCGGCTTCGGCGCCCATGTGCTGACCATAGCCTCGGACGAGGGCTGGACCGACTCCGGCCTCCGCATCCGCACCATGCGCCTTCCCGACCGGTTCCAGGAGCATGACAAGCCCGAGAAGCAGTATGCCGAAGCGGGCCTCGACGCCTCGGGGATCGTCCGGACGGTGCTGACCGCGCTGCGGCACAACAATGTCGAAGTGAGCGAGGGCGCGCGCGCGTGAGCGCGGCGGCTCGCCGGCAGGCGGGCCAGGCACCGAGGCGGGCCAGGCGTGCGGGGGCCGGGCGAGCGGGCGCGAGGAACATGCGGGCGGGCTGAGAATGGCAAGGGTCCGGGTCGACCAGCTTCTCGTCGCCCGCGGCCTCGCGGAGAGCCGGGCGCGGGCGCAGGCCCTCGTCATGGCCGGCCTCGTCCTTGCCGGCGGTCGCCCGGTCGCCAAGCCCGGAGACACCCTGCCCGCCGATGCCGCGCTCGAGGTGCGGGGCCGCGATCACCCGTGGGTGTCGCGCGGGGGCATCAAGCTCGCCCACGCGCTCGACCATTTCGGGCTCGACGTGGCAGGCGCGAACGCCCTCGACATCGGCAGTTCGACCGGCGGCTTCGTCGACGTGCTGCTCGCGCGGGGCGCCGCCCGAGTTCACGCCGTCGACGTCGGGACCAACCAGCTGGCGTGGAAGCTCCGGCAGGATCCGCGCGTGGTGGTCCTCGAACGCCTGAACGCCCGCCATCTCGGGCCCCAGCACGTGCCGGAGCCGGTCGACATCATCACCTGCGACGCGAGCTTCATCGGCCTTGCCAAGGTGCTCGAGCGGCCCCTGGACTTCGCCCGGCCCGGGGCGCACCTCGTCGCCCTCGTCAAGCCGCAGTTCGAGGCCGAGCGGCACGAGATCGGCAAGGGCGGCGTGGTCCGCGACCCGGCCGTTCACCAGCGCGTGTGCGCCGCAGCGGAAGCCTTCCTCCGCTCCCGCGGCTGGGAGGTGCTCGGGCTGACCCCATCCCCCATCACCGGGCCGGAAGGCAATGTCGAGTTCCTGCTCGCCGCCCGAAAGCGCGAGGAGGCGGCGGAGCCATCTCCGCCGCCTCCTGCACCTTCGGCCTGAGACGCCGGCCAGGGCATTGCCGGGCCGAGGTGCCGGCGCGGACCTTATTTGACCGCGACCAGGCCCTTCATGGCCTCGCCGGCAAGGGCGACCCGGGTGGAGACCGGCTGGGCGATGTCGCCGGCGACCTTCAGCATCGTTTCCGACAGGGCCGACCACATGGCCACCGCATGGTCGAACCGGGCCTTGGCGAAGTCATTCTGCAGCTGGAATAGCTCGGCAGGGGACTTGGCGGCAGCCATCGACTTCATCGCCGCGGTGGTTTCCTCGAAGCCCTTCTTCGAATGCTCGACGATCATGTTGGCGAGCGTCTCGAAGCCCGTGGTCGCGGCCTTGGCCGACACCATCATGGCATCGACATTGCCCTTGGCGAACTCGGACATCTCGGTCGCCGACTTGACGGCGGTGCCCATCATTTCCTGGCCCTTCTCGACCACGGTCTCGAGATTGGCCTTGCCCTGCGCGAGCGCATCGGCAGTGACCTTCTCGACGGCGGGGGTGATCGCTTCGAGCGACTTCAGCACGGTTTCGGCGTTCATGGACATCTCCTTTCGGATGGTTTCGGGGATGGTCGCGAGATCGATCGCGGTCGGAACCGCTGGCGCGGCAGTCGCGCGCGCCGCGGAAGCGCTGCGCGATGCCTTGCCGCGGCGCACGGCAACCGGCGTGCGCTGCAACTCCTTCGTGTCGGGCGAGCCTTTCACGAGTCCGAACTCCTCGGCCTTGGCGCAGGGCGACCCTGCAGGGACATGGCGGCCGGCTTTCCACCGGCGCTCATGCTGCACTGCAACATAGCCGCTCGAACCGGGAAGCGCAAGAGCAAACTGCGCCGGCCCCTGCCGGGAGGCCTAGTGCGCCGGCTCCTCCGCCCGCGCGATTCCCGCAAGGGCAAGCTGCGCATCGATTTCGCCAACCAGCCGTTCGAGCCCGGCCGCGCTGGTCGATTCCGCCCGCGCCACCAGCACGGCCTGGGTGTTGGAGGCGCGCAGGAGCCACCAGCCGTCGGCCGTCGTCACCCGGGCCCCATCGGTCGAATCGACCTCCGCGCCGGCCGCGCGCAGGCGGGCGAGCACCTCCTCCACCACCTGGAACTTCCGGTCCTCGTCGCAGGGGAAGCGCAGCTCCGGCGTGTTGACGACCGCCGGCATCGCATCCCGCAGGCGGGCGAGCGGACGCCCCAGGCCTCCGATCGCCTCGAGCAGGCGCAGGCCGGCATAGACGGCATCGTCGAACCCGTACCAGCGATGGGCGAAGAAGATGTGGCCGCTCATCTCGCCGGCGAGCGGCGCGCCGATCTCGAGCATCTTCGCCTTGATGAGCGAGTGGCCAGTCTTCCACATGACCGGCCTGCCGCCCTGCGCCGCGACCCCGTCGAACAGGACCTTGCTCGCCTTCACGTCGGCGATGATGGGCGCACCGGGCAGTTCCTTCAGCAGGGCGGTCGCGAGGATGAGGAGCAGCTGGTCACCCCAGACCACCCTGCCCTCCCCGTCGACCGCGCCGATCCGGTCGCCATCGCCATCAAAGGCCAGCCCGAGATCGAGGCCCTCGCGGCGCACCAGGGCCTTGAGGTCCGCAAGATTGGCTTCGACCGTGGGGTCCGGGTGATGGTTGGGAAAGCGGCCATCGATCTCGGTGAACAGCAGATGGTGGGTGCCGGGCAGGTGCCGCACGAGGTCGGCGAGGATCCGGCCGGTTGCGCCATTGCCGCAGTCCCAGCCGACCTTCAGGGCGGGCAGGCGCACATCCTCGACCAGGCGGGCGATGTAGCGCTGCTGCACATCCTCGTCGCGGACTTCGCCGGAGTCCGTCTCCCAGTCGCCGGCCTCGGCCGCGGCGCCGAGCGCCCGGATGTCCGCGCCCCAGAACGGCCGGGCCGCGAGCGTCATCTTGAAGCCGTTGTAGTTGGCGGGATTGTGGCTGCCGGTCACCATCACGCCGCCGTCGGTGCCGAGCGCCTTGACGGCATAGTAGAGCATCGGCGTCGGCCCCAGCCCGATCCGCACCACGTCGCAGCCCGAGGCCATCAGCCCCTCGACCAGCGCGGCTTCCATCGCCGGCGAGGACAGCCTGCCATCCCGGCCGACGGCGACGGTCCGCCCGCCCGAGCGCCGCACCACGGTGCCGAAGCCGCGGCCCACGGCGTGGGCATCCGCTTCCGAGAGCGTCTCCCCGACGATGCCGCGGATGTCATATTCGCGCAGGCTCGTCCGCGGGAACTGGTGTCGATCCATCAATCCGTCCTTCAGCGCCTGGAAGTCTCACCGGAAAGTGCCGCCAGCGCGACATCGCGCGCGAGGTTGACGCGTCGCGCCAGCTCGACCGTCCCGCCGGCGTCGGGATGCACCTGGGCAATGAGACGCCGATGGGCAAGGCGGATCGCATCGGCATCGGCATCCGGGCCGACGCCGAGGAGCGCCCGCGCCTCCTCGGCCGAGAGGGTCTCCGGCCGCGCCGTCCGCCGCTGGCGGACGAGCAGCCACCAGCCGAGCGCGATGACCGCGGCGACGAGAAGGAGCTTCAGCATCGCGGTGGCCGGCCCGCCTCCGCGGGGAACAGCGCGGCGAGAAGCTCGCGCAGCTCGGCCCGTGCGGCGACATGGCTCACCGACGGCTCGCCAAGATGGGCAAGGTCGAGAAGCGTCAGCCCGCTTGGGAACAGCTCCCGGTAGATGACCCGCTCGGACAGCCCGGGAACGATGCGGAAGCCGACCCGCGGCGCCAGCTCGGCAAGCGCCGCGCCCA
Source organism: Sphingomonadaceae bacterium (assembly GCA_029268145.1). Lineage (GTDB taxonomy): Bacteria > Pseudomonadota > Alphaproteobacteria > Sphingomonadales > Sphingomonadaceae > Thermaurantiacus. The sequence goes on along the minus strand of JAJUHA010000004.1, from coordinate 78,072 downwards.
CCCGCCGCCGGTTGCGGGCCTCGAGCGGCGAGAGGCGGTTGCGCAGCAGCACCCAGTCGACCGTGCCGCCATCCCGGCGGGCCCGTGCCTGGCGGGCCTTCCACACCGTCTCGGCGTAGAAGGAGGGCCGCTCCACCCGGAAGGTCTCGGGGTGGACCCGGCCGATCAGGTCGAAATCGACGAAGCTGTCGTTGATGGGGGTGACCAGCGTGTCGGCAAGCGCGAGCGCGCGCCGCCCCTCCTCGAAATCCCGGCCGGGCGTGTCGAGGATGACGATGTCGGCTGCAAGGCCTTCGATCGCACCGGCAGGATCGGCCCCCTCGGGTAGCACGTCGGCGGCCGGCTGGGGCAGGTCGAGCCCCTGGCGTCGCGCATGCCGCGCCCGGTTCTCGAGATAGCGCGCCGAGGTCCGCTGGCGCTGGTCGAGATCGAGCAGATGCACCCGCCGCCCCTGGGCGGCGAGCGCGACCGCAAGGTGCACCGCCACGGTCGACTTGCCGGTTCCGCCCTTCTCGTTCGCCAGGACCAGGATGGTCGGGCGCGTTGACATGCTGCCCCCGTTGCGGGTGAGGAGGCGGCTCCTTTGACGAGGCGGGAGGGGATTCGCAATCATGGCGCTGCGGCACGGCGGAGCATGAGCGCCATCCAGACGGTGAGGGACGTGGCCAGCCTGCGCGCCCAGGTTGCGGCCGCCCGGGCCGAGGGCAGGCAGGTCGCGCTGGTGCCGACGATGGGCGCGCTCCACGCCGGCCATCTCTCCCTCCTCGACATCGCCCGCGCCCACGCCGGCTTCGTGGTCGCCTCGCTCTTCGTCAACCCGGCCCAGTTCGCGCCCGGCGAGGATTTCGCCCGCTATCCCCGCGACGAGGCGCGCGACCGCGCGCTCCTGGCAGGCGCCGGCTGCGATCTGCTGTTCGCGCCCGAGGTGGAGACCGTCTATCCGCCGGGCTTTCGAACCAGCGTCACCGTCCCCGGCCTGTCCGAGGCGTTCGAGGGCGCCGCGCGGCCCGGCCACTTCGCCGGAGTCGCGACCGTCGTCACCAAGCTGTTCGGCATGGTCCAGCCCGATGTCGCCGTGTTCGGCGAGAAGGACTGGCAGCAGCTCGCCATCATCCGCCGGCTCACGGCCGATCTCGACCTGCCGGTCACCATCCTCGCCGGGCCCACCCGCCGCGATCCGGACGGGCTCGCCCTGTCGTCGCGCAACGCCTATCTCTCGCCGGCGGAGCGGGCCGTCGCTGCGGCCTTTCCGCGCGCGCTGCAGGAGGCCGCCGCCGCGCTGGCGGCAGGACGGGACGTCGGCGCCTCGCTTGCCGCGGCGGAGCGCGCGATCCGCGCGGCCGGCTTCGATGCCGTCGATTATGTGGCGCTCGTCGCGCCCGACACGCTGGCGCCGCTTGCCGCGCTCGACCGGCCCGCCCGGCTCCTCGCCGCAGCGCGGATCGGCGCAACCCGCCTGCTCGACAATCTCGAAGTCGTCCCGGCCACCGGGGAGCTCGGCGGATGACGGAGCGGGATCCCGTGCCGTTCCAGACGGTCGACGTCTTCACCGACACCCGCTTTGCCGGGAACCCGCTCGCCGTCGTCCCGGATGCGACTGGTCTCGATCCCGCGACCTTCCAGCTGCTCGCCCGCGAGTTCGCCTATTCCGAGACGAGCTTCGTCCTGCCGCCGGCGGACCCGGCCCATGATGCGCGCGTGCGCATCTTCACGCCGGCCGAGGAGCTCCCCTTCGCCGGCCACCCCAATGTGGGCACCGCCTTCGTCCTCGCCAGGCTGGGGACGCTGTTCGGCAGGCCCGTCGGCGACAGGCTGAGGTTCGAGGAAGGGGCCGGCCTGGTCGAGGTGGAGATCCTGCGCGAGGAGGGCGTGCCGGTCGGCGCGCGGGTGCGCGCGCCGGCCCCGCTCGCCCTTGGCGCGGGCCGGACCGCCGGGGACATTTCGAACCTCGCCGGCCTGGCGCCGGAGGACATCCTCTGCACCACCCATGCGCCCTGCTACGCCGGCACCGGCACCGGCTTCCTGCTGGCCGAGGTGCGGGCCGAGGCACTCGTGCGCGCAGAGCCCCGCCATGACGCCTTCCTGGCCGAGCGGGTGCGGCTGGCGGGCGAATCTGGCCCGCTGCGCCTGCCCGCTGTGCTGCTCTGGGCCCGCGCGGGCGAAGGCGACCCGCTGCCCATAGAGGCGCGCATGTTCGCCCCGCTCTCGGGCATCAGGGAGGATCCCGCCACGGGAAGCGCGGCAACGGCGCTTGGCGCCCTTCTCGCCAGCCTGGGCGTGGCGCAGCGGCTCAGCATCCGCCAGGGGCTGCGCATGGGCCGCCCCTCGCGCCTCGACGTGGAAAGCCGCGCCGAAGGCACCTTCGTCAGCGGCCGCTGCGTCCCCGTCTTCGAGGGGCGGATCATGTGAGCGACATCGCGTCGGCCCTTGCCAGCGCGGAGCGCCATTCCCCGTTCCTGCGCCTGCTGCTGCGGCGCGAGGAAGGGCTCGTCGATCGCCTCCGCGCCGGGGATGCGGATGCTGCGCTGGCCGAGGCCATGGGTCGGCTCGCGGAGGAGGAGGCGCCGGCTGCGCTGCGCCGGGCCCGCGGCGGAGTGGCGCTGGTGGTGGCGCTTGCCGACCTCGCCGGTCTGTGGAGCCTCGAGCAGGTCACCGCCGCGCTTTCGGCCTTTGCCGACGCCGCGATCGACCGCGCGCTCGATGCCGCCTTCGCGGCCGCCGGGGTGCCCCCGGGCGAGCGGCGGGGCATGACCATCCTTGGCCTCGGCAAGCTGGGCAGCCGCGAGCTCAACTATTCGTCGGATGTCGATCTCATCGTCCTGCACGACCCGGCGCAGCTGCCGCGGCTGCGGGCGGACGACCCCGACGAGGCGGCGGTGCGGCTGGTCCGGCGGCTTGGCGCGCTGCTGTCGGACCGGACGGCCGATGGCTATGCGCTTCGGGTCGACCTGCGGCTCCGCCCCGACCCGGATTCGACTCCTCCGTCGCTGCGGCTTGCCGCCGCCGAGGCCTATTACCAGAGCCAGGCGCTGGCGTGGGAGCGATCGGCCTTCATCCGCGCCCGCCCGGTCGCCGGCGATCGCACCATGGGGGAGAGGTTTCTCGAGACCATCCGGCCGTTCGTGTGGCGGCGCAGCCTCGACTACTCGGCCCTGGCCGAGATCCGCGACGTCTCCTTCCGAATCCGGGACCATTTCCACGAGCGCCAGGCCTTCGGGCCGGGCTATGACGTGAAGCGCGGCCGCGGCGGGATCCGCGAGATCGAGTTCTTCGCCCAGGTCCACCAGATGATCTTCGGCGGGCGCGACCCGGCGCTGCGCGCGCCCGCAACCCTCGACGCGCTGGCGGCCCTGGCTGCCGCCGGTCGCATCGCCGAGCCCGCGGCCGCAACCCTGGCGGAGGCCTACCGCGCGCTGCGGACGCTCGAGCACCGGCTGCAGATGGTCGATGACCAGCAGACCCACATGATCCCGCGGCAGGCCGGCGAGCGCGCGCGAGTCGCCGGGCTCGCCGCAGCCGGCAGCTGGGCCGCGCTGGCGCGGGCGACCGAGCGGCATGTCCGCGCCGTGGCGCGGCTCTACGACGGCCTGCTGAGCGCGGGCGAAGCGCGCGCCCGCGATCGCCTGCCCGACCGGGCGGAGGACATCCGGCTGTGGGCGAAGGCGAACCGCATCGCCGACCCGGACCTGCTGGTCCAGGCCAGCAGCCACTGGCGCAGCGGCCGGCCACGGTCTCTCAGGGCGCCGGAGTCGCGGGCCGCCTTCGAGGCGCTGGCGCCGGCGCTGGTGCGCGCGGTCGGCGCCGGCCGCGACGGCCGCGCCGGGCTCGTCCGGCTCGACCGGTTCATCGCCGCCCTGCCCTCGGGAGTCCAGTTCTGGCGCCTGCTTCTGGCCCACCCCCCGCTCGCCGCGCTCCTCGCCCGGCTGCTCACCGAGACACCCCTTCTCGCCGATGCGCTGGCGGCGCGGCCGGAACTGTTCGACGTGGTCATCGATCCGCCGCCGCCGCTCGCGTCGGTCGACATGGCAGTCGAGGAGCTTTCGGCCTTCGCCGGGGCGGGGCGGGCCGATCTCGAGACCCTGCTCGACCGGACCCGGCGCTGGACGGCCGAGCGCCGGTTCCGGATCGGCGTCGACATCCTCGAGAACCGGCGCGAGGTGCTGGCCGCCGCGGCCGAGCTGTCCGACATGGCCGAGGCGGCCATCGTCATTCTGAAGGACGCGGTCGCGGCGGCCTTTGCGGCGCAGCACGGCCGGGTGCCTGGCCAGGATCTCGTCGTCCTCGCGCTTGGCCGGTTCGGCGGCCGGGCCCTGACCGCCCAGTCGGACCTCGATCTCGTCCTCCTCTTCTCGGGCAGCCACGAAAGCCGCTCGGACGGGCCGGCGCCGCTCGGCGCGGCCAGCTATTTCAACCGCCTCGGCCAGCGCCTCATCGGTGCGCTGACGGCGCCGACCGCGTCCGGCCCGCTCTACGAGGTCGACACCCGGCTCCGGCCCTCCGGCGCGCAGGGGCTGCTCGCCGTCAGCATCGACAGCTTCCTGCGCTACCAGCGGGAGGAGGCCGAGATCTGGGAAGCGCTTGCGCTGACCCGCGCCCGCACCGTCTCCGGCGCGCCGGAGGCGAGGGCCGAAGCGGAAGAGGCGATCGCCGGCCTCCTCGGCGTGCCGCGCGCAGCCGAGGCCGTGCGCCGGGGCGCGCTTGCAATGCGGCGGCTGATGGAGACCCACAAGCCTGCCCAGGGGCCGCTCGACGTGAAGCTCATGAAGGGCGGGCTCGTCGATCTCGAGTTCATCGTGGGCGCCCGGGCCCTGATGGCGGGCCAGCGCGTGCCGACCGAGCTCGAGGCGGCGGCAGCGCTGGTGGCGCCCGAGCTGGTGCCCGCGCACCGGCTGTTCATGTCGGTGCTCATGGGCCTGCGCCTCATCCTCCCCGCCCGGGACGCGGCCGCACCCGACCGCGCCGCGACTGCGCTTCTCGCGCGCGCCTGCGGCAAATCCGGCATCGGCGAACTTCGGCACGAACTCGGGCTGGCGAGACGCACCGTCCTTGCGGCATGGGAAGAGACATTCGGCCAGAAGCGCTGAGCTTGCGGCCGGGAACGCGCGGAGAGGAGGCATCATGGCAGACGAAGGCCAAATGGCACCCGATTTCACGGTCGAGACGGCAGACGGTCCCGTTCGCCTTGCCGATTTCGCGGGCCGCAAGCTGGTGCTCTACTTCTACCCCAAGGACGACACGCCCGGCTGCACCACCGAAGCGCTCGACTTCTCGGCCCTTGCCGACCGCTTCGCCGCCGCCGACACGACCGTGCTCGGTGTCTCGAAGGACAGCCTGAAGAGCCACGAGCGCTTCGCTGCCAAGCATGGCCTTGCCGTCCGGCTGGGAAGCGACCCCGATGGCACCACGATCGAGGCCTATGGCGCATGGGTCGAGAAGAGCATGTACGGCAAGTCCTACATGGGGATCGACCGGTCCACCTTCCTCATCGGCCGCGACGGGCGGATTGCCGCCGTCTGGCGCAAGGTGAAGGTGAAGGGCCACGCGGCCGAGGTGCTGGCGCGCGCCGAAGCGCTCGGCTGAGCAACGGGCGGCTGGAGCCACAGCGATGCGGACCGTGCGGGAGGCCGCAGTCGCCGTGCTGCTGGCGGCCGAGCCGGATGCCAAGATGCGCGCCGCGAGAGACGCGCATGCCGATGCGCGCGCCGGCAGGCTGCGCGCTGCCGATCCGGCAAAGGATCCGGCGCCCGCCATGCCCGACCGGCCGGCGCGCCCCGACCGGCCGGTTCTGCTTCCCCCGACCGCGATGCCCAAGCGCGGCCGCGCAGGGAGCCCGCGCGCCCGCTTCGCCCTGCTCCACGCGGTCGCGCACATCGAGTTCAACGCGATCGACCTCGCCGCCGACATGGCGGGCCGCTTCGGGCACCTGATGCCGCCGGAGTTCGCCGCCGACTGGCTGCGGATTGCCGCCGAGGAGGCGGAGCATTTCGCGATGCTCGCCGAGCTGCTCGCCGCGCGCGGCGGCTCTTACGGCGACCTACCGGCCCATGACGGTCTCTGGGAGGCCGCCGAGGCGACCGCCCACGATCCCGCCGCTCGCCTGGCGGTGGTGCCCCAGGTGCTCGAGGCCCGCGGGCTCGACGTGACGCCGGCCATGATCGCGCGGCTGCGCGCCGCCGGCGACGACCGGGCGGCCGCGGTGCTCGCGCGCATCCTCGCCGACGAGGTGGGCCATGTCGCGACCGGCAATCGCTGGTTCAGGCATCTCCTCGCAGCGCGGGGCGAATCACCGGCCGCCGCCGCCCGGCGCTTTCATGACCTCGTCCGTGCCCATTTCCGCGGAGCGCTGAAGCCGCCGTTCAACGATTCGGCGCGCGCTCAAGCCGGTTTGACGACAGACTGGTACCTCCCCCTTGGCGCCATCGCCCCCGCTTCGCCATGAGACGGAGGTGCCCTGGCGGAAGACCGGGGCGCCAAGGCGACGGGCAATCTCCCGAAGGTCAGAGGATGAACCAAGAGAGGGCGCGAGCCCCGGGCGAGTGGGTGGCATGGCTCCAGCGACACGTGCCGGAATGGCATGTCGAGCTGCGAACCCATGAGCGCCAGCTCCAACTCCGGATCGGGACTGGGACGCAGATCATGGCAGCTTCCATCACGGCACTTGCGGCAGCCTTCATCGGACTAGGAGCAGTCAGTTCGGTCTCCGACGCTGCCCGCCAGGATGAGCTGGAGCGGGCCCAGATGGCCCGCATGACCGCGCAGGTCGAGGCCCTCAAGGCCGACACGGCCGAACTCAAGGGCCAGGTCCTCACCACCGCCGAGCGGATCGAGGCCCGCCAGCGGTTCCTCGATGCCCTGCTCACCGGCAAGGCCAGGGGCAGGGAGCTGGCGGCGCTGGTCCCGCCCGCAGGCCGGGACCGGCTGACCGGGCTCGCAGCGCAGGAAGCGGGCGTGCTTGCGCCCTTCGCCGAGCTCGAAGCGCAGCAATATGCGCTGCTCGAGAAGGCGTCGGCAACCGCGCAGACGCGGCTGCGCGACGCCCAGGCCCTGCTCCGCAGGCTCGGGCTCGACCAGTCCCGCTTCCTCCCGCAGAGCAGCAACCGCATCGCCCTTGGCGGCCCCTTCGTGCCGGTCGCCGGCACGCTTGCCGGCGGCAAGGCCCAGGGCGCCGATCCGCGGTTCGCCGAGCTCTACATGAACTGGCAGCGCGTCTCGCAGCTCGAGGAGGCCATGGCCGCGCTTCCCGTCTTCGCGCCTGCCGCCATCCTGAGCTACACGTCGGGCTTCGGGTTCCGCTACGATCCCTTCTCCGGGCGTGGCGCGATGCACGCGGGCATCGACCTTGCCGGGAGCCACGGCGAGCCGATCCGCGCGAGCGCGGCGGGGCGCGTGGTCCGCGCCGAACGCTTCGGCGCCTACGGGCTCGCGGTCGACATCGATCATGGCCACGGGATCACCACCCGCTACGCCCATCTCTCGCGGATCGACGTGAACGTCGGCGACAGGGTGCGGATGGGCCAGCGCATCGGCGGAATGGGATCGACCGGCCGGTCGACCGGCACCCACCTCCATTTCGAGGTCCGGATCGACGACCGCCCGGTCAACCCGCGGCCCTTCCTCGATTCGGCGCGCTACGTGCTCGCCATGCAGCAGAACGGCCCGGCCGAGGGCGCGAACTAGGGCACGAGCGAGGGCGCGAGCCAGGGTGCCTCCCGGCCGCGGGCCTCGCGTCGGTACGCCACCCGCCTCGTCCGCCCCTGGTCCCCGTTCCCCTGCCGGCCGGCCCAGCGGCTGCGACTGCCGGCGTCAGCGCGCAGGGACGGCAGCGCCTGCAAGGCCCATGCGCTTCATCTTCTCGACCAGCGTGGTCCGCTTGAGGCCAAGCATCCGCGCCGATTTCGCCACCGTCCCGCCGCTGGCCTCGAGGGCCTGGCGGATGATCGCCGCCTCGGCCTCGGCAAGCAGCGCCTTCAGGACCAGCGGCCGCAGCTCCTCCTCGGCGACGAGCGGAAGCGTGGCCGGATGGCACCCCCGCACGCGCGCCGGAGCCGAAGGGGCAGCGCTCGCCAGCCAGCCCTCGACGCTCCGGCGGGCGGGATGCAACAGGCGGCGCACCGTGGCCGCGTCCGGCGCGGTCTCGCCGAAGGCGAGCGCGCGATCGACGAAGTTGCGCAGCTCCCGCACATTCCCCGGCCAGTCGTGGGCCGCCAGCGCCGCGAGCGCCTCCGGCGCCAGGGAAAGCTCCGCCCCGCGTGCGCGGGCGAAATGGGACGCCAGCGCGCCAAGGTCGGCGAGGCGGTCGGCAAGCGGCGGAACATCGAGCGTGACGACCGCCAGGCGCCAGTAGAGGTCGGCGCGGAACCGCCCCTCCGCCACCAGCGCCTCGAGGTCGCGGTTGGTGGCCGCGACGATCCGGACGTCGACGGGAATGGCGCCGGTGCCGCCGAGCCGCTCCACCTCGCGGCTCTCGAGCACCCGGAGCAGCTTGACCTGGATTTCGAGCGGCAGTTCGCCGACCTCGTCGAGGAACAGGGTTCCGCCCGAGGCAGCCTCAATCCGCCCGCGGCGCGTGCGCGCCGCACCCGTGTAGGCGCCCGCCTCGGCGCCGAAGAACTCGCTTTCGGCAAGGTGCGTCGGAACGGCGCCGCAGTTCACGGCCTCGAACGGCCCGCCCCCACGGGGCGAAAGGGCATGGAGCGCGCGCGCCACATTGTCCTTGCCCGATCCCGTCGGGCCGGTCACCAGCACGGTCGCGGACGAAGCCGCAACCTGCCGGACCTTCCCACGAAGCGCGAGGAGGGGTGCGCTGTCACCGACGAGAAGGTCGGCGAGGACCCCTTCTGCCGCAGCGCCGGCGGACCGCCCCGATGCCGGCGCCCGGCGACGATGCCGGCCCGCGCCGGCAGCGATGGCGCATTCGCAAGACTGGTGCATACCCCTCCTGTCGCCTCGCCCGACCCGCCCGAACCGAACGCCGTTGACCTCGTCGCCGAAGCCGCGCATCGTGCCCACCAGGGTCGGACCTGCAGCCTAGCAGCGACGCGGTGCGTGTCGCTGCGAACTGCTGCCGGACCGGTGGAATGTGCGATGCCGCGCTGGGCGCATGCTGACCGCGCATCAAGGAAACCATCGGTTCGCCAATTGGTTGCGCGAGGAGCCAATGAACCGGCCGTTTCCATCCAGTTCGAACGATTTTGCCCTCAAGGCCGCGCCCCTGCTGCTGCTGGTGGGGGATGTGCCGCTCCCGGACGCGGTCGCCCTGCGCTGCCGCATCGCCCGCAGCGACGGCAGCGGGCGCCTTGCCGCCCGACCCGATGCAGCGATCGTGCGCGCGGGAGCGGTCGAGCAGCCGGACCTCGCGCTCCTCGCCTCGGCGGACTGCCAGGACCTGCCCGTCATCGTCATCGCCGACGCGGAGTCCGCCGACCAGGCCGGCGCGCTCATGGCCTTTGCGGTCGCAGGCTTCCTTCCGCCCGACTTCGCCGACAGCGAGCTCGACGCCCTTCTGAAGCCCCTGCTCGAACCGGGCCGCCTCGAGGTCTCGGACACCAGCCGCCCCCTCGACCCCCGGCTCGAGGCCATCCGGCAGGAGGTCGAGCGGATGACGGCGGCCATCGCCGCCATGGCCCGGGGCAGCGACATGCTCGAGGCGCCCCCGGTGAGCGCGGCCCGGATCCGGGCCCACATCAAGGCCCGGCGGCTGCGCGAGACCTTCTTCCCCGCCGGGCTGTTCGCCGACCCGGCGTGGGACATCCTGCTCGACCTCGGCGCGGCCCGCCGCGAGGGCCGGCAGGTCTCGGTCTCCTCGCTCTGCATCGCCGCAGCCGTCCCCACCACCACGGCGCTCCGGTGGATCAAGACCATGGTGGACAGCGGCATGCTGATCCGCCGGCCCGACACGGTCGACGGGCGCCGCGCCTTCATCGAGCTGGCGCCGGCCACGTCCGACCGGCTCGACCAGTGCCTCGAGGCCACCTTCAACCTGCCCGGCCTCTGACACCCGGTTTGACCCCTCGCCCCGGAGCGCTAGAGCGCATGCGCCAGGGCAAGGGAGACGCGGATTGCGCCACATCGCCATCATCGGGTCGGGACCGAGCGGATTCTATGCAGCCGAGGCCGCGCTGAAGGCCTTCGGAGACGAGGTCGCCATTGACATCCTCGATCGGCTGCCCACCCCCTATGGCCTCATCCGCGCCGGCGTCGCCCCCGACCACCAGTCGATCAAGGCCGTCTCCCGCCGCTACGAGGCCGTGGCCCGGGACCCGCGGGTGGCCTTCATCGGCAATGTCGAGGTGGGCCGCGACATCGGGCTTGCCGAGCTTCGCACCCTCTATGACGATGTGGTGCTCGCCGTGGGCGCGCCGGAGGACCGAAGGCTCGGCATCCCCGGCGAGGAGCTTCCGGGCGTGTTCGGCTCGGGCGCCTTCGTCGGCTGGTACAATGGCCATCCCGATTGCGCCGGGCTTGCTCCGCCGCTCGATGCGGCAGGAGTCGCCGTGATCGGCAACGGCAATGTCGCCATCGACTGCGCCCGGGTGCTCGCCAAGACGGTCGCCGAACTGGCCGAGAGCGACATCGCCGGCCATGCCCTGAAGGCGCTCGAGCGCTCCGCCGTCCGCGACATCCACATCCTCGGCCGGCGCGGACCCTATCAGGCAAGCTTCACGCTGAAGGAGGTGGGGGAGCTTGGCGAACTCGAGCGGGCGACACCGGTGGTCCGCCCCGCCGACCTGCCCGACCCGGCCGGAGATGCCGCGCTCGAGACCGGGCATCGGCGCGTCGTCGAGGTGCTGCGCCGCTTCGCGGCCGCCGGCCCCGACCCCGAGAAACCGGTGCGGATCCACTTCGCCTTCTTCCACCGGCCCGTCCGGATCCTCGGCACCGACCGGGTCGAGGGGGTGGAAGTGGCGCTGACCCGCGTCGACGAGGCCGGGAACGCAACCGACACCGGCGAGACCCGCATCCTTCCCTGCGGCCTGGTGATCGCCGCCATCGGCTATCGCACGCTGCCGCTCGAAGGCGCGGCCTTCGATGCCCGCGCCGGGCGGTTCGCCAACGCCGATGGCCGGATCGATGCGGGCCTGTGGTGCGTCGGCTGGGCGAAGCGGGGACCTTCGGGCACCATTGGCACCAACCGGCCGGACGGCTTCGCCGTCATCGATCGCATCCGGGCGGAAGGGGCGCCGGCGGCGGGGCGGCCCGGCCGGGCGGGCCTGCTGGCGGCGCTCGCCGGGCGGGGGGTTCGCCCCACCAGCTTCGCCGACTGGGAGGCGATCGACCGGGCCGAGGTGGCGGCGGCGCGGCCGGGGGCGCCGCGGGAAAAGATTGTCGAGATGGCAGCGCTTCGCGCGCTGTGCGGGGCGTGACGGGAGCGCTCCGGGGTTGACGCCCGGCGCCCGGCGCTCCTATTGGCGGCGCTCGGTCCGGGGAATAGCTCAGCCTGGTAGAGCACCGTCTTCGGGAGGCGGGGGCCGGAGGTTCGAATCCTCTTTCCCCGACCATTTTCACCCCTTGCCAGAGGCGGCCGCGGCCGGCGTCGTGCCGGTCCGCCGGCTCGCCCGCGGCGCAGCCGGCCCCGGCGCCAGGCCGCACGGCGGGAAGGCGGCGACGGACCCCGTGCCGTGGCGGCTAGATCACGCCGCGCGCGGCAAGGGCGGCCCGTTCGGACTCGCCAAGGCCCAGCGCGCCGAGCACCTCGGCATTGTGTTCGCCCACCCGCTGGGGGGCGAGGCTGCGGATGCCGCCCGGCGTCTTCGAGAATTTCGGGAAGCTGTTCTGCATGGTGATCGTGCCCCAGCGCGGGTGGGGGAGTTCGACGAGCGCCTCGCGGGCCCGGAAGTGCGGATCCTCCAGCATGTCGGGCGCGCGGTAGATGCGCCCGGCAGGCACGCCGGCTTCCACCATCTTCGCCTCGAGCTCGGCCACCGTCAGCGTCCGCGTCCACTCGGCAATCAGGTCGTCCAGCTCCTTCTGGTGCCTGCCCCGGGCGATGTGGGTTGCGTAGCGCGGGTCGTCCTTGAGCTCGGGGCGGCCCATGGCCGCGCACAAGCGGCCGAACACCGTGTCCTGGTTGGCGCCGATGAGGAACTCGCCGTCGGCGCAGGGATAGACGTTGGAGGGGGCAACGCCGGGCAGGACCGAGCCGGAGCGTTCGCGCAGATAGCCGGAGACCGTGTATTCGGGCACCAGGCTCTCCATCACCTGGAGCACCGCCTCGTAGAGGGCGCTGTCGATGACCTGGCCCTCGCCGGTCCGGTCGCGGTGGCGCAGCGCGGCGAGCGCGCCCATGCAGCCGAAGGTGGCGGCAAGCGAATCGCCGATGGAGACGCCCATGCGCGCCGGCGGACGATCCGGATCGCCGACGATGGCGCGCCAGCCGCCCATGGCCTCGCCGATGCCACCGAAGCCGGCGCGATCGGCATAGGGCCCCGTCTGGCCATAGCCCGAGACGCGCACCACGATGAGCGAGGGCTTCTCGGCCAGCAGGTCGGCGGGCGCGAGATTCCAGCCCTCGAGCGTGCCGGGCCGGAAATTCTCGATGAGGATGTCGGCGGAAAGGATGAGGCGGCGGGCGAGGGCCTGCCCCTCGGGCACGCGGAGGTTGATCGAGACCGACTTCTTGTTGCGGGCGACGACTTCCCACCACAGCGGATACTCGCCGCGGCCCCAGTCGCGCATCGGGTCCCCGCCGCGCTTGCCGTCCTGGCCGGGCGGCTCGATCTTGATGACATCGGCGCCCATGTCGCCGAGGAGCTGGCCGCAGAAGGGGCCGGCGATGAGCTGGCCCATCTCGACCACGCGCAGGCCCGCGAGCGGGCCGGGATTGGCCTTTGTCATGGGATTATTCCGCGGCCTGCTTCAGATGCTGCCACACCGGCGGCTTCGGCGCGGGCAGGCCGGTCTCGGCCTCGCAGCGCGCGCGCAGCTCCTCGATCGTGCCGCCGAAGTCGAACAGGGCGTTGCTGGTGGCTGCAGCGCGCATCCCTGCCCGCAGCGCTTCGGTCGCCGCTGCATCGAGCGCGCCCTCGGCATCGCAGACGACTCCGTAGCGGCGCGCGCCCTCGGGGGTGACGAGACCCTGGCGGACTTCCTTCGCAACCAGCGCCGGGTCGCGCTCGAGCGGGTCGCCCCAGCCGCCGCCCCCCCAGGTGATGAAGTGGAGCACGTCCCCCTCCTCCACCTTCACGCTGTCGGCCTTGTTGGGGAGGATGCGCGTGGTGCCGTCGGGCTTCTCGAGGATCTTCCGCGCCCGGGCGCCGGGCTTCCCGCCATTGACGCCCCAGGGGTAGGTGAACCAGCGGTCATCGTGGATCGAGACCGTGCCGGGCTCGAGGAAGCGGTAGCTCATTTTGATGCCGTTGCCGCCGCGGAACCTGCCGGGGCCGCCGCTGTCGGCGAGCGCCTCGTAACGCTCGATCCGCAGCGGGAAGTAGCGTTCGAGGAACTCGTTGGGAACATTGGTGAAGCCGGGCCAGAGCGAGTGGCCGTCGGGGCCGTCGCCGAAGGGCTTGCCGGGAATTCCGCCAAAGCCGATCTGGAACAGCTGGAACCATTCGCCCTTGCGGTCGCGGCCCGAGTACATGAGGTGCGGCGAGGAGGAGAAGCCGGCCGCGCAGAGGAATTCGGGGGTGCGCTGGCCAAGCAGGCCACCGAGGATGTCGAAGATGCGGCCGAGCGCGTGGGTGCGGCCCGAAAGCGCGGCCGGGTAGCGGGGCTTCAGGAGCGAGCCTTCGGGGATGCGGACCTCGATGAGATCATAGAATCCGTCATTGAACATGATCGCCGGGTCGAAGACCATGATCATGTAGATGCCGAAGAACATCTTGAACATGTTCTCGTTGAGATAAAAGTTGATCGAGGCCTCCGACTGCGGGTCGGTCCCGTCGAAGTCGAGGATGACCCTCGAGCCCTCCCGCCACATGGCGCAGCGGATGCGGTAGGGCCCGTAGCCCACGCCATCGTCGCACACATAATCCTCGAAGGTGACGCGATCGGTCGAGACGGAGCTTTCGATGAGCGCCTTCATCGCGCGGTAGTTGCGCTGGAGGAGCGCCTCGGTCGCCGAGACATAGGCATCCTCGCCGAAGCGGTCGCACATCTCCTGGACCCGGCGGGCGGCGACCCGGCAGGAGGCGATGAGGGCGTTGAGGTCGGCCGCGCACCAGTCGGGCTTGCGCGTCTGGTGCATGATGAGCTTGATGAGCTCGCCGTTGTAGACCCCGCGCGCATAGAGCTTGACCGGCGGGATGCGCACGCCTTCCTCGTAGATCGAACTGGCGTCGATCGGCATCGAGCCGGCGACCTTGCCGCCGATGTCGGACTGGTGGCCGAACATGGCGGTCCAGGCGACCAGGCGGCCGGAGCGGAAGACGGGAAGGAGGACCAGCCAGTCGTTGGAGTGGGAGATGGCGCCCTCGCAGCTGTAGGGATCGGAGAGGAAGATCATGTCCCCGTCCTCGATCTCGCCGTCATAGGCTTTCAGGAAGCCATCGATGAAGCTGCCGAACTGGCCCACGATCATGCGGCCCCTGTGGTCGGCAATCAGCGGGAAGGCATCGCCCTGCTCGCGGATGCCCGGCGACATGGCGGTCCGCGTCAGCGTCGCGTCCATCTCGATGCGCGCGTTCCGGAGGGCATTCTCGATGATGTCGAGCGTGACGGGATCGATGGGGACGGGGGCGAAGGGCTTGGGGTTGGTCTCGACGATGCGGGCGGGCATGGTCAGGGCTCCTTCTGCGACGGCTCCGCGGCGTCCGGCGGCGGCGGGGTGTGGGCAAGAAGCCGGGCGAAGGCCTCGGCGAACACGGTGTGGACGGGCGCGGCGAGGCTGTCGAGTCTGGCCGAGGCCGGGCCGCCGACGCGGTAGGTCATGGTGAGGCGGGTGCCCTGCCCTTCGGGCGCAAGCGCGAACTCGAGCACGCCGGCAACGGGGAGCGCCTGGAGCGGGCCGAAGCCGGCGTGCATGCGCAGCAGCTTCGGCGGCATGGCAAGCACGACCTCGCCGTGGCTCACCGAGCCGCCCTCCCATGCCTCCTCGAGCTCGCCATCGGCCTCGGCCTCGAAGGAAAGGTTCGACGCCTTGCCGGAATAGCTGTGCGCGTCGGGCCACCAGCCGCTCCAGTCGGCAAGCGCGGCCCAGGCGTCTTCGGGTGGGCGCGCCGCCACGCCCTCGAAGCGCAGGGTGAAGCCGTCGGGTGCCGAGGCGACAATCTCGGCACCGGCCGGGGTGGGGGCCGCGAGCAGGGCGGCGAGGAGGAGGCTGCGCATCATTCGGGCCGGATCAGGATGTTGCCGAAGGAGTCGACGCTCGCAAAGTGGCCGGCGTGGACGAGCGTGGTCGAGTCCATCTCGCAGATGATGGCCGGACCCGGCACCCGGTCTCCGGCGCGGAGCCGCGCGCGGTCGTAGATGGCGGCGGCCTGCGCCCGGCCATCCATCCACAGCTCGTGATCCCGGAGCTTCGCCGCGGCGGGGTCGCCGGTGCCCTCGGCGATCCGCTCGGCGGTGACGTTGGCGGCCTTCCCCAGCGCCACCACGCGGATGTTCACCAGCTCCTGCGGGACTGGGAGATTGAAGGTGAAGAGCCGGAGATGCTCGGCATCGAAGCGGGCGGCGAGCTCGGCGATGGTCGCGCCCGCCGGCATGACCAGCGGCAGCTCGAAGGCCTGGCCCTTATAGCGGACGTCGATCTCGACCCGGAGCTCGATGTCGGCGCTCGCCACACCCTCCGTCTCGAGCTCGGCGGTGACTTCGGCGACGATGGTGTCGATGACCGCGCCGACCTCGGCCTCGTTCGTCTCGGTCACCAGCCGGTTGAAGCTCCGCTGGGCATCGACCCTGAGGCGGGTCGTCGCATCGCCATAGGCGCAGAGAATGCCGGGCGAGGGCGGGATGATGACCGGCCAGGAGCCCATGAGCATCCCCATGGCATTGCCATGGAGCGGCCCGGCACCGCCGAAGGCCATGAGGGCGAAATCGCGCGGGTCATAGCCCTGCTGGACCGAGACGAGGCGGAGCGCGCCGAACATGGTCTCGTTGACGATCGAGATGATGCCGGCGGCGGCCTCCATCAGGCCGAGCCCGAGCGCATCGGCAATGGTCTGGACCGCGCGCTTCGAGGCCTCGCGGTCGAGCCGGAAGCTCCCCCCCAGCAGATTCTCGGGGAGATAGCCAAGGACGACATTGGCATCGGTGACGGTCGGGAGCTCGCCGCCACGGCCGTAGGCGGCGGGGCCGGGCACCGCGCCGGCCGATTGCGGGCCGACGCGCAGCGCCTTCGTCAGTTCCGGCACGCTCGCGATCGAGCCGCCGCCCGCGCCCACCGTCTTCACGTCGAGCGACGAGGCGCGGACCGTCAGGTGGCCGACGCTGGTCTCGCGCCTGAGGCGGGGTTCGTAGTTCTCGATGAGGGCGACATCGGTCGAGGTGCCGCCCATGTCGAGGGTGAGCACGTTGGGAAAGCCGGCGTTCCTCGCCACGAACACGGCACCGGCGACACCGCCGGCCGGGCCCGACATGAGGAGGTTGACCGGCGCCTCGGCGCTCTTCTCGGCCGTCATCAGGCCGCCGTCGGACCGCAGCAGGTGGAGCTTGGCGGGTGTCCCCCAGGCCTTCAGCTCGCGGTCGAGATTGCCGACATAGCGGGCAACCGTGGGGCGGACGGCGGAATTGGCGACCGTGGTCAGCGCCCGCTCATATTCCTGCATCTCGGGCAGGATCTCGGAGGAGAGGCTGACCGGCACGCCGGGAAGCTCCTCGGCGAGGACGGCGGCCACCTCGCGCTCGTGCGCCGGGTTCACATAGGCGTTGATGAGGCACACCGTGACGGCCTCGACCTTCTCGTCCCGCAGGCGCTGGCAGGCCCTGCGCAGCGCGGCGACATCGACCGGGCGGACGACCGAGCCGTCGGCAGCGATCCGCTCGCTGACCTCGATGGTCGCCTCGAGCGGGGCCATGGGCTCGGGCTTGGGCCAGACGATCCAGGCGGCAAGCCCGCCCGGCACCAGGCTGCGGGCGATCTGGAGGATGTGGCGATAGCCTTCGGTGACGACGAGGCCGACCCGGGCGATCTTGGCCTCGAGCACCGCGTTGGTCGCAACCGTGGTGCCGTGGAGGAAGAGCGAGAGCGCCTCGGGCGCCACGCCGGCCTTGGCACACAGCGCGCGCGAACCGGCAACGACGGCGCGCGAGGGATCATCGGGGGTGGAGGGCACCTTCTCCCGCCAGGTCTCGCCGCTTTCCTCGTCGATGACGAGGAGGTCGGTGAAGGTGCCGCCGACATCCACCCCCAGACGATAGCTCATGCCGCCTCCTTCTGTGCCACGAAATCCCCGGCCCGGCCGACCCGGCTGGGAAGCGGCCGGCCCATGATGCCCGCGAACCAGTGATTGGCCGCGATCGCTTCCTCGAGCGAAAGGCCGGTCGCGACGCCGGAACGCTCGAAGAGATAGACGAGCTCCTCGGTCGCGACATTGCCGGTCGCCCTGGGTGCAAAGGGGCAGCCGCCCAGCCCGCCGAGCGCGGAATCGAACACCCTGACGCCCGCCTCGAACGCCGCCCAGGCATTGGCCGGGGCAAGGCCGCGGGTGTCGTGGAGGTGGATGCGCAGCGGCACGGCGCCGACCGCTTCGCGCACCCTGCCGACGAGGTCGGTGACCTGGGCGGGGACGGCGACTCCGATCGTGTCGGCAAGGGCGATCTCGGCTGCTCCCGCCTCGGCCATGGCCTCGGCCAGCGCCACGACGCGGCCTGGCGGCACCTCGCCCTCGAACGGGCAGCCGAAGGCCGCCGAGATGGTGACCTGGGGCAGAAGACCGCCTGCCTTCGCGGCCTTCAGCATCTCCCGGTTGGCGGCGATGCCGTCGGCGATGGTCTGGCCCTGGTTGCGGATGCCAAAGCTGTCGGTGGCAACCAGCACGCAGCCGGCCTCGTCGAGCCCGCCGTTGGGAAGCGCGAGCGTGGCCAGCGCCCGCTCGACCCCGCGCAGATTGAGGCAGAGGCCGATGGCGGAGTAGCCCCGGGCCGCGCGGGGCGGCAGCGCCGCGATCACCTCCTCCGCATCGGCCATCTGCGGCACGCGGCGCGGATTGACGAAACTCGCCACCTCGATGCGGGTGGCGCCGAACCCGGCGAGGCGGGCGATGAGGGCGACCTTGTCGGCCGTGGAGAGGATCTCGCGCTCGTTCTGGAGCCCATCGCGCGGGCCCACCTCGACGATGGTGACCGCCTCGGCCCGAACGGCCGCGGCGTCCGGCTGCGGAGCATCGGGATGCGGGTCTCCTGCCATGCGCGCTCCTCCTGCCTTGCGGTGGCGTGCGGCGACGTCTTGTATACAATCTTCGCGAATCGGGCCTATAGCCGCCGCGGCGCCGAGGGCAAGCGGAAAGGGCATGGAGATGGCAAAGGCAGACGTGGCGGACGTGGCGGCGGACTATCGCGCCGCGGGCTTCGGCGGCAGCCTGCCCTGGGGCAGCCGGCCGGCGCTGCTGCTGATCGATTTCGCCGCCGCCTATTTCGTGGCGGACTCGCCCCTCTACGCCGGGGTCGAGGCGGCGCGCGCCGCGGCAGCGCGGCTGGCCGAGGCCGCGCGGGCGGCCGACGTGCCCGCCATCTTCACCCGGGTCGAATATGTCCGTGACGACCCGGCGCGCGACGGGGGGAT
Organism: Sphingomonadaceae bacterium; assembly: GCA_029268145.1. GTDB lineage: Bacteria > Pseudomonadota > Alphaproteobacteria > Sphingomonadales > Sphingomonadaceae > Thermaurantiacus. The sequence goes on along the minus strand of JAJUHA010000004.1, from coordinate 59,414 downwards.
GTTCTACCGGAAGATCGCCGCACTTGCCTGCTTCGATTCCGGCAACCCGCTGGGCGACTTCACCCCCGAGCTCGCGCCGCAGCCGGGCGACATCGTGGTGACCAAGCAGTATCCGAGCGCCTTCTTCGCCACCGGTCTCGCCGCCATGCTGCGCGGCATGGGCGTCGACACGCTCGTCATCGCCGGCCTTTCTACCTCGGGGTGCGTGCGCGCGACCGCAGTCGACGCGCTCTGCCATGGCCTGGTGCCGCTGGTGGTGCGCGAGGCAGTCGGCGACCGGGATGCCGGAGTCCACGCGGCCAACCTGTTCGACCTTGCCGCCAAGACCGCCGATGTCATCGGGCTCGACGAGGCGCTGGCCTATCTCGCGCGCGCCGGAGCCACCCGGGAGGCCTCGACGAAGGCGTGATAGGCCCGGCGGATGTGGCCGGTCATCACGCCGCGCGCCCATTCCGGGTCGCGGGCGGCAAGCGCCCGCACCAGCTCGGCATGTTCGGCGGCGGAACGCTCGAGCGCCTCGCGGCCATAGTGCTGGGCGGTGCGGCGCACGATCGGCTGCTCGACGAGGAGTGCAAGCACGGCCGGAAGCCGCGGCGACTCGGCAGCGGCGATGACGAGATCGTGAAAGCGGCGATTTGCCTCGAGGAAGGTGGCGATGTCCGGCGTGGGGCCGGCGACGGCCTCGCCGAGCCTGGCGTTCACGGCCTCGAGCTCAGCGAGCGCCTCGGGCCCGATCCGCAGCGCGGCACGGGCGGCGGCATGCGCCTCGATCATGCCGCGCAGCGCGAACAGTTCGTCCAGATCCTCCGCCTGCCAGTCGGCGACGAACATGCGGCTGGCGCCGTTTCTTACGACGAAGAGCTCGCCTTCGAGCCGGCGGAGCGCGTCCCGCACCGGGGTGCGCGAGACCCCGCAGCGGCTGGCCAGCTCCTCCTCCTTGAGGCGCGTGCCCGGCGGCGCCTCGCCCGAAAGGATGAGACCGCGAATCTCGGCATAGGCGATGTCGGCCGCGCGCGACGCCATCTCCCCCTCCCTCTCTCCCTTCCTCTCCCCCTCTCCCCCTCTCCCTCTCCCTCTCCCTCACCGTCCTGTCAAAACCGCCGGCTGCAAGGCTTGACGTTGCCCTCTGTATACAAGAACGAAGCGCTGGCAATGGGAGAGACGATGACCGGAGTTCGCCGCGTGAAAGTCATCGTTCCCATCCCGATGGATGCAGCTGGGGTGGCGGCTCGGGCAGCGCAGCTGCCCGACGCGCTGGTCTCGCCGGGATTCCGGCCGGAGTTCGTGGCCGTGCCCTGGGGCGCTGCGCTCGGCGACAGCTACCACGACATGCTGCTGATGGACTGGACGGTCTTCCAGGCCGGGATCGATGCCGAGCGCGAGGGCTATTCCGGCGTCCTCATCGACACCGTGTCCGACAGCGGCCTCAGGGCGCTCCGGTCGGCCCTGTCGATCCCGGTCGTGGGACCTGGCGAGGCAGCGTTCGCCACCGCGATGATGCTGGGCAAGCGCTTTACCGTGCTCACCATGTGGCCGCAGTGGTTCCCGCTCTATGAGAAGACGCTGACCGAATATGGCCTCTGGGAGCGGGTCGCCTCGCTTCGCTCGATCGAGACCCGGCCGGACGTCACCGAGCTGCTGGCCGGCAAGGAAGAGGTGATCTTCGCGAAGCTCAAGGCCGAGGCCGAGGCGGCGATCGCCGAGGATGGCGCCGACGTGATCGTCCTCGGGTCGACCACCATGCACCAGTCGGCGGCCTTCCTTGCCGCCAACCTGCCGGTGCCGGTGATCAATCCGGGCCAGGTGGCGTGGAAGCAGCTCGAGCTTCTTCTCGCGCTCGGCCTCAGCCATTCCAAGCGCGCCTTCCCCGCACCCGAGGTGGACAAGGCCGAACAGATCCGGAGGGCCCTGCCATGACGCAGCCGGCGTGGACCGAGGGCGGGCCGGGGCAGCGCCCCTTGCCCTACCCCTTCTATGTCGACATCGTGACCAAGCGCTATTTCGACGGCGTCGACAACAAGAACCTCGAGCAGGTGCTCGACTGCTTCACCGAGGATGCCATCCTCACCGAGGTCACCTCGAACACGGTCCACGCCGGCCGGGACACCGCCATCCGTGCCATGTTCCAGAAGCTGTTCGCCGACTTCTCCGAGATCTGGCACGGCAATTTCGTCCATGTCGCCGACCCGGAGACCAACGCCATCTGCTCCCAGTTCACCGTGCTGATCACGCCTGTCGGCGGAAGCCCGCTGCGCTACGAGAATGCCAACCGCTTCTACCTGCGCGACCGGCTGTTCCACCGCGTTCATGTCTACATGAGCGGCGAGAATCTCCTCAAGCCGGGAGACGCCTGATGCAGTATCCGTGCACGCTCGACCGGGCTGGCCTCATCGACCTGGCGTTCCACCGCTATTTCGCCGCGGTCGACCGGAAAGATCTGGCCGGAACCCTCGCCTGCTTCCACAACGAGGCCATCTTCACCGTGCAGACGAGCTTCACCACGCACGCCGGCAGGGCGGAGCTGGAGCGCATGTTCACCGACTTCTTCGGTGCGTGGGAGAGGATCGTCCACCGGGATTTCGTGACCACCGTCGATGCCGCCAACGGGCGGATCGCGGCAAGCTTCGAGGCGGTGCTGACCGCGGCCGACGGCTCGGTCACGCGGCTGTTCAACACCAACTTCTGGCGGATCCGGGGAGACCGCTTCCAGGAGGTCTTCGTGTACATGAGTGGTGCGAACGTCCTCGTCTGAAGGGCGAGCGCTGCAGGCTGAAGGGGTGAGAGACGATGCGCACGATCCTGCTGCTTGGCGCCGCGGCTGCGGCGATGGTCCCGGGCGGGGCGCTGGCCCAGCCGGCACCCACGGTCTCGGACTCGGCCGGGGACGAGATCATCGTGACGGCGCGGCGGCGCGACGAGCGGCTGGCCGATGTGCCGGCCTCGGTCACGGTGCTGACGGCCGAGACCATCCGCACGACCGGCATCCAGACGGCGGATGCCTTCATCCAGCTGACGCCAGGCGTCACCATCGTGACCGGAACGGCCGAGGCCGGGGACACCCAGATCAACATCCGCGGGATCAATGGCGCGCGCGACGCCGAAAGCTCGGTGGCGCTCGTCGTCGATGGCATCCTCAAGACCAACACCGCCCAGCTCAACCAGCGCCAGGGCACGCTGCGGCAGATCGAGGTGCTGAAAGGCCCGCAAGGGGCCTATTATGGCCGCAACGCGGCTGCGGGTGCCATCGTGATGACGACGGCCAAGCCCGGCGATGCGCTCGAGGCGGGCGCGCGGCTGCTCGGCGCCAACAACCGCACGTTCGAGGGCGATGCCTTCGTCGCCGCGCCCATGAACGACCGGGTGGGAGCCGTGCTTTCGGCTTATTATCGCACGACCGACGGCTGGTGGACCAACCGCTTTCTGGAGTCGAAGACGGTCGACGACCAGGAGGTCTTCGCGATCGACGGCCGCTTCGTCATCACGGCGGGCGACGCGACCGAGATCGACCTGAAGGGCCGGTTCCTGACGCTGCGGGGCGCCTCGATCGCCTTCAACGCCGCCTTCCATCTCCCCAACTTCGCGGCCGCCAACCCGGCCTTCTTCGAGGACGTGAACGATCACCCGTTCGACTTCTACTCGAACATCCGGCCGACCAACGACCAGGACACGTTCGAGTTCTCGGGCAAGATCGACCATGATTTCGGTGCCGTCCGGCTGGTCGCCTGGGCCCTCTACTCCAACGTCAAGCAGGACCTCGTCGCCGACGGCACCTCGGCCGACTTCGCCCGCTACATCGCCGCCGTCGACCCGGCGGGCGCGGCCACGGTCAATGCCTGCTTCGCCTCGACGGCAGCGCTCACCGGCTATCCGCTCAACCCGCCGGCCTTCATCGGCCAGATCCCGGTGCCCTTTATCTTCGCGCCCGCCAATGGCTCGACCTTCGGGCCCTATTCGCCCACCACCTGCGACGGCTCCCAGTATCAGAAGCGCGACCAGGAGGATGTGAGCACCGAGATCCGGCTCATCTCCAACACCGATGGGCCGCTCTCCTGGCAGGCGGGCTTCTACTATCTCAACATCGACCGGACGGTGGCCATCAACCTCGCCGGCGAAACGGGCAACGGCGTCATCCGCGAGATCTACAACCCGCCGGGCTCGACCAACCCGACCTCGCAGCTTCTCGCCGACAATTTCCGCACCAACGTCTATGCCGTGTTCGGAGCGGCCGACTGGAAGCTCTCCGACCGGTTCACGGCCGGCGCCGCGCTCCGCTACGACATCGAGAAGCGGCGGGCGATCCCGCTGGTGCCCAACGTGACCGACCCCTTCACCGGAGGGCCGATCAACCCCGGCCAGGCCTTCGGGCCGCTCACGGAAAAGCGGGACAGCTGGTCGCAGGTGCAGCCCAAGGTGAGCCTCAGCTACCGGCCCAACCCGGCCACCAACATCTATGCGAACTGGGGAATCGGCTTCAAGTCGGGCGGGTTCAACAACCAGGGCTCGGCGGCAATCGTCCAGCAGAACTTCGTCGACTTCATCGGCGCCGACGTCCGGATCCGGGACGATTTCGACAAGGAGACCTCGAGCGCGGTGGAGGCGGGCGTCAAGGGCTCGCTGTTCGGCGGGCGCGTCCGTTACGACCTTGCCGGCTACTTCACCTCCGTCACCGACATGCAGTTCTTCGAGTTCTTCGTCGGCGGCTTCGGCCTGCTGCGGGTCGTCTCCAACATCGACAAGGTCCGCCTCTACGGCGGCGAAGTCAATGTCTCGGCCGAGCTGCGCGACGGCTGGACCATCTTCGGCTCGGCCAACGTGACCGAAAGCGAGATCCGCGCCAACAGCTCGCGGCCCGACACGGTCGGCAACAAGTCCCCCTACACCGCCGACTATACCGTCAACCTCGGCACCCAGATCCGCCAGCCCATCGGCACGCGCGGACTGGCCGGGCTGCTGAGGTTCGACTGGCGGCTGACCGGGCCGACCTGGTTCCACACCGTGCAGGACCAGGAGAAGCCGACGCTCTTCTCCGGCCTGCTGCCGGGCTCGGCGCTGGGCCTTCCCGCGTTCGTCGGCAATGCCGACTACGGGATCACCCGGCGCGACGCCTTCGGCATCATTGCCCTGCGCGCCGGGATCGAGACCGATCGCTGGTCGCTCGTCGGCTTTGCCGAAAACCTCACCGACAAGCGCTTCGTCGCCGAGGTCATCCCGGCCATCGAGTTCGGCGGCTCGTTCATTTCGCCGGGCGCGCGGCGGCTTGTCGGGGTGGAGGGCAGCCTGCGCTTCTAGCGCCGGAGCGCGGAGGTCAGCGGGTCGGCACCGGGGTTTCGCCGGAATAGTCGTAGAAGCCCCGGCCCGACTTGCGGCCATACCAGCCGGCCTCGACATATTTGGTGAGAAGCGGCGCCGGGCGATACTTGGGGTCGCCGGTGGCCTTCTGCATGACGAGCATGATCGCGTGCAGCGTGTCGAGCCCGACGAAATCGGCCAGCGTCAGCGGGCCCATCGGGTGGTTGGCGCCAAGGCGGAGCCCCTTGTCGATGTCCTCGACGGTGCCGACGCCCTCGCCCAGCGCGAAGATCGCCTCGTTCAGCATCGGGCAGAGCACCCGGTTGACGATGAAGGAGGGGGAATCGGCCGAGACGATCGCGGTCTTGCCGAACCCCTCGACGAGGACGCGGGCCCTTGCCTGCGTGTCTGCCGAGGTGGCAAGACCCGGGATGATCTCGACCAGCTTCATGACCGGGACGGGGTTGAAGAAGTGGAGCCCGATGAAGCGGTCGGGCCGGTCGGTCGCTGCCGCCAGCAGGGTGATCGAGATGGACGAGGTGTTCGTGGCGAGCAGCGCGTGCGGGGCAAGCCTGAGCCCGCCGAAGATCCGGCGCTTCAGCTCCTCGCTCTCGGTCGCCGCCTCGATGACCACATCGACCTCGGACAGGGGCGCCGTGTCTCCGGCCGGCGTGATCCGGCCGACCAGCGCCGCGGCCGCGCTGGCCTCGAGGCTTCCCCTGGCGACCAGACGGTCGAGCGCCTTGCCGATGCCCGCCTTGCCCGCCTCGGCCCGGTCAAGCGCGATGTCGGTGAGCGTGACGTCATGCCCGGCCGCAGCCGCCACCTGGGCGATGCCTGCCCCCATGATACCCGCCCCGATGACCCCGATCCGCATCCGCCAGCCCCTACGCCTGCCCGGCGCCAGCTAGCCAAGCAGCCGTGGCCGGGCAAGCGGCGAAGCGTCAGGGCTGGTCGAACAGGCGGTTGAGCCAGGCAGCGAGCCGGAGCCCCCCCTTGGCGAGCTGGGCATCGAGGGTGGCGCGATGGACACGGACATAGTCCCAGGACAGGTCGGGGCCGGGAGGATAGAGGGCGCCGCGGACGGCGACGCCATCATCCACCCACTGCTCGGGATCCGGATCCGACCAGGCCCGGAGCTGCTCGGGCGTGAGCCGCCGGTGGAGCCGGGCAGCCCATTCGCTGAAGGCGAGCCGCTCATGGTCGATGAGATCGCCGTCCCACACCGCGTGGAGGTTGGTCTCGCGGCCGAAAAAGCGGACCTTGACATCATTGCCGCCGCGATCGCCGGGGCGGCCGACATGGAGCGGCTGCGAGAGATCGCCGACGATGTGGATGGCGAAGCGCAGCGCGAGCTGGCGCTCCGGCAGCGGCGCCTGGGGATCGCGGATGGTGGCGGCGAAGCGCTGAAGGGCCGTCAGCGCATCGCCTTCGGCAGGCGGCGGCTGGTCGCGCCAGCGCCGGCCATCGGGCACGGTCACATAGTGCCAGGGGCTTGCCGTGACCCGCCAGAACAGGCCGGGCGCCGAGCGCATGTGATCGGGCCAGGTCGAGGCTTCCTCGAGGCTCTCGGTGCCGAGAATCTCCTGAAGGCCGGCGCGCGCCCGGGGCGAGAGGTAGCGCTCGGCAAGGTCACCGGTGATGCGGTGCCCGGTCGGCCCCCAGGCCGCGGCAGGCGCGGCGAGAAGCAGCGCCAGCAGCAGGAGGAGGCGCAACCGCGGCTCCGTCAGAGCCTGGCGGTCAGCTCGGGGACGATCTGGAACAGATCGCCGACCAGCCCGAAGTCGGCCACCTGGAAGATGGGCGCTTCCTCGTCCTTGTTGATGGCGACGATGATCTTCGAATCCTTCATGCCGGCGAGGTGCTGGATGGCCCCGGAGATGCCGACCGCGACATAGAGTTCGGGCGCGACGATTTTGCCGGTCTGGCCGACCTGATAGTCGTTGGGGACATAGCCGGCATCAACCGCCGCGCGCGATGCGCCCACGGCTGCGCCGAGCTTGTCGGCGAGCGGCTCGATCGTGGTGTGGAAGGCCTCGCTCGAGCCGAGCGCGCGCCCGCCCGAGACGATGATCTTGGCGGAGGTCAGCTCGGGCCGCTCGGAGGCGGTCAGCTCGGCACCCCTGAAGGCGGAAAGGCCCGAGTCTCCCGGGCCGGAGACGTCCTCGATGGTCGCGTTCCCGCCGCTCGCTGCCGCCTTGGCGAAGGCGGTGCCCCGCACGGTGATGACCTTCTTCGCATCGGCCGAGCGCACCGTTGCAATCGCGTTGCCTGCGTAGATGGGGCGGGTGAAGGTGTCGGCGCTCTCGACCGAGAGGATGTCCGACACCTGCGCCACGTCGAGCAGCGCGGCAACCCGCGGGGCGATGTTCTTCCCGCGCGACGTGGCCGGCGCGACGAAGGCGTCGTAACCGGCCATCAGCCCGGCGACGAGGGGCGCCACATTCTCGGGCAGCGCGTGGCCATAGGCGGGCGCGTCGGCCAGCAGCACCTTCCCGACGCCCTCGATCTTCGCTGCGGCTTCGGCGACCGGGCGGCAGCCTTCGCCCGCCACCAGCAGATGGACCTCGCCCCCGGCGTGGCCGGCGAGCTGGCGCGCCGCCGTCACGGCGGCGAGCGTTGCGTCCTTCAGGTGGGCATTGTCGTGTTCGGCAAGGACGAGGATGCTCATGCGATCGCTCCGGCTTCCTTCAGCTTGGTGACGAGTTCGTCGACGGTCTTCACCTTGATCCCCGCCGAGCGCCTGGGCGGCTCGGTCACCTTGAGCACGGCAAGCCGCGGCGTGAGATCGACGCCATAGTCCGCCGGGGTCTTCATCGCGATCGGCTTGGACTTCGCCTTCATGATGTTGGGGAGCGAGGCGTAGCGCGGCTCGTTGAGGCGAAGGTCGGTCGTGACGATGGCGGGAAGCTTCAGCTCCACCGTCTCGAGGCCGCCGTCGACTTCCCGGGTGACGGCGACATGGCCCTCGCCCGGCTCGACCTTCGAGGCAAAGGTGCCCTGCGGCCAGCCGAGCAGCGCGGCGAGCATCTGCCCGGTCTGGTTGGCGTCATCGTCGATGGCCTGCTTGCCGAGGATGACGAGGCCGGGCTGCTCCTCTGCCGCGATCTTCGCCAGCAGCTTGGCAACCCCCAGGCTCTCGGTGACCACGTCGGTCTGGACCAGGATGCCGCGGTCGGCGCCCATGGCAAGCGCCGTCCTGATGGTTTCCTGGCACTGCGGGACACCCACCGAGACCACGACGATCTCGCTGGCCACGCCCTTCTCCTTCAGGCGCACCGCTTCCTCGACCGCGATCTCGTCGAACGGGTTCATGCTCATCTTGACGTTGGCGAGCTCGACCCCGCTCTGGTCGGACTTCACCCGGACCTTCACATTGTAGTCGACCACCCGCTTGACGGGCACGAGAACTTTCATCGCGGGGCTCCCTGGACGCTCTGTCTCTGGCGCCTCGCCATGCGGAATGGGCGGCGCCCTGTCAACGAACCTCGGGGCCGCATGGCGGCCTTGCGCAGCCGCATGGCAGGGTGCACAGCTGCAGGGCGAAGGGGACGCCGGTCATGACCGAGCCAGCAGAGTGGGACAGCAGCGCGCCGTCTCCGGAGAAGGGCCAAGCCGCGCGGCAGGGCAGCCTGGGGCTGAACCTCATTGCCGGAGCATCGCTCGGAGGACTGGTCGGGCTCCTGCTCGGCCTGTCGGCGGTGCCGGTCATTGCCTCGGCGGCGGCGTCGCTGCTGGCGCTGCTGGTCGCCTTCTTTGGCGTGGCGCGCGCCGAGGGGCGACTGGCGACAGAGACGGCCGCGGCGCGCTTTGCCGGGTTCGGAGCGGTGATGGCGGTCGCGCTGGCCGGCGGGATCGCGCTGCGCGCCCACGGCAGCCTGGGGCCCAGCTTTGCCGACCGGGTGGACCGGTTCGCAGTGGACGGCATGCCGCGCGAGCGGGCACTCGAGCTGGCCGCCTATGAGCATCTGGGGCTCCGGCTCGGCACGCTCGCAGCAGTCGAGACGCCGGAGGCGGCGCCGCCAGCCTCCCCCTATGCCTTCAGCGAGGCCGAGAGGCAGCTCTGCGGCGCGCTGGAGGCGGACCAGTTCGCATCGGTGGCCGACCGGCTGGCGGACATGCGCAGCCGCGGCGAGCCCTGGGCCACCATCGGCAGGCTGGGCGCGACCCTGCCCGAAGCCGACGCGCAGGCGCTGGCCGAATCCGCCCACGCGCTGGGGTGCGGGGCGCGGCCGTGACGCGTGCCGGCCTGGCAGCGGCCACGGCGGTCCTGCTCGCGGCCGCCGCCGGCCAGGCCCAGGGCCCGACCCCGGCGCAGGTGCAGGCCGCGCTGAGGGACGTCGGCCAGGTCGAGGCGACCGGATGCAGCGGCAGCGGAGCGCGCTCGGGCACGGCCTTCGTCTGGCCCGACGAGGCGCGGGTGGTGACTGCGCGGCACGTGGTGGCCGGCTGCCAGACGGTCAGGGTGCGCTTTCCCGGCCGGCCCTCGGTCATGGCCAGCCCGGAAAGGGAGCTGGTGCGCGAGGATCTGCTGCTGCTCCGCCTCGCCCAGCCGAGCGGCAAGAGGCCGGTCGTCATCGAGACCCGGCTGCCGCCGGTGCATGCGCGCGTGGCAGCCGTGGGCTATGCGCTGGGCGCCCCCACCCCGGCCGACAAGCTGCTGACGGTCGATGCCACCAATGTCGAGCCCGGACAGAAGCTGCGGCACGTGCTGCCGGACCGGATCCGGGCCACGATCCAGGCCAACGGCCCCTGGTCGATCGAGACCGGAATCGTGCGCCTGGATGGCAATCTGCTGCCCGGCCATTCCGGCGCACCGCTGGTCGGACCCGGAGGCACCGTGGTCGCCGTGGGGGCCGGCGGCCTCCAGGACGGGGCCGGCGGAGTGGTCTGGGCGGTTCGCGCCGCCTACCTGCCGCAACTGGCCAGGGCGCCGGTCGTCGCCTCGCTCCAGGCGCTGTCGCGGCCCTCGTCGCTTGCCTTCGCCGACCAGGCGCCGCAGGCGCAGCTGCAATCGGCGAATTGCGGCACCTTCACGCTGGCCCGCTCGCGCACGGTGCCGCTGTCGGTGCTCGGCCGCGACACCGACGACCCGCGCGGCCTCCAGCAGCTGCTTGCGACCGTCGGCGTTGCGCTGAGGCCCCGCGGGGCCGACCGGTTCGACCTGTGGGTCGACCAGGCTTCGGGAGCGTCGATCGCGCTGCCGGAGGGCACGCGGCTGGTGAACGGGCCAGTGGGGTGCGTGGCGGCAGTATCCCCGACGGTCGGCTTCAACATCGTGACCTACCGGGCAACGGCAACCGACCCGGCGGCCCGCCAGGCGGAAATCCAGCAGGTTTCGCAGGCCTTCGAATATGGCTTCATGGCCGCCCTTCCCGGCCTCGTCGCCGATCCGTCCTTCACCTACATGCTGCCGCTCTTCAGGCCCGACGGGTTCGTGGTCAACCGCAAGGGCGCGCGCCGCGATTTCCAGACCGGATTCAACCAGGCCCAGACCGACTATGTGTTCCTCACCCACATGACGCGCGGAAACACCTATGTGGGCGTCAGCGCGGTCCGGATGAACCAGCAGGTGCCAATCGATACGGCGATGGCCTGCGGCAGCGGCCAGCCGAACCCGCAGTGCGCGGCCTACCACGCGGCCTTCGCGGACTGGGCGCGGGCCGCCGTCGGGGTGCATCTTTCGACCATTCCGCCCATCTGAGGCGCCGCAGGAGCCAAGGCATCGGCGGACCCTTGCGGGCCGCTGCGGCCCCTCAGGAGGCGAAGCCGGTCTCGAGGAAGCGGGTGGCCAGCGCCGCGTGCAGGGCAGCGCCGCGCGCCATGACGCGCTCGTCGAGCACCATGCGGTTGGAATGGAGCGGGCAGCACTGCCGCCAGTCGGCGCCTTCCTCGCTGACGCCGAGGAAGAACATGGCCCCCGGCACCTTCTCGAGCACGTAGGAGAAGTCCTCGGCGCCCATCACCGGCTGCGCCATCTCCTGCCAGGCGCCTGGGAAGAGGGCCTCGACCGTCGCGCGGCCGAAGGCGACCGCGCGCGCGTCGCAGACGGTGACCGGGAAGCCCTCGGTGAAGCGCACCTCGGCGCGGGCGCCATGGGCGGCGGCGATGCCTTCGGCGACCCGGCGCAGGCCCTGCTGCACGGCGGCGCGGCGGTGGGCCGAGAGGGTGCGGATGGTGCCGAGCAGCTCGGCCGTCTCGGCGATGACATTGTTGGTGGTGCCAGCCTGGATCCGGCCGATGGTGACGACCGCCGGGTCGGCGACGGGCACCTCGCGCGTCACGAAGGTCTGGAAGGCGGTGACGATCGCGCAGGCGATGGGGACGGGATCGACGGCGTCGTGCGGCATGGAGGCGTGGCCGCCCTTCCCCCTGACCGTCACCTCGATCATGTCGGCGGAGGCGAGCAGCGGGCCGGCGCGCCCGCCGACCCTGCCGTGCGGGGCGTTGGGCATGACGTGGAGGGCGAAGGCCGCGTCGGGAAGCGGATCGATGAGGCCGTCCGCCAGCATGAAGCGGGCGCCGTGATGGCCCTCCTCGCCGGGCTGGAACATGAACATGACCGTGCCGGCGAGCTGCTCGCGCATGCCGCACAGCAGGCGCGCGGCGCCGACCAGCATGGCCGTGTGGCTGTCATGGCCGCAGGCGTGCATCACGCCCTCGACCTGGCTGGCGAAGGGCAGGCCGGTGTCTTCGGGCATCGGCAGCGCGTCCATGTCGCCGCGCAGCAGCACGGTGCGGCCATTGGCGCCGCCCCGCAGGGTGGCGACGAGGCCGGTGGTCGAAGGCCCGTCCCGCCACTCGAGCGGCAGGCCGACGAGCGCTTCGCGGACCCGCGCGCTCGTGCGCGGCGTGAACAGGCCGAGCTCGGGCTCGGCGTGGATGGCCCGGCGCAGCGCGACCATGTCGGGAAGCAGCGCATCCGCCGCGGCGATCAGATCCTGCATCAGCGCGTCTCCCGGTTGGCGGCAGGAACCCACAGCACGTCGCCCGCGCCGCCGGAGGCGGGGAGGTTGGCGTGGCGGGCCATGACGAAGAGATGGTCCGAAAGCCGGTTGAGATAGTGAAGGACGAGCGGGTTGATCTCGCTCTGGGCGGCGGCCGTCACCGTCTCGCGCTCGGCCCGGCGGGTGACGGTGCGGGCGACATGGAGATGGGCGGCAAGCGCCGTGCCGCCGGGGAGGACGAAGCTGTTGAGCGGCGCGAGATCGGCATTCATGGCGTCGATCTCGGCTTCCAGCCGGGCGACCTGGCCTTCGACGATGCGCAGCGCGGTCCAGCCCTCGGGCTCGCCCGGCGTTGCAAGATCGGCACCGAGATCGAAGAGATCGTTCTGGATCCGCAGCAGCATGTCGCGATGCGCGCCGGTCGCGTGGAGCAGCGCCACGCCGATCGCCGAATTGGCCTCGTCGACGCTCCCGTAGGCGGCAACCCGGGCGGCGTCCTTCGCCAGGCGCGAGCCGTCGGCCAGCCCAGTGGTGCCGTCGTCTCCGGTTCGGGTGTAGATGCGGTTGAGCTTCACCATCGGGGCCGACCTCAGTTGCCGCCGCCGCGGCCGGAAAGGAGGAAGAGGGCGACGACCAGCAGGACGGCCACGGCCTGGAGCACGACGCGCAGGGTCATCAGCCGGTTGGACCGCACGCCCGAGACATCCCTGCCCGAGGCCATGGTGAGGATGCCGCGCACCAGCGTGACCGCCACCGCGGCGGCCGCGACCACGATGAGAGCGATGATCAGACTGTTCATGCGCCAACCCTAGGCGCGCCGCGCCGGGAATGCACGCTCCGAACGGTCGCGGCAGGTGGCAGGCCGCAAGCGCGTTCAGGGCGTCACATGGAGGTCGGGACCGGCGGGATCGAGCGCGGCGAGCGCCCGGGCGAGCCCCGGCCCGTCCGCTCCGGCGGCGCGCAGGGACGACAGTGTCTCGGCGCGATCGCGCTTGGCGAGGCGCTGACCCGCGCGGTTCAGGAGGAGACGGTGGTGGAGATAGCGCGGTGCCGGAAGCCCGAGCAGCAGCTGGAGAAGGCGCTGGAGCGCGGTCGCCGCCTCGAGGTCGCGGCCACGGGTCACGAGCGTGATGCCCTGCTCCGCATCGTCGAGCACGCAGGCCAGGTGATAGGCAGGCCAGTCATCCTTCCGCCAGAGGATGGGATCGCCGGCGACATCGGCGCGACCGGCCCGAGGCCCCGCGGCGACGTCGTCCCACCGCTGCACCATCGGAAGGCCGGTTGCCGAAAGATCGAGCCGCCAGGCGAAGGGCGTGCCATCGGCGGGCGGCGGGCGGCCCCGGCAGGTGCCGGGATAGGCGAGGGTTTCGCCGGCATGAGGCGCTGCCGCGGCCTCAACCGCCGCGCCGACCTGCTGGCGCGTGCAGGTGCAGGCGTAGAGCAGGCCGCGCGCGTGCAGGCCCTCGAGCGCCGCGCGGTGGGTGGCGCGCCGCGCGGACTGGCGAAGCGGCGGCGCGGCCGGAGCAAGGCCCAGCCAGGCGAGATCGGCGTGGATGGCCGCCTCATGCTCGGGGCGGCAGCGGCTGCGGTCGATGTCCTCGATGCGCAGCCGCATGGCGCCATGGCGCGCGGCCTGCGCGGCGGCGAAGGCATGGCCGAGATGGAGCGGCCCGGTCGGCGACGGGGCGAAGCGGGTGACTTCGCTCAAGGCCGGACGGCGCGACAAAAACCATCCTTGACCCCTACGAGATGTGGTGCTGTCATATGGGCGACATACAGCCTCTGGTATAGGGGCGGCGCAGGCGGTGAAGGCCACCTGCCCGAGGTGCGATAGGGCCGGTTTTCTTCCCCTGCGTCAAGGCAGGTGGGAGGCCGTGGCGGCATGTATCACCCCGACATTCTCGAACGGCTCGAGCGCAACATCTCTCCCGAGGCGTGCCCGGCCCTCGTGCTCAATGCGGATTACACGCCGCTGTCCTACTATCCCTTGTCGCTCTGGTCGTGGCAGGATGCGATCAAGGCCGCCTTCCTCGAGCGCGTCGACGTGGTCGCGCAATATGACCGGGAGATCCGCTCGCAGAGCTTCGCCATGCGCCTGCCCTCGGTGGTGGCGCTCCGGCAGTATGTGCGGCCGTCGACCAATCCGGCCTTCACCCGCTTCAACCTGTTCCTGCGCGACAGGTTCACCTGCCAGTATTGCGGCAGCCGCGAGGACCTGACCTTCGACCATGTGGTGCCGCGCGCCTATGGCGGGCGGACGACCTGGACCAATGTGACGACCGCCTGCGCGCCGTGCAACCTCAGGAAGGGCGGGCGCACGCCGGCCGAGGCGCACATGCTGCCGCGCCAGCGCCCCTTCCAGCCGACCAGCCACCAGCTGCAGGAGAATGGCCGGGCCTTCCCTCCCCACTACTGCCACGAGACCTGGCGGGACTATCTCTACTGGGACGTCGAGCTAGAGGCGTAGCCCAAAGGCGGCTGCGGAGAGCGCGCAAGCGCTCGCCCGCAGGCTCGCCGGAGGGCCGGCCGGCGGCCAGGCTTCGCCTTGCGCCGTGCGCCTTCAGGCCTGAGGCGTCGGTCGGGGCCCGCGTTCGCGGGCAAAGCCCGCAAAGCGGGCCCGCCGGCCGGGCTTCGGCGTCTCGGCGAAAAGGCTTCGCCTTCCGCCGTGCGCCTTCAGCCGACGATTTCCTCGGGCCGGAAGAAGAAGGCGATCTCGATCGCGGCATTCTCATCCGAATCCGAACCATGGACCGAGTTCGCCTCGATCGATTCGGCCAGCTCGCGGCGGATGGTACCGGGCTCGGCATTGGCCGGGTTGGTCGCACCCATGACACGGCGGTTGAGCGCGACGGCATCCTCGCCCTCGAGCACCTGCACGACGACCGGGCCCGAGGTCATGAAGGCGACGAGGTCGTTGAAGAAGGGCCGGTCCTTGTGGACGGCGTAGAAGCCTTCCGCCTGCTCCTTCGTCATGCGGATCCGCTTGGAGGCGACGACGCGCAGGCCGGCCTCCTCCAGCATGCTCGTCACCTTGCCGGTCAGGTTGCGGCGGGTGGCATCGGGCTTGATGATCGAGAAGGTGCGGGTGACGGCCATCGCTTCGGTCCTGCTGACGAGGGTTGGGCGGCGCCCTAGCGGCCGATGGTGCGATGCACAAGGCCGCCGCGCCTGCAGGGCAAGGGTGCCACATATCCTGTAAGCCGGGTTCTGTCCCCTGTCGGGGGGCGACCATTCCTCTGGGACGCGTGTCGCCACGCGCCTCGAGCGACCAACCCGCACGCCGGCCGGACCGGGCCGTGCCCCCGTCAGGGGGCGCGCGTGCCTATTCGGTCTTGCTCCCGGTGGGGTTTGCCCTGCCGTCCCCGTTGCCGGGGCCGCGGTGCGCTCTTGCCGCACCCGTTCGCCCTTGCCGCCACCCCCGCTTGCACGGAGGGCCGGGCGGCGGTTCGCTTTCTGTGGCACTTTCCCTGGGGTCACCCCCGGCGGGTGTTACCCGCCACCGCCGATCCGTGGAGCCCGGACTTTCCTCTGCCCGAAGGCAGCGGCCGCCCGGATATGTGGCACCCACGCCATGTCGGGCACCGCAGCGCGAAGGTCAAGGGCGGGCCCCCTCCACGGGGCAGCGCCTGCGCTAGCCGCGGCCGGTCTGGCCGCGGTGCATGAGCTTGGCGTCGGCCAGCACGAGCGCCATCATGGCCTCGGCAACCGGCGCCGCGCGGATGCCCACACAGGGATCATGGCGGCCCTTCGTCACGATCTCGGTCGCCTCGCCCGAACGCGTGACGGTCTCGACCGGCGTGAGGATGGACGAGGTGGGCTTGAGCGCCAGGCGCACCACGATCGGCTGGCCCGTGCTGATCCCGCCCGCCGTGCCGCCGGCGTGGTTGGAAAGGAAGCGCGGGCCCTCCCCTTCCCCGCCCGGGCGCATGCGGTCGGCATTCTCCTCGCCGCTGAGGCGCGCGGCGGCGAATCCGTCGCCGATCTCGACACCCTTGACCGCGTTGATCCCCATCATCGCCGCCGCCAGCTGCGAATCGAGCTTCATGTAGACCGGGCTTCCCCAGCCGGCCGGCACGCCTTCCGCCACCACCTCGACGATGGCGCCGAGCGACGAGCCGGCCTTGCGCGCGGAATCGAGTCTCGCCTGCCAGCGGGCCGCCGCCTCCGGGTCGGGGCAGAAGACGGGGTTCCTCTCCACTTCGGCAGGATCGAAGCGGGCGCGGTCGATGGCGTCCCCGCCCATCTCGACCAGATAGGCCGAGATTCGCACCCCCTCGCCCAGCACCTGGCGCGCCACGGCACCGGCGGCAACGCGGGCCGCGGTTTCGCGCGCGGAGGCGCGCCCGCCGCCGCGCGGGTCGCGCAGGCCATATTTGGCGTCATAGGCAAAGTCGGCATGGCCGGGGCGGTAGGCGCGGGCGACCTCCGCATAGTCCTTCGAGCGCTGGTCGACATTGCGGATGAGGAGCGAGATGGGGGTGCCCGTCGTCCGCCCCTCGTAGGTGCCGGAGAGGATCTCGACCTCGTCGGGCTCCTGCCGCTGCGTGGTGAAGCGCGACTGGCCCGGCCGGCGACGGTCGAGGAAGGGCTGGATGTGCGCTTCGGTCAGCGGCAGCCCGGGCGGGCAGCCGTCCACCACCACCCCGATGGCGGGCCCGTGGCTCTCTCCCCAGGTCGTGAACCGGAACAGATGGCCGAAGCTGTTGTGCGACATTGCCGCGCCATCCCTAGAGGGATTGCCGCTCGCCTGGCAAATCGCCTAGGTGGCCGCGCGTTGCGAACCCCTCTCGGCGAACGGTCGGAAAGGCATTGCCATGCATGGACTCCTGGCGTTGGGCGCTGCGATCCTCCTTCTCGGGATGCCGGCGCCGACCGTGGCTGGCGCGCAACCGGCTCCGCCGGCCTTCGCGGACCAGTCACCAGACCCGGACCTTCCCCATTCGCCGGGCCTCTACCTGCTGGGCGCTGCCGGGGCCGGCGGGCGGATGACGAAGATCCGGCCGCTCACGCTCGAAGTTGCCGGCAGCCGGCTGACGATCCCGCTCTTCAACGCGCGGGTCCAGACTTCGGAGCGCCGCCCCATCTTCTACGCCTATTTCGACCGGTCGCTCCCGCCCGAGCTCAAGGCAGCCGCGATGGGGGACTGGGACGGCGAGCGCGAGAATGGCCAGCCCACGCCGGGCGTCATCCTCGTGCGGCTGTCGGAAGGCGCCAACTGGCGCTTCGAGGAGAAGCCCATCCCCGCCTCCGAACGGATCGCCTACGAGAGCGTCAAGGTGCGCACCGGCGTGTTCCGGATCCAGCCGAAGGCGGATCTCGCGCCCGGCGAATATGGCTTCGTCCAGCTGCTCTCGCCCGGGGGTGGCGCGAAGCGGGTCCGCGTGTTCGACTTCGGGGTGGAGTAGCGGCAGCAGGCCCCCGCGCTACGCCTTCGCGAGCGCAATGTCGGGTGCATCCACGGCCTTCATGCCGATGATGTTGTAGCCCGAATCGACATGGTGGATCTCGCCGGTCACGCCCGAGGCGAGATCGGAGAGGAGATAGAGGCCCGCACCCCCCACATCCTCCAGGCTGGTGTTGCGGCGGAGCGGAGCGTTCAGCTCGTTCCACTTCAGGATGTAGCGGAAGTCGCCGATGCCGGAGGCAGCCAGCGTCTTCACCGGACCTGCCGAGATGGCGTTGACCCGGATGCCGCGCGGCCCGAGGTCGACGGCGAGATACCTGACCGAAGCCTCGAGCGCGGCCTTGGCGAGGCCCATGACATTGTAGTGGGGCACCACCTTCTCCGCGCCATAGTAGGACAGGGTGAGCAGGCTGCCCCCCTGCGTCATCATCGGGACGGCGCGCTGGGCAACCGCCGTGAAGCTGTAGCAGGAAACGTCCATCGACAGGCGGAAATTGGCGCGTGACGTGTCGAGATAGGGCCCGCGCAGCTCCTCCTTGTCGGAAAAGCCGATGGCGTGGACGAGGAAGTCGAGCCTGTCCCAGTGGCGTGCCAGTTCGGCGAAGCAGGAATCGATCGAGGCATCGTCGGCCACGTCGCAGTCGAGGACGAGGCCGGAGCCCAGGCTGTCCGCCAGCGGGCGCACCCGGCGGGCGAAGGCCTCGCCCGGAGTCGAGAAGGCGAGCGCCGCGCCCTCGCGATGCAGGGCGGTCGCGATGCCCCAGGCGAGCGAGCGGTCATTGGCCACCCCCATGATGAGCCCGCGCTTGCCCGCCATCAGTCCGGTCATGCCCTCATCCCCTTGTCCCTGCCGGCGTCCGGCGCCTCGCGGCGGCGCCTCGCCAGCGCCGCGTTGGTCTCCGCTCCGAGCACGATGGCAAAGCCGATGCCATAGAAGAAGAGCAGCGCCAACATGACGCCGGCGAGCGCGCCGTAGGTGCGTGCCATCGCACCGGTTGCCGCCATCACCGGGCCGAACAGCAGCGCACCGAGGCTCCACAGCAGGATGACGAGGAGCGCGCCGGGCCAGTGGGGCCCGCCTTGCGCCGCCCGCGGAGCAAGCGCGGCGAACAGCAGCCACAGCGCGGCAAAGGCGATCAGGGCAGGCGCCGCCCAGGTCAGGGGCGAGACCAGCGCGCCGAGCCCGACCGCGGTCATGAGCCGGGCGGCCAGCGCAAGCAGGACGGCAAGGGCAAGGCTCAGCAGCATCCCCGAGGCAGCGGCCAGCGCGCCGACCGTCAGCAGCAGCCGGGCCTTCCAGTAGGGCTGGTCGTCTTCCTGCCCATGAGCTCTCAGGATGAGCGCGCGCAGGCTGTAGAGAAAGCCCGAGACGGTCCACAGGCCGACGAGCAGCGAAAGCCCGAGCGCGCCGCGCGAGGTTTCGGCCACCACCTCGTCGAGGAGGGGAGCAATGACGTCGGCGACGGCCGGGGGCAGCAGCGCGACGAACCCGGCGATGGCGTAGGCACCGGCTTCGGACCGGCCCAGGATCCCGGCGACCGCCGTGACGAGGATCGCCGCTGGAAACAGGGTGACGAGTGCCAGATAGGCGAAGCTTCCGGCGTGGACTGCGCCGTCGCGCCACGCCGCGCCGAGCACCTCACGGACGAGCGCGCGCAGGGCCACCGGCCTCGCCGAAAGCCCTCAACGCTGCCCGGCCTGGCGTTCGCGGAACAGCTGTTCGAGCGCGGCGTCGCCGACGGGAACCTCGACCATCACCCGCACGAGGAGATCGCCCCTGCTGCCGTCGCGCCGCGTCCAGCCCTTGCCCTTGAGGCGCATCACCTTGCCCGAGCTGGTTCCCGGCGCCACGTTCAGCATCACGTCTCCCTCGAGCGTCGGAGTGCGGACCTTCCCGCCCAGCACCGCCGTTGCGAGCGGGACGGCAAGGTCGGCGCGGACATCGTCGCCTTCGCGCTCGAACCGGGCGTCGGGCTGGATCGCGATGGTGACGAGCGCGTCGCCGGGCCCGCCCGGGCCAGCTTCCCCCTGCCCGGCCAGACGGAGCTGCTGGCCATCCTCGACTCCGGGCGGCAGCTTCAGGTCGACGGTGCGGCCCGAGCGCAGGGTGACGCGCTGGGGCTTCGCCAGCGCCGCATCGGCAAAGGGCACGGCCAGCCGGTAGGCGACGTCGGGGCCCTTCGCTGCCGGGCGGGGGCCCGCCCGGCCGCCGCGGGCAGCGCCGAAGAGTTCGGAGAGGATGTCGCCGAAGTCGGCCTCGAATCCGCCCATGTCGCCGGGCGGGGGCTGGCGGAAACCGCCCGCACCCGGACGCGGGCCACCGCGGGCGAAGCCATCGAACCCGCGCGGCATCCGCGGGTTGCCATCGGCATCGATCTCGCCACGATCATAGGCCGCGCGCTTCGCCTTGTCGGAGAGGAGTTCGTAGGCCGCAGTCACGGACTTGAAGCGCTCCGCCGCCTTCGGATTGTCGGCGTTGCGGTCCGGGTGCAGCTCCTTGGCGAGCTTGCGGTAGGCGCGCTTGATCGCGGCCTCGTCGGCAGTCCTTTCGACACCAAGCGTCGCATACGGGTCGGCCATGGCTGGAAGCGTCTAGTGGGTCCCGGCGGTTGCGCCTACTGTTGCAAGAATACAACAGGTATGTAGGTCGCATTGCGGAGGGCCGCAAGCCGGCCTAGTCCGCCCCCATGGACGATCCGGTAGAGAGGTTCGGGCGCTGGCTGGCGGAAGCCGAGGCGACCGAAGTGAATGACCCCAATGCCTGCGCGCTTGCGACCGTCGCGCGCGATGCCGACGGCGCGGTCCGTCCCGACGTGCGCATGGTGCTGCTGAAGCGTTTCGACGCGAGCGGCTTCGTCATCTACACCAACCTCGAGAGCGCCAAGGGCCGCCAGCTTGCCGACGTGCCCGAGGCGGCGCTCTGTTTCCACTGGAAGTCCCTGCGCCGCCAGGTCCGGCTCGAGGGGCCGGTCGGGCCGGTGCCGGATGCCGAGGCCGACGGCTATTTCGCCACCCGGCCGCGCGCCAGCCAGCTCTCGGCCTGGGCGTCCGCCCAGTCCCGTCCGCTCGACCGGCGGGAGACGTTCGAGGCCCGGCTTGCCGAGATGGCGGCGCGCTATCCGGGCATGGTGCCGCGGCCGCCCTTCTGGTCGGGCATCCGGATCGTGCCGCGCTGGATCGAGTTCTGGGAGGACCGCGACGGCCGGCAGCACCACCGCGAACGCTTCGACCGCAGGGGCGAGCACTGGGCGATGGGCCTGCTCTACCCCTAGGTCCTGCCCGGCATCGGCGGCCAGGCGCCGAAGATGCAAGGGGCGGGCCTCCCGAAGGAGACCCGCCCCCTTGCGGACGAATGGCGCTCGATCAGGCGATCGTGGCAACCGTGCGCCGGCGACGCGCCGCGAAGCCGACGAGGCCGAAGCCGGCGATGAGCATCGCCCAGGTCGCCGGCTCGGGCACGATGTTCACGGCCGCGAAGGTCCCGGTGGCCGCATAGGGCCCCTCGATGTCGCTCCCGCCCGAGAAGCTGACGGCGAAGTTGTTCTGGTTGGAGATGTTCACCCACGCCTGCGGCAGGTAGCTGGTGAGGTAGGTGATGAACGGATCGCCCGGGTTGACCGGAACGTTCGGCGCCGCAAGTGCAAGCGCCGCGGCCCAGTTGCCGGTGCCGTCGTTCTCGAACTGGGCGACCGCGCCGGAGAAGGTGACGGTGAGAAGGTTGCCACCGGGCACCACCGGATCGGTGGTCGTGACGGTGATGGTGCCGGACCAGCCGGTCTGACCGAAGGTGGTCGGGTTCATCATCATCAGCGGGTCGGTGGTGGACGCGTTGATCGTGACCGTCACCGGGAAGAAGATCGGCGGAACCCCGAAGCGCGGCGTCGACAGCGCAAGATCATAGCTGCCAACGAAGGTGCTCGTTGCCGCGTTGGTGTAGGCGAAATTCTCGACGAACGGGTTCGACTGCTGGAACTGGCGGAAGGTGGTCACGGCGGCGGCCGGCGCGGCGAGCACGCCCGCGAACGCGGCTGCAGCAACCCCGAACTTCAGGAAACGCGACATGGATGACTCCTCTTGGGCTCACGGGTCGGAACCCAGACCGACCCTTGCCCAACGGGCTGCAAGAACCGTGCCAACTCGATCAGGAACGCCAAGTCATTGATTTTCCTATGACCCGAAACCGTCACATTCCCCGGCGTGTAAGTTTATTTGACAGCGGCACGGCAGGGCTTCTGCCAAAACGCAGGCGCCGGGCTCCACGTCAAGGTGGAGCCCGGCGCCCCGGACGAAAAGGGATGAGAATAGATCAGGCGACCGATGCGACCACCCGACGGCGACGGGCCGCGTAGCCGACGAGGCCGAAGCCGGCGATCAGCATCGCCCAGGTGGCCGGCTCGGGGACGACCGCCGCGAAGGTGCCGGTTGCGGCATAGGGGCCATCGATGCTGTTGCCACCCGAGAAGCTCAGCGCAAAGTTGTTCTGGTTCGAAAGCTCGATCCAGTCCTGCGGGAGATAGTCGGTCAGGTAGGCGATGAAGGCCCCGCCGGGAGCCGCCGGGACGCTCGGCGCGGCAAGCGCCAGCGCAGCCGACCAGTTGCCCGTGCCGTCATTCTCGAACTGGGCGACCCCGCCAGCGAAGGTGACGGTCAGCAGATTGCCACCAGGCACGAGCGGATCGGTGGTGGTCAGCGTGATCGTGCCCGTCCAGCCGGTCTGCGCCGAGGTGGTCGGGGTCATGACCATCAGCGGATCGGTGGTCGACGCGTCGATCGTCACCGTCACGGGGAAGAAGATCGGCGGCACGCCAAAGCGCGGCGTGGACAGGCCGAGGGTGTATGTCCCGGTGAAGGTGCTGGTCGCCCCCGGCGTGTAGACGAACACCTCGTCGAATGGATCGGCCTGCTGGAACTGCCGGAAGGTGGTGACCGCCGAGGCAGGAACCGCAGACGCTGCAAGGGCAAGGGTGGCGCCGGCAAGGACCAATCGGGTGAGCGACTTCATCATGAACCGTTCCTCCAATCCTGGCGGGCATGCCCGCACCTGATAGAGGCTATGCAAGAATCGTGCCAAACTCGAAACGTCCGCAACCCCTTGAATCGGCTCTGACACATTCTCCGGCCCCGCGGACGGCTGTAAGATTTTTTGACAGCCGAGCCGAGGAGTTAACAATCGCCCGCCGGACACCCCGCGTCAGAAGGCGTTCCTGGGGGCGAGGACAGCAAAGACGGTGCGAAACAGGATGTAGAGGTCGAAGCCGACCGACCAGTTCTCGATGTAGTGAAGGTCGTGCTCGACCCGCTTCCTCAGCTTGTCCTCGGTGTCGGTTTCGCCACGGAAGCCACAGACCTGGGCCCAGCCGGTCATACCCGGCTTGACCTTGTGCCGCGCGGCGTAGGTCTGGACCACCTCGTGGAACAGGCGCCCGCCGGCGCGGGTGGAGGGGGCGTGCGGGCGCGGGCCGACCAGCGACATGTCGCCCTTGAGCACGTTGAGGAGCTGGGGCAGTTCGTCAATCGACGTGCGCCGGATGAAGGCACCGACCCGCGTCACCCGCTTGTCGCCCCGCGTGGCCTGGCGGATGCCGTCGGTCTCGCAACTCTCGTGCGTCATGGAGCGGAACTTCAGCACCTCGAACAGGCGGTTGTTGAACCCCTCGCGCGGCTGGCGGAAGAAGACGGGGCCGGGGCTGTCCAGCTTGATCGCGATCGCGGTGACGAGGAGGATGGGCCAGATGACCGCGAGAATGCCGAGGGTGAGAAGGATGTCCTCGGCACGCTTGATGATGGCGTCCGTGCCGGAAATCGGCCGCTCGAACAGGGTGAGGACCGGGAGGTCGCCCAGCAGCACCAGCGGCCGGTGGGCGAAGGCGAAGCTGGCGAGATCGGGGGCAAGCCGGATCCGGACGGGCGTGAGCGCCAGCTTCGCCACCACGCTCCGGATCCGCTCCTCGGCCGACCAGGGCAGCGCGACGATGACCTGATCGATGAGCCCTTCGCGGATGGCGGCGACGAGATCGTCGGACGTTCCGAACACCGGCAGCTCGTCGACGACGACCGGCACCCGGCCGTCGCGCCGATCGTCGAAGAAGCCGAGCAGCGAGATGGTGAGACGGTCGTTGCCGCGGATGTAGCCGGCAAGGCGCTGGCCCTGCTCGCCAGCCCCGAAGATGACGGCGCGGCTGTCGAACACCCCGCGGCCCTTCAGGCGCCGCAGCCAGAGGGTGAGGGCCGCACGGCTGCCCGCCAGCATCACGCCGCCGGTGACGAACCAGGTCAGCGCCCAGCCGCGCGAGAAGTCGGCCGAGACCTTGAGGAGAAAGCCCGTTGTGATGAGGAACAGCGCGACCATGCCCCAGCTGGTGAACAGGCGCTGCCAGGCGCGGCGCAGCGAGAACTGGGCGTCGAGATCGTAGGTGCCGACGATCTCGGCAATCAGCCCGAACAGGAGCCCGCCTCCGAGAATGACCCGGAGATAGTCGGAGAGCGCGGATGCCGCGATGACGTCGCTCCAGAGATAGAGCGCGACGGCACCGGAACCGAGCACGATCAGGAATTCGAGCACCCGGATGATGAAGACCATGAGGTCGATCGGGAGCTTGGACTCCTCGATCGCCGGCACCGCGTGGCCGGCGCTCCGGGCGATTGCGAGACGGGCGTTCATGCCGTGCATGGCCACCTCATGCCCCGCGCGAAGGCGCAGCGCACGAAAGGAGAAAGATTGCCAAACTGAAGCTCGACGAGTTGCGGGCCCTGCCCGTTGCCGCTAGCGGAGCGGTCGGGGCCCGGCGCGGGCGCTTCGTCCGCACGCGTGCCCGGCAATGAGGACGGCTTGGGATGGAAACCATCTACGATTGGGTGACGGTTGCAATCTTCGCCGGCCTCATCGTCCTGTTCCTGCAGCGCTCCGTGGGCCCGGCGCGCGACAGCCTGTGGCAGTATCTCGGCGCCTCGGTCGCGCTGGCGGTCCTCAACCAGGTCGGCAATGCCGCAGTCGAGCAGGGCAACCTTGTCTATCACGCGGTGGCGGCCGGCGGAATCGCCGCGGTGCTCGCCTTCATCTACGTGGTCCTGAAGCCCTTCACCGACTTCCGCGACTGACAGGCGCCTGCCGGCCGAGCCCGCGCCGACCGTCCCGCGATGCCAGCGTCTGCTCATGCCGCCCGGCTCTCGATCGCGCGCGCGGTCGGCCGGCCGACCAGCGCCTCGAGCGCAACGCCGGACATCGACGTGAGGAGCGCGCGGGCAAATGCCTCGAGGGCGGCGAACACGTCCGGTGTCGGCTCGGCCACCGTCGACAGGCGGACCAGCACGCCGTCGGCAATGTAGCCGGCCATCTCGGTCCGGAGCTTCATGATTCGCTGCTCGTTGTTGCTGGTCGGCAACAGGTCGCCGAGGCGGGTCCAGTAGAGGATGGGCTCGGTGCGCTCGTTGGCGCGCGCGGTGAGGGCCCGCATGGGCACCACGCCGCCCCCCACCGGAACCTCGACCCGGTCGAAACGGTCGATCGAGAAGCCGACCGCGCGGTAGCAGACCTCGGGCCGATGGAGCTGGAGAAGATCGCTCTGGGTGCTGCCATAGGCGATGACGAGCATGACCGGGATGACGCCCTCGCCCGTGTAGAGGCGCGAGAGCTGCTGGTCGTAGAGGGTGGCCGCAAGGCTGCCCTCCCGCGCCTCGGGGAGGATGAAGGCATTGGACGGCGTCACCTGCCACGGGCCGATCCGCTCGGGGATCGCGTCCTCGAGGCGGCTGTTGCCGAGAAGGTTCATGCGGTTGCGGGGCTTCAGGGCCCAGGCCGCGCCTGCCGCAGCGACCAGCGGCAAGCCGAACACCAGGTCACGACGCCGAAGCATGGGAGGACCTCGCAAGAAGGCGCCGGACCGGGGTCAGGAGACCGTCGATCAGGAAGATGAGGAGAAGGGCGGAGACGAAGGTGACGATTCCCGCAGTGTCGTGGAGATAGCCCTGGGCCATCTCGTCGCCGAGATAATAGGTGATGAGGACGAGGATGATGACCCGGATCACGTTCGCGGCGATCGCGATCGGCAGCACCAGCGCCACGAGGAGCAGCGCATAGCGCCACGAGGCATTGTGGAACAGGTAGATGTAGAAGAGCCCGATGGCGGTCAGGCTGATGATCGAGTTGAGGCCGGCGCAGGCATCCTCGACCAGGAGCTGATACTGGGCGATGTAGAGCGTCACCCCGACCTGGACGATCGGATAGCCGACCGCCTGGAGCAGGCGCGTGACGATGTCGGACACCAGGTACTTGAGCGGCAGCGTGATCGAATCGAGGAGCCAGCCCGGCAGCGGCACGGCAAAGCCGAGGTAGAGGATGGGAAACCACAGCCTGCGCAGCATCCGCCAGCCGATGAGGCTGTAGGCGATCGCGACCCCGGCGAGGTAGAGCGCCCCCACCTCGAAGATGAGGAAACCGAAGGCCCTGCCGAAGACATAGATCGCGGACGCGACGAGAACGCCAAGCAGGGCAACCCAGAAATTTCCGGGCATGGCCTCGCGACGGATCTCGTCGGCGCGGCGCCAGATGAGCCAGAACCCGGTGGCGAGCACGATCGGGCCGTGGACTCCTTCCTCGCGGGTCCAGCTCTGCGTGGCGACGGCGACAAGGGTTGGGATGCCGACGGCAAGAAGGCCGAGCAGCAGGACGGGATTGCGAACCGCGAAGCCCCTGAGCCCGTCATCCACCCGAGACATTGCCACCTGCATTGCCCTGCGGCCCCCGTCGAAAGGTGAACCCGTCCGTCCGGTCGGGTGATCAGGGTTCGGGATAGTCGTTCAGGACCGAGCCGACGACCGTTGCCCGCGCGGCCGCCAGCTGGGAGGCGAGCGCCTGGACGTCCTTCACGAAGGCCTTGTCCCGCCGGGCAACCACCAGGGCATAGCCGAGAACCCCGGCAACCGTCAGCGCGTCGGCATTCTCGTTGGTTGCCGGCGTGTCGAAGATGGCGACGTCGAACTCGCGCAGGACGATGTCGACCCCGGCGCGGAAGCGCGCACCCGAGAGCAGCTCCTGCGGCCGCGCCACGGGCGGCCCGGCAGGGATGATCGAGAGATTGGGCAGCACATTGGGATAGATGACCCGCTCGGGCCGATTGGCCTGGAGGGCAAGATAGGAGGTGAGGCCCGGCCCGCTGGGATCGATCCCGAAGATCGCGTCAATCCTGGGATTGCGGAGATTGGCGTCGACCAGCAGCGTCTTGTAGCCGACCTGCGAAAGGGCGGCCGCCAGGTTGGCGGCGATGTAGGTCGCGCCCGAACCATCGACCGCCGCGCACACGGCCAGGGCCCGGCGGCCCGCGCTCACATGCTGGGAGATGAGCTGGGTGCGGAGCAGCCGGATCGCCTCGGCGCGCGGGCTCGCCGGGTCAGAGAGAACGACGAGCTCGTCCGAGACCTCGGACGAGGGCGCCAGGCTGAGCGCCAGGCTGCCCTCGAGCTGGGCCCGCGCTTCCGCCACATCCTCGGGCGTGGCCAGCGCGAGGTCGACCGCGGCCCGGTCGAAATCGAGGCCGGTGCGGGCCTGGTGCTCGGCGACTCGACGGGCATCCTCGTCGGAGAGCATCCCGGTCTGGAGCAGCGCATCCCCCATGGGGACGAGCTCGCGCGGGGCCTGGTCCTGCGCCACGGTGGCAAGTTCGGGGGTGTCGGCCATGGTTCAGATCGCCTGCAGTTCGCTGTCGTCTTCGCGGTCCGTGCGCCGCCCGAGAAGGCGGCGGAGCTGGAGCCGGACCGGAGAGGGCGGGGGCGTCCCGACCGAGACCAGCACCGGAGCCCCGGTAGCATAGGCCAGATCCTCGGCGCCCCGCACGCGGCGCGCGATGAACTCGGCAGCAAGCGCCGCCATCAGCCCGAGAAGCACCCCGAAGATGCCGGCAAGCGTCATGATCCGCCCCATCTTGGGATAGGAGGGCGTCTGCTCGGCGATCGGGTCGCCGAGGATCACGAAGGACGTCTCGGAGACGTCGGAAACCAGGCGAAGGTCGGCCGATCGGGCGAGCGCGCGCTCATACTGCGACCGGCGCAGCTCGACCTCGCGGTCGAGCGCCACCAGCTGGTCATAGATCGGCTTGCGGGCGAGCACGACCGCCTGCTGGGCCCGGATCTCGGCATCGAGCTGGGTCAGCGACCCGCGGGCGATGTTCGCCGAAGCGGCGCGGCTCGCCTCCTGCTGCCGGGTGGCATTGGCCAGCTGCATCTCGACGGCACGCTTGCGTGCCAGCGCCGCCTTGAAGGCCGGGTGCTCGGGCCCCAGCTGCTCGGACGCGCGGGCAATCTCCTCCTCGATCGCTGCAAGCTGCACCCGCAGCTGGTCGGCGGCGACATTGGGCAGCGCCTCGCCGGTCGCGGCGAGCGCCGTGCCGGAGGTGCCGCGCAGCGCCGCCTGCGCATTCTGCAGCGACTGCAGCTTCGCCATCTCGACGTCGGGGCTGCCCGGCCCGGCGGTCAGGGTGATGTTGTTCTCCTTCATGAAGGCGTTGCGGCGGGCCTCGGCCTGCTCGAGCAGCTGCCGCTCCTTCTCCGCCTGCTCGGCATACCAGGCGCTGGTGCGACCGGCAGCGTCGGTCTTGATCCGCAGCACTTCCTGCACATAGGCGTCGCGCACTGCGCCAACCACCGCCTTGGCATATTCGGGCGTCGGCCCCTCGACCCGGATCTCGAAGATCGAGGTTGCCCCGACCTGCCCGGCCGACACGCGCTGGGCGATCTGGTTGGCGAGCCAGCGCCGGATGCCCCCGTCCTCCTCGCGGAAACCGGACGCCTGGTAGGCGGCGATGGTGTCCGGATCATTGGCAAGTCCGAGCCGGTCGACCACGGCACCGGTGACGCGCGGATCGCGGATCAGCTCGGTCTGGGTGAAGATGTAGGGCCGGGTGTCGCGCATGGTGAGGCCCGAACCGGTGACCGGGTCGGACTGCATCGTGTCGATGAGGAGCCGTGCCGTCGCCCCGTAGCGCTTGGGCAGCGCGGAGGCGACGAGCGTCGCCGCGACGAAGCAGGCGAGCGCCGTGCCGAGCACGAGCCAGCGGCGCGCCCAGAAGATCCTGAGAAACTGGATGAGGTTCACGCCTGTCCTCCATCAATGCCGCAGGTGGGCCCGACAACGCCCGGACGACGGATCCTCCCCGGCGAGAGCGATCCGGAACCCTCCGCTGCCATCCCCGCCCCGTTAGCGCGCTTTTGCACCCGCGTCATCCTTGCCAAGTGGTTAAACCTTGCCAACCGGTTAATCCCCCTTGGACTGCGCGCCGGCAGGCGGCAACCCGATTCCCTGGTCGGGCCGCTGGAGCCCCGCCCGGGCCTCAGAAGCCCGCCGATCGCAGCGTGATCACATCCCCGGGCCTGACCGGAGTCTCGGGCGTTGCGTCGCGGACCCGCTGCCCGTTGCGCTCGAGCTGGAACCGCCTGGCGTTGCCGCCCGGCGCCGCACCGCCGGCCATGCTGATGACGCGGCCGACGGTCATGCCTTCCATCAGCGGATAGCCGCCGGGGCGCATCACCCCGCCCATCACATAGACGATGTCGGGCTCCGGCACGACGATGGTGAGCCCGGGCTCCAGCCGGATGTCGGCCGCCGGGTCGCCCTTCAGCACGGCATCGATGCTGATCTTCTGCTCCTCGGCCACTCCGCCGCGCCGGACGATGATCTCCCGCGACCCGTCGCCGCGGACCCAGCCGGCCTTCAGCAGGATGTCGAGCAGGGTGTAGGGCTGGTCGAGCGGGTAGATGCCCGGCTTCTGGACCTGGCCGACCACCCGGACGGTGCGCGACTGATAGTCGCCGATCTCGACATTCACGATCGGCTCCTTGAGGAGCTTCGCCTCGGTCAGGCGCCGGCTGATGTCGGCCGCGAGGGTGACGACGGTGCGGCCGGCAGCCGGAATCTGGCCGACCAGCGGCATCGAGATGGTGCCGTCAGGCTTGATCCGGGTGGTCACGTTGAAGGAGTCGTGGCCATAGACGGTGACCGCGACGGCATCGCCGGGGCCGAACACATAGCCCTGGTAGGAGGAGGCCCGCGCCGGCTGTGCTGCCAGGGCGGGCTGGGCCGGTGCGGGCTGGGCTGGGGCGGGCTGGGCGGGCGCGGCGACCGGCGCCAGGAGAAGCGCCAGGGCAAGGCCCGGCCGGGTGATGCTGCCGCGAAGCCGCGGCGCGGCTGACGCGGTCCCAACGGGTGCGATGGTCTCAGACATGATCCACTCCAGGGCTCGATGAGGCGTGACGGGGCGACGCGATCCGGCCGGACCCGATGGGCGAGGCGCCACGCGCGCGCGCCGGCAGCGGGCAGGTTCCAGCGCAGGTCACCGGAAGGCGAACCGGAGGGATCCGGCGACCTGGTCCGAATTGGCCTTGAGCGCGAAGAGCTCGGCCTCGCGGACCTCGTGGAAATAGGAGAAGTTGAGCGTGACGCGCTCGGTCAGCCTGACGTCCGTTCCGGTGAAGTAGCGCTGGGTGCGGTCGTCGAAGTCGACCGCGCCGCCGATTCCACCGCCAACGCCGCGGCGATCGATGTCGCTGAGATCGATCCCGCCCAGCAGCGTGACGCGCGGGCGCAGCCGGTAGGACCCGGCCAGGTTCAGGTTGGTCTCGACCACGAAGTTGGCGAGATTGTCGCGGCCGAGCGACACGCCCCGGCTCATCGTCACGGACGCGCCCCAGCGCCGGTCGGCGTAGTTCAGGCCGAGGCTGCCGGTCCAGCCGGCGAACTCGTCGACCAGGGGGTTCCGCGACCTGGTCTTGGCATAGCCGACGCTGGCATTGGCGGCGAGGCGGCGCGAGAGCCGATAGGTGACGAACCCCGACACGCCCGCGCTTTCCACTCCGTTGACCGTGCCTGGCGGTGGCGCCTCGCCGGGCGGGAACAGCGCAGGGTCGAGCGGCTGGTTGGGGAAGCTCGCATTCTGGTAGCTGACCTGCACGCCCGCCTGGCCGCGCGCCGAGAATGCATAGCCCAGCGACGGCGTGACGCCCCAGAATTCGGCATTCGAAAGCGCGTTGATGCCGCCGACATTGTCGGTGAAGCTGCTCTTGCCGACATAGGCGCTGACACCCGGCACCAGCCGGCTGGGCAGGTTGCAGGTCGCGCTGGAAAAGAAGTTGGTCGACTTGTTGATGAGATTGGTCCGCACCAGCTGGTCGGACGCCCGTGTCTCGCCGTTGAACCACCCCCCGGAGATGCGGCCGCTGCACGCCGATCCGGCCCGCCAGTCCCAGCCGCCGTCGATCTGGACCCGGTCGGCATCGAAGCCGTCGTTCTTCAGGCGCAGGGTCCGCCCGACCGAGGAGGTGAAGAAGAAGAACTGCCGATTGACCTGGCGACCGAAGCCGACGTTCGCCGTCGGCGTGACGCTGATCTCCTCCTTCGACTCGAGGAGCGAGCCGGGCGGCAGGTCCCCGTCGACCCGCGGGAAATTGTCATCGTAGCGGGCCTCGACCCGCGCGGCGAGCGTGAACCCGGCGGCCTGGACCACGCTCGCCCCGATGGCGGGTAGCGCGTCGGCCCCGAAGACCCGCTGCGGATCGACCACCACGTAGCCGGCATCGGCCGCGCCCGGCAGCCCCGGCGCCACGCGCGCGCCGGGCCTCGCGTCGACCACGGGCGGGCCGGGCTGGGGAACGGGCGGCAGGGCACCGGGTTCGTAGGGCGTGGTCCGCACGCCGGGGGGCGCCATGCCCTCGGGGATCGGCACCGGCTCGAAGGTCCGGATCGGGGCGATGGGCTCCAGGCCGACCGGCTGGACGGTCTCGGAATCGGGCGCCTCGGCATCCGGGTCGCCATCCGGCGGGGTGGAGGCATCCTGCGGAGAGGCGGCAGACGGGGAAGCGGGCGCCGCGGACGGGGTCGCAGAGGAGGGGACCTGCGCCCACGCCGCCGGCGCAGCCAGAAGGGCGACCCCGGCAAGACCGGCCGTGCCGCCGCGCAGCCCGGCCCGGGCCAGCCGGAGGGTGAAGGCCGCAAGCTGGTCCGGACCTTCCCGGGTCAAGCCTTCCTGCCAGGTCACGACACCACGTCCCATGTCCCCTCGATCGTCCCCGAACGCGAGCGCCTTAGCCGCAGTGCCGCGCGGGAGGCAATGGAGGGAGCCGAAAGGTTAACCTTTTTGGTGCTGGACCGTGAGAGGGCAACATGACAGGCGCCGCTGCCGCGACCGTTTCCGGGCATTCCACATGGCTTTGAGTTCGGGCCCGATTGTCGCTAGGGGAAGAAAGGACGGCTGGAGGATGGACGTAGGCGTGTCGCGGGACCGGCAGGGAGGGGAGGATCCGGGTGCGACCGGTCGGCCCGAGGGCCTCGGCGGCCTCGCCCGGCGGTCGCTTCGGCGGCTGACCGGCGGCGATCCCGAGCCCTCGGCAACGGTCAGCCGGCTGCCGCGCTTCTCGGTTGCCGCGACCGAGGAGATCGCCGACGTCCGGCCCCTTTCCGGGCGGGTCCACCCCGAGCGGGCACGGCTCGCGCTGGCCGACGCGCTCGCGGCGTCGCAGCCGGTCACCAGCCGCGACCGGTTCGCCGGGCGCAGCGACGTGCTCGCCGACCTCATCGCGGCGATCGAGCAGCAGCGGGCCCATGTCGTCCTCTATGGCGAGCGCGGGATCGGCAAGACCAGCCTTGCCCATGTCTTCGCCGAGACCGCCCGCGAGGCCCGCTATCTCGTCCTCTACGGTTCGTGCGGAGTCGAGGCGAGCTTCGACGACATGTTCCGTGCCTTCGCAGCGCAGATTCCCCTGCTCTACCACGCCGACGTCTCGCCGGTGGCCGACGAGCGCGAGCACCAGCGCAGCTTCGCCGAGCTGGTGGGCGCCGGCCCGCTCGACCCGCGGGAACTCGCCGAGCTGTTCGCCAGGATCGTCGGCACCCGCGTCATCCTCATCCTCGACGAGTATGACCGGGTGCGCGACCCGGCGTTCCGGCGCGACGTGGCCGAGCTCATCAAGAATCTGTCCGATCGGGCCGCGCGGGTGCAGCTGGTGCTCACGGGCGTTGCCTCGAACCTCGACGAGCTGGTCGGCTTCACGCCGTCCATCCGCCGGAACATCGTCGGGCTCGGCGTCGGCCCGATGGCCGAGGAGGACATGGCGACCATCCTCGAGCGGGCCGAGGCGGCCACCGGGCTCGTCTTCGCACCCGAGGCGCGCGCGCTGGTCGTGCGGATGGCGGCGGGCTCGCCCTATCTGGTGCGCCTCATCGGCTCGCGGGCGGCGCTGCGCGCGCTCGACGACCGGCGCCCGGAGGTGGGCACGACCGACGTCGTCGCCGGAACCGAGGCCGTGCTCGGCGAGTGGAGCGCGGGGCTTCCCGCCCGGGTCCAGCGCACGCTCGCCCGCGCCGATGTCCGGGCCGAGATGCCGCTCCTCATCGCGGCCGCCAAGGCCTCGGGCACGCCCGAGGGCTGGTTCGCCGCCGAGGATCTGGTCGGCCTGCTCCGCAGCGGCGATGCCCGCGACTTGGGCGACGCGCGTGCCGTGGCGGCCCGTCTCGACGCGCTCGCCCGCGATGCCGACCTGTTCGAGGTGCAGGCCGAGGATGCCCCCGAGGCGGCCGGTGGCGGCCACGAGCGGCGCTACAGGTTCCGCACCCAGGGTCTGGCCCAGCTGCTGACCCTTTCGGCGGCGCTGGCGCGGGGCACCTCCTGATGCCGCTTGCCCCGGCGCCGCCCGTGGCCTCGAACGGCACCGGACCCGTGGCGGAGCCGGACGCGGGCGCGCCGGTGGCCAGCGTCATCGTGCCCCATCTCAACACGCCCGACCAGCTCGACCGGCTGCTCGAGTCGCTTGCCCGTCAGGATCTTCCCGGCGGCGCCTTCGAAGTCATCGTGGTGGACAATGGCTCGAGCGTGCCGCTCGACCGGGTGCAGGCGCGCTGGCCCGGGGTGCGCTTTCTGCACTGCGCCACGCGGGGTCCCGGGCCGGCGCGGAACATGGGGGTTGCAGCGGCGCGCGCCGACCGGCTGGCCTTCATCGACGCCGACATGCGGGCCGACCCCGGCTGGCTGCGCGCCGGGCTCGCCGAGCTGGACCGCGCGCCCTCGGGCCATGTCGGCGGCGATGTCCGGATCGATTGCGCAGACCCGACGCGGATGACGGGGCTGGAGGCGTTCGAGGCGGTCTTCGCCTACCGGATGGACCGCTACATCGCCCGCGAGGGATTCACCGGCACCGGCAACCTGTTCATCACCCGGGCGCTGTTCGACGCGGCCGGCCCCTTCGGCGGGATCGGCACGCAGGAGGACAAGGATTTCGGCCAGCGCGCGACAAGGCTTGGCCGGCCACCGCTGTTCGCGCCCGAGGCGGTCGCCTTCCACCCGGCCCGCGCGTCGCTTTCGGACATGCGCGCGCGCTGGCAGCGGCTGTCCGCCCAGGCGCTCAACAGCCATCTGCGCGACGGCGGCAGCCTCGCCACCTGGCGGCTGCGCGCGCTGCTGGTGATGGCGTCGGGCCTCGGCCATGCGCCGCGCCTGCTGCTCTCGCCGCGGGTGAGCGGCCTCGGGGCCCGCCTTCGTGGCCTCGGCGTCCTCCTCGCCATCCGGCTCGTCCGCGGCCTCGACATGTTGCGCCAGGCGCGTTTCGCGGCCAATGGCCGTCAGACTGGCGCCGAGCAATGGAACGCATGACCATGAACAAGCCGATGCGGCCCGTCGAACTCGAAGCCGGAGCGCCGCCCGTGGCGGTGGCGCAGCCGACGGTGCGGCTCGCGGTCGTCATGGTCAACTGGAACGGCTGGCGGGACACGATCGAGAGCCTGGAATCGCTGCTGCGCTCGACGGTCAGGCCGCGGGTCATCGTGGTGGACAATGGCTCGGACAATGGCTCGGTCGAGCGCATCCTCGCCTGGGCGTCGGGCGCGGAGCCCTACGAGCCGCCGGCGGGTGCGCTCCGGCGGCTGACCAACCCGCCGCTCGACAAGCCGGTTTCGGTCGAGGTGATCGACGTTGCCACCGCCGCGGCGCAGCCGCCCGGGAACGCCGATGTCATCCTCATCACCAGCCCCGAGAATCTCGGCTTCGCGGCCGGCAACAACATCGGCCTGCGCCACGCCCTGCAGGACCCGCGCACCAGCTATTTCTGGTGCCTCAACAACGACACGGTGGTCGAGCCCGGCGCGGTCTCGGCGCTCATCGCCCGGATGGACGCGACCCACAAGGTCGGCATGTGCGGCACCCAGGTGCGCTACTATCACCGGCCGGGCCACTGGCAGTGCCTCAACGGCAGCCGCTTCCGGCTGCTGACGGGAATGAGCCGCGGCATCGGCCGCGACGTGCCGGTGACCCGGCAGTTCAACCCGAAGACCGTCGCCGAGGAGACCGATTTCGTGCTGGGCGCCTCGCTGTGCGCCAGCCGCGCCTTCCTCGAGACCGTAGGCCTCATGGAGGAAAGCTATTTCCTCTATTTCGAGGAGATGGACTGGTCCGTCCGCAACCGCGGGCGGTTCACCACCGCCTTCGCCCATGGCGCCATCGTCTACCACAAGGAGGGTGGCTCGCTCGGCTCGTCGTCGCGCAAGGGCAAGCGCACGCCAATGGCGGAATACTATCTGATGCGCAGCCGGATCAAGTTCTACCGGCGCCATTTCCCGCTGCTGTGGCCGCTGCAGTATCCGCTTTCGGTGGCGCTCATCCTCCGCCGGCTCTGGCGGCGGCAGCCCGAGAAGGCGGCGACCATGGTGCGCGCCATGCTCGGCCTGCGCCGGGTGTGACGGGGAGGAGAAGGGCCGGCAGGTCCGGGCCGCAGACGACGCCGACTGGAAGAACCGCCTCGGGGGACCAGAAAACACCATCCGGAAGGACAGGACATGACGATTGGCCGTGACAAGACGACGGGTTCGCGCCGCGCCGGGCGCGCGCTTCTTCTCTCGACCGCCATGGCGCTGCTGCTCGCCGGGTGCGGCGACAAGAAGGACGGCGGCAACGGCGACAAGCCGACCGGGCAGGTCGTTGCCCGCCTCGACGGCACCGACATCACCCTCCTCGAAGTCAATGCCGAACTCGCCGGCGCGCAGATCCCGCCCAACATGAGCCGGCGCGACGCCGAGATTGCAGCGCTGCAGCAGATCATCAACCGGCGGGCGCTGGTGCAGATGGCGCGCGAGCGCAAGCTCGACCAGTCGCCGCAGTTCAAGCTGCAGGAGCGCCGCGCCTCGGAGCAGCTGCTCGCCCAGGCGCTGGCCGCGGACATCGCCAGCAAGGTGCCGCAGCCGACCCGCGAGGACGTCGACAAGTTCATTGCCGAAAACCCGCACCTGTTCGACCAGCGCAAGATCTGGGAAGTGGACCAGATCCGCTTTGCCCGCCCGGCGGAGCTCGAGAAGCTGCCCCTCGCGTCCGTCAAGACGATGGAAGGGGTGGAGCAGGTGCTGCGCGAGGCCGGCATCACGTTCGAGCGCGGCCCGTCCCGGCTGGACGCGCTCGGGGCCAACCCCGAGTTCGTCCGCGCCATCGCCAAGCTGCTCGAGGAGAAGCCGGGCGAGCTCTTCATGTTCCCGCAGCCGGTGCCGGGCGGCCAGATCATGCTGGTCAACCAGGTCCGGAACACCATCATCCAGCCCTTCACCGGGGAGCGCGCGCGCACGGCCGCCGCCCAGCTGCTGCGCAACATCCGGGTCCAGGAGGCACTCCGCAAGGAGAGCGAGGCGCAGGTGAAGGCCGCGCGCGCCCGCGTGACCTACCAGGAAGGGTTTGCCCCGAAGCAGCCGCCAGCTGCGCCCGGTTCGGACAAGGCGGCCGGCAGCGACCAGCCGGGGGCGGTCCCGGCCCCCGACGCTCCGGCGCCCGCACCAGCGGCGACGGCGCCGGCACCCGCGACGGCTCCTGCCGGCAACTGATGCGGAGAAAGGCCCCGGGTGCTCCGGCGCCCGGGGGAAGGGTCGCCACGCCCCGAGCAGCAGAGGATCGGCATGACGCGGCCCCTCAGGATCGGCCTCATCTGGCACAGCGACAACAACGCCAATCTCGGCGTCGGTGCGCTCACGGTCGGCAACATGGCGCTTCTCGCCGAAGCCGCCGCAAGGGCGGGCGTGGAGCTCGCGCTCGAACTCTTCAAGTTCCGCGATGCCGGAGCGCCCTACGTGACGGGCTTTGCCGCCATTCACCCCATCACCACGCGCACCATGGTGTCTCCGCGGGGCTTCCTCGCCGCCGTGCGCCGGCTCGATGCCCTGTTCGACATCGGCGGCGGTGACAGCTTCACCGACATCTATCCGGACCAGCGATTTGCCTTCATCCTCGGCTCCAAGCTGTTCGCCCTTCTGGCCGGGACACCGCTCATCCTGTCGCCGCAGACGATCGGGCCCTTCTCCCGCCAGCCGCACACGGCGCTCGCGGCGCTCGCCATGACCAGGGCACGGGCGGTCTTCGCCCGTGATCCGATGAGCTTCGAGGCCGCGCGCGCCATGGCTCCGCGCGCCGATGTGCGGCAGGCCGTCGACGTCGCGTTCGCCCTGCCCTACGCGCCCGCGTCGCGCGGCCCCGGGCTGCGGGTCGGGATCAACGTCTCGGGCCTGCTCTACGCTGGCGGACACACCGGGCGCAACGAGTTCGGGCTGGAGGTCGACTATCGGGACTACACCCATCGCCTCATCGAGGCCCTGCTGGCACGCGGCGACCTCAAGGTGGAGCTGGTGAAGCATGTGTTCGCCCACGGCACCTCCTCGGAGGATGACCCGGCGGTCGCCCGCTCCCTCGTCGCGCGCTACCCGGCCCTCGTCGAGGCGCCGGACTTCGCCTCGCCGTCGGATGCCAAGTCCTACATCTCCGGGCTCGACTTTCTCGTCGGCGCGCGCATGCACGCGACCATCGCCGCCTTCTCGGCGGGCGTGCCGGTGGTGCCTGTCAGCTACAGCCGAAAGTTCGAGGGGCTGTTCGGCGGGCTCGGCTATCGCTGGCTCGTGCCGGCGAAGGGCATGAGCACCGAGGAAGCGCTCGCCTTCACGCTCGACGCGTTCGATCGCCGGGCGGAGATTGCAGCGGCGATCGCGGCATCCACCGGCCGGGTGCGCGAGGGGCTGGACACCTATGTCGCCTTCGTGGCGGACGAGTTCCGGGCTCTCGCCGGGGCCGCGCGTTAGCCATGCCTGGACCAGAAAGCGCCTGTTTCGGGGGATTGGGCCCGTGCTAAGGCGGTCGCCATCCGAGCCCCGCCGACCGTGAACCGATTGCGGAGACTGTCATGCCCGTCCTCGAGACCCGAAGACTTTCGGACGATGTCGTCGCCCTCGATGTCGCCCAGGCAACCGCTGCCGGGGCGGCGCTGCACGATCGCTACATCGCGGCCGAGCCCTTTCCGAGCATCGTGCTCGACGAGTTCTTCGCGCCCGACGTGCTGCGCCCGCTGCTCGCGGAATGGCCGTCAACCGGCGCCGGCAGGTCCTACAACCGGGCCCAGGAACGCCTGAAGTTCGAGTGGCAGCCCAAGGACATCCACACGCCCCGGCTGCGCGCCTTCCTCGCCGAGCTCAACGCCGAGCCGATGCTGCGGTTCCTCGAGGCGCTGACCGGCATCCCGAAGCTGATTGCCGATCCCTATTATGTCGGCGGCGGCCTCCACGAGACCAAGGCCGGCGGGCATCTCTCGGTCCACGCCGACTTCAATGTCCACAAGGGCATGAACGTGATCCGGCGCCTCAACCTCCTCATCTACCTGAACGAGGACTGGGACGAGGCCTGGGGCGGCCATCTCGAGCTTTGGACCCGGGACATGAAGGAGCGCCGCCACCGGATCGCCCCGGTGCTGGGCCGGGCGGTGATCTTCAACACGGACCTCGACAGCTTCCATGGCGTTCCCGAGCCGCTGGCCTGCCCGCCGGACCGGTCGCGCAAGTCGCTCGCGCTCTACTACTACACCGCGCCGGAGGAGGGGATCCGCAACGTGCCGGTGCGAACGACCGTCTTCCGGCCGCGTCCCGGCACGGCCGACCAGCCCGACCGCGAGGTGGCCCGCCGTCACTTCATCCACGACTGGGTGCCCCCTGCCCTGCTGCGACGATTCGCCCGGCACTGACCCTCCCCTGCCCGAACGGACAAGCGCATGACACGACGCGGCATCATCCTCGCCGGTGGCTCGGGCACCCGGCTCTACCCGCTGACCAGGCCGGTCTCGAAGCAGCTGATGCCGGTCTATGACAAGCCGATGATCTACTATCCGCTCTCGGTCCTCATGCTGGCCGGCGTGCGCGAGATCCTCGTCATCACGACTCCCCACGACCAGCCCGCCTTCCAGGCGCTGCTGGGTGACGGCAGCCAGTGGGGTCTTTCCCTCTCCTACGCGGTGCAGCCGCATCCCGGCGGCCTGGCCCAGGCCTTCCACATCGGCGCGGACTTCGTGGGGACCGGCCCTTCGGTCCTCATCCTCGGCGACAACATCTTCTACGGCCATGGCCTTCCCGACCTGCTGGCGGAAGCGGGCGCGCGGGAGACGGGGGCCACGGTGTTCGGCTACCAGGTGAAGAACCCGTCCGATTATGGGGTCGTCAGCTTCGACGCCGCAGGCCGGGCCGAGACCATCGAGGAGAAACCGGCGAACCCCCGCAGCAGCTATGCCGTGACCGGGCTCTATTTCTACGACGGCCGGGCGGTGGACTATGCCCACGCCATCACCCCCTCGGCCCGGGGCGAGCTCGAGATCACCGATCTCAACCGCAAGTATCTGGAAGCCGGAGACCTTCACGTCCAGCTCATGGGCCGGGGCTTCGCCTGGCTGGACACCGGCACCCATGCGAGCCTGCTCGATGCCGCCCTCTATGTCCGGATCGTCGAGGAGCGGCAGGGCCTCAAGATCTGCTGCCCCGAGGAGATTGCCTGGCGGCAGGGGTTCATCACCACCGAGCAGCTCCTCAAGGTGGCAGAGCCGCTGCGGAAGTCCGGCTATGGCGAATATCTGCTGCGGCAGGTGGAGTGCGGAGGATGATCGTCGAGAGCCTCGACGTGCCCGACGTCAAGCGGATCACGCCGCGGGTGCACGGCGATTCGCGCGGCTTCTTCCTCGAGACCTACAATGCCCGTGCCTTCGCCGATGCGGGCCTGCCGACGACCTGGGTGCAGGACAATCACAGCCGCTCGGCGCGTGGCGTGCTGCGCGGCCTGCACTACCAGCTCCACGAGCCGCAGGGAAAGCTGGTCCGGGTCGCGCGCGGGCGGGTGTTCGACGTCGCGGTCGACATCCGCCGGAGCTCGCCGACCTTCGGCCGCTGGGCCGGCGCGCTCCTCACCGAGGAGGGGCAGGAGATGCTGTGGATCCCGCCCGGCTTCGCCCACGGCTTCCTGGTGCTCTCGGAGGTGGCCGACTTCCTCTACAAGTGCACCACGCTCTGGCACCAGCCGACCGACCGGGGGATCCGCTGGGATGACCCCGCGATCGGGATCGACTGGCCGCTCGACGGGCCCGGCGGGGAGCGGCTGGTGCCCCAGCTTTCGGCCAAGGACGCGGCCGCACCCCTTCTTGCTGACGCCGAGATCTTCGCATGAGGGTGCTGGTGGCCGGAAGCGGCGGCCAGCTCGGCCGGGCGCTGACCGCCCTTGCCGGGCCAGATGCCGAGATCATCGCGCCCGCCGAGGCCGATTTCGACATCACCGACCGGGACGCCATTGCGCGCGCGCTCTCCCGGGCGCGCCCCGACCTGATCGTCAACGCCGCCGCCTACACTGCCGTCGACCGGGCCGAGAGCGAGCCCGAGCGCGCCATGCTTCTCAACGGCACGGCCCCCGGCTGGCTCGCGGAAGCGGCCCGCGCCGCAGGTGCCGCGATCGTTCATGTCTCGACCGACTTCGTCTTCGACGGCGCGCGCGGAAGCCCCTATCCGCCCGATGCCGCGCCTGTACCCCTCGGCATCTATGGCGCCACCAAGCTCGCCGGCGAGACCGCCGTGCTGGCCGCCCATCCCGAGGCGCTCGTGGTGCGCACGGCCTGGGTCTATGCCGCGCAAGGGCAGAACTTTCTCCGCACCATGCTGCGGCTCATGGCCGAGCGCGACGAAGTGCGGGTGGTGGCCGACCAGGTGGGAACCCCGACCCACGCGGCAAGCCTCGCCCGGGCCCTCCTCGCCCTTGTCCGGGCGGGCGCCGCGGGAATCCATCACTGGACCGACGCTGGCGCTGCGTCCTGGTATGATTTCGCGGTGGCAATCCAGGAGGAGGCGCTGGCTCGCGGCCTGCTGGCGCGCGCCGTGCCGGTGCAGCCCATCCGGACCGCGGACTATCCCACCCCGGCGCGGCGGCCGTCCTACTCGGTGCTGGACTGCGCGTCCGCCCGCGCCTTGATCGGCGCGCCGGCCCACTGGCGCGTCGAGCTGCGCGCTGCGCTCGACATGATGGCCGCGCGGGGCGCGTGAGCAATCCTCCCGGGCTGGGGCGGCGTCCTTGAGCGAGCGCCGCGGCAAGCGGCTGCTGGTCCGCCTGCGGCGGAACCGGCTCCTCCTGTCGGTCGTCGGCACGCTCCTCGTCGTCGTCGTCGCGGGTGCCGCGCTTGCCCACATCCTCGCCGAGCTGCGCTGGGCGGACGTTCGGGCCGCGCTTGCGGCCATCTCGGCCGGGCAGCTGCTGGCAGCGCTGGTGCTGACCGCGCTGAGCTATGCCCTGCTCAGCGGCTACGACATGCTCGCGCTAGCCGCGATGGGCCGCAGGCTGCCCTGGTGGCGCTGCGCGCTCGGCGCCTTCTCCGCCTACAGCTTCAGCCACAACCTCGGCTTCGCGCCCGTGACGGCAGGTGCCGCGCGCTGGCGCGCCTA
Organism: Sphingomonadaceae bacterium; assembly: GCA_029268145.1. Taxonomy (GTDB): domain Bacteria; phylum Pseudomonadota; class Alphaproteobacteria; order Sphingomonadales; family Sphingomonadaceae; genus Thermaurantiacus. The sequence goes on along the minus strand of JAJUHA010000004.1, from coordinate 18,043 downwards.
TGCCGGGACCGGCCTGACCGCGGCCGACATCGCCCGGATCGTGGTGATTGCCGGCGTCACCTACTGGCTCGGCATCTTCCTCCTGCTCGGCATCTTTCTCGCCGCCCACGAGGGTGCGCTCCGGGTCGAGGAGGTGCGCGTGTCGCACCCGGTGCAGGTGGCGATCGGCGCCGTCGTGCTGGCCGGGATCCTGCTCTATCTCGTTGCCTGCGCGCGCCAGCGCGGGCCGCTGCTGCTGCTCGGCTGGCGGCTTCCGGTGCCCAGCGTCCCCCAGGCGCTGGCCCAGTTCCTGCTGGCCGCCGCCGACATTGCGCTCGCCAGCGCCGCGCTCATGGTCTTGCTCCCACCCGACCTGTGGGCCCGCTATCCGCAGCTACTGGTTGCCTATGTGGTGGCCGTCGTCGTCGCGCTCGTCACCCACGCGCCAGGCGGGCTTGGCGTGTTCGAGGCGGTGATGCTGGTGACGCTGCCGGGCGTGGGCCGGCCGGAGCTGGTCTCGGCGCTCATCGTCTATCGCCTCGTCTATTACTGGCTGCCGTTTGCCACCGCCGTCCTGCTGCTGGGCGGGCGCGAGGCGCTGCGCTTCCGCGCCACGCCGTTCACACCCGATAAAGGGGCAGGCGCCTAGCAGAAGCCTACCCTCTGACCCCCTTGAGCGGCCCCCGCGCTCCGGCGCGGGGGCTCTTTTTTCGCCCTTCGCTCAGGCCAGCATGGCCCGCAGCATCCAGGCGAACTTCTCGTGGACCTGCATGCGCTCGGTCAGGAGATCGGCGGTCGGCTGGTCATCGGCCGCCTCGGCGAGCGCGAACACCTCGCGGGCCGTGCGCACCACGGTCGCCTGGTCGGCGGCAAGCTCGGCCACCATCGCGTCGGCTGCGGGAACGCCAGTCGCTTCCCTGACCGTCGCAAGCCGCGCGAAGTCGCTGTAGCTTCCGGGTGCGAAGGCGCCGAGCGCACGGATCCGCTCGGCGATGGTGTCGATCGCCGCCCACATCTCCGTGTATTGCGTCATGAACATGGCATGGAGCGTGCTGAACTGCGGTCCCGTCACGTTCCAGTGGTAGTTGTGGGTCTTGAGATAGAGGGTGTAGGTATCGGCCAGCACCCGGGCGAGACCCTCGGTGATGGCCTTCAGCTGCGGCTCCGGAATTCCGATGTCGAGCGTGCCCGCGCTCGGCACCGCCGGCACCAGCTTCACGGCGTCCTTCTTCTTTCCCATGTCGCATCCTTTCCCTTGTCTCCACCCATGTGGGGAGAGGATGCGCGAGGCTCAAGCCGGGCGCTGGCGCCCCCGCCGACGTCAGAGCATGCCGACGTCGAAAGCTGTGACGCGATCGGCTGTCGCGGTGCAGTCGACCCGCAGGCGATTGGCCTCCTTCGGCCAGGTGCCGATCACTTCGGCCAGAAGGCGCCAGCCCGAGTCGCGACGTTCGGTGGAGACGACCCGGTCGAGCCGGACCCCGGTCGCCCCCGAATGCCCGAGCTGCCGCGCCGCCTCCGCCATGCACGCCCTGGCCTCGGCCTGGGCGGCCGCGGGAAACAGCCCATAATCGGCCTGGAGCGTCGAGGCTGGCCGGGTGGTATCCGCCTTGTGGCCGCGCGAGTTGAGGATCGCGATGAGACCGGCGGCGAGGCCAGCGCCGAGCAGGCCGGCGGCAACTCCCGATCCGCCCCCGCCGCCACCGCTGCTGCCGCCGCCACTGTTGCCGAACTGCGGCTGGTAATTGCCCCGGCCATAGGCGAAGCGCGCCTCGCAGCCGCGGTTCACCCAGATGCTCGAGGCGTCGAAGCCCCAGCTCTGGCCCTGGACGCAATCGGCCCTGGACAGCCGCTCGACCAGCTGGACCCGATAGTCGGTGCGGACCGGGCAGCGGGAGTAGCGCTGGTTGCTGCTGCGGCAGCGGATCTCGCCGGCGAAGCCGCTGCCCCAGTTGCCCCCGCCCCAGCCACCGCCGGAGCCGCCGCCCGCGCCATAGGCGAACACCGCCTGGCAGCCATCGCGCACCGAGATGCTGCTCCGGTCGTAGCGCCAGGTCTGGCCCTCGACGCAGGGCGCGCTCGAAAGCTGGCGCACCAGGGTGACCCGGTTGCCGGTGTTGACCCGGCACCGCTGCTCGCGGTTGTCGATGCTGCGGCAGGTGATCTCTCCACCCTGGCCGGAGCCGCCCCAGCCGCCGCCGGAACTCCCGCCCGAGCCGCCCCAGCCGCCCCAGCCGCCGCCGGAGCCGCCGCTGCGGACTGCCGCTTCGAAGATTCCGCCGCAGCCGTTCGCCACCCACAGGCTGTTGCCCCGCTTCCGCCAGGTCTGGCCCTCGCGGCAGCGCATCGAACGGTCCGGGCCCTTGTAGGAGACCGACCGGGTGCCCGGCGGCAGCGGGCAGCTGTTCTGCTGGCCCTGCTCGGAATAGCACTGGATCTCGACATAGCTGTCCGACTGCGCGGCGGCAGGGGCCGCGAATGGCAGCGCGACTGCAACCGGCGCAAGCTGCGCCAGAACCATGGCCCCCGAGGTCAGCGACCCCACCAGATGGCGCACCATCATGTCCTTCCTCCCCGGCGGTACCCGCCCCCATTTGCTTCTCCGCGCACGGTAGCCGCTGGCCGTCGGTCTGCCAAGGCAGGCCGGTCGGGAGAGCCGACGGCGAGTTGGCATGGTGCGCCCCAGCGGCTAACGCGGCCAGCCGATACGGAGTCCGAATGGCAAGCATCTTCGAGACGATCGAGGCGCGGGTGGCCGAAGCGGTCGGCGCGCTGGAAGCGGATGGCACGCTGGCGCCCGGGCACGGCGTGCGGCCGGTCATCGAGCCGCCGCGCGATCCGACGCACGGCGATCTTGCCACCAACGCGGCACTGGCGCTGGCGAAGGCCGCCGGCATGCCGCCGCGCGCGCTCGCCACCCGGCTCGCCATGCAGCTCGCCCGCGCGCCCGAGATTGCGCGGGCCGAAGTGGCCGGGCCCGGGTTCCTCAACCTGACGCTCGCCGATGCGGTCTGGGAGGCCGAGCTGAGGGCCATCCGCGCCGCCGGCGAGGCCTATGGCCGCCGGCCGCCGGTTGCCGAAGGGCTTCCGGTCAATGTCGAATATGTCTCGGCCAACCCCACGGGCCCCATGCATGTCGGCCATTGCCGGGGTGCCGTGGTGGGCGATGCGCTCGCCAACCTGCTCGCGTTCGCCGGGCACCGGGTGGTCCGGGAATATTATGTGAACGATGCCGGCGCGCAGGTGGACACGCTCGCCCGCTCGGCCCACCTGCGTTACCGGGAAGCGCTCGGCGAGGACATCGGCGCCATTCCCGAGGGGCTCTATCCCGGCGACTATCTGGTGCCGCTGGGCAGGGCGCTGGCCGCCGAGTTCGGGGAGCGCTTCCGCGCGGCACCCGAGAGCGAATGGCTGGCGATTTTCCGGAGGCGGGCGGTCGACGCGATGATGGCGCTCATCCGCGCCGACCTCGAGACGCTCGGCATCCGCCACGACATCTTCACCTCCGAGGCCGAGCTCCATGCCCGTGGCGCGCCGGCGGCCGCGGAAGCGCGGCTGCGGGCCGCCGGCCTCGTCTATGACGGCACGCTGCCGCCGCCCAAGGGCGAGGTGATGGAGGATTGGGAGCCGGTCGTCCTCCCGCTGTTCCGGTCGACCGCGTTCGGCGACGATGTCGACCGGCCGATCCGCAAGTCGGACGGGAGCTGGACCTACTTCGGCGCCGACATGGCCTATCATGCCGAGAAGGCTGCGCGCTCCTCGGCGCTCATCGACATCTGGGGCGCCGACCATTCGGGCACGGTCAAGCGGATCGAGGCCGCGGTTGCCGCGCTCACCGGCGGCCATGTGCCGTTCGACGTCAAGCTGGTGCAGATGGTCCGCATCCTGCGCGGCGGCGAACCGGTTCGGATGTCGAAGCGGGCCGGCAACTTCGTCACCCTTGCCGACGTGGTCGAGGAGGTGGGCCGCGACGTCACCCGCTTCATGATGCTGACCAAGCGGCCGGAAAGCCCGCTCGACTTCGACTATGTGAAGGCGGTCGAGCAGTCGCGCGACAATCCGGTCTTCTATGTCCACTATGCCCACGCCCGGATCCGGTCGGTCGAGCGCCGGGCCTCCGGGCTGGCGCTGCCCGCGCCGGCGCCGCTCGACCGGCTCGATGCCGAGGAATGGAGCCTCGTCCGGCTGATGGCGCAGTGGCCGCGGGTGGTGGCGCAGGCCGCGGCCGCACGCGAGCCACACCGCATCGCCTTCTACCTCCACGATCTCGCAAGCGGCTTCCACACCCTGTGGAACCGGGGCAATGACGATCCCGTGTTCCGCATCCTGACCGATGACCTGGACCTTGCCGCTGCCCGGCTCGAGCTGGCCGGAGCGGTGGGCCAGGTGCTGCGCGCCGGGCTCTTGATCATGGGCGTGACCGCGGCCGAGGAGCTGCGCTGAGATGGCACGCGCACCCTCCCCCCGCCGCGAGGCCGGGCGCGGCCGCGAGCCCTGGCTCGAGGAAGCCGAGCCCGAGCTGGCCGAGGCGACCCTCATCGGCCGGCGGACGCTGTGGACCCTGCTCGGCGCGCTGCTCCTGCTCATCGGCCTCGTCGCTGCCGGGCTGTGGCTCATCACCCGCAAGGCCGACGGGCCGGCCGACATCCCGCCGCCGGGCGAGGTGCCGCTTGTCGCATCCCCGGGGCCCTGGCGGGTGCCGGCCTCGGGGCCGGGGATCGAGGGCACGCCGGTCGAGGGCCAGGGCCAGCTGATGTTCCCGGCCGGCGAAGGCCAGCTGCCCGAAGGCCGGATCGACCCGGACCGGCTGCCGGAAGAGCCGGTGCCGCCCGCCCCCGCCACGCCGTCGGCCGGGCCGCCCACCGATCTGCTCGGCCCGCCCGAAGTGAGCGACTGGCCCGAACCCGAGCCGGCCGGAGGACCGCCACGCCCTGCCCGCCGCACGCCGGAGGCGCCGCCGGCAGCGGCCCCGCTGGCACCCGCGCCGCCGGCAGCCGCGCCGGCAGCCGCGCCCTCCCCTGCGCCAGCCCCGGCCCAGGGTGGCGGCGGGACGGTCCAGCTCGGCGCCTTCTCTTCCGAGGCGGCCGCCCGCCGGGCCTTCGCCGACCTCGCCGCCCGCCATCCCGAGCTCAAGGGCGTGTCGCCGCAGCTGAGCCGGATCGAGGGCAGCACGGGCGCGTCGCTGTGGCGGGTGCGGGCCAGCCTCGGCGCCGGCGTATCCGTGCGCGACTTCTGCGACCGGCTGCGGGTGGCGGGCGATGCCTGCGCGCCGGTCAGGTGACCGTGGCCCGGACCCCCCAGGACAGAGGAGTCGCATGCGTTCCCTTCTCGTGACCGGCGGAGCCGGCTTCATCGGCGCCAACTTCGTCCGCCTCTGGGCCCGCGAGCGGCCCGAGGACCGGCTGACCGTGCTCGATGCGCTGACCTACGCCGGAAACCGCGCCAACCTCGCCAACGTGAAGGCCGAGCTGGTGGTCGGCGACATCCGCGACGAAGCCCTGGTGGACGCGCTGCTGGCCAGCCGCGACATCGACACCATCGTCCATTTCGCCGCCGAGAGCCATGTGGACCGCTCGATCAGCGGGCCGGATGCCTTCATCGAGACCAACATCCTCGGAACCCACACGCTGCTCAAGGCGGCGCGGCGGGCCTGGCTCGGCGCGAAGCGCAGGCCCCACCGCTTCCACCACATCTCGACCGACGAGGTCTATGGCACGCTGGCGCCCGACGACCCGCCCTTCCACGAGACGACGCCCTATGCGCCCAACTCGCCCTATTCGGCGTCGAAGGCCGCCTCGGACCATCTGGTGCGCGCCTACCACCACACCTTCGGCCTCGAGACGACGACCTCCAACTGCTCGAACAACTATGGCCCCTACCAGTTCCCCGAGAAGCTCATCCCGCTGTTCCTGCTGAACGCGCTCGAGGGCCGGCCGCTCCCCATCTACGGCGACGGGATGCAGGTCCGCGACTGGCTCCATGTCGAGGACCATTGCCGCGGCATCATGGCCGTCATCGACCGCGGCCAGCCGGGCGAGACCTACAACATCGGCGGCGGCGCCGAGCTTCCCAACCTGACCGTCATCGACACGCTCTGCCGCACCGTCGACCAGGCCTTCGCGGCCGACACGTCGCTTGCCGCGCGCTTCCCGGACGCCCCGGCCGCGCGCGGCGCACCAACCGCCAGCCTCAAGACCTTCGTCGCCGACCGGCCCGGCCACGACCGGCGCTACGCCATCGACTGCGCCAAGGCGCGCGACGCGCTGGGCTACGCCCCCCGCTTCGACTTCGCGACGGGCTTCGCCGAGACGGTCGCCTGGTATCTCGCCAACGAGCCCTGGTGGCGGGCGATCCGCGACGGCAGCTACCGCGACGCGGCCTGAACGGGCGCGTCGACCTCGAACCAGCCCTCGCCGCTGGCAACCAGCGTCCAGCCCCGTTCGGCCGCAAGCGCGGGGATGTCGGCCGCAGCGGCCGGATCCTCGGCGAGAAGCTTGTAGCGCCCGCCCCCGCCCGCGCGCACGGCGCGGGCCAGGCGCAGCGCCGGAAGCGGGCAGGCGAGCCCCCGGGCATCGACCAGGCGGGGTGCCGCGCGGGGCGCATCGGTCGCGTGACTTTCGATAGTTGAAGCTCCTTCGCCCGCCCGCCTAGCAGCACATGGGCAAGACGGGGAGACGCGCAATGGCACGATCGATGTTCCGGCCCGACCTGCTCCAGGGCCAGAAGATCCTGGTGACCGGCGGCGGCACCGGGCTCGGCCGGTCGATGGCCGAGGCCTTCGCCGCCCATGGCGCCGAAGTCGTCATCTGGGGCCGGCGGGGCCAGGTGCTGGAGGAGGCCGCGGCCGAGATGCGCGACGCGACGGGGGGCACCGTCACTCCCATGGCGGTCGACATCCGCAACGCCGCACAGATCGACGAGGCGATGCAGGCCATCTTCGAGTCCGGGCCGCTGACTGGCCTCGTCAACAATGCCGCAGGGAACTTCATCAGCCGGACCGAGGATCTCTCGGCCAATGCCTTCAACGCGATCGCCTCAATCGTCGCCCACGGCACCTTCAACACCACGGTCGCGGCCGGGCGGCGCTGGATTGCCGGCGGGCACAAGGGCAACATCCTGTCGATCGTCACCAGCTGGGTCTGGAACGGCTCGGCCTTCACCGTGCCCTCGGCCATGTCGAAGGCAGGAGTCGCCGCCATGACCCAGAGCCTCGCCGTCGAATGGGGCCCCAAGGGCATCCGGGCCAATGCCATCGCACCCGGCCCCTTCCCGACCAAGGGCGCCTGGGAGCGGCTGATGCCGGCGCCGCTCGCCGCCAAGCTGGGCGGCGGCACGGGCGCGGAAGACATTCCGCTGCGGCGCCTGGGGGACCATTTCGAGCTGGCCCAGCTCGCCCTGTTCCTGATGGCGGAGGAGTGCGCCTACCTGACCGGCGAGATCATCGCGATCGACGGCGGCCAGTGGCTGGTCTCGGCCGGCAACTTCAGCCAGTTCACGCGGCTCGATGCCGCCGACTGGGAGATGATCGGCGCCGCCATCCGCGCCACCAACCAGCGCGACCGGGCCCAGCGCACCACCTGAGACGCCCCCGCGACCGCAGGCGGCAATTGACGCGTCTTCCCGCCCGCCCCTAGGCTTCCGCCATGACCGTCGACCAGTGGCTTCTCCTCGGCTTCGCCGTTATCGTCTTCCTCGCCGCAGTGGTCGTCTTCGTGATCCTGCCCAACCGGCGCCGACGCCTCGTCAGGGTGCCGCCGCCTGCGCCCGCAGCCGAGCCGGTCGCGGCCCAGCCGCCCGCCGCGGCCGAGCCGCCGCCGCTCGCGATTGCACCGGCCGAAGGCCCGCCCGATGATCTCCGGCAGATCAAGGGGGTGGGGCCGAAGCTCGCCACCCTGCTCGGCGAGCTCGGCATCACCCGGTTCCGGCAGATCGCCGACATGAACGAAGCCGAGCTTGCCGCGCTCGACGCCCGGCTCGGTCCCTTCCAGGGCCGTCCGGCGCGGGATCGCTGGCAGGAGCAGGCGCGCCTGCTCGCCGACGGGGACGTGAAGGGCTTCGAAAGGCTGCACGGCAAGCTCGGCGGCGGCGCTTGACCGCGCCGGCCGGGGATCTCGCCGCCCCCGCCCGCCCCGCCGGCCGGCGGGCGCTCGCCTTCATCGTGCTGCTGGTTTGGATCGACACCCTCTCCTTCGGGCTCGTCATCCCGGTGCTGCCCACGCTTGTCATGACGCTGGGCGGTGTCTCGCTCTCGGAGGCCTCGGCCATCGGCGGCTGGCTGGTCATGAGCTTCGCCATCGCCCAGTTCATCGCCTCGCCCATCCTTGGCGGGCTTTCCGACCGGTTCGGCCGGCGGCCGGTGCTCCTCGTCTCCAGCGCCGGTCACGCGGTTGCCTTCCTGATCGCCGCACTCGCGCCCAACCTCTTCGTGCTGCTCATCGGGCGCATCATCTCGGGGGCGACGGGGGCGAGCTATTCGACCGCCTATGCCTACATCGCCGATGTCACGCCGCCCGAGAGGCGGGCGCAGAACTTCGGCCTGGTGGGCGTTGCCTTCGGGCTCGGCTTCATGGCCGGACCGGCGCTGGGCGGGCTCCTCGGCGCCGCGGATCACCGGCTTCCCTTCCTCGCCGCCTCGGCCGCCTGCCTCGCCAACTTCATCCTCGGCTGGTTCGTCCTGCCCGAAAGCCTCCGGCGGGACCTGAGGCGGCCCTTCGCGCTCGAGCGCGCCAACCCGTTCGCCACCTTCCGCCGGCTCTCCGCGCTCGGCGGGCCGCTGCTGGTGCTCGCCATCGCGCACTTCCTCTGGTGGATGGCGATCCAAGCCCAGCACACCATCTGGCCCTACTACACCCAGTATCGCTACGGCTGGTCCCCGCAGGAGGTGGGCCTGTCCCTCGGCGTGGTCGGGCTCCTCTCGGTGCTGGTGAACGGGCTTGTCGTCCGCCGCGTGGTGAAGCGGCTGGGCGAAGCCCGGACGCTGCGGGTCGGGCTGCTCGCCGGCGCGCTGGCGCTTGCCCTCTATGCCCTCGCCGATGTCCCGGCGCTGCTGTTCGCCGGCATCCTCGTCGGCTCGCTCGGCGCGCTCGGGCCGGCCTCGCTGCAGGCGCTCGCCACCTCGATGACCACGGCCGATGCGCAGGGCGAGCTGCAGGGCGCGCTCAACGCCATCTCGAGCGTGACGATCGTCGTCGCACCCCCGCTCTACTCGCAGATCTTCGCCAATGTCTCCGGCGCCGACCCGGTCTTCCGCCTGCCCGGCGCACCCTTCCTGCTGGCGGCAGCCATGGCGGGCGCTGCCTTCCTGCTCGTCGCGCTGCGGCTCAAGGTGCCGAGGCGCATCGCCCGGAGCTGAGCCGCGCCGGACAGCTGCGGCGTTTGCGCAACAGGCGGCAAGGTTCTGCTGAACATCGGTTCATCTGCCCGCCCTTTTCCCTTTCGGAAGAGGCCGGTCCGGGGCCACACTCCCCGGCGGAAAGGGGAGACTGCGCATGACGCGATCGATCATCCTGAAGCTGGCCCTTCTTTCAGGCGCGATCGCGCCGCCGGCTCTCGCCCAGGCGCCCGCCGCGCCGCAGGCCGATGCGGGCAGCGACACCATCGTCGTGACCGGCTCGCGCATCCGCCAGTCGCCGACCGACAGCGCGCTGCCGCTCCAGATCTTCAACCAGGCGGACCTCCGCCGCGAGAGCATCAACAGCCCCGAGCAGTTCATCGCGCTGCTGACCGCCAACGGCAACGGCCTCGACAACCTTGCCTCCAATGCCGACGTGGTCTCGGGCCAGGCGCGGGGCAACAACGGCGCCTCCTCGGCCAACCTCCGGAACCAGGGCTCGGCGGCCACCCTCATCCTCCTCAATGGGCGGCGGGTTCCCGCCCATGGCCTCAACGGCGGCATCGTCGACATCAACCAGATCCCGCTGTTCGCCATGGAGCGGGTCGAGGTGCTGCTCGACGGCGCCTCGGCGATCTACGGCACCGACGCGGTCGGGGGTGTCATCAACTTCATCACCCGCACCGAATTCACGGGCGTGCTCGCCCAGGGCTTCGTGGACGCAACGCAGCAGGGCGGCGGCAACATCTTCCGCGGCTCGGTGCTCGGCGGCTGGGGTGACCTCGAGGAGCGCGGCTTCAACATCATGGCCGGCGTCTCCGTCTCCGACCACCGCGCGCTGCGCGGCGACCAGCGCGACTTCGTCAACACCTTCCAGCCCAACCGCGGCCTCTCGCCGGACACGCGCGGCTCGCCGTTTGCCACCATCTTTCCGCTTGGAGTGGGGCCGAACACGCCGGGGGGCACCATCATCGCCTCGGCGGGCACCGCGCCCATGATCCCGGGCACCACGATCCGGGCGGGTGCGGGGATCAACGTGCTCGACCTCCCCGGCCAGCCGGGATGCGAGGCGATCGACGGCCAGGGCCCCTATGACGAGCTGCTGTGGGATCTCCCCGGCGCGCGCTTCGCCTGCGCCTGGGACACGGGCCGCGCGGCGGTGCTGCAGCAGCCGATCGAGACGGTCACCTGGATCGGCCGGGCCAGCTTCCGCGCCGGGGAGCACCGCTTCTTCGGCGAAGTGACCGGCTCGGATGCCTCGTCGGCCAAGCGCTTCTCCAACCTCCAGCTCATCCCCAACACGACGACCCAGAACTTCGCCTACCCGCGGACGGCGCAGAACGCCGCGACCTACGACCGGATCTTCAACGCGCTGGTCGCCGCCTTCCCGGATGACACGACGCTCGCCAGCCGGCGCGGACTTCCCATCGCCTATCGCTGGCGCTGCATCGAGTGCGGGGTGCGCGAGATCGAGACCGAGACGCAGACGCTGCGGACCATGTTCGGGGCGGAGGGTCCGATTGCCGGAAGCTGGAGCTACGAGGGCACGGTCTCCTGGGGCTGGTCGAAGGCGGAATCGACGCTGGGCTCGGGCTATTACTACCGCAACACCACCCGCGACTCCGCCGGCAACATCATCGCCAACGGCATCATCGATGCGCTCAACACCGGCGTCATCAACCCCTTCCTCTTCCCCGGCGAGACCCAGTCGGCCGAGGCGCTGGCGCTGCTCGAAGGCGCGTCGGCGCGCGGCGTCACCCTCTATGGCGGCAAGTTCGGCCTGACCCAGGTGGAGGGCTCGGCAACCGGCAACCTCTTCCGGCTGCCGCACGGCATGGTCAAGGCCGCCTTCGGCATCGACTTCCGGCGCGAGACCTACCGCTTCAACGGCGATGCCCGCGCCGCGACCGCCCGCCCCTTCATCATTGCCGCGCCGTTCGACGACGCCAATGCGCTCGAGCGTGTCAACCGCGACATCCTTGCCGGCTATGGCGAAGTGCTGGTGCCGCTGCTGCCGGGCCTCGAGGTGACGGGCGCGGTGCGGATCGACGACTACACCGGGTTCGGCACCACGACGAACCCCAAGGTCTCGGTGCGCTACCGCCCGGTTCCGCAGGTCATGTTCCGCGGCAGCTACAACACCGGCTTCCGCGTGCCGACCTTCAACCAGATCTTCAACGGCACCCTCGAATCGCCCTATTCGGGCCGCGATCTCGCCGATCCGGCCAAGTGCCCCGGCGGCCAGCCCAACACCGCCATCCCCGGCTGCGAGGTGGTGCAGCCCAGCATCCTGACCGGCGGCAAGCCCGATCTGGGCCCCGAGGAAAACCGCCAGTTCAACGCCGGCCTGGTGTTCGAGCCGGGCCCGAGGGTCAATTTCTCGGTGGACTACTGGAACATCCGCCGCGACGGCACGATCCAGCTGCTGCCGCTGCAGCAGATCGTCGCCAACTTCGAATTCTTTCCCGACCGCTTCATCCGGGATGCCGCAGGCAATCTCGTCACCATCGACCAGCGCTGGATCAACAGCGGCGAAACCCGGACCGAGGGCCTCGAATTCTCGGGCCGCGTGGGGTTCGACGCGCTCGCCGGCGAATGGCTGGCCGGCTTCGACGGCACCATGCTGCTTAGCAAGCGCTCGCGCCTCGTGCCCGCCGCCGACTTCAGCCCGAGCGAGATCGGCGCGTTCAGCTTCAACGGCGACCTGGCGCTCCGGTGGCGGCACAACATCTTCTTCACCTACACCAACGGCCCCTGGACGGCGTCGATCTCGCAGATCTTCCGCAAGGGCTATCTCAACCAGGTGCTTCCCGGCGTTGCGGCCGGCCGCGTCACCCCGCCCGATCTCGTCGAGGTGACCGACGGCTATCTCCTCCACAATCTCTCGCTGGGCTACGAGGTCCGGGACTGGCTCAACCTCACCTTCGGGATCCGGAACCTGTTCAACGTCGATCCGCCGTTTGCCATCGCCTATGACAGCAACACGGGGGCGGGAAGCTCGTGGGAGCCGCGCGTGGCCGACCCGCGCGGCCGCTCCTTCACCCTGCTCGCCGAGTTCCGCTTCTGAGGGCGGCCGGCCGGCGGACGAGCCAGGCCTAGGGCGACCCGGGCGATCGAACGGGCTCTCCGGGCGGAGTGCCATTCGAAGGGCCCGGCTCGGCCGGCCCTTCGGCTGGCACAGCCGGATCGTCGGGCTGCCCGTCCGGCGGGGTCGGCGCGTCGGTCGGGGCCTCCGGCGGGGCAGGCGCGTCGGGCGCTCCTTCCGTTGGAAGCTGTGCGTCACGCTTGTCCTTCGTGCTGGCGCCGTTGGCCGGCTCGGCGACGAGGGCCTCGGAGTCGACCTCGGTCGGGCGCCCCGGTGGCCGCGGGCTGGTCCGTGCCGCGATCTGCTGCAGGATGTCGGGGACCAGCCGCTCGGAGAAGCCGGCGACGAAGGCGATCACCAGCATCTTCATGAAGTCGTGCCCGCCGCAGAAGCCCATCACATGGGCAAGCCGCTCGACTGCCGGGCCCGAGCGGAACTCGCCGGCAATCGGCCGCACGGCATCTGGCCCGGTTCCACCGCATTCGGAGGCCGACCAGGGAACGGGAAACAGGCCGCCGGAAATCCCGAGCAGGTTGGCGATCCCGCTCGCGAACAGGAGATAGGCGATGCCGGAGAAGATGCTCGCCGAGGCCATGGCAAGGAGGACGCCGTTCCAGCCGGCCGCAAGCCCGCCGATGGTCGAGACCGGGTCGCCCTCGAGCACGGGAACCCGGGTCGCCTGCTTCGCGCGCTGGGCCACGCTGATGACCGAGCCGGCATAGCCGAACAGCACCACCAGGAGGAGGCCGACGAGGAAATAGGGCACCTGGGTGGCGAACAGCGGATCGGGCACCAGGCTCCGCCCCGTCGACCGCACGGCCGCCTCGGCGAAGCGGAACAGGAGGGCACCCAGCACGGTCAGCGCGAACAGGGCGCCGAGGATCATCACCGGCCGCTGGAGGCGGAAGAGGAGGATGCCCTCCTGGCGCGCAACCTCCGTCTCCCGGGCGATGTCGAGCAGGTAGCGGGCGTGGATCATGTTGAGGAGGGCGATGGTATCGGCAACCGCCGGCGCAGACAGCGGGATCTTGAGCTCGGGCACCTGGCTCGCATTGCGCGCTGCGAGCGCGCTCGCCGACGCCACGCGGGTGAAGCGCTCGCGCGCGGCCTGCGCTGCAGCGAACCGGTCGGCCTCGTCGGTCACGTGGAAGTAGCGGAGCTCGGCGGCGAGGATGCGGCTGAAGATGTCGGTCGCGCCTGGCCCCGCCCCTCCGGGACCCCGCGAAAGGTCCATGAGGGCCGCATCGATCTCCGTAAGGATCCCGGCCCGCGCGTCCCGGCGCCGGGCCTCGTCTGCCTTCCTCGCCGGATCGGCCTCGCCCGCCGCGCGCCAGGCGGCGGCCTCCCGCGCTCCGTTCACCCGGGTCCAGAGCGCCCGGCCATAGCCATTGATCACCGTGCCGTAGCGCCCGGCGGCCTCGTCTCCCGGCGGCGGCTGGTCGAGGTTGCGCAGCTGCCGCAGCGCGCAGGTCCACCAGCCGGGCTGCCGATCCTCGCCGGACATGTCCCACCCCCTCCGCGAGAAAGCTAACATCAGGAAAGGAAGGCGGCAAGGAGGGCCCGGCCGCCGCGCCGCGGACCGAGGCGCACAGCCGCAAACCTCGCGATTTCCACGCGTGATTCCGCCGCCCGCGCGGACTAGGGTCGTCCCGACCGGTCGGAGGGCCGGCGAAGACGAGGGAGCAGGGAATGACGAACTGGATGCGGCGCATGGCGCTTGCTGGCACGGCCCTGGTCGCGGTCGCGGCGGCAGCGGTGCTTTCCGGGGCAAGCGGGGTCGATGCTCCGGTCCATGCCGTCGCCGCCGAGACCGACGGCATGGCGAAGGCGGGCTCGGCACATGCCGAGTGGCTGACCTACGGCGGCACCTACGACGAGCAGCGCCATTCGCGCCTCGACCGCATCAACACCGGCAATGTGGCGCGGCTGGGGGTTGCCTGGACCTATGATCTCTCGACCGGGCGGGGTGTCGAGGCCACACCCATCGTCGCCGACGGGGTCATGTACGTCACTTCCTCCTGGTCGATCCTCCATGCCCTCGATGCGAAGACGGGGCGCGAGCTCTGGGTGCATGACCCGGGTGTCGACCGTGCCATGGGCGCCAAGGCCTGCTGCGACGTGGTGAACCGCGGTGTCGCCATCCGCGACGGCGTCATCTTCCTCGGCGTGCTCGACGGCCGGCTGCAGGCGCTCGACGCGAAGACCGGCAGGCTCCTCTGGTCGGTCGTCACCGTCGACCAGTCGAAGCCCTACACCATCACCGGCACGCCGCGCGTCGTGAAGGACATGGTCCTCATCGGCAATGGCGGGGCGGAGCTTGGCGTGCGCGGCTATCTTTCCGCCTATGACGTGAAGGACGGCAGCCTGCGCTGGCGCTTCTACACCGTTCCCAACCCGGCGAAGCGGCCGGATGGCGCGGCGTCCGACGAGGCGCTGGCCCGGATCGCCAACCCCACCTGGGGGGACCGCGGCGCCTGGACCCGCGACGGCGGTGGCGGGACGGTGTGGGACGCGATCGTCTATGACGAGCCCAATGACCAGGTGATCTTCGGGGTGGGCAACGGCAGCCCCTGGAACGCCGCCATCCGCGATCCCGACGGCAAGGGAGACAATCTCTTCGTCTCCTCGATCGTCGCGGTCGATGCCGACACGGGGCGCTACCGCTGGCACTTCCAGACGACCCCGCGCGACAACTGGGACTATACCGCAACCCAGACCCTCATCCTCGCCGATCTGCCGCTGGGCGCGGACGGCGCGAAGCGCCGCGTCGTCATGCAGGCGCCCAAGAACGGCTTCTTCTACGTGCTTGACGCGAAGACCGGCGCGTTCCTCTCAGGCGATGCCTTCGTGCCGATGACCTGGGCGAAGGGGATGGATGCGAAGGGCCGACCGATCGAGACGCCCGAGGCCCGCTATGGCGACACCAGCACGCTGATGGCCCCGGGGCCGCTCGGCGCCCACAACTGGCACCCCATGGCCTACAGCCCGAAGGAGCGCCTCGTCTTCATCCCGGCGCAGGAAATCCCGCAGGCGATGCACCGCGACGCGCTGGTCGAGACGCGGCCGGTCGCCTGGAACACCGGAGTCGACTTCTCCTCCGGCTTCACGCCCACCCTGCCCGAGGGCACGCTGAAGGCCGTGCGCGCCATGCTCAAGGGCCGCCTCATCGCCTGGGATCCGGTGGCGCGAAAGCCCCGCTGGACGGTCGAGCACGATGGCCCGTGGAACGGCGGGATCCTCTCGACTGCCGGCGGGCTCGTCTTCCAGGGCACGGTCAAGGGCGACCTCGTCGCCTACGAGGCGGCAACCGGCAGGCCGCTGTGGCGGATGAATCTCAAGTCGGGCATCGCCGCCCCGCCGGTCACCTTCGAACTCGACGGCGAGCAGTATCTGACGGTCGCAACCGGCTGGGGCACGGCCTTCGCCCTTGCAGCCGGCTTCTTCTTCGACCGCGCGGTGCCGCCCAAGCTGGGGCGGGTCGTCACCTTCCGGCTGGGTGGGACCGGCACCATCCCCGATCCCGACCTGCCGATGGTCGATCGCACGCCCAAGGCGCCCGCCTTCGGCGACGCCAGGATGGTGGAGGCGGGCTTCCTCCACTATGCGCGCAGCTGCGCGGTGTGCCACGGCCCGCTTGCCATCTCGTCGGGCGTGCTGCCTGATCTCCGCTGGTCGCCGGTCACGGCCGACAGGGCCCAGTGGGAAGAGGTGGTGCTGAAGGGCAGCCTCGCCGGCAACGGCATGGTGAGCTTCGCCAGGCACCTCACGCCCGCCGAGAGCGAGGCGATCCGCGCCTATGTGCTCGACCGGGCCAACAATCCCTCGGGCTGAACGCTCAGAGCCTGGCGAGCGCCCTTGCGATGTCGGCTGCGCTCATGCCGGCATAGTCCTTGCCGACTTCGCCGATGAGGGACCTGCGCGCCTCCTCGGACAGCGCGGCGCGGATCATGCCGAGCGCCCGGGGTGCGGCCACCAGCATGAGGCCGGCCTTCGCCTGCGGCAGCAGGGCGGCGATGCGATCGGCGATGGCCCGGCAGAACCCCTCCTCGGCCTTGTCGTGGATGTCGGTCACCTCATAGGCGCTGCGGCGGCTGCTGCTGCTCTCGAAGGCGCGCCCGGGGCGGTCGGCGCCAAGCTCCGAGGTCTTCGGAAACTCCACCGCCTCCTGTTCGATGAGCTCCAGCTCGGGGTCGAACGCGCTGCCGCGGTTGCGATACAGGGCCATCCGCCCGCCATCGGCCACCACCACCAGCGCGTCGTGCGGAACCTTCATCGCTCTCCCTTCCCGGTCTTCCCGTCCCACGTCTCGCGACCCCGGCGTGACTCGAACACGCAACCCCCTGCTTAGAAGGCAGGCGCTCTATCCGGTTGAGCTACGGGGTCCTCTTCCGTCCCTAGCCCGTGGCCGACCTCAACGGAAGTTGTCGGCGTAGCTGCGGAGGATCAGGCGCTTGGGCGCCGGCGGCACGACTTCGGCCTCGAGGCCGTGCGCCCGCGCATAGGCAAGCGCGGCCTCGAGGCTCGGGAAAGTGAGGCGGATCTGCTCCACGGTCTCGGCGCCCCCGGCCCAGCCCATGAGCGGATCGGGGCGCTTGGGCCGGTCGCTCTCGACCTCCAGGACGAACTGGCTGGCCCGCGCCCGCCCCGACTGGGTGGCGGGCTTGCCCTGCTGGTAGATGCGCGCGTGCGGCATGCCGCGGATAAAGGGCGTGCCGCCCGTGCGGTCAAGGACCGACCAGGCTCCGCCCCACCCTCTCCTGCATGGCAGCCCGCACGCAACCGGCGTTCCGGGCGCTCCGGCGCGCCTCAGGCGCCGGGCGAGCGCGCACGGGTGCGGAGTGTTGCCGGCGCGGCCACCGGGTCCTCGGGCCAGGGGTGCTTCGGGTAGCGGCCGAACAGGTCGCGGCGCACCTCTGCCCAGCCGGTCCGCCAGAAGCCGGGGAGATCGCGCGTCCTGGCGATCACCCGGCCGGCGGGCGATGTGAGCGCAAGCGTCAGCGGCACGTCGCCGAGCACGCGCGGGTGATGATCGAGACCGAACAGGGCCTGCACGCGCACCTCCGCTTCCGGCCCGCCAGGGGCATCCCAGGCGATCGGGTGGCGGCTGCCGGCCGGGCTCGCGAACAGGGCCGGCGCGAAGCGGTCAAGCGCACGGGCGAGATGCGGCGGCACCAGCGAGGCGGCGAAGCCGGCGACGGCAAGGTCGGCGAGCCGGCGGATCGGCCCGGACCGGGCGGCAAGCGCGCAGGCGAGCGCCGCGTCATCGAGCGGCGGAAGCCCCTCGAACCCGTGCGCTGCCGCTGCGCGCAGCCGGGCAAGCGCGCGGGCCTCCGCCTCGGGAAGCGGCAGGCCCATGTGTGCGAGATGCGCGGCGACCGCCGCGATCACGGCGTCGGGATCGGGTGCCGCCAGCGGCGCGCGACGAACCTCGATCGCACCGAGGGTCTCCCGGTGCTCTGCTGCCACCCGCCCGGCGTCCACGTCCACCCGCGTCTCCACGCGCGCCCGCGCCGCCAGCCAGTCGGCGCCAGGCTCGAGGGCGGCGGCAAGGCGGATCCGGGCGTCGGCGCCGGCGCCGCCGGCATCGGCCACCACCAGCCATTCGGCGGCCGCCAGCGGCTCCGTCGCGGCGAGCAGCGCGCCGCGCC
>JAJUHA010000003.1 GCA_029268145.1 Sphingomonadaceae bacterium | reverse complement strand
TTCCGCCGTCGCCAGCTCCGCCCGGCGGGCATCGACGAGGGCGCGGGTCGCAAAGCCCTTGCCCAGCAGCTCCTCGGCGCGCGCCCTGTCGGCCCGGGCGCGCACCACCTCGGCCTCGGCCGCGCGCAGTTCGGCCTCGGCCTCGCCGATCCGCGACTGCACGGCGGACGCCGTCGCCCGCGCGGCTCCGGTCATCCGCTCCATGCGGACCACCTCGGCCTCGGCACGCGCGACGGCGGCCCGCCAGTCCGCATCCTCGAGCCGCACCAGCACGTCCCCGCGCCGCACCGGCTGGTTCTCGGCAACCGCCACCTCGGCGACATAGCCGGGAACCCGCGGGGCGATGACGGCGATCTCGGCCTCGACATAGGCGTTGTCGGTGGTGCGGACATGGCGCCCCTCGAGCCACCACCACAGGCCGCCGGCCGCCGCCAGCAGAAGCACGAGGCCGACAACCGCCGGGAACAGGATCCGCTGCATCGCCGGCCCGCCTGCCCCCCCGCGCCCGACCTCGCAATCCTCGGAAAAGTCGGGAGCCTCAGGCGAGCGCGCGCACGCCGTGGCCCTCGGCGAGATAGGCTGCCGACTGCATCTCGTTGAGCCGCGAGACGGTGCGGGCGAACTCGAAGGCGCCGTCCCCGGCCGGGTAGAGGCCTTCGGGCGGGGCATCGGCGCCGAGCACCAGCTTGACCCGCCAGTCGTAGAGCGCATCGACGAACGCGACAAAGCGCGCCGCGGCGTTGCGGCTCTCCGGCCCCATCACCGGCACGCCGACCAGGAACACCGTGTGATAGGCCTGGGCGATCGCCAGATAGTCCTCAGGCCCGTGCGGCCCCTCGATCAGCTTGCGGAAGGAGAAGACCGCCACGCCCTTCAGCGACTTCGGCACATGGAGCGTCCGCCCCGAGGGCAGCGCGAGCGTGGCCGAGGGCACATGGGCCCGGTCCTCGACCGGAAAGTCGGTCAGGCGGAAGAAGAGCTCGGCCATGGCCGCGGTCGTCCGCGGTCCGTTCGGCACATGATAGACCGGCATGCCACCCATGCGTTCGAGGCGATAGTCGACCGGACCGTCGAGGCGCAGCACGTCGAGCCGCGTCTCGAGAAGCGCGATGAAGGGCAGGAACAGCTCGCGGTTGAGCCCGTCCCGGTAGAGGTCGGCAGGCGCCCGGTTGGAGGTGGTGACGATCGTCTGCCCGGCCCCGAGCAGGCCCTCGAACAGGCGTGAGAGGATCATCGCGTCGGCCACGTTCGTCACCTGCATCTCGTCGAGGCAGAGCAGCCGGGCCTCGGCGCCGATCGCCCGGGCAACCGGCGGGATCGGGTCGCCGGGGTTGCCCGTGCGCTGCCGGGCGATCCGGGCGTGGACCTCGAGCATGAAGGCGTGGAAATGGACCCGCCGTTTCGAGACACCCCCGGCGTGGCGATGGAACAGGTCCATCAGCATCGACTTGCCCCGCCCCACCCCGCCCCAGATGTAGGCGCCGCGCGGGGCGGCCGGCCTCGCGCCGAAAAGGCGGGCGAGCCGGCCCGGCGGCGGAGCGGCAAGCGCCCCCGCGAGCCGGTCGAGATGCTGGGCAACCGCTTCCTGGTCGGCATCGGCGCGCAGCTCGCCGGAGTCGCGCAGCGCCCGGTAGGCCGGAAGGAGGCCGGTTGCGGCAGCCGTCACCGGGCGGCCCGGGGCACTTTCCTGAGGATGCCGTGCCACTGCGCCACGACATGGGCGCCTTCGTCCTGGGTCAGCGTGCCGGCCACCCAGACCAGCTTGCCGGTTTCCTTGACGATGTGGCCGCGCCCCTCGAGCACGCGACCCACATGGCCGGGCCCGAGGAAGTCGGTCGAGGACTGGAGCGTCACGGCCGCCTGGGTCTCGAGCATGTGGCGGATGGTGGCGAACATGGCGACATCGACGAAGGCCATCAGGAAGCCGCCATGGAGGAAGCCGAGGCCATTGGCGTGGCGGCGCGCGGTCTCGATCGCCGAGATGACCTCGCCCCCGGTCTCGCGGTAGTAGACATCGCCGAGATGGTCGACGAACCGCCCCTCGGGCCGGGCGTGCCAGCATTTCCAGCCTGCCCAGGGCCCCTCTTCCACCAGTTTCGCCGGCATGGGTCCTGCGCTAGCCGCGGCGAAAGGCAAGCGCAAGGAAGCGGGCATGACGGTCAGGACCGAACGCCAGGGAACGCTCCTCACGGTGACCATCGACCGGCCCGAGGTCCGCAACGCGGTCGACCCGGCGACGGCCGAGGCGCTGCGCGACGCCTTCGCCGCCTTCGAGGCCGATGACGGTCTCGCCGTCGCCGTGCTGACGGGTGCCGGCGGCAGCTTTTGCGCCGGCTTTGACCTGCGTGCCGTTGCCACCGCGACCGCCGACCCGGCCGGGCCGGGGCCGATGGGGCCGACGCGGACGCTGCCGAACAAGCCGGTCATCGCCGCGATCGAGGGCCACGCGGTTGCCGGCGGGCTCGAGCTCGCACTGTGGTGCGATCTGAGGATTGCATCCGAGACCGCTGTTTTCGGGGTGTTCTGCCGGCGCTGGGGCGTGCCGCTCATCGACGGCGGCACGGTGCGGCTGCCGCGGATCGTCGGCCAGGGCCGGGCGCTCGACATGATCCTCACCGGCCGGGCGGTCGATGCGCGCGAAGCCCATGCCTGGGGCCTCGCCGACCGGCTGGTGCCGGCAGGCGCGGCGCTTGGCACGGCGCAGGCGCTCGCCGCCGAGATCGCCCGCCTTCCGCAGCTGTGCTTGCGCGCCGACCGGCTGTCGGCCCTTCGCCAGTGGGATCTGCCGCTCGAGCTGGCGCTCCGCGCCGAGGCCGAGGGCGGCATGGCGCCGCTTGCGGCCGAAGCCGCGGCAGGTGCGGCACGGTTCACTGCAGGCGCCGGGCGCGGCGGCGCGCCGGCCCCCTAGCGCGCCACGCCGGCCCGCCTGCCGGCCCGATGCGGGTTCGCCCGGGCTGCGCTCAGGCCCGCTCGAGCATCATCTTCTTGATCTCGGCGATCGCCTTGGCGGGGTTGAGGCCCTTGGGGCAGACCGTCGCGCAGTTCATGATGGTGTGGCAGCGATAGAGGCGGAACGGGTCCTCCAGCGCATCGAGCCGCTCGCCGGTCGCCTCGTCGCGGCTGTCGGCAAGCCAGCGATAGGCCTGGAGAAGGATGGCGGGCCCCAGGAAGCGGTCGCCGTTCCACCAGTAGGAGGGGCAGGAGGTGGAGCAGCAGGCGCACAGGATGCACTCGTAGAGCCCGTCGAGCTTCGCCCTGTCCTCAGGGGCCTGCAGCCGTTCCTTGAGATTGGGTGTGGGCGTTGCCGTCTGCAGCCACGGCTTGATCGAGGCATATTGGGCGTAAAAGTGGGTCATGTCGGGAACGAGGTCCTTCACCACTTCCATGTGCGGCAGCGGAGTGATCCGGACTTCACCCTTCACGTCCTCGATCGCCTTGGTGCAGGCGAGCGTGTTCGCGCCGTCGATGTTCATGGCGCAGGAGCCGCAGATGCCCTCGCGGCAGGAGCGGCGGAAGGTGAGCGTCGAGTCCACTTCGCCCTTGATCTTGATGAGGGCGTCGAGGACCATCGGCCCGCAGTCGTCGAGGTCGATGGTGTAGCGGTCGTACCGGGGATTCTCCCCCGAATCCGGGGACCAGCGATAGATCCGGAAGGTCTTGGTCCGCTTCGCTCCGGCGGGCGCCGGGTAGGACTTGCCCTGGCCGGTGACGCGGCTGTTGGCGGGAAGGGTGAAGGTGGCCATCGTCAGTACACCCGTGCCTTGGGCTTGATGTAGGCGACTTCGTCAGTCAGCGTCCGCGTGTGCACGGGGCGGGTGCCGAGCGTCACCCTGCCGTCGCGGAACCAGCCGATCGAGTGGACCATCCAGGTCTCGTCGTCGCGGGTCGGGAAATCCTCGCGCATGTGGGCGCCGCGGCTCTCGGTGCGATTGCGGGCGGCGTGCATCGTCACCACCGCCTGGCCGATCATGTTGTCGAGCTCGAGCGCCTCGATGAGGTCGGTGTTGAAGACGAGGCTGCGGTCGGAGATGCCGATGTCGGCCATCTGCTGGTAGACGGCGTCGATCTTGCGGGTTCCCTCGTCGAGGATCTCCTGGTCGCGGAACACGCCGCAGTTGGCCTGCATCGTCTTCTGCATCGCCAGCCGGATCTGGGCGGTCGGGCTGCCCCCCCTGGAGTGGCGCAGCGCATCGACCCGGCTGATGGCGAGATCCGCGGCATCCTTCGGCAGCGGCGGCAGCGCGGACATGGGCGCGACGGTCGCCCCGATGCGCTTGGCTGCCGCCCGGCCGAAAACCACGAGATCGATGAGCGAGTTGGAGCCCAGCCGGTTGGCGCCATGCACCGACACGCAGGCCGCTTCCCCCACCGCGAACAGGCCGGGGACCACCGTGTCGGGATCGCCGTCCTTCAGCGTGACCACCTCGCCCCAGTAGTTGGTCGGGATCCCGCCCATGTTGTAGTGGACGGTCGGCACCACCGGGATGGGCTGGCGGGTCACGTCGACCCCGGCGAAGATCTTCGCCGTCTCCGAGATGCCGGGCAGGCGTTCGGCCAGGATCTTCGGGTCGATGTGGTCGAGGTGGAGGAAGATATGGTCCCCCTCGCGCCCCACGCCGCGGCCCTCGCGGATCTCCTGGGCCATCGAGCGCGAGACGACGTCGCGGCTGGCCAGATCCTTCGCCGACGGCGCGTAGCGCTCCATGAACCGCTCGCCCGCCGCGTTGGTGAGATAGCCGCCCTCCCCGCGCGCACCCTCGGTGATGAGGACGCCGGCGCCGTAGATGCCGGTCGGGTGGAACTGGACGAACTCCATGTCCTGGAGCGGCAGGCCGGCGCGCAGCACCATGCCGCCGCCGTCGCCGGTCGAGGTGTGGGCCGAGGTGGCGGAGAAATAGGCCCGGCCATAGCCGCCGGTGGCCAGCACCACCGCATGCGCGCGGAACCGGTGGATCGAGCCATCCTCCATGCAGATGGCGACCACGCCACGGCACGCGCCGTCCACCATGATGAGGTCGATGGCGAAATATTCGATGAAGAAGTCGGCATCGTGCTTCAGGCTCTGCTGGTAGAGCGCGTGGAGCATGGCATGCCCGGTGCGGTCGGCCGCCGCGCAGGTGCGCTGCGCTGCCGGCCCCTCGCCCATGTTCTGGGTCATGCCGCCGAAGGCCCGCTGGTAGATCCGCCCGTCGGCGGTGCGGCTGAAGGGCACGCCATAATGTTCGAGCTCATAGACCGCGGCCGGGGCCTCGCGGCACAGATACTCGATCGCGTCCTGGTCCCCCAGCCAGTCGGACCCCTTGACCGTGTCGTACATGTGCCAGGTCCAGTGGTCCGGCCCCATGTTGCCGAGCGCGGCCGCGATCCCGCCCTGGGCCGCCACCGTGTGCGACCGGGTCGGGAAGACCTTGGTGATGCAGGCGGTCCGGAGGCCCGCCTCGGCGATCCCCATGGTCGCGCGCAGGCCCGAGCCGCCCGCGCCCACGACGACCGCGTCATAGGCATGATCGATGACCTTGTAGGCGTCAGCCATTCGGAACTCCGCCGGGAACCACACCAAGGGCGATCCTGAGGATCGCGAAGAGCGAGGTGGCCGCAATCGCCACCGCATAGAGATCGAGGAGGAGAAGGAGGAGCCGGCGGCTGCCGGGCGCGGCCACATAGTCCTCGATCATCACCTGCACGCCGAGCCGCATGTGCCACGCGGTCGAAAGCACGAGGAGGAGCATGGGGATGGCATTGACCGGAGCGGCAAGCCACTGGAGCACCGTCTGCCGCGACAGATCGGGCAGGAAGACGAGGCTCGCCGCGAACCACAGGCCGAGCAGGAGATTGCCGGCGGCGGTTGCGCGCTGCAGCCACCAGTGGTGTGCGCCGGCATGGGCGCTGCCCAGGCCGCGCACCCGCTTGAGGCCCGTGGCCGACTTGAACGCGGTCGCCATCAGCGGAAGCTCGGCCCGAAGAAGAACAGCGCCCAGAAGCCGCCGGCAAGCAGCAGGGCGCCAAGGAACACCGCGATCGCGGACGCGCGCGCCGTGCCGAGGTCATAGCCCCAGCCGCTGTCCATGAGCAGGTGGCGCAGGCCCGAAAGCAGGTGCTGGGCCGCCATCCACGAGAGCCCGATCCACAGCAGCCAGCCGATGGGCGACGTGGCGACGGCCACGAAGGCGGCATGGGCCGCGTCCGACGTGGCGGTCGCGATCAGCCACCAGGCAAGAGCGAGGAGCCCGGCCAGCGCCAGGGCATGGCCCGAGATGCGGTGGAAGATCGAGACCGCCATGGTCGCGCGCCACTTCCAGATGCCAAGATGCGGTGACAGCGGTCTCGTCGTCATTCCTGGTCCTCGCCTGCCGTGTCGCGGCTATGCCCCTGCCCTGCTCCTAGCGCAAGAAAGTGGCCCCATCAGTGGCAGCTTCGTCGCAGCTAGCTCCCATGCATCTGGAGAAGGAGCGTCCGCTCCAGCCCGGCGTAGCGGTGCACCAGGGCCTCGCGATAGGCCGGATCGGCCATCATGGCGAGGAAGTGGCGGCGCGACGGATAGCGCACGATGAGGCAGGCATCCCAGGCGTTGGCGGCCGGGTCACCGATGAAGACCTGGTCGACCGGACCTTCGAACAGGACCTCGGCCTGGCTCGTTGCCCCCACCGTCACGGTAAAGGCATGCTGGTAGCGGGCATAGGCCTCGGCGCCCGTCAGGCCGGCATCCGGATGGCCCTCGGGATAGGCCGCACGGTCGCGGAACTTCAGCAGGTTGAGCATCACGATCGGCCCCTCCGGGCCGTGGTCGCGCAGCTGGCGCACCTGGTCGGCGCCGGGGTCGATCGCAGGGTCGCGATTGGCGGGCGGGAAGCTCATGGCTGCTCCTTGAGGCGCGCAAGCGTCGGATAGCGCGGATTGTCGACGTCGAGCCGCGCCACGGCCGCGCGCGTGAGCGCCGCAAGCAGCGCCGGATCGGCCGGAGAGAGGCTGCCTTCGCGCAGGCCGGCGCAGGCTCCGGCGGCCCCGCCGAAGGCGGAGAGCGCCGCCTGCTCGGCCGAGTCGGGATCGGCTTCCAGCTCCCGTGCCACGATCGCCAGCACATTGCCGGCAACCTTGGCGTGGAAGCCGAGCCGTTGGGGAAGCGCGGCTTCCGCCTCCTTCAGGAACAGCTGCACGGCCTCGAGAAGCTGGCGGGCGCTCGGATGGCTCACAGGTCGCCCCTTGCGATGGCGTGGACGAGATCGGCGGCGACTTCCGACACCCGCCGCCCGATCGCGGCGCGCTCGACGCTCGGCACCCGGCCCGAGACATGGTCATCGGCCAGCTGGAGGCAGCTCATGCCCCACTTGAGGTTGCCGAACACCTCCCAGGTCCAGAGCGAGTCGGCCTCGACCGTGCCGCCGGCCGCGCGATAGGCGGAAAGGAGCGCCTCGCGCGCGGCGAAGCCGCCCACCGGCTTCTGCCACGCGCCGAAGCGCCAGGCCTGGACACAGAGCCAGCCGAGATCCTCCTCCGGCACGGAGTGGTGGGGCAGCTCCCAGTCGAGCACCGCCGTCAGCCCGTCGGGGCCGACGAGGATGTTGCCGGAGCGGAAATCGCCATGGACGAGGCAGGTGGGCGAGCGGTCGGGCATCCGCGGCCGGAGCCAGGCGAAGGCGAGGTCGAAGGCGGGCACGTCGACTCCGATCCGCCGGTAGGTGGCGAACAGGTTCGAAAGGAGTTCCGAGCCGCTCCCGGATGCGAGCGGCAGCCCGTCCCAGTGCGACCGTGGCGCGCCATGAAGCCGGGCCAGCGCGGTTCCGCACTGGAGCGCGAGCGCCTCGCGGGCGGCGGCGTAGCGGTCGTCGCGCAGCCAGCGCGGTGCCAGCGCCTCGCCCTCGACGAAGCCGGTGATGACCGAATCGCCAAGCCCGGTCTCCGGCGCCGGCACGGCGATGACCGGCGGGACCGGAACGCCAAGCCCGGCAGCGCGGCGCATCACTTCCGCCTGGACCCGGCGGGGGAGCCCGAGCGCATTGGCCGAGCGCTGGAAGATGAAGCGGCGGGACGCCGGCCCTTCGGGCGACTCCGTCTCGGCATCGACCCGCCAGGTCGCGCTGTTGGCCCCGCCCGAAAGCGCGACGACGTCGCGGATCGCAACCGGCGCGCCGAGCGCCTGCCCGAGCGCAAGGGCCAGCGCCTCCCGCCCCGCCGCGCCGGCGGGGTCCAGCATTGACAGGGTCTCCCTCCCCTCCGCAGTGGCGGGCCGTGTCGCCATTCCCGCCTCCTAGCCCCGTCATTCCGGCCTGCAAGGCTCGCCATGGTGCGAGGACGTGCTGAGGGTGGTGCTCTCGGGCGTCGAGTCGGTGGGCAAGACCTGGCTGTCGATGCGCCTCGCCGCGCTGCTCGGCGCGGAGGTCGTGCCCGAAGTCGGCCGCAGCTACACCGAGGCGCTCGACCGGCCGCTGACGCTCGCCGACCACCACGCCATCGCGGCCGAACACGCCCGCCTTGCCGAAGCGGCGGCAGCGCGCCAGCCCCGCCTTCTCGTCGAGGACACCGACATCGTCATGACGACGAGCTGGGCCACCATGCTGTTCGGCGAGCGCGATCCGCTGCTGGCGGCCATGCCGTCGCGGGCCGACCTCCATCTTCTCTTGCTGCCCGACCTGCCCTTCGTGCCCGATCCGGTGCGGATGTTCGGCGATCCCGCCAGCCGCGCCCGCTTCCACGCGGTGGTCGAGGCCGAGTTCGCCGCGCGCGGGCTGGAGCCGCTGCGCATCGGCGGAAGCCTTGCCGGGCGCGAGACAGCGGCGATCGCGGCCATCGAACGCCGGCTGCCATGAGCTGCCACCTGACGCGCGTCCGCTGCACCCGGGCCGACGCCGACGCGGCGATTGCCCGCGAGGATGTCTTCCCCGGCATCGAGCCGCCCCCCGTGCTGGTTGCGACCGAGACGGCCGACGGCTGGGAACTGCAGCTCTACACCGAGGGCCCGCCCGCCCCCGCCGTCCGCGACCGCCTCGCCGCCCTCGCTGCGGGCCCGCAGCGGACCGAGCAGCTCGCCGAGGCCGACTGGGTCACCCTCTCGCAGGCCGGGCTCGCGCCGGTCGACGCCGGCCGGTTCCGGATCGAGCCCGGAACCGGGCCCGGCGGGCGGCCCGGCCAGATGACGCTTCGAATCGGCGCCAGCCTCGCCTTCGGCACCGGCCAGCACGCGACGACGCGGGGCTGCCTCCTTCTCCTCGACCGGCTGCGCCGCCGGGGAAGGCTGGGGCGCGTGCTCGACCTCGGCACCGGGAGCGGGATCCTCGCCCTCGCCGCAACGCGAATCGACCGCAGGTCGCGGGTCTTCGCAAGCGACATCGACCCGGTCGCCATCGGCGTGGCGCGCGCCAACGCACGCCGCAACCAGGCTCTTGGCGTCAGGTTCGCGGTTGCGGCCGGGCTCGATGCCGGCCTGCTGCGCGCGGGCGCGCGCTTCGACCTTGTGCTGGCCAACATCCTCGCCCCGCCATTGCTGGCGCTCGCCGCGGCGCTGGCGCAGGCGGTCAGGCCGGGCGGCCGGCTGGTGCTCGCAGGGCTGCTCGAACCCCAGCGGGCGGGGGTCGAGGCCGCCTACCGGGCGCAGGGCTTCCGGCGGGTCGCGCGGCTGAAGGGCGAATGGCCGGTCCTCCTCCTCGCCCGCCGGGGGTCACCCGACAGGCGGGGCGGACCAGCCGCTGCCGTCAGGGCCTCCAGGCGTGGAAGGGCGGCAGCGCTGCGCTCGGCAGGGTCAATCTGACCCGGCGCTGGCGGCGCAGCCGCCGCTCGAGCCCGCTCGGGTCCCAGACCCGGAGATCCGGCTGGAGAAGGGGTTCGGTCCGTGGCGTCATGGTTTCGCTCCTCATGCTGGCGAGGATATGGGAGCGCATCCATCATGTTTCAGGGTATCAAAGAATATGACGGTCATGCCTTCAGAGCATGGCTAGGTCTGGGAAAGGGCCTCGTCCACCATCCGCCGCCACGCCGCCTCGTCGATCACCGGCACGCCAAGCTCCGAGGCGCGCCGGAGCTTCGAACCGGCATCGCGCCCGGCGACGACGAGACTGGTCTTTGCTGACACGCTTCCCGCGACGCGCGCGCCCAGGCGCTCGGCGGCCGCCTTCGCCTCGTCGCGGCTCATGGTCTCGAGCGTTCCGGTGAAAACCAGGGTCTTCCCGGCAACGGGGGACGCGCGCGTCTCGAGCCGCACGGGCGTCACGTCGACGCAGGCGAGGAGATCGGCGACCGTCTGCCGGTTGTGCGGCTCGGCCCAGAAGTCGCGGAGCGCGCTGGCCACTTCCGGCCCGACATTGGCAACGCCGACGAGCGCCGCGCGCTCGGCGGCGATGCGCCGGGCATGGCGGTCCGCCGTCTCGCCCTCGCGCGGCTCCGGCGCATGGGCAACGAGCGAATCGAGGAGCTTCGCGATCGCCGGCCAGTCCCCGTGGGCCCGGGCGAGGTCGCGCGCGGTGACCTCGCCGACATGGCGGATGCCGAGTGCGAACAGGAAGCGGTCGAGCCCGACCCGCGTGCGCGCCCCGATCGCGGCCACGAGATTGCGTGCCGACTGCGCGCCCCAGCCGGGAAGCGCGGCAAGCTCCGCCTCGCGCGCGCCCAGGCGGTAGAGGTCGGCCGGGCTCGAGACCCAGCCCAGCGCCACCAGCTGGGACAGCCGCTCGCCGCCGAGCCCCTCGATGTCGATCGCCCGGCGTGAGACGAAATGCTTCAGCCGCTCGATCCGCTGCGCCGGGCAGGTGAGCCCGCCGGTGCACCGCCGCACCGCCTCGCCCGGCTCGCGCGCCGCGTGGCTGCCGCATTCCGGGCAGCGGTCCGGGAAGGCGAAGGGCGCGAGCGCGGCGTGTTCGGCGGCCGGCGTGCGGTGCCCGAGCACCTGCGGAATCACATCGCCGGCCCGCTGGACCAGCACGAGATCGCCCACCCGCAGGTCCTTGCGGGCAATCTCGTCCTCGTTGTGGAGCGTCGCGTTGGTGACGACCACGCCGCCGACCGAGACCGGCGCCAGCCGGGCAACCGGCGTGAGCGCCCCCGTGCGGCCGACCTGGATGTCGATGGCGAGAAGCCGGGTCAGCGCCTGCTCGGGCGGGAACTTGTGGGCAATGGCCCAGCGGGGGCTGCGCGCCACGAACCCGAGCCGCTCCTGCCAGTCCAGCCGGTCGACCTTGTAGACCACGCCGTCGATGTCGAAGCCGAGCGTGGGGCGGCGGGCGAGAAGCTGCTCCCAGTGGGCGATCGCCGCCTCCTCGCCCTCGACCCGCACCAGCGTGTCGGAGACGGGGAAGCCGAGCGCCGCGAGCGCCATCATCGAATCGAACTGGGTGTCGGCCAGCGGGCGCGACAGCTCCCCCCAGCCATGGGCGAGGAAGCGCAGCGGCCGGGCGGCAGTGACGGACGGGTCGAGCTGGCGCAGCGACCCGGCCGCCGCGTTGCGCGGGTTGGCGAAGAGCCTGCCGCCCTCGGCCTCCTGGCCGGCGTTGAGCGCGGCGAAATCCGCCCAGGAAAGATAGACCTCGCCCCGCACCTCGAGGAGATCCGGAGCCGCTTCGGGAAGCAGTTCCGGGATGTCGGCGATGGTCCGGGCGTTCGCCGTCACGTCCTCGCCCGTCGTCCCGTCGCCGCGCGTCGCCGCCGAGACCAGCGCCCCGCGTTCGTAGCGCAGGGACAGCGAGAGGCCGTCGATCTTGGCCTCTGCGGTCAGCGCGAGGCGCGCGCCGTCGGGGAGGGAGAGGAAGCGGCGGACCCGCGCGGCGAAGTCGCGCACCTCGCCTTCCAACATGGCATTGTCGAGGCTCAGCATCGGCCGGGCATGGACCAGCTTGCCAAACCCGGCGGCGGGCGCGGCGCCCACCTGCCGCGTCGGGCTGTCGGGGGCGGCAAGCGCGGGGAAACGGGCCTCGATCGCCTTCAGCCGGGCCAGCATGGCATCATAGTCCGCGTCCGAAATCTCGGGCGCATCCTCCTGATAGTACATGCGGTTCGCGCGTGTGATCGCGGCCGTCAGGCGGGCAGCCTCGGCCGCTGCTGCCGCCGGATCGAGGGCATCGACAGGGGCGTCTACTCGGCCAGCGGCTCCGTCCATGCGGTCGTCCCTAGCAGGGTCTTGCGGACTCCCGGAAGGGCGGCGGGGCTCCAGGGGTGATCGCCCGCGACATCGGCCTGGGAGCGGACGCGCCGCGCCGCAACCGCGATGGCGAGCGGGCCCGCGCGCACCAGCGCATCCCGGTCGAGCGCGCGCCAGCGCGGCCGGCAGCCGGCCGGCAGGTCCGGGCCGATGACGAGATCGACCTGCCCGCACAGCCGCGCCAGCGCCGCCGGATCGGGCTCCTCCTCGCGGACGAAGAGCAAGGTCGAGCCGGCGTGGACGGGAACGACGCAGCCCAGGGCGGCGCAGCGGGCGCCCGGCCAGTCGGCAAGCGGGCGGATGGCCGGGGCGGCCGCCGCCTCGGCCCAGGTTTGCGCGAGGAAGCTTCGCCCGCTGCCGCGGCCGACGTGGAGGGTGCGGTCGGCCGCGACGAGGCCGATCTGCCGCGCGTCGTGGCTCACGAAGAGATCCGGCTGCGGCCGGGCAAGCTGGACCAGGGGTGCGGCCAGCAGCAGCGGCAGCCCCAGCCAGCGCAGCGGCCCGGCGAGGAGGAACAGGAGGAGCGCGCCGCACACGCCGAGCGCGAAGGGCAGCTGGCCCACCCGGGGGATCGCGATGCTGCTTCCGGGAAGGGCGGCGACATGGGTGCCGATTTTGGCCAGCGCATCGATCGAGGCACCGAGGAGGGGGGCGGAAAGCGGCTCGAGCCCGAGCGCTCCGAGCAGCAGGTGCAGGGCGAGAAGCGGCATGATGACGAGGCTGGTCAGCGGGATGGCAACCATGTTGGCGGCAACGCCATAGACGCCGGCCCGGCCGAAATGGGCAGCGGCGATCGGAGTCAGCACCAGTTCGGCAACCAGCGACGAGACGAGAAGCGCCCCCACCCACTTGGCCGCGCGTACCGCCCAGTCGTCTCCCGCCGGGGCAAGCCAGCGCCGCCACGGCCCCGAGTTCGCAAGCAGGACGAGCGCGGCGACGGCCGCGAAGCTGAGCTGGAAGCTCGCCGAGACGAGCGACTCCGGGCGCAGCACGAGGATGAGGACCGCAGCAGCCGCAAGGAGCCGCAGGGAGAGGGGATCGCGGCCGAGGGCAACGGCAAGCAGGACCAGGCTGACGGTGACTCCGGCCCGCACTGCCGGAACCTGCGCACCCGAGATGCCGACATAGAGCCACGCCGCACCGATCGCCAGCGCTGCCGCCAGCGGCCGGACCGAACGGGCACGCGCCACCGGCAGCAGGGCGAGCAGCCGCCGGGCGAGGAGAAAGGCCGCGCCGGCGGCCACCGCGACATGGAAGCCCGAGACGGTGAGGAGATGGGCAAGGCCGGCGAGCTGCATGTCGGCCCTGAGCGACTCGGGGATGGCCCCCTGGTTGCCCGTCACCAGCGCGGCGGCGAGGGCACCGTGCACGGGCCCGAGGCTGGCCTCGAGGAAGCGGTCGATCCGCGCCCGCGCGCCACTGAGACCATGGGCCCACCCTTGCGGCGCCGGGGCGACCAGCCGCGGCGGCCCGGTCGCCCGGCCCGAGGCGCTGACGCCCTCGAACCAGGCCCGGCGCGCCGGGTCGAAGCCGCCCGGCAGGGTCGGGCCCCGGCGCGGCTCGAACCGGGCCTCGAGCGCGATCTCGGCACCGGGGACCAGGAAGCCCGGGACCGGGGCCGGGAGGGTGATGGCGAAGCGGACCGAATCGCTCCTGCGCCGCAGCCGGACGAGGACCGCCTCGCCGCCCCGGCGCGGCGCGACCTCCTCCACCACGCCCGCGATCGCGCCGGGTGGGAGCCGATGGTGAAGCACGGGCGCTGCGACCAGGTGGCTGCGCAGATCGGCGACGAGGAGGCCGGCGGCGAACAGGAGGCCCGCGCCGACGAGCGCCGCGCGGAGCGCGCCGCCTGTCGCAAGACCGAGAAGCGCGACGGCGAGGCCGAGCGCAAGGGCCGCCTGCCGCTGGCCGACGAAGGGCAGGAGGAACCAGGCCGCCACGCCGGCGCCGAGCGCGACGGGCACGAGAAGCGGCCAGCTGCCGCGCTCGGCAGCGAGCAGCGCATCGATGCGCGGGCACAGGCCGGACGCCGCGCGACCGCTTGGCGGACCCTGGGAAATCTGCGACAGGCGCTCGACGACGGTCGCCACGAGCCCTCACCCGCGGTTGGCCGACCCCAGAGGCTTCATCGGACGGTTCGACCATGGTTGCAAGCGAGGCGCCGCTCTACACGGACCTTCGCCCGCCCGTGGTGCGCTTCGCGCCGTCGCCCACCGGCTATCTCCACATCGGCGGCGCGCGTACGGCGCTATTCAATTATCTCTTCGCCCGCCACCATGGCGGAACCTTCCTGCTGCGGATCGAGGATACCGACCGCGCCCGCTCGACGAAGGCCGCAATCGACGCCATTCTCGATTCGCTCGCCTGGCTTGATCTTGCGCCCGATCGCCCCGTGCTGTTCCAGTCCGAACGGGCCAGCCGGCACGCCGACGTCGCCCGCGCCCTGCTCGACGCCGGCCGGGCCTACCGCTGCTACGCCACGCCCGAGGAGCTGGAGGCGATGCGGGAGAAGGCGCGCGCCGAGGGTCGCCCGCCGCACTATGACCGGCGCTGGCGCGACCGGACCGACTGGCCGGAAGGGCAGCCCTATGCCGTGCGGCTCAAGGCGCCGCTCGCGGGCGAGATCACGGTGGATGACCGGGTCCAGGGCCCGGTGACGGTCAAGGCTTCCGAGCTCGACGACTTCATCCTGCTCCGCTCCGACGGCACGCCTACCTACATGCTCGCCGTGGTGGTCGATGACCATGACATGGGGGTCACGCACGTCATCCGCGGCGACGACCATCTCTCCAACACCCACCGCCAGCTGGCCCTGATCCGGGCGCTGGGCTGGCCCGAGCCGGTCTATGCCCATGTGCCCATGATCCACGGCCCCGACGGCGCCAAGCTCTCCAAGCGGCACGGCGCCGTCGGAGTCGAGACCTGGCGCGACGAGAAGGGGATCCTGCCGGAGGCGCTCGAGAACTATCTCCTGCGGCTGGGCTGGGGGCATGGCGATGCCGAGCTCCTGACCCGGGCGGAGGCCATTGCCCTGTTCGACCTCGACGGCATCGGCCGCTCGCCCGCGCGCTTCGACCTCGCCAAGCTCGAGAGCGTCAACGCCCATTACATGCGGCAGGCCGACGACGGCCGGCTCACGACTCTCGTTTCCCCGCGGATTGCCGCCGGCCTCGGCCGCGACCTCTCCGCCCGGGAGCGGGACCTGCTGCTTCGCAGCATGCCGGAACTCAAGGCGAGAGCACGGGATCTCAACGCCTTGGCATCGTCCGCCGGCTATCTTTTCCTGAGCCGGCCCATTTCCATGGACGCAGGCGCAGCGAAGTTGCTAGACGCACAGGGGCGCCTGCTGCTCGGAAAGGTGGCGGAGTCCTTCGCGGCCCTCCCGGCGTGGGAACGCCCGGGCCTCGAGGCGGCGGCAAAGGCCGTGGCCGAGGGGTCGGGCGTCGGGCTCGGGAAGGTGGCCGCGCCGATCCGCGCGGCGCTCACCGGCACCACGGTGTCGCCGTCGGTGTTCGGGATCCTCGAGGTCCTCGGGCGCGAGGAAAGCCTCGCGCGCATCGCCGATGCGCGCCAGACGGAAGAAGGTTGAAGCGATGCACAAGGTGGCGGAGGGCGGCATGACACGGACGGCGCGGCTGGAACTGCCGGGGGGAAGCCATGAGCTTCCGATTCTCGCGGGATCGATCGGGCCTGACGTCATCGACATCCGCAAGCTCTACGGCCAGGCCGATGTCTTCACCTACGATCCCGGCTTCACCTCGACCGCGGCCTGCGCCAGCGCCATCACCTACATCGACGGCGACGCCGGCACCCTGCTCTACCGCGGCTACCCGATCGAGCAGCTCGCCGAGCATTCGAGCTTCATGGAGGTCGCCTATCTGCTGACCGAGGGCGAACTCCCGACCAGGGAGGAGCTCGACCGATTCGTCTACACCATCACCCGGCACACGATGGTGCACGAGCAGCTGATGAACTTCTACCGCGGGTTCCGCCGCGACGCCCACCCGATGGCAATCATGTGCGGCGTGGTGGGCGCGCTGTCGGCCTTCTATCATGATTCGACGGACATCGAGGATCCCAAGCAGCGGATGATCGCCAGCCACCGGCTCATCGCCAAGATGCCGACGATTGCCGCCATGGCCTACAAATATTCGGTCGGTCAGCCCTTCGTCTATCCGGACAACTCGCTGTCCTACACGGGCAACTTCCTCCGGATGACCTTCGCGGTTCCGGCCGAGCCCTATGTCATCGACCCGGTCATCGAGCGGGCGCTCGACCGCATCTTCACCCTCCACGCCGACCATGAGCAGAATGCCTCGACCTCGACGGTCCGGCTGGCCTCGTCGTCGGGCGCCAACCCGTTTGCCTGCATCGCGGCCGGGATCGCCTGCCTGTGGGGGCCGGCGCACGGCGGCGCCAACGAGGCGGCGCTCAACATGCTCCGCGAGATCGGCCGGCCGGAGCGGATCCCGCACTACATCGCCCGCGCCAAGGACAAGGACGATCCCTTCCGGCTGATGGGCTTTGGCCACCGTGTCTACAAGAACTATGACCCGCGCGCCAAGGTCATGATGGCAACCGCCAAGGAAGTGCTCGATACGCTGAATGTCCAGGATCCGATCTTCGACGTGGCCCGCGAGCTGGAGCGCATCGCGCTCTCCGATGAGTATTTCATCGAGAAGAAGCTCTATCCCAATGTCGATTTCTACTCCGGCATCATCCTCTCCGCGATCGGCTTCCCGACCTCAATGTTCACCGCGCTGTTCGCGCTCGCCCGTACCGTGGGCTGGGTGGCGCAGTGGAACGAGATGATCGGGGATCCCGAGCAGAAGATCGGCCGCCCCCGCCAGCTCTACATCGGCGCGCCCCGGCGGGACTATGTGCCCATCGCCGCGCGCGGCTGACCTTCCGCCGGCGCCGGCAATCGGCTATGTTCCGGGCATGATCCAGCTTTCCCCTTCGGCTGCCGCCCGGGTGCGCGCGATCGCCGCGCGCCAGGGCAAGCCGGCCGCGCTCCGCCTTTCGGTCGAAGGCGGCGGCTGCGCCGGCTTCCAGTATCGCTTCGGCCTCGCCGAGACCCGCGCCGATGACGATTTCGTCGCCGAGACCGACGGTGTTGCCCTCGTCATCGACCAGACCTCGCTGCCCTTCATCGAGGGGAGCGTCGTCGACTATGTCGAGACCCTGGGCGGAGCGACCTTCCAGGTCCGGAACCCGAACGCGGCGTCCTCCTGCGGCTGCGGCACCAGCTTCTCGGTGTGAAGCTCGCCACCTTCAATGTGAACGGGATTGCCGCGCGCCTGCCCCGCATCCTCGAATGGCTCGAGGAGGCGAAGCCGGATGTCGTGGGGCTCCAGGAGATCAAGTGCGAGGACGAGCGCTTCCCGCGCGCGGCGCTCGAGGATCTGGGCTGGCATGTCGAGACCCATGGCCAGAAGGGCTTCAACGGCGTCGCGCTGCTCTCCCGGCTGCCGCTCGAGGACGTGTCGCGCGGCCTTCCGGGCGATCCGGATGATGCGCAGGCGCGCTACATCGAGGCGCGCGTCGGCGGCCTTCGCTTCGCCAACCTCTATCTTCCAAACGGCAACCCCCAGCCGGGGCCGAAGTTCGCCTACAAGCTCGCCTGGATGGCGCGCCTCGAAGCGCACGCCGCCGCCCTGCTTGCGACCGAGGCGCCCGCGATCCTTGCCGGGGACTGGAACGTCTGCCCGACCGACGCCGATGTCGCCCGGCCCGACGTGATGGCGGAAGATGCGCTGTGCCGGCCGGAATCGCGTGCCGCCTTCCGGCGGATTGCCGCGCAGGGCTGGACCGAGGCGATCCGCGCGCGCTTCCCCTCCGAGACGCTCTACAGCTTCTGGGACTATCAGGCCGGCGCCTGGGCGAAGAACTGGGGCCTCCGAATCGACCATCTGCTGCTCTCGCCCGCCGCGGCCGACCGGATGGTGGACGCCGGCATCGATCGGGACGTCCGCGCGCGCGAGAAGGCCTCCGACCATGTCCCGGTCTGGGTCGAGCTCGCGGCCTGAGGGTGCCTGCGGGCGGCTAGAGATCCTTCTCGTAGATCCGGTAGGTGCGGGTGATCTCGGCGTCGATCGCCCTGGCGATCGCGCGCATCGGTTCATTGTCCTCGAGGATCCAGCCGATCTCGCCGCGGTGTGCGCCATAGTTCGCAACCGAGGCGCGGCGCGTGTACTCGATCATCATGAAGGCAAGGAGAGAGGCCATCCGCGTGCCCTGCAGATGCTTGCGCACCCCCATCAGGGGAACGCGCATCCGCCTGACCTTCGGCTTCCTCAGGCGCCAGAGCAGCTTCGCCCAGCCGAACGGGAAGAGCCGGCCGTCAAGGTCGCGGGTCAGCTCGTTCACGTCGGGCAGCGTGAACATGAAGGCGACCGGCTCGCCCTCCACCTCGGCGATGCGGATGAGGTCGGGGAACATCACCGGCCGCAGCTTCCTCGCGGCAAAGGCGATCTCGGCATCGGTCAGCGGCACAAACCCCCAATTGTCGGACCAGGCCTCGTTGAGGATCCCGAGCACCAGCTTCGCCTCGGATTCGAAGCTGCGCGCATCCGCCTCGCGCACCCGGATCCTCGGGTTGCGCTCGCCGGCCGCGATGATCCGCTGGACCAGCTCGGGGAAGGGCCTGGCGATGTCGAGCTCCCAGGAATGGAGATTCTTGACACCCGCATAGCCGGCGGACTCGATCATCGCCGCGTAGGACGGGCGATGATGGCCCATCATCACGGCCGGCGGGCTGTCGAAGCCGGCGACCAGCAGGCCCGGCTCGTCCCAGATGGAAAGGCTCATCGGCCCCTGCGCGCGGCGCATGCCCCGGCCGCGCAGCCAATCCTCCGCAGTTGCGATCAGCGCTGCGCCCACCTCGGCATCGTCATCCGCCACTTCGAACAGGCCCCACAGCCCGAGACCCGGGCGCCGCTCGAGGACGAGCCGGTCGACATGGGCGGCGATCCGGCCCACCACCCTGCCCTGCCGCCGCGCCAGGAAGCACTGCACCTCGGCATGGCCGAAATAGGGATTGCGCGCCGGCCCGGAAACGAGCGCGAGCGCATCCCCCCGAAGCGGGGGGACCCAGTGCGGATCGCCCGCATAGACCTTCCACAGGAGGTCGACGAAGGCGGCAAGCTCGGACCGGCGCGTGGCCGGCGCGATCGAAAGGTCCACGGCCGTCAGGCGGCGTCCGCGGCCGGCCGGTCGTCGTTGGCGGGCGCTGCCGGTGCGACCCGCCGGCGCGGGT
The DNA here is from genome assembly GCA_029268145.1 of Sphingomonadaceae bacterium. Taxonomy (GTDB): domain Bacteria; phylum Pseudomonadota; class Alphaproteobacteria; order Sphingomonadales; family Sphingomonadaceae; genus Thermaurantiacus. The sequence goes on along the minus strand of JAJUHA010000003.1, from coordinate 119,545 downwards.
GCCCGCGCGCCACTCCGCCGGAAAGCTGCGCGACCCAGGGGTAGCGCGCGGCCACTTCCTCGGTGTAGCCGAGGTTGAAGACGGTCGGGGACTTGGCCGGGCGGTCCTCGCGCTCGTAGAGCGTGCCGAACAGCCGGTCGGGCCAGAAGCTGGTGATCCCGAAATTCCCCGTCTCGTCATGGAAATGGTGCGCCATGTGACGCCGCTTCATCTCGGCGAGCCACGGATGCCGCGGCTTGTAGGAGAGATGCTGGACGCAGTGGGCGAACTCGTAGAAGCAGGTGGTGAGCAGCCCGGCGGCAAGCGCGACCAGCGCTCCGCCCGGGCCGCCGATCAGCCAGCCGATGGGCGCAGTGGCCGCCGCGATGGTCGGCAGGGTGGTGTGGAGCGCGCCGAACAGCACCTCGAGATGGTTCGGATCCTGATGGTGGTCGTAGTGGATGCGCTTCCACGTCCGCGCCAGCTGCGGGATGCGGAGCATCCAGGTGCCGTGCAGGACGAACCTGTGGATGAGATACCAGGCCAGCGGATAGACGAGAACCGCGGCGAGCGCGGCGAGCAGCGCCCGAAGCGGCGTCGGCGGGACGAAGGCAGTCGCCGCCAGCGCGACGGCGGCCAGCGCGAGATAGGCCCGGATGGTGTAGTGCTGGAAATAGGCCACCACCAGCTCGCGGAAGGTCATCCGGTCCAGGTAGTGGGCGCGGCTCCAGATGCCCGGGCGCCGCAGGACGGGCTTGGTCACGACGTCTGCTCCTCGGTTCTGGCGCCCTCTTGCCGCTGCATTGCGGCAGAAATCGGGTTGGTCATTCCTCGGTCCGGAACAGCACGCTCTCGCCGATGAGCAGGAAGAGCAGGAAGGGCGCCCAGGCCGCGGCAACCGGCGGCAGGTTGCCGAAGTCCGCCATCGCCATCGCGAAATTGTCGGCGACGAAGTAGAGGAAGCCGAGCGCCAGCCCGATCACCGCGCGCAGGAACAGCCGGCCCGAGCGCGCCAGCCCGAAGGCGGCCACGGCACCGAGGAGCGGCATCAGCGCGGCCGAAAGCGGCCCCGCGACCTTGTGATGCAGCTCGGCGCGCAGCCGGTCGGTCGGCTTGCCGGCAGCCTCGAGCGCGCGGATGGCGGGCAGAAGGCGCCAGAAGGGCGTGTGCCGCGGCTGGATGTTGACTGTCGTGAACTGGTCGGGCGTGGCGGCCAGCGGCAGGTCGAGCACGGCAAACGGAGTCTCGCGCGCGCTCGCGAGGTCGAACCTGCGCCCATCCTCGAGCCGCCACCCCCCGGGCACCGGACGGGCGCGCTCCGCCTCGATCCGGGCAACGAGGCGGTCCGCCTCCCGGTCGAAGACGGTCACATCGGCCAGCCGGACGGAGGGCCCGCTTCCGGAGACCCGCCCGGCGCGGACGAGGTCGGAGCCGCTGCGGACCCAGATGTCCCCGGCGGGGCCGCCATTGCCCTCGACGGGGCGATACTCAGCGGTCTTCCACGGATCGAAGCTGGCCTGCGCCCGGGTGAGGACGAGCTCGTTGAAGGCGAAGCTCAGCCCCGCGACCGCAAGCCCCGCGAGCACCAGGGGCGCGAGGATCTGGTGGGCGGACAGGCCCGATGCCTTGAGGATGACCACCTCGCTGTTCTGGTTGAGCGTGATGAAGGTGAGGAGCGTCGCCAGCAGGACCGAGAAGGGCAGGAACAGCGCCACCAGCTGGGGCAGGCGCAGGCTGACATAGCGCCACAGCTCGGCCTCGCCATTGCCCGGGACGGCGAGGATCCGGCTCGACTCGCCGAGGAGGTCGAGGGTCTGCAGGATGAGGACGAGGCCGGCCAGGAACGCCAGCGTGCGCAGCAGGAACATGCGCGCGGTGTAGCGGGCAAGCGTGGGCGACGGGAAAAGCCGCGACACCGGGGGGCGCAGGGCAGCCGCCGAGGCCATCAGCCGGCCGGAACCGGCACGTCCTCGAGCATCCGCCGCCGCCTGCCGATGAGCGCCACCAGCCGCTTCGCCAGCCCGGCGAACCAGCGGTCGAGCGCCCCGATGGGCTGGCCGCCGGGCCGGTGGGCAAGGACATGAAAGACCCACAGGCAGAAGGCGGTGAACAGGGCAAAGGGAACCCACTGCGCCAGCAGCGGATCGACCCGGCCGATCCCGGCCATCCGTTCGCCATATTCGGTGAACTTGTGGTAGCTCACCAGGATCACGACGGAGAGGAAGACGCCGAGCGCCGAGGTGCTGCGCTTGGGCGGCACGGCAAGCGCGACGGCGAGGAAGGGCAGGACGAAGAGCACCACGCACTGGATGAGGCGGCGGTGCAGCGTCGCGGCGGCCTGCCGGCGCGTCTCCGGCCGCGCCGCGGGATCGGCGGAAATCCGCGCCAGCTCGGGGATGGAAAGCTCAACGCTGCCGTCGCCGCGGGCGCGGAACTGCGTCATCGGCGGGAGGTTGATGGGAAGGTCATGCTGGGCGAAGGCGAGCACCCGCGGGGTCTGGCCGCCGCCGGGCTCGTGGACGAGCGTGCCCTGCTCGAGGCGCAGCAGGATCACGTCCGGGTCATCCGAGCGCAGGAAGCGGCCGGTGGCTGCCGTTGCCGCCAGCGACTGGCCGCGCGCGTCGGTCGTGCGCAGGAAGATGCCCCTGAGATTGCGGCCGCCATCCTGGCTCTCCTCGACCCGCAGCGTGACCGACCGGCCGAAGCGGGCGAACTCGCCCACCCGGATGCTTGCGCCAAGCGCGCCGCTGCGCAGCTCGTAGCGCAGCTCCTCGTAATTGTAGCGGGCGAGCGGCTGGAGGAAGCCGACGATCCCGAAGTTGATGACGGCGAAGAGGCCGGCGATCAGGAAGGGCACGCGCAGCATCCGGCCGAAGGAGAGGCCGACAGCCCGCATGGCATCGAGCTCGGAGGAGAGCGCGAGGCGGCGGAAGGCGAGGAGGATTCCGAGCATCACGCCGATCGGGATGCCGAGCCCCAGATACTCGGGCACGAGATTGCCGAGCATCCGCCACACCACCGAGACCGGACCGCCCTCGTTGATGACGAAGTTGAAGAGGTTCAGCATCTTCTCGAGGAGAAGCAGCATCGCCGCGAGGACCAGCGTGCCGAACAGCGGCGCCAGGGTGAGCCGCAGGATGTAGCGGTCGAAGGTGAGGAAGCGCGGCACGCGGCGGGCCCTAGCACTGCGCCCGGGGGCCCGGAAGGCCAAGCCGGGCCGGGTCGGCACGCGCGGCAATCCGCGCGAACTCGAGCGGCGTCAGGGTCTCGGCCCGGCGGGTCGGATCGATTCCCGCCGCCTCGACGGCGTCCACCAGGCCCTTCAGCGACTGACGCAGCATCTTGCGGCGCTGGCCGAAGGCCCGGGCGGTCACGGCCTCGAACCGGGCGAGGGGCACGTCGAGCGGCGGCGGCGCGGGCAGGAGCTGGACGACCGCGCTCTCGACCTTCGGAGAGGGGGTGAAGGCGCGCGGCGGCAGCCTGAGGCAGATGCGCGCGCGCGCGCGGAAGGCCGCCAGCACCGAGAGCCGGCCATAGGCGGGCGAGCCCGGCGCGGCGACGATCCGATCGGCCACCTCGCGCTGGAACATGAGCGTCGCCGACCGCCACCAGCCCGGCCAGGGCTCGAGCGACAGCCAGCCGACGAGGAGCGGCGTCGCGATGTTGTAGGGCAGGTTGGCGGCGATGTGCGCGCCCGCCCGGGCGCGCGCGCCGGCATCGATCGCCAGCGCATCCCCTTCGACGAGGTCGAGCCGGCCCTCGGCGGCAGCGACCAGCGGGGCGAGCGCGGCCACGGCGCGCCGGTCCCGCTCGATGGCGATGACATGGGCGCCGGCCTTGAGCAGCGCGCGCGTCAGACCGCCCGGCCCCGGGCCGACCTCGATGACCGTCTCGCCCGGCGCCAGCGGGACCAGCCCGGCGATCCGGTCCAGCAGGTTGAGATCGAGGAGGAAGTTCTGCCCGAGCGCCCGGTCGGCGCGGATCGCACCAGCCGCGATCACGTCGCGCAGCGGCGGCAGTGCCGCAATCCGCGCAGCAACCGCGGCGGAGGTCTCCGCAGCGCCGCCTGCGGTCACGCCGCCGCGGCAGCGCGCAGCCGGGCGCACCGACCGGCCAGCCGGATGGCGGCGATCATCGCCCGCGGCGAGGCCATGTCCTTCCCGGCTATGCCGAAGGCGGTGCCATGGTCCGGCGCGGTCCGCAGGATGGGAAGCCCGAGGGTCATGTTCACGCCCTCGTCGAAATACAGCGTCTTGAGCGGGATGAGCGCCTGGTCGTGATACATGCACAGCACCGCGTCATAGCCGGCGCGGGCCGCAGCGTGGAACAGCGAGTCGGCCGCGTGGGGCCCGGAGACATCGAGGCCCTCCGCCTGCAGCTGGGCGATCGCGGGTGCGATGATCCGCTCCTCCTCGCTTCCCATCGCCCCGCCCTCCCCGGCATGGGGGTTGAGCCCGGCGACCGCGAGGCGCGGCGCGGCGATCCCGAACTCGCGGACAAGGCCCCGGGCCGTCGTCCGCGCCCGGCTGACGATGAGGTCGGTGGAGAGCGCCTCGGGCACGTCGCGCAGCGGGACATGGATCGTGACCGGAACCGTCCGCAGGTCGGGCCCCACCATCATCATCGCGACATTGCCCGCCGCCACGCCGCAGCGCTCGGCGATGAACTCGGTCTGCCCCGGGTGCTGGAAGCCGATGGCGTAGAGCTGGCTCTTGGCGACCGGGGCCGTGACCAGCCCCGAGGTGATCCCGGCCCGGGCGAGCCCGACGGCAAGCTCGACTGAATCGAGCGCGCAGCGGGCACCGGCCAGGTTCGGCCGGCCTGGCGCGATCTCGCCCGGATCGTCGACCTGGAGCAGCGGGAGCGCCTCGTCGAACAGCGCGGGCGCGTCCTGCGGCCGGGCGATGGTCGCGATCGGAACCGAGGAGACGGCCTCGAGCGAGCGGCGGTCGCCGATGGCGACGAAGGGGTCGAGCCCCAGCGCGCGGCGCATCGCCCAGGCCTTGGCGATGACCTCGGGCCCGATGCCCGCCGGGTCGCCCAGCGCGACGCCGAGGGGCGGCAGGTCGGGCACGGCGCCGGCCGCCGGCTGCGGCGGCGCGGGGGGCGGCGCGAGGCCTTCGGGGGCGACTGCCGTCACCGGTAGTCCACGACGGCGTCGCGGCGCAGGTCGCGCAGGTAGCGCCGGGCGGCGCTGTTCACCCGCTCGTCGTTCATCTGGGCGTAGATGGCGTCGAACGAGGGCGTCCCCGCAGCCGCCTTCGGATCGTCGCGGCCGCACAGCACGAGAACGCGCAGCCCGTCGCGCTGCGAGCCGAACACCGGCGTCGCGCCGCCGATCGGAAGCTGGCCCACGATCTCCTGCAGCGGCCCCGGCAGGTCGCCGAGGCGGATGCTGTCGTTGGAGACGACCGTGCCGCCGATGTCCGCCGCGACCGCCTCCACCCGCCCGCATCCGCCCATGGACCGCGTGCGCGCCTGGATCTGGTCCGCGAGCTGGCGCGCCTTCGCCTCGGTCGTCCCGTCGGGCAGCTGGACCGTGATCTGCTTCATCGAGAGGATGGCGTCGGCCGGATTGGCCGCCAGCACCTGGCGCTTGTCGATGAGGGCGACGATGGCAACGCCACCGGGCACGGCGATCGGGTCGGAGACTGTTCCGCGCGGCATGCGCTGGACCACTTCGGCCAGCTGCGCCGACAGCTGCTCGGCCCGCACCCAGCCGAGGTCGCCCCCGACCGCTGCCGTCGACGCCTCGGAGAACTGGCGGGCATAGGCGACGAAGCTTGCGCCCGAGCGGATGGCCTCGACCATCCGGCTGGCATCCGCCATCGCCCGCGGCATCGCGTCGGGCGTGGCGGAAAGGAAGATCTCGCCCACCCGATACTCGTCCTTGCCCTTGGATTCCTCGAGCTTGCGGATGATCGCCTCGACCTCCTCCTCGCCGACATTGACGAAGGGCTCGATGCGCTTCCGGAGCAGCCGCGACCAGGCCAGCTCGGCGCGGATCTGCTGCTTGATCGAGGCGGGCGAAGACCCCGACTGCCGCAGGAAGGCGGCGAACTGCTCGGGCGTCTGGCGGAAGTTGGCGGCCACCCGCTGATAGGCCTGCTCCACTTCGGCCTCGGGCACCGTCACCTCATTCTCGCTGGCGGCCTGGATCTGCAGCTTCTCGTCGATGAGGTTGCGGAGCACCTGGACCCGCAGCAGGTCCCGCTCCTGGTCGGAGACCCGGCCCTGGTTGGCGGCGAGCACGAGGTTCAGGCGCTGGTCGACATCGGTGTCGGTGATGATGTCCCCGTTCACGATCGCCGTTGCCTTGCGGACATTGGGCTCGAGCGCACCAAGCACGGTCAGCTCGGGCAAGTCGGCGAACAGGCCGGCGCCGGGGCTGCGCGCACCCGGGGGCTGCTGGGCCGCGGCCGGCGCGGCGGGAAAGGCCAGGAGGGAGAGAAGGACGAGCAGGTTGCGGAACGGCGATGGGCAGGCGGGCATGGGCAGGTGCTGACTCGTGTTGGACTTGGCCGGCGCCGGCAGACCCGGCTGCCGGACGCCCGGAAGGCGCCGCAGCCTTAGCCCCACGGCGCCAGCGATGCCATAGCTGCCGGCGGCTGAACCGCTGCTGCATGGGCTGCCGCGAAGGGCCGGCCTGGCCGGCCACCTCCTAGCGCCCCAGATTGGTCAGCCGGAACGAAAAGGAGAAGCTGTTGCCCCTGGGGGCATTGAGATTGTCCACATAGTTCCGCCGCCAGGTGAAGCGGAAGTCGAAGCATTCGTCGGTGTAGATGAAGCCGACCCGGTGCCGGATCGGCTGGAACCCGTCGTTCACCGTCGTCGGATCCTCGGCGGTCGAGGTCAGGTCGACGATCATCGAGGCGAACGCCGACCAGTAGCGGAACAGCGCGACCTGGGTGCCGAAGCGGAGCTCCTCCTGGTCGCGCAGGTCCTCGAGCGCGCTGTCGCGGTTGAAGCGGAGATAGCCGATGGTGGCGAAGGTCCGCTCGGACCCGAAGCTCAGGTCGAGTTCGCTGCGCCTGACGGTCAGGTCATCCTTGTCGAGCCGCAGGCGCTGGGTGAGCGAGCCGAACCGCCCGGTCCTCAGCGTGAAGCGCCCGACGATGTCGGACAGGCGGTCCTCGAGCCCCGATCCCTGCGGAAAAAGGCCCGGCGCCGCGTCGAAGCGGACACTCTGGCCGACATCGGCGGCGATCGCGATTCCTGGGCGGGACCAGTCCCAGGAGAGGCCATAGGCCAGCCGTGTCCCGCCCTCCCAGCGGTCGTAGCCGGGAAAGCGGTTGAAGGCGAAGAGGTTGGTGTCCTCCAGCTCGATCGCCCGGCTGTCCTCGTTGGGGATGCCCGCATTGCCGTCGCGCGCCGAGGCGACGAGCTGGACCCGGGGGGTCAGGTTCTGCGTCCCGGCGCCCAGCGGCCCCACCAGCGGCCATTGCACGTCAACTGCCACCAGCGGGATGAGCCGGCCCTGCAGGCCATCGGTGCCGGCATAGGCGGGCGTTCCGGCAAACGCGCTGTCCTGGACATGGTAGCCATCGGCGCGCACCAGGCCGGAAACGGTGATCCGCTGGCCGGCCGCAGTGGTGAACAGGCGGTCCCACCGGGCCTGCGCCACCAGCCGGTTCATGTCCTGGCCGTCCTCGCGGAACAGGCTGAGCGCATTGGCATCCACCCGCACCCGGCCGCCCAGCGGCCGGCTGGCCGAGCGCCAGGTCAGGTCCAGCAGCGGCAGCGCGACCGGGGTGCGCGCGGCATCCGCGTCGGGCGCGAGATCCTGGAAATACCAGCCACGGGCGCCGATGTAGAGCTGCTCGGCCTGCCGCTCGAGCGCCAGCACGGTGCGCAGCGTGGTGTCGTAGGTCAGCTCGTAGCGCCCGGGAAAGGTGCGATCGTTGGTCAGCCGCGCCGAGAAGGTCGAGACCCAGCCGTCGAGGTGGCGAAGCCGGCCATTGGCCTCGAACAGGCCGCGAAAGGCTTCCCGCCCGGATGAGACGATCTGGAAGCCCTCGTCGAACGTCCGCCCTTCCGACCAGGTGCCGGCCAGCCGGGCGCGGATCGGTCCCGCGGTCAGGAGATGCCGGTATTCGAGGTCGAGCAGAGGGTTCTCGCGCGTGTAGAAGCGCGCCGTGGTCGAGAGGTCATGGTCGGGCCCGATGGCCCAGTAGTAGGGGATGGCAAGCTCGAACCCGAGCTCGTTGGAGATGCGCAGGTCGGGCGAAAGCAGCCCCGACTGGTTCCGGAGCGCGCTGTCGGGGTGGGAAAAGCGCGGCAGGCCGATCACCGGAACGCCAAGCACCGCGAACCGGGCCCTGCGATAGTGGACGCGCCCCTGCGCCGAATCGTGGCGCACCCGCACGGCCCGCACGGCCCAGAGCGGCTGCTGCGGGCAGCCGGCCTCGTCGAGCACGTTGCAGGGCGAGTAGATCGCCTGGTCGAGCTGCGAGCTGGTGCCGGTGCGGCTGGCGTGGCGCGCGGCGAGGCGGCCGCCGTCGCCAAGGACGACGAGGAGATTCTCGATGGCTCCGTCCTGGAGGTCATCGCCCAGCATCAGGCTGTCGGCCACCGCGACATTGCCCCGCGAATCGCCGATGCGCACCTGCCCGCTGGCCTCGACCGTCCGCGCCCGCCGGTCCCAGACGATCCGGTCGGCGGTCAGCACCTGATCGGCCCGGCGCAGGATCACATTGCCCGAGGCGATGACGCGATCCTCCCGCTCGAGATAGACGAGCTCGTCCGCCGCGAAGGAAACCAGCCCCTCCTCCTCGGCCGGCGTCTCACCGAGCGCTGCGGGTTCGGCCGGCGTCTCGCCGGCCGCTGCAGGTTCGGCCGGCGCCCCGGCTTCGGCTGGCGGCTGGGCCGTCGCCGGCACGGGAGACGCGGGGCCCGCCGGCGGCTGCCGGGCCGCGGCAGCCGATGCCGCAAGCATGGCCGCCCCGATCACCGTCACGAGCTTGCTGCGGCCCTGTCCCATCTGCCGGCCCGCTTTGGTCGCGCCCGCAGGGCCGCGCAAGCCGGCGCGGTCAGACCGGAAGGATGCGCCGGGTCTTCGAGAAGTGCAGATAGCCGACGTTGGCGCCGATTCGCCAGCCGGCGCCCAGCCGCACCGGCACCAGGCGGACATTCTCGCGCTGGTGGTAGCCGAGCGCGACACCGCCGACGAGATAGGCGCGGCCTTCGACCGCCGGATAGCGCCGGAACAGCTCCTCGCTGTCGTGGAGGTCATAGACGAGGATGAACACGGTCGAGGCGTCACCGCCCACGTCCGGGCCGAAGGAGGGCCCCTGCCAGTAGACCGTGCGGCTGCCCTCGACCTTCGAATGCAGCGTGCCCTTGCCGTAGCGGATCCCGACCGCGAAGGCCCCGCCGCCCTCGCGGCCGACGATGTAGGCGTTGGGACGGCCATTCTCGGCAAAGGCGCGCTCGATGGCCTTGCCGATCCCCTCGGCACCCTTGCCGAACGCGCCATCGGCCGCGCGCGCGATTTCCTCGAGGCTGTAGCTGCCCGATTCGCCCGCCCGGCCGGCCTCGCCTGCGGATGGCGCGGGTTGCGCGGCAGCGGGCTGCGCAGCAAGCGTGCCCGCCTCCCCGCGCGGGAGCGGAACGGCCAGGGCAAGCGCCACGAGGGCCAGCGATTTCGGCAGCACGGACATGCACGACCCTGTCGTCCGTGCGAGGTGAATCGGGGGTGAATCCCCTGGCTGGCCGGCCGGCCGCACGCGCTCAGTCCTCGGCCACCACAGGGTTCCGGAGCAGCGGCAGCCCGCTCACCTCCACTTCCACCACGTCGCCCGGAAGCAGGTAGAGCGGCGGCTGGCGCTTCTCGCCCACGCCCGCGCAGGTGCCGGTGGCGATGACGTCGCCGACGCGAAGCCGGGTGAAGCCGCTGATGTAGGCAATGAGCGTCTCGACATCGAACAGCATCAGCGCCGTCTCGGTCTCCTGCACCAGCGTGCCGTTCACCCGGGTCGTCAGGCGATGGGCGCGCCAGTCGCCGAACGCGTCCGGCGGCACCAGCGCGGGGCCGATGCTCCCCGAGCAATCGAAGTTCTTGCCGGGGGTGAACTGGGCCGTATGGCGCTGCCAGTCGCGGACCGATCCGTCCATGAAGCAGGTCCAGCCCCCCACATGCTCGAGCGCCCGCGCGCGCGGGATATGGCGCCCCTCCCTGCCGATGACGACGGCCAGCTCGCCCTCATAGTCGAGGCAGTCCGAGTTGCCGGGCTTCACGATGGGCTCGCCCGCCCGCACCAGCGAGGAAGGAGTCCGCAGGAAGAGCATCGGATGCGCGCCGGTCTCGCCGCGGCCCATCTCGTCCCTGTGGGCCGCATAGTTGACGGCGGCGCAGAAGATGCGGGCATCGGCGGACGGAAACCAGCTCACGCGGCCGCGCTCCGCGGCGCAATGCACGCAATCCCGCGCGCCGTTGGCAGGAGGCCGGTGGGCCATGCGCCGAAGGCGGCGAGGAAGTCGGCGCTTCCAATGTCGAGCCCCCCGGCCAGGCTGCCATAGGCGGGCAGCACCAGCTTCCGGCCGGCGAGCGCGAAGCAGCGCCGCGCCGGCCCCCGCCCGCCGCCGAGGCGCACCTTGGGATGGAAATGGCCGGAGATCTCCGGGCCTTCGGCTGCCGGGTCGGTGACGTGGCGGAAGGCGATTCCGCCGACGACGAGCGCGCCGGCCACCGTGCCGCCGATCCGGGCCGGCGCGATTCCGTCATGGTTGCCGGCAATCCAGGTCCACTCGACGGCATCCATCATCCTGCGCAGGGCCTGCATGTCCTCGGCGGGCAGCCGGCCGGGGCCATCGGGGTCGTGGAAACTGTCGCCGAGCGCCACGACCCGGCGCGCGCCGGTGCGCCGGATGGCGCGTTCCAGCCGGGCCAGCGTGTCGCGGCTGTCATAGGGGGGCAGCATCCAGCCCGCCGCGGCGAACGCGCTGGCCTTCTCGAGGTGCAGGTCGGCGACGGCGAGCAGCTCCTGCGCGGGCCAGTGGAGCGCGCCGCAGGGCAGCGGAACCAGCCGGTGCGACCCCAGGAGGAGCGAATTCGCCATGGCGGAACACCTAGCGAACGGACGCGCCGGCGCAAGGCTCAGAAGCGGGTCCGCCATCCGGCCTCGACCTGCACCGTTCCATCCTTCACGCCGGGCGTGTCGGGCTGGTCCCCCTGGGCGCGCAGCTCGAGGCGGATGTCGCCGAACCGCGTCGGAAGGTCGGCGCCCACGGTCCCGATGACGAACCGCTCGTTGGAGAGCGAGATGCGGTGGCCCTCGTCCTCGCTGACGTTGAGGTTGGCCTCCCGGACCGAGGCATGGAACCGCCGGTTGCGCGCATCGGTCACCGCCGCGTCGAAGGAGAGCATCCGCGTGTCGCCGTCGAGCGAAAAGCCGATCGGCCTGCGGTCGTAGGTATAGCCGCTGGTGTAGATGAAGTTGTTGTAGAGCGAGCCTGGAAACTTGTTTCCGCCGAAGAAGTTGGAGGCGAGCGTATCGACATACTCGACACCGGCCGACCAGGTCGCGCCGGACTGGCCGAGCGGGCCGTGCAGCCGCCCGCCGCCACGGCGGGCGAACTGCTCGATGAGGATGTTGTCGGCATCCTCGGCGACCGTCTCGAAGAAGAGCCTGCCGCCATGCCCGGCCCGGCCGAGGCGGAAGCTGTAGGCAAGGTCGAACCCGGCAAGCTGGTTGCCGGGCTCGTCGGGCGTGCCGGTGTTGTCGGCATCGCCCAGGCCGATGAAGGCGTTGACGAAGGTCTTGAGGCCGCACGGCCGGCCCGCTCCGCACAGCTGCATCGCCCGGTTGAGGCCGACCGTCACGCCCGAGGCGGGTTCGAACTCGAGCCGCATGGCGACGATGGCCGTGTTCCGGAAGTCCCGCTCCTCGTCGAGCACGCCGCCGAAGATGTCGAACCGGACCGGCCCCAGCCACTTCAGAACGGGAAAGCGAATTGGCCTGGGTTCCAGAAGCTTGAGGCCCACCTTGGGGAAGGGGCGCGCCGAGGTCGAGAAGAGGAGCCCCCCCTCCTCGCTCGGGCCCCAGTAGGTCTCGACATGGCCGCCATAGAAGGCCCAGTTGCCAAGGTGCATCGCCGCGAACAGCGGTCGGAACTGCACGCCGCCGCCCTGCGCCGTTGCCGGCCTGTCGCCGGGCCGGATGTAGCCGAGACCCCAGCCGAAGGTGATCCGGCTCAGGTCGTGCTCCGCGCCGATCTCGAGGTCGACATCGCCGCGCCCGGTGTCCTGGAAGCCGCGGACCAGCGCCGGTTCATTCGCAAGCTTCACTTCGGACCGGAAGCGGTTCTTCTGTCGATTGTATTCGGAAAGCGCCTGGACCCGGCGCACGGCCGCCGCCACGGCAGGCGGCAGCGGCAGGCCCTCGGCCCGGGCAAGGCCGCGATCGATCTGCGCCCAGGGCAGCGGCCAGCTGTCGGCCGGACCGGTGAGGAGGCCGTAGGACCGCATCACCGCGATGTCGGCGCGCAGCCGCGCGTCCCCGGGGTCCGCCCACGGACCCGCCAGGGCCGGGGCCGCGCCGGCGAGGAAGAGCCCGGCGAGTGCCCGCGCCATGCACCTCATGCGCGAAGGGCCCTTTCGGCCAGCGCAAGGGCGCGCCCGTCGTCGACGTCGAGCCAGAAGGCGTCCCCGATGTCGGTCGCCCGGGCCAGCCCGCGGCGGGCGAGCGCGCGCACGCCATCGGAAAGGCTCGGGGCGGCCGGCCCCTCGAGCGCTGCGACGAGCGACGGCCCGATGAGGAAGGCCCCGCAGTCATGGGCATCATAGACCCGGAGCGACTTGCCGATGTCCATGATCAGGCTCCCGTGGGTGCGGACACGGGTCACGTCCGCCTCGTCGACTGAGGGATGCCCGAGCCGCCGGTCCACGGCAAGCGCGAGTCCGCCTGCCGGCGCGCCCCCCGCGACGAGCCGCGCGAGAAGCTCGGGCGAGACCAGATGGTCGGCCATCAGGAGGAGCGTGCCCTCGTCGACATGGGCGCGCGCAGCGAGCAGCGAGACGCCGTTGGGCGCACTCTCCCAGCGCGGGTTGAAGACGGTCTGGACTCCCGGCACGGCGGCAAGCGTGGCTTCGACCGCGTCGGCGGCATGCCCGATCACGACGGCGATGGGGCCGATCCCGGCGGCGCGCAGCGCCGCGATCGCGTGCAGGATGAGCGGCCGCCCGCCCACCATGGCAAGCGGCTTCACGGGGGCAAGGTCGCGCAGGCGCGTTCCGGCCCCGGCGGCAAGGACGACCGCGCCGTGAACGGGCTCCGGCACGCGCGAGGGGCTCACTGGGTGGCGGCGGAGCCGGTGCCGCGCACGAAGGCCTCGACTGCGGCCTCGGCGTCCTCGTCGCGCATCTGCACGGGCGGATGCTTGCACCAGGCCGCCGAGGGGCCAGCCAGCACGCCGCCGATGCCGCGGTCGAGCGCAATGCGGGCAGCGCGAATCATGTCGATTGCAACGCCCGCGCTGTTCGGGCTGTCCTCGACCGAGAGGCGGAGCTCGATGTTCATGGGAACGCCGCCGAACAGCTGCCCTTCCAGCCTGACGAAGGCCACCTTGTTGTCCTTCTGCCAGGCGACATAGTCGGACGGGCCGACATGGATGTCCTCGGCATCGAGGCGGCGCTCGGAGGCGGCCTGCACCGCCTCGGTCTTCGAGCGCTTCTTGCTGCTCAGCCGATCGCGGTTGAGCATGTTGAGGAAGTCGGTGTTGCCCCCGGTGTTGAGCTGGTAGGTCCGGTCGAGCCGGACCCCGCGCCGGGCGAAGAGATCGGCCAGGGTCCGGTGCAGGATGGTCGCGCCGAGCTGGGCCTTGATGTCGTCACCGATGAGAGGGAGCCGGGCCTCGGCGAAGCGCCGCGCCCAGGCGGGATCGCTGGCGATGAACACTGGCATCGCGTTCACGAAGGCCGCGCCAGCCCGCAGCGCGGCCTCGGCATAGAAGGCAGTCGCCTGCTCGCTGCCGACCGGCATGTAGTTGACGAGCACCTGGGTTTCCGCGCGCCGCAGATGCTCGGCCGCTTCCTCGATCCCCGGCTGGGGCAGATCAGCGATGCGGAAGCTCCGCTCGGCCGGCGCGTCGAGCATGTGCGGGGACACGCCGTCGAGCACGGCGCCCATGGCCACGCGCGCACCCGTCGGCGCGACATGGTCGCAGAAGACCCTGGTACAGTTGGGCGGCGCGAAGATGGCCTCCGCGACATCGCGGCCGACCTTGCGCGGGTCGACGTCGAAGGCAGCGACGATCCGCAGGTCCTTCGGGCGGTAGCCCCCCATGTCCCAGCGGCTAAGACCGATGGCCTCGTTCGCGCCGCCATTGCTGTAGTGGGCGATCCCCTGCACCAGCGAGCTGGCGCAATTCCCGACCCCGGCAAGCGCGACATTGATGGCCAAGGCTGGCATCCTTCCTGGTGGCGGCCGCGCGGAGTTCGCGCTGACACACAAGTGAAATCTTCGCGCTCAGCTACCCTGCCCGCCCGGCTTGGGCAAGAAACCATAGCGCGTGGCCTCCAGATTTCGCCGCGCCGCAGGCGCCTCCTGGCGAACGAAGGCCATGAGCCGCAGGAGGAAACGCCAGTGGGAGATGGCGAAGGTCAGCGCGGCATAGACGAGGATCAGGAGAAAGCCCTGCCACCACAGCCCGGCAAGACCGAAGGGGAGAAGGGTCCAGAAGAAGGTGTTGCGCCGGCCGCCCACCAGCCGGAAGCGGCGCTCGAACGCGCCCCAGTCGTCGAGCTGCCGGCCGGTGATGCGGCGGAAAATCTCGCCGTCGATGGCCTCGATCAGGGCGAACGCGACGATCGCGGCCGCGGCAAGCCAGGCGGCAAGCCCGTGGCCGGTTCCGGCAAACCACCAGGCGAAGGCCGCGAACCAGCCATATTCCAGCAGCTTGTCGAGCACATGCTCGAGATCGCCCCAGCGCGAATATTCGACCCGGGTGCGCGCCAGCTTGCCGTCGACTCCGTCGAGCGGGCCGACGAGGAGGATGAGGAGCAGGCCGGGCAGAAGCGCGCCCGTCGCAAGCAGGGCCAGCGCCACCAGGCCAAGGAGGCCGGTCAGCAGCGTGACCATGTTCGGTGTCACCGCCGTCGGCCAGAGCAGGCGCACCAGCGCATTCTCGACCGGCGGGTGCAGGAAGCGGGCCGGCCAGTCGAGGCACCCCTTCTGCGCCGCGGCGAGAAGCTGCCGCTCGGCACCCTCCCGCCCCCCGGCAACGGCCGGCTCTGCCCAGACGAACGGAACCTCGCGCCGCCGGCCCTCGGCATAGGTCGGGAGCGATTCGACCGGAACCAGCGCGGCGCCTTCGGCCAGCGCCGCACGCAGCAGGGTGGCGACGGGCTCCCACTCCGGGTGGGACGCGAGCGCTGCCGCCGCCCGCACCGCCGGCATCCGGGCAACCGAGGCCCAGTGCGCGGAGCTTCCCACCCGCTCGGCGCCCGGCGGAGGTTCCTCTGCGAACACCAGGACGCGGCCGCCGCCCGCTCCTCCGGCGATGGCGTCCACCAGCCGCTCGTCGACGACCGCACCGGGCTCGAGCAGCAGGAGATCGGCCTCCTCGCCGTCGAGTCGCTGCGCGACCATGGCGGCATCGACCATCCGCGACACCCGGCCCAGCCCCGAGATCCGCCTCTCGAGTTCGGCCGCGAGCGGCGGCGCAACCAGGATCACCTCGGCCGCGCCGGCGCGCAGCGCGAGGCGCACCTGCCGCTCGAGGATCGTCCGCCCCGCCACCTCGATCAGCCCGCACCGGGTCTGGCCGGGCACGGCATCGCCCGCGGAGACCAGCGCGACGAGGGCGGGGGCAGGGCTCATGGCCGGCGGGACTTAGGGCCGTGCGCACCGGCTTGCCAAGGCGTCCGCCCTCAGCGAACCGGATGCCCGTGACCGCGCCGCGCTCCCGCCCTCCTGACGCTGCCGCCATCGAGGTGCCATCGAACCGGTTCCTCCTCCACCCGCTCGCCGACCGGCTGGTCCCCCCTGCCCTCGCGCTCGGGCTCAGCGCCAATGTCGCGAGCCTGCTCGGGCTCGGCTGCGGGCTTCTCGCGGCGCTGGCCTACCATCACTGGCCGGACTGGCGCTTCGCGCTCCTCGGCTGGCTCCTGATGCTCGGCTGGCACCTGTGCGACGGCCTTGACGGCCGGATCGCGCGGGCAACCGGCACGGCGTCACCCTTCGGCCGGTTCCTCGACGGCTTCGCCGACTATGGCGTGTTCGTCGTCGTGCATGTTTCGCTGGCGCTCTCGCTCGCCGATCCGGTGGCCGCGCTCGCCCTCGCCCTCGCCGCCGGAGTGGCGCACGCGGTCCAGTCCGCCTTCTACGAAGCCCGCCGCGCCACCTGGCTCCGGCGCCTTGCCGGCCAGTTCGCCGTGACGCCCCGAACCGCCGTCGGCGGCCCGGTCGAGCGGCTGTACAACGCCATCGAGGCGCGCCTCGGCCACCGGGCGACTCCGTTCGACCAGCATCTCGCCGCCGCCGCGCCCGACCTGCGCGGACGCCTGCTCGACCAGTGGGCCCGGCGCGCGCTTGCTCCGATGCGCCTCCTCTGGCTCCAGAGCGCCAACGCCCGCACCCACGCCATCCTGCTCGCCTGCCTGTTGGGCGATCCGCGTCTTGCCTGGTGGTGGGAGCTCCTCGTTCTCACCCCTCTTGCGCTCGCCGGCGGGGTGCTGCTTGCCCGCGCCGAACGCTGGGAGGGCCCAGGGGCTCCTGCGCTGCCACCGGTTGCAGGCCCGCCCCCCGCCGCCTAATCCCCGGCCGGCAGGGCGAGGGATGAGAGGATTGGAACCAGTGCGGCGGGTCCCTGTTTCCGTGGCGATTGTGGCCCTGCTCAGCATCGGGTGGATTGCCTTTGCCCTTGCCGAGCCGGGGACGGCAGCCCGGCTTCGGGCCGGCCCAACGGCTGGCGAGCTTGTCGATCTGGCCGCGCGCATCCTCGTCGTGCCCGCGTTCCTCTTCGCGCTGGCGGCCGCGCTTCGCCAGCCCAGGGTCACGATCCGGCAGGACCTGCTCGCCGCAGCGGAGGTGACCGAAGGAGAGGCTGTCGCGGCCGCGGGCTCGGTCGCAGCGCGGCTGGCGTCGGTGCGGGAAATGCTCGAGCTCGACGTCGCCGCCGTCGAGGCGCTGGCGGGCACGCTCGAGGCGCGGGCCACGGCTGCGGCAAGGCAGCTGCGCGAGGCAACGGCCGCTGCCGGCCAGACCGGCGAGGCCGCCGCTGCCCTGGAGGCTGGCGTCGCCCGCGGCCTCGCGGCAGCCGAGGGCCTCGCCCGGACGCTCGCCGGCCTGTCCGAGGGGCTGGAAGCGCAGCGCGCCTCGCTCGCCGCGACGGCGTCGGCGCTCGAGGCGACCCGCGCCGATGCCGAGAAGGCCCATGCCGCCCTTGCCGACGCGGCGGGCCGGAGCGCGGCGGCATTGGCCGAGCACGGCGGCCGGCTCCACGCCGATGCCGAGGCCGCCCTGGCGCGGATCGGCGAGGCCGGCGCGGCGCTGGCGGCCGCGATCGCCGGCCAGCGGTCGGAGCTGGATGCTGCCATGGCCGACGCGCGCGCGACGCTTGCGGCCATCGGCTCGGAGGCTGCGCGCGCCCTTGGCCGCCACTTCGAGACGCTGATCGGCCAGGCCCGGGAACTGGAGGTGCGGATCGCGGGCCAGACCGGAGTGACCGGGGAGCTGGTGAGGACGGCCGACCAGGGCTTCCAGATCCTCGACAAGCGGCTGGAGCATAGCGCGAAGACCACCGGCCAGACCCTCGACCAGCTGCAGGCCCGGCTGCAGGCGGCGGCCGCCGCAGTCGATGCGCTGGCCGAGCCGGTGCGAACGGGCCGCGCCGCCGTCGGCGAGCTCTACGCCGCCGTTGGCAGCGTGCGCGAATCGGCGCTCGCGCTCACCGACCTTCTCTCCGGAACCCTGCCGCAGCAGACGGTTGCCGCCACTGCCGCGGCCGAGACGCTGGGCGCCGAAGTGCGGCGCCTGCTCGAGGCCGTCGAGCAGGCGCATGGCCGAATCGTCGCCATGGCCGATCCGGTCCGGGAAAGCCGGGCGGTGCTCGACGAGGCAACGAGCCGCTTTGCCGCGCAGCGCGAGGCCGTGCAGATTGCCGGCGAGGCGCTGGTCGTCGAGCTGGAGCAGGCGCGGCAGCTGGTTGCCGAAGTGGAGCGGACGACGGAAGCGAGCTCGCTTGCGGCGGCCACCCGCCTCGTCGATGCGCTCACCCGTGTGCGCGAAGTCGCCAACCAGGCAACCGGCACGATGCGAGAGATGCTCGAAGGCATCGTCGCCGAAGCGCGCGAGGCCCTTGGCGCTGCAGCGCGGGACTCGCTCAAGGCCGGGTTCGTCGAGCCGGTTGCCGAGCAGGCGGCGCTGGCCGAGAGCCGGGCCAGGGCCGCCGCCGAACGTTCGGCGCAGGCCCTTGCCCGGCTCGCCGAGGCGCTCAGGCTGGTCGACTCCCGCACCGAGAGCCGGCTGCGCGAGCTGGCCGACCTCGGCGGGCGCGAACTGGTCGCTGCCGCCCAGCTGCTGACCGACCGGATGGCGGCCGAGGCCGTCACCATCTCCTCGGCGCTGGGCCGCGAGATGGATGCGGACGACTGGGCGAAGTGGCGCGCGGGCGAGCGTGGCCTGTTCAAGCGGCGCGCGCTGGCGCTGCTCGAAAAGCAGGAGGCGAAGGCGCTGAAGGCCCTGCTCGGGCGCGATCCCGGCTTCGCCGAGGCCGCACGCCGGTTCACCGCCGGCTTCGAGGCGCTGATCGCCCGGCTCGAGGCCGGCCAGGGCAGCGGGCTGGCCGCCATCATCCGCTCCTCCGAGGCCGGGCGGCTGGCCGCAGCGCTCGTGGAAGTGCTGGAGGACTAGGCGCTCAGCGCGGCTTCGCCGGGTCGAAGAAGAGCGCGAAGAACTCCGCCCGAGTCACCCACTCCTGCTCCCAGTTGGCCCAGAACAGCAGGAAGCCGGCCGTCGCGATGAGCGTGGTGACGACGAGCTTGCGGCGCAGCCGGGGTGCGTGCGGCGCGCTCGGCGCCTGCCCCGGCACCAGCGCCTCCCCGGCCTCCTCGCTGGTCTGCACGCCCCAGGGCAGCACCAGGAAGAAGGTGAAGGTCCAGAACAGCAGGTAGATCGCGAGCAGCGAATACCACTTCATGCAAGGCTCAAGATCTGCACTTCGGTCAGGGGCTTCTTGCCGGTCCACTTGCGCGCCACCCGGCGCACCGCGACCTTCACTTCATCCTCGAGGCGCCGGCGGTCGGAAAGCGGCGCCCTGCGGGCGGCCGCCTCGGCTGCCTCGGCGCAGTCGGCGAGGAAGGCCTCCTCCTCGTCCTCGACCGGCACGCCGCGCGCCAGCACGCCGACGTCGCCGACGAGGCGCTCGCGCCGGTCGAACAGGAGGGTGATGACGATGAGCCCGCCCCAGGCGAGCTTGCGCCGCATGTTCATGGTCGCGCTGTCGGCGGGCAGGATCACCTCGCCATCGAGCACCAGCCGGCCGGCGGGCGCGTGGCCGACCACCGCGGCCTCCCCGGGCGCGAGGCGAATCACCGTCCCGTTGGTCGGCACCACCGCCTCGGGCACGCCGCAGGCGCGGGCCAGGCGGGCATGCTCCTCCATGTGGCGGCGCTCGCCATGCACGGGGATCGCGATCCTCGGCCGTATCCAGCCGTACATGGCCTCGAGCTCCGGCCGGCCGGGATGGCCCGAGACATGGACATGGGCCTGCCGGTCGGTGACGATCTCGACACCGAGCGCGGCGAGCGCGTTCTGCACCCGGCCGATGGCGAGCTCGTTGCCCGGGATCTGCTTCGAGGAATAGACGACGAGATCCCCCGGCTCGAGCCGGATCAGGGGATGGGTTCCCTCCGCCATCCGCGCCAGCGCCGCCTGCGGCTCGCCCTGGGTGCCGGTCGAGGCGATGAGGAGCGAGTCCGGCCGTGCCGTCGCCGCCGCCTCGAGCGGGAGCAGCGGCGGCAGCCCGCGCAGATAGCCGGCCTCGCGGGCGACTTCGGTGATCCGCTCGAGCGAGCGGCCGGCAAGCACCAGCTGCCGCCCGGTCGCCCGCGCCACCTCCCCCAGCGTCTGGATGCGGGCCGCGTTGGAAGCGAAGGTGGTGACGACCACCCGGCCATGGCGCCGTCCGGCGATCAGCTGCATCAGGCCGTCGCGCACGTCGCTTTCCGACCCGCTCGCCTCGGGATTGAAGACGTTGGTCGAATCGCCGACCAGCGCGAGCACCCCGGCCTCGCCGATCGCCTGGAGCTCCGCGGCCGTCGCCGGGTCGCCGAGAAGGGGCCGGTCGTCGAGCTTCCAGTCCCCGGTGTGGAACACCCGGCCGAAGGGCGTGTCGATGAGCACGGCATTGCCCTCGGGGATCGAATGGGCGAGCGCCACATAGCGGCAGCCGAAGGGCCCGAGCGCCACTTCGCCGGCGAGCGGGACGACCCTCACCTCGACGTCGCGGTGCAGCCCCTCCTCCTCGAGCTTGCGGCGGATGAGGCCGGCAGTGAAGGGGGTGGCGAACAGCGGCACCCCGAGATCGGCGGCAAGATAGGGAATGGCGCCGATATGGTCCTCGTGGCCGTGGGTGAGGACGATGCCGAGGAGATCGTCGCGCCGGTCCTCGATGAAGCCGAGATCGGGCAGCACGAGGTCGATCCCCGGAAGGTCGGGGCCGGCGAAGGTCATGCCGAGGTCGAGCATGATCCACTTGCCCCGGCAGCCGTAGAGATTGACGTTCATGCCGATCTCGCCGGCGCCGCCGAGCGGCAGGAACAGGAGCTCGTCGCCCGGGGTCACGCGGCCTGCCCGCGATTCGCGGCCTCGAGCCGGATCAGCCCCTTGATGGTGAGGTCGGGATCGACCGCGTCGATGACAGCCGTGTGGCGCGCGAACAGCGGGGCAAGCCCCCCGGTCGCGATCACGGCCGGGGTGGCGGCCAGCTCGCCCGCGATGCGCGCGACCAGCCCCTCGACCAGCCCGACATAACCCCAGAACACGCCGGACTGCATGGCGTGCACCGTGCCCTTGCCGATGGCGCCCTTCCCCTCGGGCGGCGGCTCCACGGCGATCCGGGGCAGCCGCGCGGCCGCCCGATAGAGCGCGTCCATCGACAGGTTGATGCCGGGCGCAATCACGCCGCCCTCATAGCCGCCATCGGCTGCCACCACGTCGAAGGTCGTCGCCGTCCCGAAGTCGATGATGACGAGCGGGCCCGCATGTTCGGCATGGGCGGCAACGGCGTTCACCAGCCGATCGGCGCCGACTTCGCCCGGGTTGGGGAGGCGGATCGGCAGCCCCCAGGCGAAGCCGGGCGCTCCGGCCACCAGCGGCTCGACCGCGAAGTAGCGGCGGGCGAGCCCGCGGAGGTTGAACAGCGTCTGCGGCACCACCGAGGCGATGATCGCACGGCTCACCTGCGCCCGCTCCACGCCGTGCATCGCCATCAGCTGGTGCAGCCACACGCCATATTCGTCGGCGGTGCGCTCGGCGTGGGTGGCGATCCGCCAGCGGTGGAGGATCCGCTCCCCCTCGCACAGGGCGAAGAGGATGTTGGTGTTGCCCACGTCGACCGCAAGCAGCATCAGGAGGCGCCCTCGGGAACCGGAGAGCCGGCCAGCATGACGTCTCCGGCGCGCAGCCGCTCGGGGCCCTGCTCGGTCCGCACCATCAGGGCGCCATCCTCCGCCAGCCCCTCGAAGACCGCCGCCCGGCCGTCGCCGAGCAGGAGACGGGTGCCGGGCTGCGTGGCGCGGGCCCGCCAGCGTTCGGCGACGGGGCCGAAGCCGGACTGCCGCCACAGGCCGAGCTCCTGCGCGAACGCTGCGATGAGAGCGGCAAGGAAGGAATCCGGATCCGGCGCAGGGTGCGGCAGCGCCGCCGTCGTCCGGCCGGGCACCGCGGGCGCCCTGGCGAGATTGACGCCAATGCCCACCACCACCGCGGAACCGGTCCGCTCGAGCAGGATGCCGGCCAGCTTGGCGCCGTGGAGCATCAGGTCGTTCGGCCACTTGAGCTGGAGGAGCGCGGGCGCGACATGGCGGGCGCAGGTCTCGAACAGCGCCACGCCGGCGACGAAGCCCAGCTGTTCGCCCGGCGGATCGCTGGCGCGCAGCCGGACAAGCCCCGAGGCCGCCAGATTGCCCTCTGCCGTCGCCCAGGGCCGGCCCTGCCGCCCGCGCCCGGCGGTCTGCCGGCGGGCGCGGACCCACTGGCCGTCGGCGAGCGTCTCGGCGCGGGCGAGCAGCCAATCGCTGGTGCTGGCGACCTCGTCGAGGACGATGGGCGTCAAGGCAGCGACCGCGCGGCCTCGGCACCGAAGGCCATGAGCGGGCCGAGCAGCAGATAGCCGAGCGGGGAGGAGAAGGCCGCCGCCGCCGCCATCACGAACGGGTTCACGCCCTGCTCGACGGGGGCGAAGCCGATGCCCGAGGGCGGGTCGACATAGAGGATCTTCACCACCCTCAGATAGTAATAGGCCGCGACCACGCTCGCGAGCACGCCGATGACCGCAAGCGGCCACAGGTTCGCCTCGACCGCCGCGGACAGGACGGCGAGCTTGGGCATGAAGCCGAACAGCGGCGGGATGCCGGCAAGCGACAGCATGAAGATGGCAAGGGCAGCGGCAAGGCCGGGCCGGGTCCGGGCGAGGCCGGCGAGGTCGGAAAGCTCCTCGCGGTTGCGGCCCTCGCCGTCGACGACCATCATCAGGCACACGAAGGCGCCAAGCGTCATCACCAGATAGACGAGGAGGTAGAAGAGGACTGCCGAGACGCCCGCGGGCGTTCCCGCAGCCAGGCCGACAAGGGCGAAGCCGATGTTGGTGATGGCGGAATAGGCGAGCAGCCGCTTGACATTGGTCTGGGCAATCGCGGCGACGGCGCCGAGCGCCATCGAGGCGATGCTCATGAAGACGAGGATCTGCTGCCAGTCGGCCTTCATCCCGCCGAACGGGTCGAGGAGAACCCGCAGCAGGAGCCCCATGGCGGCCACCTTCGGCGCAGTGCCGAAGAAGGCGACGACGGGTGTCGGCGCGCCCTCGTAGACGTCCGGAGTCCACATGTGGAACGGCACGGCCGAGATCTTGAAGGCGAGCGCGGCGAGGATGAAGACCAGCCCGAACAGCGCGCCCAGGTTGCGCTCGGTGCCGGGCGCGAAGGCGGCCCGGATGGCGTCGAAGCCGGTCGAGCCGGTGAAGCCATAGACGAGGCTCACGCCGTAGAGCAGCAGTCCCGAGGCGAGCGCACCAAGGGCGAAATATTTGAGCCCGGCCTCGGAGGAGCGCGCGTCGTCGCGGTGGAAGGCGGCGAGCACATAGGCCGCAAGCGACATGAGCTCGAGGCCGACGTAGAGGCTGAGCAGGCTGCGGGCGGAGACCATGATCGCCATGCCGAGCGTGGCGAGAAGGACGAGGACGGGATATTCGAACCGCCCGGTGCCCGACCGCCGCAGGAAGGGCACCGCCACCAGGATCGCCGCGGCACTGCCGGCGAAGACGAGGAGCTTCAGGAAGCGCGAGAGCGGGTCCGCGACATAGAGGCCGCCCCAGGCGCCCGCGCTGCCCGCACCCTGGTCGAAGACAGGCACGGCGGCAAGGACGAGGAGGAGAACGGACGCCCAGGAGAGGCCCTCGAGCGCCCGGTCCCCGCGGAAGGCCCCGACGAGGAGAAGCACGCAGATGCCACCGGCCAGGATGACCTCGGGCGCGCCGACGGCGAGCGACTGGAGCAGGGTCACGAGGCCGGCTCCGCACGCGCGCGCGCGGCGACCGCGGCGGGCCGGCTGACCTCGACCGCCGGCGGCCCGGCCCGCTCGAGCCGGGCGACGAGGCTTGCGACCGGCTGCTTCAGCGGGGCGAGCAGCGGAGCCGGATAGACGCCGATCGCCAGCACGCCGGCGGCCAGCGGCAGCATCACGGCCCATTCGCGGGGCTTCAGGTCCGGCATGGCGGCAACATCGTCCTTGTCGAGCGCGCCGAAGGCGACCCGGCCGTAGAGCCAGAGCATGTAGCCCGCGCCGAGGATCACGCCGGTTGCCATCACCACGGCGAGCCAGCTCGAGGTGCGGAACATGCCGAGCAGCGCGAGGAACTCGCCGACGAAGCCGGACGTGCCCGGAAGCGCGATGGAGGCCATGGTGAACAGCAGGAAGAAGACGGCGTATCGCGGCATGTTGGCCGTGAGGCCGCCGTAGCGGTCGATCTCGCGGGTGTGGAGGCGATCGTAGATGACGCCGACGCAGAAGAAGAGCGCCGCCGAGACGAGGCCGTGCGAGACCATCACCACCATCGCGCCCTCGATCCCCTGGGTGTTGAGCGCGAACAGCCCGCCCGTCACGAAGGCCATGTGGGCAACCGACGAATAGGCGATGAGCTTCTTCATGTCGGCCTGGGCAAGCGCGACGAGCGAGGTGTAGACCACCGCGACCATCGACAGCGCGAAGACCAGCCACATCAGCTCGACCGAGGCCTCGGGAAACATCGGCAGCGAGAAGCGGATGAACCCGTAGCCCCCCATCTTCAGGAGCACGCCGGCAAGGATCATCGAGCCGGCCGTCGGCGCCTCGACATGCGCATCGGGCAGCCAGGTGTGGACCGGCCACATCGGCATCTTGACCGCGAAGCTCGCGAAGAAGGCCAGCCACAGCCAGGTCTGGGCCTCGGCCGGGAAGTCGAAGGCCATGAGCGCAGGGATATCGGTCGTGCCCGCCTCGCGGATCATCCACAGGATGGCGAGCAGCATCAGGACCGATCCGAGCAGCGTGTAGAGGAAGAACTTGTAGCTCGCGTAGATGCGCCGCTTTCCGCCCCAGATGCCGATGATGAGATACATCGGGATGAGGCCGGCCTCGAAGAAGAGGTAGAAGAGCAGGATGTCCATGGCGGCGAAGACGCCGATCATCAGCGCTTCCATGAGCAGGAAGGCGGCGAGATACTCGGGCACCCGCTCCCGGATCGAGTCCCAGCCAGCAAGCACGCACAGCGGCATCAGGAACACCGACAACAGGATGAGCACCAGGCTGATCCCGTCGATCCCGAGGTGCCAGCTGAACAGCCCGCCGAACAGCTCGTGCCGCTCGGTGAACTGGAACGCCGCCGTTGTGCTGTCGAAGCCGGCCCACAGCACCAGGCCCATGGCAAGAAGAACGAGGGTGGTGGCGAGCGCGACCAGCCGGGCGCGCCCGGCATCGTCCAGCCACAACACCAGGAGCGCCGCGGCGACCGGCAGGAGGATCATGGCCGAGAGCATGTCAGCCCCTGGTCACGAGCCAGGTGGTGGCAGCCGCGAGGCCGACCAGCATCACCATGGCATAGACGTAGAGATAGCCGGACTGGAACCGCCGCGCCGCAGCCGCGCCCTCGCCGACCAGGCCGGAGAGGCCGTCCGGGCCGAACCGGTCGATGAGGCCGAGGTCGCCCCCCTTCCAGAACAGCCCGCCGATCCGCTTTGCCGGGCGCACGAGAAGGGCATCGTAGAGCTCGTCGAAATACCATTTCCGGTAGAGGAAGCGATGCAGCGTCGGGAAGGTGCGCACGAAGTCGGCCGCAGCGCCGGGCTTCAGCACATACTGCCGGAGCGCGATCAGGAACCCGAGCGCCATCGCGATGGTTGGCGCGTGGTGGACCAGCGCCGGCACCTCGTGCAGCCGGTGGTAGAAATCCGGGTCATGGACGAGCGCGCCGCGCCAGAAGCCCTCCTCGCCGATGAAGCCATGGTGGAAGACGACCCCGGCGAACAGCGCCCCGGCCGCCAGCAGGGCGAGTGGCACCAGCATGGAGGGCGGGCTTTCGTGCGGGTGATGGTGGTGGGCGTCCCAGCGCGCCGCGCCGAAGAAGGTGAGGAACATCAGCCGCCACGAGTAGAAGCTCGTGAGGAAGGAGGCGAAGAGGCCGACCGCGAAGGCAACGCGCGCGGGCTCGGTGCCGCGGACGAAGGCGGCGAACAGCACGCCATCCTTGGAATAATAGCCCGCCGTGTAGAAGAAGCCCGTGATCGCGACGGTGCCCACCACCATCGCCGCGAAGGTCATGGGAATCTTCCGCCACAGCGCCCCGTAATGGCGCATGTCCTGCTCATGGTGCATCGCATGGATGACCGAGCCCGCGCCGAGGAACAGGAGCGCCTTGAAGAAGGCGTGGGTGAAGAGGTGGAACATGGCCGCGCCATAGGCCCCGACACCTGCGGCGAAGAACATGAAGCCGAGCTGCGAGCAGGTGGAGTAGGCGATGACCCGCTTGATGTCGTGCTGGGTCGTCGCAACGGTCGCGGCGAACAGGGCGGTCGCTGCCCCCACCCAGACGACGAGGTCGCGGGCAGGCGGCGCAGCCTCGAACAGCGGCGACATGCGGCAGACCAGGAACACCCCCGCCGTCACCATGGTCGCGGCGTGGATGAGGGCGGAGACGGGCGTGGGCCCCTCCATCGCGTCGGGAAGCCAGGTGTGGAGCCCGAGCTGGGCCGACTTCCCCATCGCGCCGATGAAGAGGAGGATGGCGATCGTCGTCAGCGCGTCCACCTCGCTGCCGAGGAAGGCGAAGGTCGCGCCCTTGCGGTCGGCGACGCCGCCGAGGATGGCGCCGATATCGAGCGTGCCGAAGACGAGGAACAGCGCGAACATCCCCAGCATGAAGCCGAAGTCGCCCACCCGGTTGACGATGAAGGCCTTGATGGCCGCGTTCCACGCCGACGGCTTCTGGTACCAGAAGCCGATGAGCAGATAGGAGGCAAGCCCGACCCCCTCCCAGCCGAAGAAGAGCTGGACGAGCGAGTCCGCCGTCACCAGCATCAGCATCGCGAAGGTGAAGAGCGAGAGATAGGCGAAGAAGCGGGGCTGCGACGGATCCTCCGCCATGTAGCCCCAGCTGTAGAGGTGGACGAGGGCGGAGACCGACGTGATGACGACCAGCATCACCGCGACCAGCATGTCGACATGGAGCGCCCACGCGACCGACAGCCCGCCGCTTGTGAACCACTCGAACAGCGTGACCGTATAGGCGCCCTCCCCGCCAAGCTGGGCAAGGAAGATCGCCCAGGCGAGCGCCGCGGAGACGAACAGCGCCGCCGTGGTGACCAGCCGGGCGGCGAGGTTGCCGATGGCCCGGTTGCCGATCCCGGCAACCAGGAAGCCGAGCAGCGGCAGGAAGACGAGGATCCCGATCATCCGCGCATCTGCCGTGCGTCATCGACCGCGATGGTGCCGCGGTTGCGGAAGTAGGTGACGAGGATGGCAAGCCCGATCGCCGCCTCGGCGGCCGCGACCGTCAGCACGAACATGGCGAAGACCTGCCCGACCATGTCGTCGAGGAAGACCGAGAAGGCGACGAGGTTGATGTTGACGGCGAGCAGCATGAGCTCGACCGACATCAGGATGACGATGATGTTGCGGCGGTTGAGCGCGATGCCGAGCACGCCGAGCGTGAACAGGATGGCGCTGACGCCGAGATAGTGGCCGATCCCGATCATTGCACGCCTGCCCCGGTCTCGACGCCCGCCCCCACCTGCGGCCGGACGACCGCGATCGCGGCCACGGGCGTGCGGGCCGCTTGTCTGGCGGGATCCTGCCGCTTCACGCCGGCCCGCTCGCGGTGGGTGAGAACGATCGCCCCCACCATCGCGGTGAGGAGGATCATGCCCGCCGCCTGGAAGACGAAGACATAGTCCGTGTAGAGGATGGTGCCGATCGCCTGCGTGTTCGAAAGCCCCTCGGGGCGGGGCGCGGCGCGCACGCCTTTCGCGATGGCGCCCGAGGTCCAGGCGCCGGCGACGAGGAACATCTCGACCAGGAGCACCGCGCCCAGCAGGATCCCGAGCGGCAGATAGCGGGCCACGCCCGCCCGCAGCCGGGCGAAGTCGATGTCGAGCATCATCACGACGAACAGGAAGAGGACGGCGACCGCCCCGACATAGACGATGACGAGAAGCATCGCGAGGAACTCGGCCCCGATGACGAGGAACAGCCCGGCCGCGTTGACGAAGGCGAGGATGAGCCACAGCACCGAATGCACCGGGTTCCTGGCCGAGATGACCATCAGGCCCGACAGCAGCGTCACGCCAGCAAGCAGGTAGAAGATGAAGGCCTGGGTCACCGGGTCCCGACTGATGTTGACTTGCGCCGGGCGCGCCCGGCGCCCCGCCCCTGCGCCGCGCGCTTAGCCCGCGCTCCGCCGCGCGGCAAGGCAGCGCAGGCGGAAGGTGCTTGCATGGGGCGCATGCACTGCCGCATCCGGCCCCTTAGCGGAACCTGGCGTCGGCCTGGAGGTTGGCAGCGATCGCCCGCTCCCAGCGCTCGCCATTGGCGAGGAGCTTCGCCTTGTCGTACATCAGCTCCTCGCGGGTCTCGGCCGCGAACTCGAAGTTGGGGCCCTCGACGATGGCATCGACCGGGCAGGCCTCCTGGCACAGGCCGCAGTAGATGCACTTCGTCATGTCGATGTCGTAGCGGGTCGTCCGGCGCGAGCCGTCGGCCCGCACCTCGGCCTCGATGGTGATGGCCTGCGCCGGGCACACCGCCTCGCACAGCTTGCAGGCGATGCACCGTTCCTCGCCATTGGGGTAGCGCCTGAGCGCGTGCTCGCCGCGGAACCGCGGGCTGACCGGTCCCTTCTCGAAGGGGAAGTTGACGGTGGCCTTGGGCTTGAAGGCGTAGCGCAGCGTGAGCGCCATGCCCTTGAGGAACTCGAGCAGCAGCAGCGCCTTGGCACGATCGAACAGGGTCATGCGCCGCCTCCGGAGAAATGGCCGGTGAACACGAGCCAGCCCGACACCAGCGCCACCCAGAACAGCGAGATGGGCAGGAACAGCTTCCAGCCCAGCCGCATCAGCTGGTCGTAGCGGTAGCGCGGCACGCTCGCCTTCACCCAGGCGAACAGGAAGAAGACGAAGAGAAGCTTCAGGAACAGCCAGACGATGCCGGGGACGAGGTAGAGCGGCGCCCAGTCGACCGGTGGGAGATAGCCGCCGAGGAACAGGATCGAGGCCAGCGCGCACATGAGCAGGATGTTCATGTATTCGCCCAGCATCAGCAGCGCGAAGGCCATGGACGAATATTCGGTCTGATAGCCCGCGACCAGCTCGGCCTCGGCTTCCGGCAGGTCGAACGGCGGGCGGTTGGTCTCGGCAAGCGCCGAGATGAAGAACATCACCGCCATCGGCAGCAGCAGCGGATTGAGGATGTTCATGCTGAAGACGCCGAGGATGGCCCCCTTCTGCGATTCGACGATGTCCGTCAGGTTGAAGGAGGAGGCGTAGAGCACCACGCAGATCAGGATGAAGCCGATCGAGACCTCGTAGGAGACCATCTGCGCCGCCGACCGCAGGCCGCCGAGGAAGGGGTAGCGCGAGTTCGACGCCCAGCCCGACATGATGATCCCGTAGACTCCGAGCGAGGACACGGCGAACAGGTAGAGCAGCCCGACATTGATGTCGGCGAGCACGAGCCCGGCATCGAACGGAATGACCGCCCAGGCGACGAGGGCGAGCACGAAGCTGATCATCGGCGCGATGAGGAAGACCCCGCGCGACGCGCCCGACGGAATGATGGTCTCCTTGAGGAACAGCTTGATCCCGTCGGCAAACGGCTGGGCCAGCCCGAAGGCGCCCACCACGTTCGGCCCCTTGCGCAGCTGCATCAGCGCCCAGACCTTGCGGTCGACCCAGGTCGACATGGCCATCACCGCCATCACCGGAAGCGCGATCGCGAGCACGAGGAGGAGGTGCGCGACGAACCAGCCGAGGCCGGTGCCAAGCTCAGACTGGAACCAGGCGACCATCAGGCGGCCGCCTCGAGCAGCGCCGGCCGCCGGCCCTCGACAATCTCGGCCACGCAGGCCGCCATGGTCGGGCTGGCCCGGAGGATCGGGTTCGCCTGATAGTAGCCGGCGGTGCGCTTCGCCGTCGGTCCGGCCGGGGCGGCATGTCCCGCAGCCTCCGGCGCCGACCAGGGCACGGCCGCGAGGCCCGGTGTGCCAAGGTGCGGCCACGCGCCTGCAATCCGCGCGCGCAGCGCGGCAAGATCGTCATAGGGAAGCCGCACGCCAAGGCGATCGGCAAGCGCGCGCAGGATGGTCCAGTCCTCGCGCGCCTCGCCGGGCGGGAACACCGCGCGCAGCGACCGCTGCACCCGCCCCTCGAGGTTGACGAAGGTGCCGGGCTTCTCGAGCCAGGCACAGGCGGGAAGGATCACGTCCGCCGCTGCCGCCCCCCGGTCGCCGTGCGACCCCAGATAGACCTTGAAGCTGGCGCGGAACGGCCCGAGGTCGGGCTCGTCCACGCCGAGGAGGAACAGGAGTTCGGGCGGCTCGGCGGCAAGCGCGGCGAGCCCGCCGGGCACGACGAGCCCGAGATCGAGCGCGCCCACCCGGCTCGCGTCGGCGTGCAGCAGGTTGAAGCCGTTCCACGCCTCCCGCTGGAGGCCGAGGGCGGCAACCGCGGCGAGGACATCGGCGCGGGCGTTCCGGCTCTCGACCAGCGCCGCCGGCCGCGCCGCCTCGCGGAAGCCGGCCGGAAGCTCCGCCAGCAGCGCCAGATCATCGCCGAGGAAGGTGGCGGGCGCGCCAAGCTCGCGCGGCTCGCCGATCACGAGGAGCTCGGCGCCGGCGCGGACGGCCTTGCGGATCCGCGTCATCACCAGCGGCGCATCGTGGCGGATCGCGCTGCCGACGAGCAGGATCGCATCGGCCTGCTCGAGGCCGGCGAGCGTGGTGTTGAAGCGCCAGTGCGAGCGGTCGCCGAAGGCGCCCTCGCCCACCGCCGCGCCGTCCAGCCGGCATTCGAGCCGGGCCGAGCCGAGGCCGGTGAGGAGATCCTTCAGCGCCACCATCTCCTCGAGCGCGGACATCGGCCCGACGAGCGCTGCGATCCGCTCGCCCGCGAGCCCCTCGACCCGCCGGGCAATGGCGGCGAAGGCCTCGGCCCAGCTCGCCTCGCGCAGCCGGCCCTCGTGGCGCACAAAGGGCCGGTCGAGCCGCCGCTCGCGCAGGCCATCCACGCCGAAGCGCGCGGCATCGGCAAGCCACTCCTCGTTCACCTCGTCGTTCAGGCGGGGGACCACCCGGATGACCGTGCCGGAGCGGCTCTGCGCCACGATGTTCGCGCCCACGGCGTCCATGACGTCGATGGCGTCGGTCCGGGTCAGTTCCCACGGCCGGGCACTGAAGGCGGTCGGCTTGGCGGTCAGCGCACCCACCGGGCACAGATCGATGATGTTGCCCGAGATCTCGGAGGTCACCGCCTGCTCGAGATAGCTGGTGATCTGCATGTTCTCGCCGCGGTAGAGCGCGCCGATCTCCTCGACTCCCGCCACTTCCTCGGCAAAGCGCACGCAGCGCGTGCAGTGGATGCAGCGCGTCATCACCGTCTTGACCAGCGGGCCCATGTATTTCTCGGTGACCGCGCGCTTGTTCTCCTCATAGCGGGACCAGCCCTTGCCATAGGCCATGGCCTGGTCCTGCAGGTCGCACTCGCCGCCCTGGTCGCAGATGGGGCAATCGAGCGGATGGTTGATGAGGAGGAACTCCATCACGCCCTCGCGGGCCTTGCGCACCTTCTCGCTGGTGGTGGTGATGACCTGTCCCTCGGCGGCGGGCAGCGCGCAGCTCGCCTGCGGCTTGGGCGGGCCGGGCGAGACCTCGACCAGGCACATGCGGCAGTTGCCCGCAATGGAGAGGCGCTCATGGTAGCAGAAGCGGGGGATCTCCTTCCCCGCCATCTCGCAGGCCTGCATCACGGTGGCACCCTGCGGCACCTCCACCTCGATCCCGTCGACCGTCACCTTGGGCATGGGGTCACTCCGCCGCCTGGGGCAGGGCGTCCGGCACCTGCACGAAGCCGCGGCGCTTCGCGATCCGCCGCTCGATCTCGGGGCGGAAGTGGCGGATGAGGCCCTGGATCGGCCAGGCCGCGGCATCGCCGAGTGCGCAGATGGTGTGGCCCTCCACCTGCGTCGTCACCTCGAGCAGCAGGTCAATCTCGTGCGGCTCGGCGTCGCCGGTGACGAGGCGCTCCATCACCCGCCACATCCAGCCCGTCCCCTCGCGGCAGGGCGTGCACTGGCCGCAGCTCTCGTGCTTGTAGAAGTAGGAGAGCCGCGCAATCGCCTTCACGATGTCGGTCGACCTGTCCATGACGATGACCGCCGCCGTGCCGAGGCCCGACTTCAGCTCCCGGAGGCCGTCGAAATCCATCGGGCAGTCGATGATCTGTTCGGCCGGCACCAGCGGCACCGAGGAGCCGCCGGGGATGACGGCCAGCAGATTGTCCCACCCGCCGCGAATTCCACCGCAGTGCGCCTCGATGAGCGTGCGGAAGGGAATGCCCATCGCCTCCTCGACCACGCAGGGCCGGTTCACATGGCCCGACACCTGGAACAGCTTGGTGCCCGTGTTGTTCGGCCGGCCGATCCCGGCGAACCAATCGGCCCCGCGGCGGAGGATGGCGGGGACGACCGCGATGGATTCGACATTGTTGACCGTCGTCGGGCAGCCATAGAGGCCGGCCCCTGCCGGGAAGGGCGGCTTGAGGCGCGGCTGGCCCTTCTTGCCCTCGAGGCTCTCGATCATCGCGGTTTCCTCGCCGCAGATGTAGGCCCCGGCGCCGCGATGGACGAAGATGTCGAACTCGTAGCCCGAGCCGCAGGCGTTCTTGCCGAGGAACCCCTTGTGATAGGCTTCCTCCACCGCCGCGAAGAGCACCTCCGCCTCGCGCACATATTCGCCACGAATGTAGATGTAGGCCGCCCGCGCCCGCATGGCATAGCCGGCCAGCAGCGCCCCCTCGAGAAGCTTGTGCGGCTCGTGGCGGATGATCTCGCGGTCCTTGCAGCTGCCGGGCTCGCTCTCGTCGGCATTGACGACAAGGAAGCTCGGCCGGTCGGGCTTCGGCTCCTTGGGCATGAAGCTCCACTTCATTCCCGTCGGAAAGCCGGCCCCGCCACGGCCGCGCAGCCCGGATTCCTTCACCGTCGCGATGATCGCATCCTGGCCCATGGCCATCAGCTCACGGGTGTCCACCCAGTCGCCGCGCGCAATCGCGTGGGTGATGCCCCACGGCCGGAACCCGTAGAGGTTGGTGAAGATGCGGTCGCGATCAGCCAGCATCATACCACCTCCTTGAGCGTCGTCGGCCCGCCCTCGGGGCAGGAGGCGGTGCGGCCGATCTGGCTTCCCGGCCTCGGGGTGCGCCCGGCGGCAAGCTCGTCAAGGATGGCGGTCATCGTCTCGTAGGTCAGATCCTCGTAATTGTCGTCGTTCACCTGCACCATCGGCGCATTGGCGCAGGCGCCCAGGCACTCGACCTCGCTCAGCGTAAACAGCCCGTCAGCGGTCGTCTCGCCCTTGCGCAACCCCTTGTCGAAGCAGGCCCGGAAGACCTCGTCCGACCCGCGCAGCCAGCAGGGCGTGGTGCCGCAGACCTGCACATGGAACCGGCCGATCGGCTTCAGATTGTACATGGTGTAGAAGGTCGCGACCTCGAGCGCGCGGATCTTCGGCATCCCGATCCGGGCCGCCACATACTCGATCACGGGAAGCGGCAGCCAGGCGATCCCGGTCTCCTCGCGCATCTGGTTCTGCGCCAGCCACAGGAGCGGCATGATGGCGGAGGCCTCGCGCCCCCTGGGATAGCGCGAGACGATCCGCTCCGCCTCGCGGGCATTCTCGGGCGTCCAGGCGAAGTCGCGGAAATCCTTCACCGGTCCACCTCCCCGAAGACGATGTCGAGGCTGCCCAGAACCGCCGGCGCGTCGGCGAGCATGTGGCCGCGGCAGAGAAAGTCCATGGCCTGAAGGTGCGCCATCCCGGTTGCCCGGATGTGACAGCGGTAGGGCCGGTTGGTGCCGTCGGCGACGAGGTGGATGCCGAACTCCCCCTTGGGGCTCTCGGTTGCCACATAGACCTCGCCGGCGGGCACATGGAAGCCCTCGGTGTAGAGCTTGAAATGGTGGATGAGCGCTTCCATCGAGCGCTTCATCTCGCCCCGGCGCGGCGGAACCACCTTGCGGTCGCCGGAGGAGACCGGCTCGCCTTCCAGCTTCTCGAGCCGGTCGAGCGCCTGGTGGATGATCCGCACCGACTGGCGCATCTCCTCCACGCGGACCAGGAAGCGGTCGTAGCAGTCCCCGTTCCTCCCCACCGGCACGTCGAACTCGACCTCCGCATAGGTCTCGTAGGGTTGCGCCTTGCGCAGGTCCCAGGGCAGCCCCGAGGCCCGCAGACAGGGGCCGGAGAAGCCCCAGGCGATGGCGTCCCTGGCCGCGATCCGGCCGATGTCGACATTGCGCTGCTTGAAGATCCGGTTGCCGCCAACGAGATCCATCATGTCGTCGAGCGCCTTCGGCAGGCGCTCGGCAAAGGCGCGGATCTCGCCGGCAAGGCCATCGGGCATGTCCCGGTGCACGCCGCCGGGCCGGAACCAGGCCGCGTGCATCCGCGCGCCCGAGACGGCTTCCGAGAAGTCGTAGATTCGCTCGCGCTCGGCGAAGAGCCACAGGATGGGCGTGAGCGCGCCGACATCCATGGCGTGGGTGGTGGTGTTGAGGATGTGGTTCGAGACGCGCATCAGCTCGGCCCACAGCACCCGCAGCCACTGCCCGCGCGGCGGCACCTCGAGCCCGAGAAGCTTCTCGATCGCGAGCACGTAGCTGTGCTCCATCGACATCGGCGAGCAATAGTCGAGGCGGTCCATGTAGGGGAGCGCCTGGAGATAGGTCTTGGTCTCGATCAGCTTCTCGGTGCCGCGGTGGAGCAGGCCGATGTGGGGGTCGACCCGCTCGATGACTTCGCCGTCGAGCTCCAGCACCAGGCGGAGCACGCCATGGGCCGCCGGGTGCTGCGGCCCGAAGTTGATCATGTAGTTCTCGTGGGTTGCACCGGGGGGCAGCGCCGGGTCCGGCGTGCCGAGCGTCACCGTGCGCCGTCCGGTCTGAAGCTCGCTCATGGGCTGGCCTTCTCGTCGCCGGGAAGCATGCCCTCCCACGGGGAGAGGAAGTCGAAATTGCGGAAGTCCTGGCGAAGCAGAACGGGCTCGCGCACGATCCGCTGCTCGACCTCGGAGTAGCGAAGCTCGACATGGCCCGAGAGCGGAAAGTCCTTGCGGAACGGATGCCCCTCGAACCCATAGTCGGTGAGGATGCGGCGCAGGTCCGGGTTTCCCTCGAACAGCACGCCGAACATGTCGAAGACTTCGCGCTCGTACCAGCCGGCGACCGGGAACAGCCCCACGACCGACGGCACCGGCGTGACCTCGTCGGTCGTCAGCTTGACCCGCAGGCGGAAATTGTGCCGGAGCGAGAGGAGGTGATAGTTCACCTCGAAGCGGTCGGGCCGGTCCGGCCAGTCGACTCCGCTGATGTCCACCAGCTGCTCGAGCGCGAGATCCGGCGCGTCGCGCAGCCGTGCCAGCACCTCGGCCACCCCTTCGCGCGCGACCAAGAGGGTCAGCTCGCCCGCGGCATCACGGGTCTCGATGAGGTGCGGCTCGAGGAGGGAGGCTGCGCGCTCGGCAAGGCCGGCCGGCACGGGCACGGCAGGAAGATGGGCAGCCATGGTCAGCGCTCGAAGGTGCCGGTGCGGCGGATCTTCCGCTGCAGCGCCATGATGCCGTAGAGCAGCGCCTCGGCCGAAGGCGGGCAGCCGGGCACGTAGATGTCGACCGGCACGATCCGGTCGCAGCCCCGCACCACCGAATAGCTGTAGTGATAGTAGCCGCCGCCATTGGCGCAGCTTCCCATCGAGATGACGTAGCGCGGCTCGGGCATCTGGTCATAGACCCGGCGCAGCGCCGGGGCCATCTTGTTGCACAGCGTGCCGGCCACGATCATGAGGTCGGACTGGCGCGGGGACGCGCGCGGGGCGACCCCGAACCGCTCCATGTCGAAGCGCGGCATGTTGGTGTGCATCATCTCGACCGCGCAGCAGGCTAGCCCGAAGGTCATCCACCACAGCGAACCGGTCCGCGCCCAGTTCGCGACGTCCTCGAGACGGGAGAGGACGAAGCCCTGGTTCGAGAAGTCGCGGGCCATCGGCTGGAAGACCCGCGCTTCCAGTTCGGGATCGGGCCGGCCCGGCGGCGGAACGAGGAGCGCGTCGCTCATTCCCAGTCCAGCGCCCCCTTCCGCCATTCGTAGATGAACCCGACGGTGAGCAGCCCGAGGAAGACCATCATCGAGCCCCAGGCGAAGACGAGGTCATCGCCCATGTGGACCAGGCTGACCGCCCAGGGGAAGAGGAAGGCCACCTCGAGGTCGAAGATGATGAACAGGATCGAGACCAGGTAGAAGCGCACGTCGAAGCGCCCGCGGGCCGAGGCAAAGGCCGGAAACCCGCTCTCATACTCTGCGAGCTTGTCGCCATAGGGCCTTGCCGTGCCGACGAGTTTCGAAACCAGGATGGGCCCGCCCACGAAGATGAGCGCAAAGGCAATCGCCACCCCGAGGAAGAGGAGGATGGGGAGATACTCGAGGGCGGTTGCAGACGCGTCGGGCATGGGGCCTCTCGCCCGCCTTCTAGGCCGAAGGTTGCGGTGCGGCAAGCCGCGCGCGTGTCGCGGCAGCCATGCAGGCGCGCATCCGCGCGGCCCGCGCGCCGCGCAGCCAGAGGCCTAGGCGCGCAGCGCCCCGGCGATGAGGCGGTGCAGCCTGGAATGGGTCGAATCGGTCCCGGCGATGATCTCGCGCCGCTCGACCATCCGGTCCTGGCCGCGGAAGTCCGAGACGAAGCCGCCGGCCTCGCGCACGAGGAGAATGCCGGCCGCCACATCCCATTCCGAAAGCCCCTGCTCCCAGAAGCCGTCGAACCGGCCGGCGGCCACCCAGGCCAGGTCGAGGCTCGCCGCCCCGAAGCGGCGGATGCCCGCCACCTCCGGGATGACCCGGTTCAGAATGGTCTCGAACTGGGCCTGGTCGCCATGGCCGCGATAGGGAATGCCGGTGGCGAGCAGGCACTCCTCGAGGTTGCGCCGCCCGGACACCCTGAGGCGCGCATTGTGAAGCCAGGCGCCCCTGCCCTGCTCGGCCCAGAAGCTCTCGTCGGTAAGCGGCTGATAGACCAGCCCTGCCTTCACCACTCCATCATGCTCGGCGGCAATCGAGATGGCGAAATGCGGGATGCCGTGGAGGAAGTTGGACGTGCCGTCGAGCGGGTCGATGATGAACCGCGGCGCGCCCGGCTCGCCCGGAATCTCGCCCTGCTCCTCGAGCAGGAAGCCCCAGCCCGGCCGCGCCTTGCGGAGCTCCTCGAGAAGCGTCGCCTCGGCGGCCCTATCGGCGTTGGAGACGAAGTCCGCCGGACCCTTGCGCGAGACCTGCAGCTGCGACACCTCGCCGAAGTCGCGCCGGAGCCGCGGCGCGGCCTTGCGGGCGGCCTTCTCCATGACCGTGATGATGGCGGACTGGGCCATCAGTCCGCGCGGCGGACGTAGGTCTGCTCGTAGACGTCGACGACGATGCGCGTGCCGCTCTCGATGTGCGGCGGCACCATGATCCGCACGCCATTCTCGAGCAGCGCCGGCTTGTAGCTGGAGCTTGCCGTCTGCCCCTTCACCACGGCGTCGGCCTCGACGATGGTCGCCTCGACCTGGTCGGGCAGCTGCACCGAGATGGGCCGGTCCTCGTAGAGCTCCATCATCACGTCCATGCCGTCGGTCAGGAAGGCGGCGGCCTCGCCGAGGAGATCGCGCGGCAGCTGGACCTGCTCGAAGCTTTCCTTGTCCATGAAGACCAGGCTGTCGCCCTCGGGATAGAGGAAGGTGAAGTCCTTGGTGTCGAGCCGGACGCGCTCCACGATCTCGGCCGAGCGGAAGCGGACGTTCGTCTTGCGCCCGTCGATGAGGTTCTTCATCTCGACCTGCATGTAGGCCCCGCCCTTCCCGGGCTGGGTGTGCTGGGTCTTGATGGCGCGCCAGATGCCGCCCTCATACTCGATGATGTTGCCCGGACGAATGTCCACGCCGCTGATCTTCATGGCTTCACCTGTCTGGAAAGAGCGTGCGCGCCCTAGCGCATCGCCTGCGCAAAAGCCAAGACGGCAGCGGCAGGATCGGGCGCCGTCCAGACCGCGGCGGAGACGGCGAGGAAGTCGGCGCCCGCCGCGACGAGGGGCCGGCAGTTTTCCGGCGTGATTCCGCCGATGGCCACGCAGGGGATGGGCGAGAGCGCCGTCCACCAGGCGAGGATGTCGGGTGTCGCGCGGTGCGCCACGGCCTTGGTGCCGGTCGCGAAGAAGGCGCCGAAGGCGACATAGTTCGCCCCTGCCTCGCCCGCCTCCATGGCGAGGTGCCGGCTGCCGTGGCAGGTCACGCCGATCTGCGCGTCGTGGCCGAGCAGCCGCCGGGCGTCGGCGACGCTGCCGTCCTCCTGCCCGAGGTGGACGCCATCCGCGCCGCAGGCCGCGGCAAGGTCGGCCCTGTCGTTGAGGAGGAAGGCCACGTCATGCGCCTGGCACAGCGGAAGGAGCGTCTGGGCCGCCCGCAGCACCTCGGCGTCGGGCGCGCCCTTCATCCGCAGCTGGTAGGCCGCCACTGGCCCGCCGGCGGCAAGCGCCGCTTCGAGCGCGCGGGCGTGGAACGCAAGGCCGAAGGTCGGCGGCGAGATGAGGTAGAGCTGGCACGGCAGCCGCTCCTCGCGGCCGAAATCGCCCTCGAAGGCGACGCTCATTCCTTGCCCAGATAGATCCGGACGATCCGGTCGAGGAGGGCAAGGGCCTCGTCGCGCGGGCGCTGGAAGCTGTTGCGGCCGATGATCGAGCCGTTGCCGCCGCCCGCCGCAATCGCCCGGGCATCGTCGAACACCGCGTCCGCTCCCTTGGCCGCGCCGCCGGAGAAGACGACGAGCCGCCGCCCCTCGAAGCAGGCCTGCACCACATGGGCGACCCGCTTCGCCTGGGTCGACCAGTCGCCGCCCTCATAGGCTTTCCGTGCGTCGCCCTGCTCGATGTGATCGGTCGGCAGCTTCACCTTCACGATGTGGGCGCCTATGAGGCAGGCGAGATGCGCGGCATAGGCGCTGACATCGAGCGCCAGCTCGCCCTCCTTCGAGAGCTTGCCGCCGCGCGGATAGCTCCACACCACGGCGGCAAGTCCCACCGACTTTGCCTCGGCGATGAGCTCGCGGGCCTCCTCCACCATGTCGTCGAAGCGCTCGGAGCCCGGGTAGATGGTGAGCCCGATCGCCGAGCAGCCGAGGCGGAGCGCGTCGTCGACGCCCGCGGTCACCGCCTGGTCCTTGGCGGTTGCCCAGCTGTTCGAGCTGTTGACCTTGAGGATGGTCGGGATCTGGCCGGCGAAGGTGGCGGCCCCCGCCTCCAGCATGCCGAGCGGCGCGGCATAGGCGTTGAGCCCGGCGTCGATGGCGAGGCGGAAGTGATAGTGGGGGTCGTAGGCCGGAGGATTGACGGCGAAGCTCCGCGCCGGGCCATGCTCGAAGCCCTGGTCCACGGGGAGGATCACCATCTTCCCCGTGCCGGCCAGCCGCCCCGTCATCAGCATGCGGGCGAGGTTCGCCCTGGTCCCCGGATTGTCGCTCTCGTAGCCGTCGAGAATGCGGCGGACGGTCTTCGTCAGTTTCATGCGACAGTCTCCCGTTCGAGGGCGGCGACGCCCGGCAGCGTGCGCCCTTCCATCCATTCGAGGAACGCCCCGCCCGCAGTCGAGACGAAGCTGAACCGGTCGGCGACGCCGGCGGCATTGAGCGCGGCGACCGTGTCGCCTCCGCCGGCGACCGAGACGAGATGGCCCTCGTCGGTCAGCGCCGCGGCGATGCGGGCAAGCGCCAGGGTCGCCGTGTCGAAGGGCGGCAGCTCGAAGGCGCCGAGCGGGCCGTTCCACACCAGGGTGGCGCAGGTCTTGAGCAGGTCGGCAAGCGCTTCCACGGCGTGCGGGCCAAGGTCGAGGATCATCTCGTCCGCTTCGACATGGTGGACATTGGCGATGCGGTGATCGGCGTGGGCGCGGAACTCGCGCGCCACCACCACGTCGAACGGAAGGTGGACGGTGCATCCGGCCGCATCCGCCGCCGCCAGGATGTCGAGCGCCGTCTCGAGCTGGTCCGCCTCGTGCAGCGAGCGGCCGATGGGCAGACCCTTCGCCTTCAGGAAGGTGTTGGCCATGCCGCCGCCGATGACGAGATGGTCGACCTTGGCGACGAGATGGGCGAGGACGGCGATCTTGGTCGAGACCTTGGACCCGCCGACCACCGCCGCGACCGGGCGGGCCGGCGTGCCGAGCGCGGCGTCAAGCGCCTTCAGCTCGGCTTCCATCTGCCGCCCGGCATGGGCGGGGAGCAGACGGGCGAGCCCCTCGGTCGAGACATGCGCCCGGTGCGCGGCCGAGAAGGCGTCGTTTACGAAGATGTCGCCGAGCTTCGCCATCTCGGCGGCAAGCGCGGCGTCATTCGCTTCCTCGCCGGCGTGGAAGCGGCTGTTCTCGAGCACGGTCACGCTGCCGTCGGCCAGCTTCCGGGTCTCCGCGGCCATCGCGTCCCCGGCGCAGTCGGCGAGGAATCCGACCGGCCGGCCCAGCACCTCGGCCAGCGCCGGCACCACATGGGCAAGCGTGGCGTCAGGGTCCCGGCCCTTGGGCCGGCCGAAGTGCGACAGCAGCAGCACGCGCGCCCCGCGGCCGGCCAGCTCGAGGATGGTGGGCCTTGCCGCCTCGAGCCGGGTCGCGTCGGTCACCCGGCCGTCGGCCATGGGGACGTTGAGATCGACCCGGACGAGGACGCGCCGGCCGGAGAGGTCCGCCGGCAGGTCGTCGAGCGTCCTGAAGGTCACAGCAGCCGCCCCATGGCCGCGGCGG
This sequence comes from Sphingomonadaceae bacterium, assembly GCA_029268145.1. Classification (GTDB taxonomy): domain Bacteria; phylum Pseudomonadota; class Alphaproteobacteria; order Sphingomonadales; family Sphingomonadaceae; genus Thermaurantiacus. The sequence goes on along the minus strand of JAJUHA010000003.1, from coordinate 78,801 downwards.
TGTCGAGCATCCGGTTCGAGAAGCCCCATTCATTGTCGTACCAGGAGACGACGCGCACCAGCCGCCCCTCGATGACCGCCGTCTCGAGGCTGTCCACCGTCGAGGAGGCCGGGTTGTGGTTGAAGTCGACCGAGACGAGCGGCTCGTCGGTGTAGGCGAGGATCCCGGCCAGCGCCCCTTCGGAAGCGGCCTTCAGCGCCGCGTTGACCTCCTCTCGCGAGGTCTCGCGCCCGGGCACGAACGTGAGATCGACGAGGCTGACGTTCGCGGTTGGCACCCTGACCGCCGAGCCGTCGAGCTTGCCCTTGAGCGCGGGCAGCACCTCGCCGACCGCGCGCGCCGCGCCCGTCGTCGTCGGAATTATCGACATGGCCGCCGCCCGCGCCCGCCGCGGGTCGGAGTGGATCTGGTCGAGGATCTTCTGGTCGTTGGTGTAGGCGTGGATGGTCGTCATCAGCCCGCGCTCGATCCCGACCGTCTCGGCCATCACCTTGGCCACCGGCGCCAGGCAGTTGGTGGTGCAGGACGCGTTCGAGACGATGACATGGTCGGCCGCAAGCCGGTCATGGTTCACGCCATAGACGACGGTGAGATCGGCGCCCTTGGCCGGTGCCGAGACGAGGACGCGCCGTGCACCCGCGTCGAGATGCGCCCGGGCCTTCGCTGCATCGGTGAAGAGGCCGGTGCATTCGAGCGCGATGTCGACTCCAAGGTCGCGGTGGGGCAACTTCGCGGGGTCGCGCTCGGCCGTCACGCGGATGCGCCGGCCATCGACGACGATGGCGTCGCCATCGGCCACGACGGTGCCCGGGAAGGGCCCGTGCACCGAGTCCCGGGCAAGAAGGCGGGCATTGGCGGCGGCATCGGCCAGATCGTTGATGGCCACCACCTCGATGTCGGAGCGGCCGCTCTCGAGCGCGGCGCGGAGCACCAGCCGCCCGATGCGCCCGAAACCGTTGATCGCCACCTTCACCATGCCTTGTGCTCCTTTTTCGTGCGTGTCAGCGCGCCAGCCGGTTTCGCACCTGCAGGGCGATCGCCTCGGGGGTGAAGCCGAAATGGCGGAACAGCATCTCGGCCGGGGCGGATGCGCCGAACCGGTCGAGCCCGATCATCAGCCCGTCCGCGCCCACGATCCGCTCCCAGCCCAGCGTCACTCCGGCTTCCACTGACACCCTGAGGACGTCCGCAGGCAGCAGCGCCTTCCGCTCCGCCGCCGGGCGGGCGAGGAAATGGGTCCAGGACGGGAGCGAGACGACGTCGCAGCCGATCCCGTCTCTCTCGAGCAGCGCGGCTGCGTCCCGGGCGAGCGCCACTTCCGATCCCGTCGCGACGAAGACGACGCGCCGGGCCGCTCCTGCCGCGACCAGCCGGTAGCCGCCCTCGGCCGAGCGGTTGGGGCCGCCGGCCGCGCGCAGCGAAGGCAAGGTCTGGCGCGAAAGCGCGAGCACCGACGGCCGGTTCCGGTCGCGAAGCGCCAGCTCCCAGCACTCCGCCGTCTCGACCGCATCGGCCGGCCGATAGACGGCAAGGCCGGGAATGGCGCGCAGCGCCATCAGATGCTCGACCGGCTGGTGGGTGGGTCCATCCTCGCCAAGGCCGATCGAATCGTGCGTCATCACATGGATGACGCCCAGCTGCTGGAGCGCGGCGAGCCGCAGCGCCGGCCGGCAATAGTCGGAGAAGACCAGGAAGGTCCCGCCATAGGGGATGATGCCGCCGTGCAGCGCCATCCCGTTCATCGCGCAGGCCATGCCGAACTCGCGGATGCCATAGTGGATGTAGCGGCCGCCGTAGTCCTTCCGGTCGAGCACCGGGAGCCCGGCGCTGCGGGTGTTGTTGGAGCCGGTAAGGTCGGCCGAGCCGCCGATCGTCTCCGGCAGCTGGGCGTTCGCCTTCCCGAGCACCATCTCGGACGCCTTCCGGCTCGCGACACTGGCCGGCGCGATCGCAAGGTCGAGGTCCGGAAGCCGGCCCTCGATGCGCCGGCGGAACTCGGCGGCCTCCGGGTGGGCGGCGAGCCGGGCCTCCCAGGCGCGCCGCGCCTCGCGGCCGCGCCCGGCCGTCGCGCGCCAGTCGGCGCGGATGGCCTCCGGCACCTCGAAGGGGGGCGCGGTCCAGCCCAGCCGCGCCCTCGCGCCCGCCACTTCGGCAGCGCCAAGCGGGCTGCCATGGGTCTTCTCGCTTCCCGCCCTGGTCGGCGCGCCGAAGCCGATGATGGTCCGGCAGCGCACCAGGGACGGGCGCGGGTCGGCGAGCGCGGCCGAAATGGCGCGGGCGATGTCGGCCGTGTCATGGCCATCGCAGGCCTCGACATGCCAGCCGGCGGCAGCGAAGCGCGCCGAATGATCCTCCGAGGTCGCAAGACTGGTCGGCCCGTCGATCGAGATGCCATTGTCGTCGAAGAGCAGGATGAGGCGCCCGAGCCCGAGATGCCCGGCAAGCCCGATCGCCTCGTGGCTCACCCCCTCCATGAGGCAGCCGTCACCGGCGATCACGTAGGTCCGATGGTCGACCAGCGCATCGCCGAAGCAGGCGTTCAGGTGCCGCTCGGCGATCGCCATTCCGACTGCCGTGGCGAGCCCCTGGCCCAGCGGACCCGTCGTGGTCTCCACCCCCTCGAGCTCGGTCGCCTCCGGGTGGCCGGCGCAGGGCGAATGCAGCTGGCGGAAGCGGCGGATGTCGTCCATCGTCGGCCGGGCGTAGCCGGCGAGATGCAGCGCGGCGTAGAGCAGCATCGAGCCATGGCCGGCGGAGAGCACCAGCCGGTCGCGGTCGGGCCAGCGCGGCGCATCGGGGTCGAAGGTCAGGAACCGGTCGAACAGGACCGTGGCAACATCCGCCATCCCCATGGGCATGCCGGGGTGGCCGGAATTCGCCGCTTCCACGGCATCCATCGCAAGCGCGCGAATGGCGTTCGCCATCGAAGCCAAACGCCCGGCATCGCTCGCTGCGTTCACCCTTGTCCCCTTGATGCGGCGCTGCGGCACAGGCGCTGGCGCGGCGCGGCACGACCGATTCGGCCGCGGGGCCCTCCCCTTGCAAAGGCAACCCCCGAAATCAACCGGCGCGCCCCCCCGATGCACCAGCGGGAGGATCCGGCGGGCGGTTGACCGGAACCGAGACCATCTCTTATCAACTGCTGCTAACGCTCTGGACTTCTTCGACCGGGGCGGATGGAGGGGATGGGCATGGAGGAGCGTGCTGGCGGTGCAGGCGCGGCGGGAGCCCGGCCGCCCTCGGCCCCGCCCCCGGCGCCCGCGGACCTGCTCGACCGGCTCGATGCTGCCCTCTGGCGGTGCACGGCCGCAGCCGAGCGGATTGCAGCAAGGGCGGAGGGGTCCGCGAGGCTCGCCGCCGAAGTGCGCCGGGCACTCGCCGACATCGACGCCCTGCTGGACCGCGCGCATGGCTGAAGTCCTGGTCCAGGTGGGCGGCCGCAGCTACCGGCTGGCCTGCCGCGACGGGGACGAGCGCGCGCTCGAGGCCGCTGCCCGCGAGTTCGACCGGCGGACGATCGCGCTCGCCCAGGCGCTCGGCGCTCTCACCGAGCCGCGGCTCCTGCTGATGACCGGCCTGCAGGTCACCGGCGAGCTCCTGGAGGGGGCCAGCCCCGCACCCGACCTCATCGGGCGGCTCGAGGCCCTCGCGGTGGGGCTGGAAGCGCTCGCGGACCGGCTGGAGGCCACGGCCGGGCTTGAGACGGAAGCGCCCGGCGCCTAGGTTTGCCAGCGGCGGGGTCTGGTCGATGCGCGCCATCGAACATCCCTGAGGCGATATCATCCGAAAGGGTGCCGTCCCTCGCCGGATCCTGGTCCGGCGATCATGGTGCCCACCTGGCGTTCATGGCGTCAGCGGATTTCCGGGCAAACGGTCGCACTGGTCCCGCCACCCCGGCGCCGGGAGGGTCCGGCGGGGGACGGCGGGTCGGGGCAGGGGGCGCGGGAGGCAGGCGTGGACCAGCGTGCGCGCGAGGCGCTGCGGGCAGCGGCACGGGCCGCACGACGCGCCTTCGTCACCGGGCTCGCCGCGCCCGTGCGCGCCGCCCTCGAAGGGCAGCTCGCCGCTCGCCTCGCGCCGCTCCTTCCGCCGGATGCAGTCGTCGCCACCTATGCCGCGACCGCCACCGAGATCGACCCCGCCCCGCTCGATCCGCTGCTTGCCCGGCCCTGCTTTCCCCGGGTCGCAGCGGGCGCCGGCCTCGGCTTCCATGCCGCCATGCGGAACCAGCTGCGGCCGGGCGCCCACGGGATCCGGGAGCCCGCGGAAGATGCCCCGCAGGTCACGCCTGCCATCGTCCTCGTGCCCCTGCTGCTGTTCGATGCCTCGGGAGGCCGGCTGGGCCAGGGCGGCGGCCATTACGACCGCGCGCTCGGCGCGCTGCGACGCGCCGGGCCTGTCCTTGCCATCGGCCTTGCCTGGGACATGCAGGAAAGCGCGCCCCTTCCGCTCGCCGAGTGGGACGAGCGGCTCGACATCGTCGCCACCCCGACCCGGCTGATCCGCTGCAGCGCGCAGGCCCCGCCGCGACCGGCTGGCGGCTAGGCGGGGCCGGGCGGCTTGGCTATGGCGCGCGGCATGACGCCCAGCCTGCGCCGTCCCTTCGGGATCCTCGGCCTCCTCCTGTTCCTGTTCGTCTATGCCCTGGGCGCGGTCTGGATCGCGGAGCCCGTGGCGGCGCTCCATCCCCTCATCCAGCTCCCGGTCTGGCTCCTCCTCGGTCTCGCCTGGGTGATCCCGTTCCGCCCCGTCCTCCTGTGGATGGAGACGGGCAGGTGGCGACTCTCCCGATGACGCGCCCGTCCCCCGAACTGGCGACGACGATGCAGGAGGTCCGCTCTGGCGTCGATGCGATCGACGCGGAGCTCGTCGCGCTGCTCGCCGAGCGGATGCGCTTCATGGACGCGGCGGCACGGATCAAGCCGCGGCGCGAGGAGGTCCGCGACGAGACGCGCAAGGCCGAGGTCATCGCGCGGGTGAAGGCGCTCGCGGCCGAACGGGGGCTTGCGACCGACCTCGTCGAGGCGCTGTGGGAACGGCTGGTCGAAGCCTCGATCGCGCACGAGCTTCGCGCATGGGACCGGCTGCGCGCCGCCCGGCCGCACCCGGAGCGGGCGACTGGCCGCCAGACCGGCTGACCCGGCGGGCGCGTCCCCGGGAGGACGGCCAAAGGGCGGGAGCGGCGCTGGCGGGCGGGTCGCTGGCGGGCGGGTCGCTGGCGGGCGGGTCGCTGGCGGGCGGGTCGCTGGCGGGCGGATCCTGGCGGGCGGATCCTGGCGGGCGGATCCTGGCGGGCGGATCCTGGCGGGCGGATCCTGGCGGGCGGATCCTGGCGGTCCCCAACCTCCCTGGCGCGAGTGACGGGGCTCGAACCCGCGACCTCCGGCGTGACAGGCCGGCGCTCTAACCGACTGAGCTACACCCGCCCAAGGGAAGCGGGGCCTTATGGTGGGGCCTCGGGCGTGTCAAGCGAGGGCCGGCACGGAACTGCGCCGTGCCTCAGGCGCCGCCATCGAGCCCCATGAAGGCGAGGGTCCGGCGGGCAAGCTCCTCCCCGGCATCCTCCTGGATGAAATGGCCGGCCTGGCGGATGATGGCGTGCGGCTGGCCCTCGGCGCCCGGGATCCGCTGCTGGAACACCCGGGCATAGGGGGCCGTCACGGGATCGCTGTCGCCGAACAGGGTGAGGAATGGCCGGTCGAATCGGGCGAGCCGGTCCCAGGCGAGCCGGTTGGGATGGGCGGATGCATCGCTCGGGGCGATCGGCACCAGGATCGGCAGCCGTCTTGCCGCCGCCTTGCTGCGCTCGTCGGGAAAAGGCGCGTTGTAGGCCGCCCGCGCGCCGGCCGAAATCCCCCTGACGGTCGCCTGGTGGACGATCCCGCCGCAGTCGAAGATCTCGACGCGCTGGCTGTAGCCCCGCCAGCGCAGGAAGGCCTCGGTCGGCGGGATCTCGCCGTCCGGCAGGAGCGTGTTCGACGCGACGACCCGGGCGAAGCGCTGCGGGCGGGCCGCGACGAGGCGCAGGCCGAGAAGCCCGCCCCAGTCCTGGCAGAAGAGCGTGACATCCGCCAGGTCCATCGCATCGAACCATTCGATGAGCCAGCCGACCAGGAGTTCGTAGCTCAGATGGTCCCCGTGGAGCGGCTTGTCGGACTGGCCGAACCCGAACAGGTCGGGCGCGATCACCCGCGCGCCGGCCGTAGCGAGGATCGGCATCATCCCGCGGTAGAGATAGGCCCAGGTCGGCTCGCCGTGCAGCAGGAGCACGACCGGCCCCTCGGCCGGACCATCCTCGTAATGGGCGGTTCGCACCTGGCCGAAGGGCATCAGCATCGCCTGGGTGAACAGGGGCGCATAGGGCCAGTCCTCGAGCTGCCGGAAATGGACGTCGGGTGTGCGATAGACGGTCATCGAGGCGCCCCTGCGAAGGTCGGGGTGTCCTTGCCGCACCGACGGGGTTTGACAAGAGGCCGCAGCCGCCGGGCCGGCGCGGCTTGCAAACCATGCGCCGGCACGGCTAGCGCGGTCGCGATGGACATGGACTCGCACAAGGCGCGCGCCAGCGCCTGGTTCCGGACGCTTCGTGACAGGATCTTCGCAAGCTTCGAGGCGATCGAGGCGGACAGCGCGGAGGTGCCGGTGCTGCCGGGTGCGCCCGACTCCCCTGGCCGGTTCGAGACCCGCGACTGGATCCGCTCCGATCCCTCCGGCCAGCCCGGCGGCGGCGGAACCATGGGCATCATGAAGGGCCGGGTGTTCGAGAAGGTCGGAGTGAACATCTCCACGGTCCACGGGACCTTCCCGGAGGATTTCGCGCGGACCATTCCCGGAGCTGCCGAGGATCCGCGCTTCTTCGCGACAGGAATCAGCCTCGTCGCGCACATGGCCAATCCGAACGTGCCGGCCGTGCACATGAACACCCGCTTCCTGGTGACGACCAGATGCTGGTTCGGCGGCGGGGCGGATCTGAACCCGGCCCTTCCCCGCGCCGAGGACACGGCCGACTTCCACGCCGCGTTCAAGGCCACCTGCGACGCCCACGGCGCCGACCACTGGGATCGTTTCTCGAAATGGTGCGAGACCTATTTTTTCATCCCCCACCGCAACCGCGCCCGCGGCGTGGGCGGGATCTTCTACGACTATCTCGAATGCCCCGACGATGCCGTCTTCGAGGCGAACTTCGCCTTCACCCGCGCCGTCGGCGAAACCTTCGTCGAGGTCTTCCCGCGGATCGTGCGGCGGCGGATGGCCGAGCCGTGGGACGAAGCCGCGCGGCTGGCGCTCCTGCGCTACCGGGGGCTCTATGCCGAGTTCAACCTCGTCTATGACCGCGGCACGGTCTTCGGCCTCAGGACCGGCGGCAACACCGACGCCATCCTCATGAGCCTGCCGCCGGAGGCGCGCTGGGACTGACCGCCGCCTAGCCGGCTAGCACCCGGTAGGCCCGGCCGGCGACCAGCGCGACCAGCACGGTCAGGCTGGCCTGCAGCAGGGCAAGCATCAGGCCGTTGACCCACTGGGCAGGGCCCCAGCCCGTCGCCGGTTCGCCGAGGAGGAGGGTGGCGATGGCCGCAACGGGAGCCGCCACGGCGACCAGCAGGAGCGCGACGAGGAAGAATCCGACGATGACCCCGAGGAGGAGCGCGATGAGCCCGAGGCTCCGCCCGGCGGTCAGGCTCCAGCTCCGCTGCAGGGCGGCACCGATGCCGAGGCCCTCGTCGACCAGCGCGGGAAGCGCCAGGATGAGGCGCGCGAAAAGATAGAGGCCGAGCCCGACGAGCATCCCGCCGGCAAGCGCGAGGCCGGGCTCGGCCACGGACATGGCCTGGAGCCCGAGCGAGGCCGGCAGCGCCTGCACGAACCCGATGACGAAGGCCTGGGGCAGAAGCCGCGCCAGGCGGCCGAGAAGCTGGCCCACCGTCTCTCCCGACTGGCCGATGGCGATCGCCGTCACGAAGAGCTGGGCGAGGATGCTGAGGAGGAGGACGGCAACGAGCAGCAGCGCGACCGCAGGCCCGGGCTCGGCAACCTCCGGCCGGGGATCGAGCAGGTCGAGCGCCATCGCACGCAGGAGGAGCAGGAGGGGCAGGATGAGCAGCGCGCCTGCGACCGGCGCGATCGCCCAGCCGTCGCGGCGAAGGCAGTCGCGCACGCCCGGAAGGACGTCCGCGAGCCGCGACCTGCCCCCTGCCACGGCTCCGCTCAGTCGGCGGAGGTGATGCCGGCCTGGCCGAGAAGCGACTGCAGTTCGCCCGCCTCGAACATCTCCATCATGATGTCGGACCCGCCCACGAACTCGCCCTTCACGTAGAGCTGCGGGATCGTCGGCCAGTCGCTGAAGGCCTTGATCCCCTCGCGCAGCTCGGGATCCTGCAGGACGTCGACATCGCGGAACGGCACCTCGAGATGCTCGAGGATGGCGACCGCCCTGCCCGAGAAGCCGCACTGCGGAAAGAAGCGGGTGCCCTTCATGAAGAGCACCACGTCATTGTCCTCGACGATCCGGGCAATCCTCTGGCGGACGTCATCCATGACCTTGCCTTTCTGCCTGTGGCACGCGCCGGTCAAGCCTCGCGCGGCCGGGTGACGAGCCGCAGGGCGTGCAGCGCCGCGCCCATGTCCTCGCCGATCGCTTCATAGACCAGCCGGTGCTGGGCGACGCGCGGCAGGCCGGCGAAGGCCGCGGAGACGACCCTCGCCTCCCAATGGTCGCTGTCGCCGGCGAAATCGACGAGCTCCACCTCGGCATCCGGCAGGGCGCGCCGGATCCGCTGCAGGATTTCCTCTCCGCTCATGGCCAAGGTGCGTCTCCCAGCCTGCAACCCCCCGCCCGAACTCTGACGGGATTCATCAGCTATCTAGTGCCACCGGCGCGCGGCCGCAACCATGGCGCGTTTCTTCGAGGAGGCGCGGGACCGGGCGACCCGTCAGCCGATCCGCGGCGGCCCCCGGGTCGAGGTCATGGCCTTCGCGAGATCCTCGAGCGCCGTCCGCAGCCCCGGGTCCCGAATCGACCGGAGCGAGGGTCCCGGCGCGGGCGGAGGCTCCATCCCGGGCGGTTCCGATGCGCGCGGCTCTCGCGCAACCGGCCCCTGGACGAGCCGGAGCCGGGCCACCGCCGGCTGGCCGAGGATCCGGTTGCAGCGCTCGAGGATGACGGGTTCGGCGTGCTGGAGCTGGAGGGCGAAGGGCCCTTCCACCCGCACCACGAGCGTCGCGCCGGCAGCGCCCCGGCCGCGCGCGGGGCGAAGGCACTCGGGCACCGACCAGCGGGCATAATGGGCGCCGACGATGTCGCGCCAGCGGGCCAGAAGCTGGCCTTCGGCAAAGCCGAACCGCCGGAAGGCGCGCGCCCCCGCGCCCGCCAGCAGGTCGCCGACGGGCTTCGGCATCCCCCGCCGCGCGGAGGGTGGGTCAGGCAGCTGCGCGCACTTTGCCATCGGCCGATGCTGTGCCAGAGCGGGGCGGTGCCCGTCGAGACCCCGAGCGCAATGCCCGCCCCCTTCGCCGCGCCGCTCCTCGACTGGTATGGCCGCAACGCGCGCACCCTGCCCTGGCGCATCCCGCCCGGCTCGGCACAGGTGCCCGATCCCTATCGGGTCTGGCTGGCCGAAGTGATGCTCCAGCAGACGACGGTCGAGGCCGCCACCGGCCATTTCCAGCGCTTCGTCGCGCGCTGGCCCACGGTCGGCGCGCTCGCGGCTGCCGATCCCGCCGACGTCATGGCCGCCTGGGCGGGCCTCGGCTACTATGCCCGCGCCCGCAATCTCCTCGCCTGCGCCCGCGCGGTGGCCGCGGCCGGCGGTGCCTTTCCCCGCCGCGAGGAAGCGCTGCTAACGCTGCCGGGAATCGGCCCCTACACCGCCGCCGCCGTGGCCGCCTTCGCCTTTGGCGCGGCGACCGTCCCGGTCGACTCCAACCTGGCGCGAGTCGCGGCGCGCCTGTTTTGGCTCGAGAGCACGGGCCCCGCCCTCCTGCGGGCGGCAGGAGACGCCCTCCGCCCCCATGTCCCGCCCGATCGGCCCGGAGACTTCGCCCAGGCCCTGATGGATCTCGGCGCCATGGTCTGCCGGCCGCGCGCGCCGGCCTGCAGCTCCTGTCCGCTGGCCGGAGCCTGCGTCGCCGCGCGCACCGGGCGGAGCGATGCGCTCCCTCGGCGCCCGGCACCACGCGTGCGCCCGCGCCGGTTCGGCACCGCCTGGTGGGTCGAGGCCGCAGGGAAGGTCGCCCTCGTCCGGCGGCCGCCGCATGGCTTGCTCGGCGGCCTCCTCGCCCTTCCGGGAACGCCCTGGCGCGAGGCGGCCTCGCCCGACCTGCCCTTCCCCGGCGCCTGGCGCTGGGCGCCGCAGCCCGTCGTCCACGGCTTCACCCATTTCCAGCTGCACCTCGACATCGCCGTCACCCGGCTCGAGTCACCGCGCGACTTCGCCGATGGCCTGCTCTGGGCGGCACCGGAGGAGATTGCGGGCGTGCCCACGCTCTTCCGCAAGGCCGTGGCCGTGGCCAGGACCCTGGCACAGGATGGGGGAACGACATGACCGTCACGGACACGCCACCCGGCTTCACGGGCGGCCGCCTCGACCGGGCCGACCATCTTCGCCGCGACGAGGCCGCCATCCGCGCGGCGCGGATGCACCCGGCCGCGAGGTTCCTCGTGCTCGACCGGCTCCGGCCCCTTCTCGCCCCGGAGGGAGACCGGCTGCAATGGGTGCGGCGGGCCGAGGCCCCGGACGGCCCCTGCCTGTTCCTCGGGCTCGATGACGAGGGCCTTCCCCATTTCGCGGTCGATGGCCCGGCCGATGGCCTGCCGGGAGTTGCCACCGATGCCCGCGCCGCCGGCGCCCGGCTGGCCGGCGCCGAGGCCGCGATCGTCGCCCAGGCCCGTTCGCTGCTCGACTGGCATCGCCGGCACGGCTTCTGCGCCTGCTGCGGCGCACCGACCACCGTGGCGAGGGCCGGCTGGGCACGCAGCTGCGGCGCCTGCGGCAGCGAGCATTTCCCGCGCGTCGACCCGGTCGTCATCATGCTCGCCGAGCGCGACGGGATGGTGCTGGTGGGCCGGCAGAAGGGCTTCCCCCCGGGCTTCTATTCGGCGCTGGCCGGCTTCGTCGAGGCCGGGGAGTCGATCGAGGAGGCGGTTGCGCGCGAGCTCTGGGAGGAAGCCGGCGTGCGGGTCGGCGCGGTGCGCTATGTCGCCAGCCAGCCCTGGCCCTTTCCCTCCAGCCTGATGATCGGCGCCATGGCAAAGGCAGAGAGCTTCGAGCTCCGCCTGGATGAGACCGAGATCGAGGCCGCGCGCTGGGCCGACCGCGCCGAGGTGGCCGACGTCCTCAGGAACGCGGGTCCATGGTCGGCTCCGCCGCCGCTGGCGATTGCCCATACCCTGCTTCGCCGCTTCGTCGGGAGCGCGGCGGGCTGAGACCCTCGATGTCGCGCAGGATGTCCTCGGCCATGGCCTGGTCCACGGCGATGAGCGGTTCCGAGCGCAGGATGTGGCGCATCGCGTCCTCGCCGGACATCGGCCGGCCGAAGTAGAAGCCCTGGACCTGCGCGCAGCCGAGCCGCCGCATCGCCTCGAACTCGGCCCGCGTCTCGGTTCCCTCGGCGGTCGTCTCCATGCCGAGCCGGTCGGCGAGCGCGATGATCGCCTGGATGATGGCGGTCGATTCATTGCCGTCCTCGACCGAGGCGCGCACGAAGCTCTGGTCGATCTTGATCCGGGTGAAGTCCACCTTCTGGAGATAGCCCAGCGAGGAGTAGCCGGTCCCGAAATCGTCGAGCGCGAAGCCGACCCCCAGGTCGCGCAGCCGGGCGAGCGTGCGCACGGTGCTCTCGCGCTGGTCGAGGAAGACGCTCTCGGTCAGCTCGAGCTCGAGGCGGCGCGGCTCCACCCCATGCCGCCTCAGCGCGCCGGCGATGTCCTCGACCAGGTCGGGCTGGTCGAACTGGAGCGACGACAGGTTGACCGAGATCTTGATGTGGCGGGGCCAGCGCGCCGCGGTGCGCAGCGCCTCGTCGATTGCGAACCGGCCGAGCGCACCGATCATGCCGATGTCCTCGGCGATCGGGATGAAGACGGCCGGCGAGATTTCGCCATGGCGCGGGTGGCGCCAGCGCATCAGCGCCTCGAACCCGACGACCCGCTCGTCGAGCGCATCGACGATCGGCTGGTACATGAGATAGATCTCGTTGTGCGCGAGCGCGGAGCGCAGGTCGAGCTCCAGCGCACGCCGGGCCTCGGCGCGCGCGTGCATCTCCCGGTCGTAGCGGCGGACGGTCCCCCGCCCCTTGCCCTTGACGTCGTAGAGCGCAAGATCGGCCGCCCGCATCAGGGCCTCGACGCTGCCGCCATCCTCGGGGCCGATGGCCAGCCCGACGCTGGCGCCAATCCGGGCGTCGGCCCCGCCGAGGCGGAAGGGGCGCGACAGCTCGTCGATCAGCTGCTCGCCCAGCGCCGTTGCCGCGGCCGCGTCGGAGGAGCGAAGGACGACCGCGAACTCGTCCCCTCCCAGCCGGCCCACCTGCCCGCTCGCGCCGACCACGCCGCGCAGCCGCACCGCGACTTCGGCGAGGAGCTGGTCGCCGGCGGAATGGCCCAGGCTGTCGTTGACGGCCTTGAACCGGTCGAGGTCGACGAACAGCAGCGCGACTCCGGTCGGCCCGCTCAGGCCATCGGCGATGGCGGTGTGGATGATCCGCCGGTTGACAAGGCCCGTCAGCGAATCGAAGGTCGCCAGCTCGACGATCCGCTCCGCGCTCTTCTGCCGGTCGGTGATGTCGGACCCGACCCCGCGATAGCCCCGATACTGGCCCTCCTGATCGAACTTGGGCGTGCCGGAGAGCGACCAGAAGCGGTCCTGGTCGGCAACCCGCACCCGCACCACCACGTCGCGGAAGGGCTCGCGCCTGACGACCGCCCGGAACAGCGGCGCGGCGCTGCGCCGGTCGGTGAAGAGCGACAGCCAGTTGCGGCCAAGCAGTGCCTCCACCGTCGAATCGGCGGCCTCGGCGAAGCGGTTGGACACGAAGGTCAGGTTGCGGCGCTGGTCGAACTCGAACAGCCAGTCGCTGCCGTTGGCCTCGAACTCGTTGAGCAGCAGCCGGACCACCTCTTCCTGTTCGATCAGCCGCTCCTGGGTGCGCAGCCTCGCGATGAAGGCGAAGGTGGTGAGCGCATTGCCCCGGGCGATCACCAGCACGAAGGCCAGCATGATGATGAGGACATAGTCGCTGAACGGCCAGTCGGAGCGCAGCACGCCGACGATGGTCCCGGCCGCGATCGGGCCCGAAAGGGCGAGCGCCGCGAGCGGAAACACGGCCGTCGAATAGGCGGTGGTGCCGATTCCGACCAGCGTCATGCCCACCACGAGCGCAAGGCGCGACGGATCGAGCCCCGGCAGCATGGACGCAAACAGCATCCCCCAGGCCGTGCCCACCAGACCCATCTCGAGCAGCACCTGGACCGTGTAGCGACGGGTCGCCGCCGTGCGCCTGCCAGAGCGCGCCTCCCTCACCTGGCGGCGGATGAAGTGGGCGAACATGCCGGTCTGGACCAGCATCCAGGCAACGAGGATGTCGGTCGGCGCCATGTGGGCAAGCGCGGCGAGGACGACGCTGGCATTGCCGACGGCAACGGCCAGGCTGAAGGGAAAGTAGCGGGCGAGGAAGTCGAGCTGGGTCGCGCGCACCCGCGTCCAGAACGGGTCATGCTCGGGCCCGATGGTGACGAGGTCGCGCCAGGAGACCGCGTTCTCGGTCGCCACCGGGGGCTTGAACTGGAAGCTCATGGCCCGTTCCGCACGCGCGCACACGGCCGCGTTGCGCAGGCGGCAGGCCTTCCCGTGCGGACTCCTGCTGTCGATTTGGTCACCCCCGACCCTACGGCCGGAGCGGCAGGGACTTAAGCCGGAGGCGGGGCCGTGGCGGCGGGGTAGCTGCCGAGCAGGCGGACCCATTTCGAGTGGAAGGCAAGCTCCTCTAGCGCGCGGGCCACGTGCGCCGCATCGGGCGTGCCCTCGATGTCGATGAGGAACTGCGCCGCCGTGAACGACCCGCCCGACAGGTGGCTCTCGAGCCTGGAGAGGTTGACCCCGTTGGTCGCGAACCCGCCGAGCGCCTTGTAGAGCGCAGCCGGGATGTTCTTGACCTCGAAGGCGAGCGTCGTCTTGGCGGGCCCTGCGATCGGGAGCGGCAGCGGCGTGCGCGCGAGCAGCAGGAAGCGGGTCCGGTTGTGGTCGGCGTCCTGCAGGTTGGCGGCAAGCACGGTGCAGCCGTAGAGCTCGGCGGCAAGCGCCGAGGCGATCGCGCCGAGATGCCGCTCGTCGCGCGCCATGATCTCGGCAGCCGCCGCCGCCGTGTCGGCGAAGGCGACGGGCCGGAGCCCGAGCGCCTTCAGGCGGCGGCGGCACTGGCCCAGCGCCTGCGGGTGCGACAGCACCTCGCGCACGTCGGCAAGCTGCATCCCGGGTCGGGCGAGGAGGCAGTGCTCGACCTTGACGAAGCCTTCCCCGACGATGGCAAGGCCGCTTTCCGGCAGCAGGAAATGGACATCCGCGACCCGGCCGTGGAGGCTGTTCTCGACCGGGATGGCCGCGCGCGCGGCCTCGCCGTCAATCACGGCCTGGAGCGCATCCTCGAAGCTGAAGCAGGGCAGCGCCAGCGCATCCGGATCGAACTGGCGAACCGCCTGGTGCGAATAGGCACCAGGCGCGCCCTGGAAGGCGATGGCGGCCGCCGGGCGCGCGCGCGCCGCCGCGCGCATCGCGGCCACGAGATCCCGGGCCGGGGGAGGATAGCTCTCCATCGGCGCCGGCGCATGGCCGGGCGGCGCGGTCGGGTCAATCTCCGCATGCCGCGGCGCGGGACCGAACGGCGCGGCAGCGGCAGCCATGCGCCCCCGCGACAGCGCAGCCGGTTGCCAAGCCGCGCCCCGGCTTCTAGGAGCCCCCAGGCGCGGCCGGGTCTCCGGCCGCTTTCTTGTGAACCGCAGAGCGCATGCGCGCCGGCGTCATGGGAGCGAAGCTTGGACAGCTACGAGTTTACCCGCATTTCCGGTGCCGTTCTGGCGGCCCTCATTGCCGTGCTCGGGCTCAGCATCATCACCGGCTACATCTTCAAGCCGGCGGTGCCGGAGAAGCGCGGCTATGTGGTCGAGGGCGTCGTCGCCGAGGCGGAGGAGACCGCGCCCGCCGCCGATGCCGGAGAGCCCCCGATCGAGCTGCTGCTCGCCTCGGCCGACCCGGCGCGGGGCGAGGCCGCGTTCAAGAAGTGCGCCGCCTGCCACTCGATCGACAAGGGTGGCGCCAACGGGATCGGCCCCAACCTCTACGGGATCGTCGGGGCGAAGCACGCCCACAGTGCCGGCTTCGGCTATTCGCCGGCGCTCCAGGCGCTTTCGGGCAAGAGCTGGGACTGGGCCAGCCTGTCCGCGTGGCTCAAGAACCCCAAGGCGGCCATCCCGGGCAACAAGATGGCCTTCGCCGGCCTCTCGAAGCCGCAGGAACGCGCCGACCTGATCGCCTATCTCAACAGCAAGAGCGATTCGCCGCTCCCGCTTCCCGCCGCGCCGGCCGCAGCCGAGCCGGCCGCCGGACCGACGCCGGCCGCAGGGGAGCCCGAACCTGCTGCGGCCGAGGCGCCCACGGCTGCCTGATCCGCCGCCTCAGGCCGCCTGCCCGGCGGCCGTGGCAGCGCAGATATGGGCCCAGGCCTCATCCGCCGTCTCGACCATGTGGAACAGGGCGAGGTCCTCGGGGTTGATGACGCCCTCCTCGGCCAGCGCCGCGAAGTCGATGATCCGGCTCCAGTAGTCGCGGCCGAAGAGCACCAGCGGCACCGGCTTCATCTTGCCGGTCTGCACCAGCGTCAGGAGCTCGAACAGCTCATCGAGCGTGCCATAGCCGCCGGGAAACACGGCAACCGCCCGCGCCCGCATCAGGAAGTGCATCTTGCGGATGGCGAAATAGTGGAACTGGAAGCTGAGCGCGGGCGTGACATAGGGGTTCGGCCGCTGCTCGTGGGGGAGCACGACATTGAGCCCGATCGAGGGCGCCCCGGCATCGGCCGCGCCGCGGTTGGCCGCCTCCATGATCGAGGGGCCGCCGCCCGAGCAGACCACGAAGTCGCGGCTTCCGTCCGCCCCGCAGGGAAGCGACGAGGCGAGGAAGGCGAGCCGCCGGGCCTCGTCATAGAAGCGGGCCTTGGCCGCCAGCCGTTCGGCCACCGCCCTTGCTGCCGGCGTCTGCGCCTGCGCGACCAGCGCCGCCGCCGACTCGGGCGACGGGATCCGGGCAGACCCATAGACCACGAGCGTCGAGGCGATCCCCGCCTCGGCAAGCATCAGCTCGGGCTTCAGCAGCTCGAGCTGGAGCCGCACCGGGCGCAGGTCCTCGCGCAGAAGAAAGTCGAGGTCCTGGAAGGCCAGCCGATAGGCCGGATGCTCGGTCTGCGGGCTTCGCGCGACTTCGGCGGAACGGGCCGCATCGACGGCGGCGGGGCGCAGCGTGTGCACCTCCCTTGCGACTCGCTCGGTCATCGCCCTCCCCTTGGACGAGTTCGCTCGGACTGGCAAAAGCCATTCGCGTGGCACCAGGGGTTGACAGGCTGGCGCGGCGCCCGCCATGCGAGCTGCGGGCCACGCCGTCCCAACGCGGCGCGCGCTCTCTGGAAGGAGAGACCATGACGATCGCATCCGCCGCGCCCGACGTGCGCGCCCCCGCCAAGCCCGCCACCCGCCCCGGAAGGCCCCATTTCTCCTCCGGCCCCTGCGCCAAGCGCCCCGGCTACACGCTCGCCGCGCTTGCCACCGACAGCCTCGGCCGCTCGCACCGCGCGAAGATCGGCAAGTCCCGGCTGGCAGAGGCCATCGCGCGCACGCGCGACCTCCTCGGCGTGCCTGCGGACTATCGCATCGGGATCGTCCCGGCCTCGGACACCGGCGCCTTCGAGATGGCCATGTGGACCCTCCTCGGCGCGCGCGGCGTCACGGCGCTGGCCTGGGAAAGCTTCGGCGAAGGCTGGGTGACCGACGCCGCCAAGCAGCTGAAGCTCTCCCCCACCATCCTGCGCGCCGACTACGGCCATCTCCCCGACCTTTCGGCCGTCGACTTCGCAACCGACGTCCTCTTCACCTGGAACGGCACCACGTCGGGCGTGCGCGTGCCCGACGGCGACTGGATCCCGGACAACCGCGAGGGCCTCACCCTGTGCGACGCGACATCGGCCGCCTTCGCCCAGCCGCTCCCCTTCGACCGGCTCGATGTCACCACCTTCTCCTGGCAAAAGGTGCTCGGCGGCGAAGGCGCGCATGGCGTCCTCATCCTCTCGCCGCGCGCCGTCGAGCGCCTCGAGAGCCACAGCCCGCCATGGCCGCTGCCCAAGATCTTCCGGCTCACCAAGGGCGGGAAGCTCATCGAGGGCATCTTCGCCGGCGAGACGATCAACACGCCCTCGATGCTGTGCGTCGAGGACTATCTCGACGCGCTGCGCTGGGCGGAGGCGATCGGCGGGCTTCCCGCGCTCCACGCCCGCGCCGACGCCAATGCCGCGGCCCTCCAGGCCTGGATCGACCGCACGCCCTGGGGATCGAACCTCGCGGCCGACCCGCGCACGCGCTCGAACACCTCGGTGTGCATCGCGGTCGACGGACCGGCCGATCTGCCCAGGGCGATTGCCACGCTGCTCGAGACGGAGGGCGTGGCCTTCGACATCAACGGATATCGCGATGCCCCGCCCTCGCTCCGGGTGTGGTGCGGCGCAACCGTCGAGACCGCCGATGTCGAGGCGCTTGGGCCCTGGCTCGACTGGGCGCACGCCGTTGCAACCTCTGCCCAGGACTGAAACACCATGCAAAGGGTTCTGATTTCCGACAAGATGTCGCCGAAGGCGGCCGAGATCTTCCGCTCCCGCGGGATCGCGGTGGACGAGAAGCCTGGCCTCGCGAAGGACGAGCTCAAGGCCATCATCGGCGACTATGACGGGCTTGCCATCCGCTCCTCGACCAAGGTGACGGCGGATCTCCTCGCCGCGGCGCACCGGCTCAAGGTCGTCGGCCGCGCCGGAATCGGCGTCGACAATGTCGATGTCCCGGCGGCCTCGGCCCGGGGCGTGGTCGTCATGAACACGCCCTTCGGCAACTCCATCACCACGGCCGAGCATGCGATTGCGCTCATGTTCGCCCTTGCCCGCCAGCTTCCCGAAGCCGATGCCTCGACCCAGGCCGGCAAGTGGGAGAAGAACCGCTTCATGGGGGTCGAGCTCACCTCCAAGACGCTCGGCCTCATCGGCTGCGGCAACATCGGCGGGATCGTGGCCGATCGCGCCCATGGCCTGAAGATGAAGGTGATTGCCTACGACCCCTTCCTGACGCCCGAGCGCGCGCAGGACCTGGGGGTCGAGAAGGTCACGCTCGACGAGCTTCTCGCCCGGGCGGACTTCATCTCGCTCCACACTCCGCTCACCGAAAGCACGCGCAACATCCTCTCGCGCGAGAATCTCCTGAAGACGAAGAAGGGCGTGCGCATCATCAACTGCGCCCGCGGCGGCCTCATCGACGAGGCAGCCCTCAAGGAGCTGCTCGATTCGGGCCATATCGCCGGCGCCGCGCTCGACGTGTTCCTCGAGGAGCCGGCCACGGCCTCGCCGCTGTTCGGCACGCCCAACTTCATCTCCACCCCCCACCTCGGCGCCTCGACCGAGGAAGCGCAGGTCAATGTCGCCATCCAGGTCGCCGAACAGATGGCCGACTTCCTCCTGACCGGCGCCGTCCAGAATGCGCTCAACATGCCCTCGGTCTCGGCCGAGGATGCGCCGAAGCTCCGGCCCTACATGTCGCTTGCCGAGAAGCTGGGCGCGCTTGCCGGCCAGCTCGAGGGTGCGGAAATCCGCGCCATCACCGTCGAGGCCGAGGGCGCGGCGGCCGAGCTCAACATCAAGCCCATCACCGCCGCCGCAGTCGCCGGCGTGATGCGCCAGTTCTCCGACACGGTGAACATGGTGAACGCCCCCTTCATCGCGCGTGACCGCGACATCGAGATCGCCGAAGTCCGCCACGAGCGCGACACCGACTATCAGACGCTGCTCAGAGTGACGCTGCGGACCCCCGGAGGCGAGCGCGCGGTGGCAGGCACGCTGTTCGCCGGCACGACCCCGCGGCTGGTCGAGATCGGCGGCATCAAGGTCGAGGCCGACTTCGCCCCCCGGATGCTCTACATCGTCAACGAGGACAAGCCGGGCTTCATCGGCCGGCTCGGATCGCTGCTCGGCGACGCCGGTGTCAACATCGGCACCTTTCACCTCGGCCGGCGCGCGGCCGGCGGCGAGGCGGTGCTGATGCTCTCGGTCGACCAGTCCATCCCCGAGCCGCTCATGTGGGAACTGTGCCGGCTGCCGGGCGTGCGCACGGTGAAGGCGCTCGGCTTCTGATGGTCCGCCCCGCCCTTCTGCCGGAGGGCTTCCGCGACCGGCTCCCGCCCGAGGCCGAGGCCGTGGCGACGCTGCTGCGCACCGTGCTCGATACGGTCGCAGCGCACGGCTATGCCCGCGTCCAGCCGCCGCTGGCCGAGCGGGAGGCGGAGCTCGGGCGCTGGCTGGCCATGCCCGCCGGCACGCGGCTGTTCCGGGTGGTCGATCCGCTCTCCGGCGACGGGCTGGCGCTCCGGCCCGACATGACCGCCCAGGTCGCGCGGATTGCGGCAACCCGGCTTGCCGGGCACCCTCGCCCGCTCCGCCTCGCCTATGGCGGCACCACCGTCCGCGCCAGGGGCACCGAGCTCGACCCGGCGCGCGAGCGCACCCAGGCCGGGGCCGAGATCATCGGCGACGACGGCGTCTTGGCCTGCGTCGAGGTGATCAGCCTCGCGGTCGCGTCGCTTGAGGCCTGCGGCGTGGGCGGCGTGACGGTGGAACTCGTCCTTCCCGACCTCGTCGCGGAGCTGGCGGCCGGGCCCTGGCCGGTTGATGACTCGGAGGCCGTGGCCGCCGCGCTCGACGGCAGGGATCGCGGCGCCCTCGCCGGTCTTGGCGCGCCGGCCTATGCCGCCCTCCTCGACGCGGCGGGCCCGGCCGGGACCGCCCTGTCGCGGCTTCGCGCGCTCGATCTGCCCGAGCCGGTGGCCGGGCGCATCGCCCGGGTCGGGGAGCTGTGCGCTGCGCTTGCCGCGACGCCGCTTCGGATCGACCCGGCCGAGCGCCATGGCTTCGCCTTCCAGAGCTGGCTCGGCTTTGCCGTCTTCGGCGAGGTCGGGGGCGTGCCGCTGCGCCAGGAAGTCGGCCGCGGCGGCGCCTATGCCGTGCTCCACGCCGACGGCCGCCGCGAGCCGGCGGTGGGCTTCTCGCTCTACGTCGACCCGCTGGCCGAAGCGGGGCTCGGGGTCTCGTCGCGGCGGCGCGTCTTCCTGCCGCTCGGAACGCCGCCCGAAGTCGGGGCGCGGCTGCGGGCCGAGGGCCATGCGACGGTCGCCGCCCTCGCCCCGGCCGACACGGCCGAACGGCTCGGCTGTGCCTTCGCGTGGGATGGCAGCAAGGTGACGGGCTGATGGCGAACGTGGTGGTGATCGGCGCCCAGTGGGGCGACGAGGGCAAGGGCAAGATTGTCGACTGGCTGTCGGCCCGGGCCGACGTCGTGGTCCGCTTCCAGGGCGGGCACAATGCCGGGCACACGCTGGTCGTGGGCAACGAGACCTACAAGCTCTCGCTCCTGCCCTCGGGGGTCGTCAGGGGCACGCTCTCGGTCATCGGCAACGGCGTCGTGCTCGATCCCTGGGCGCTCGCCGACGAGATCGCGCGGCTGGCCGGGCAGGGAATCACCATCACGCCGGAAAGGCTCCAGATATCCGAGACCTGCCCGCTCATCCTGCCCTTCCACCGGGACCTCGACGCGCTGCGCGAGGATGCGAGCGGGGCGGGACGGATCGGGACGACCCGGCGCGGCATCGGCCCGGCCTATGAGGACAAGGTCGGGCGGCGGGCGCTCAGGGTCTGCGACCTTGCCGATCTCGCGTCCGCGGGGCCGCAGATCGACCGGCTGCTCGCGCATCACAATGCGCTGCGCGCCGGCTTCGGGGTTGCGCCCATCGACCGCGACGCCCTCATCGCCGAGCTCGCCGCGATCGCGCCCGCCATCCTGCCCTTCGCCGCGCCGGTGTGGCAGACGCTGGCGACCAAGCGGCGGCATCGCGCCCGCATCCTGTTCGAGGGCGCGCAGGGAGTCCTCCTCGACGTCGATCACGGCACCTACCCCTTCGTCACCTCGTCGAACACGGTGGCGGGCGCGGCAGCGCCGGGCGCGGGGCTCGGGCCAGGTGCGCTCTCCTACACGCTCGGCATCGTCAAGGCCTACACGACCCGGGTCGGCTCGGGCCCCTTCCCGACCGAACTCGTCGACGAGACCGGCGAGCGGCTGGGCGTGCGCGGCCGCGAGTTCGGGACGGTCACGGGCCGCAAGCGCCGCTGCGGCTGGTTCGATGCCGCCCTCGTTCGCCAGACGGTGCAGGTGGCGGGCATCGACGGGATCGCGCTCACCAAGCTCGACGTGCTCGACGGCTTTGCCGAGCTGCTGGTCTGCACCGGCTACCGGGTCGGGGAGCGCCAGATCGGCCATCTGCCGGCGCGGATCGACGAGGCGATGGCGGCCGAGCCGGTCTACGAAAGGTTCGAGGGCTGGAACGAGAGCACGGCGGGCGCCCGCAGCTGGGCCGACCTTCCAGCCGCTGCCATCAAGTACATCCGGCGGATCGAGGAGCTGATCGACTGCCCCGTCGCCCTGGTCTCGACAAGCCCCGAGCGCGACGACACCATCCTCGTCCGGGACCCGTTCCGGGACTGAGGCGTTGCCCGGCCGCGAGGGTCGCGGTAGCGCCGCTGCCGAGCCGGGCGGAGACGGGCAGGCATGGCGGGGAGGTCGTTCGCGTCGGATCTTGCCCGCTACCTGGGCGAACGGCAGACGCGTCGGACCTGGGCGCTGGCTGCCCAGGACGGGATCATCAGCACGGCGGGGATCCTGCTGAGGTTCAGCGGCGCAGGTGCAGGCGAGCGCACGCTGCTCATCGCCGGGACGGCGGCAACCGTGGCCGGCATGCTGACCGCCGGCGGCGCCAAGTGTGCCGAGACCGCGGCCGAGCGCGAAGGCCAGATCGCCGCCATCGCCGAGGAGCGACAGGAGCTGCGCGCGCACCGGGCAGCCGAGCGCGCCGAGCTGGTTGCACACTACGCCGGCAAGGGGCTGGCGCCCCGCCTCGCCGAGGAGGTGGCCGACGCGCTCATGCGGCGCTTGCCGCTCAAGGCCGCGCTCGAGAGCGAGCATGGAATCGTGCACCTGCTCTCGGTGGCGGACGGCGTGATCGCCGGCATCGGCACGGCGCTTGCCTTCGGGCTCGGGGCGGCCATTCCCTTCCTTCTCGCCTGGTATCTGCCGGCACGGATCGAGCCTCCGCTCATCAGCGTCTCGGTCCTGTTGTCGCTGACGCTGATCGCCCTTGCCGGTGCGCGGGCCGGGGGCATGGACGTGAAGCGAACGCTGGTGCGCACCCTTCTCGTTGCGGCCTGCACCATCGCCCTCAGCTATGGGGTGGGAGATGCCATGTTCCAGGCCGGTGGTCTGGAACCGGAAGGCGAAAGCCGGCTAGGCTGCTGCCATGGACTATGTCGCGCTTGGCAGGCGGTTCCAGGAGGATCCCCGCTTTCGGGCCGCGGCCTTCAACCGGGCGCAGATGATGCTCGACTGCTATGCCTCGAACCCGAAGGCGTGCCGGCACCTGGCGGATCTCGGGCAGGCCTACATCATCGGGGTCTGCTACAGCCTGCACCCGCGGATCACGGTGGCCGAGGTGCTTCGGCGCATGCCGGTCGACGCGGCGAGCCGGGGGCGGGTGTCGAGCCAGCTCCTGATGCTCGAGCGGCTGGGAGCGATCGTGCCCGGGGAGCCCGGCGCGGACCGGCGCGAGCGGGTGCGGCGCCTGTCCGACTCCTTCCGGGCGCTGACTGACCGGTGGATCGACGCCCTGATCCTCCCCGCCCTGCCCTATCTGGACCAGCCGCCGGCCGACCTCGACGATCCCGGCGCACGGCCGCGCTGGTTCGCCAACTGGCTTGCAACCCACAGCGTCGGCAACCGGGCGGCTGCGCTGCTGCCCAATGTGCGGCGGCTGCTGCAGCGCCGGGCCGGGTTCGTCGTCATGCTGGAGTTCGACCGGCGCAACCACGCGCCGGCAGGAATGGAGATGAAGCCCTTCTCGCGGCGGGAGATTGCGCTGCGCTACGGGCTGCCGCGCACCCAGGCGGTGGACCTGGTGAACGAGATGTGGGGGATGGGCTGGCTGCAGGACGGGCCGCTCGGGCCCGAGCCGACCGAGGCGATGCGCGAGGAAACCGAGCGCTGCGACGGGCTGATGCTGTGCACGGCGGCACGCGTGCTGACGGGCGAACTGACCCTGTCTTTCGAGGAAGCGCGGGCGATCCGGGAGCGGCGGGCGGCGGCGCGGGCGGGCGGGGAGGTCTTGTCGCTCGTGGGCTGAGGCGGGTGCCGGGGGTGATGCCTGGCTTCGCGAAACTTCGCGTTCTTCCCAGTGAATTCGGAGGGCGCGGGGAGCGTTCAGGATGAAAACCTGTTCAACTTCAAGGCGGTTTCGCACGGACTGCGCGCGAGGCTTGTTCCGGTCGAACCTGGTACTGGGTGTGTGGACTGGGTGGCGGGCGGCATCGCGGGGAGCATGCCCGGTCGGTGGACTGTAGGACAGGGCGGGGGCGCAAGGCGTCAGCGAAGCTGATCGCCGAGACGCCGCAGGCCCGGCCGGCCGGTTGGTGGCGGAGCCGCCAAGCCAGACCGACCCCGGCTTTCGCTGGGGCGTGCATTGTGGGCTTTGCCCAAGCTCTTTCCTGTTTCTGCCGTTCTGGCGGACGGTGCGGCGGTGGCTGGCGGGGCGGAGCGCGGACTTGGCCCGCGCTTCAGGCACAAACACCTTCGAGGAAAACGAGCATCCTTCCCCGGAAATTCCATAACTCCCAGCCCAGGCAACCGACAATAACAGTCAGCGGAACCAACCTCTCGAGACGCAAGGCTCCAACATGAAATTGGTCGGATCTCTTGTTCCGCATGATCTCCCATTCATCAGCAAACGGCTGCAAGGGCAAATCCTTTTGCAGATCAGTAGCAACCTTCAATTTTGCCTTAGCAAGCCTGGAGTAAAAACCAAGTTTCATAAACCACAGAATTGACGACACAAACATCGGAAAGGTAAAGTGATAGGACTCAATATCTCGGAATACTCCAGTTACTGTAAACAATATAGATATTAAGCCGGCGTAAAACGTAGAGACCGCTTGACGACGGCTCTCAGCAGCAAAAATGCTCCCAACATAAATCTAAAATATTTTTAGTCTTTGTTCCGATATTTCTGCCATCGGGCTCGCCATACTGCGTTTATCACAGACTTTTTATTCCACTCTACTACGACGGTTGCACTATCTTGAACAACACTAGATCTTCGCTCCTGACCCCAGGGGTTATCAGCTACAATTGGCTTTCCATACAATCTCGATCCGTCGATCTCTTTTTGTATCCATTTACTATATGATGCATACATTCCTGTTGGAATGACAACAACATCTGATTTAGCTACCCTCTCCCATATTCGGACTTTAGAGTTTCCTCGTTGGAAGCAAAATGAATAGGATTTTCTTTTGGAACCAATGTATTGATGAACGCAATGGGAACTTTATCTATGCACCATTTCTCTTCAAATATCCACCTAGATAGCGTTGTGTAATGCTCAGTGTATGACCATGAATGGCTTATGAATACATTACTTGTTTGCATGTACTACTCCGCTACTCTAATGCTACCCCGAACGCCTCCCCCTTCACACGGCCTTCGCCGCAAGTTCCACACGCGAAGCACGGAGCGCTTCCAAAGCCTCTCGCAAGTTTGGCGCGGCCGGCATTGCGAAGCCTCGCGCCCGCGCGTCGTCGAAGCAGACCGCGATCACAGACACAGGCGGTGGGGTTTGATGCTGGGGCATAGGTTCCACGGTAAGGGTTGGCGCGGAAGGGAACCGGTTGCAAGAGCTTTGGGGCGACTTGGGCGTTCCTATTCCTCGAGATCCCAGCTTTCGCTGGGATAACGATGTTGATCGACGAATGGAGTGGCTGGGTTTGCGCATCAGCTACTCTGGGTCGCAGCTTTTGCCTCTGGCTTTCGCCGGGGCGTGTGGGATGACAGGGTGCCGGGTGCAGGGACGGCCCGCCCCTGCCCGCCGGAGGCATCACTCCGCTGCGACGCCGGAGAGGAGGTCGGCGCCCTGGTCGGCGTCGTTGGCGGCGCTGGCCTGCTTGGCGGCCTGGCGGCGGTCGAAATTCTCCCACACCTCCTGCCAGTTGCCGCGCGTCGCGGCCTTGCTGTACTCGGTCGCGCGGGTCTCGAAGAAATTGGCGTGCTCGACGCCTGACAGCAGCGGCTGGAGCCAGGGGAGCGGGTGCTCCTCGATCATGTAGATGGGCTGCAGGCCCAGCTGCTTCAGCCGCCAGTCGGCCGTGAAGCGGATATACTTCTTGATCTCCTTCGCCGTCATGCCGTGGACCGGGCCCATTTCGAAGGCGAGGTCGATGAAGGCGTCCTCGAGGCGCACCGTCTTCTGGCACATGTCGAGGATGTCGTCCCTCACAGCCGGGGTGAGGCACTGCCGCTCGGCGCAGAAGGCGTGGAACAGGCGGACGATGCCCTCGCAGTGAAGGCTCTCGTCCCGCACCGACCAGGAGACGATCTGGCCCATCCCCTTCATCTTGTTGAAGCGCGGGAAGTTCATGAGCATGGCGAAGCTGGCGAAGAGCTGGAGCCCCTCAGTAAATCCGCCGAACATGGCGAGCGTGCGGGCGATGTCCGCATCGGTGTCGACCCCGAAGCTCGCCAGATAGTCGTGCTTGTCGCGCATCTCCTTGTAGTTGAGGAAGGCCGAATATTCGCTCTCGGGCATGCCGATCGTGTCGAGCAGGTGCGAATAGGCCGCGATGTGCACCGTCTCCATGTTGCTGAACGCCGTCAGCATCATCTTCACCTCGGTCGGCTTGAAGACCCGGCCATACTTGTCGTGGTAGCAATCCTGCACCTCGACATCGGCCTGGGTGAAGAAGCGGAAGATCTGGGTGAGCAGGTTCCGCTCATGGTCGGTCAGCTTCTGCGCCCAGTCCCGGCAGTCCTCGCCAAGCGGCACTTCCTCGGGCATCCAGTGGATCTGCTGCTGGCGCTTCCAGAACTCATAGGCCCAGGGATATTCGAAGGGCTTGTAGGTGCGGGAGGCTTCAAGAAGGGGCATCAGGACCTCCGGGTCTGGAGAACGAAGATAGAACGGGCGGGCCCGGCGGGCAAGGGGCGGCCCGCGCCTTGTGGGACTCGCCGGTCGGGTTCAGGCCTGCCGGCGGCAAGGAAGCCGGCGCGGCCTGCCCCGACGGCCGGGCGCTTCGCCGAGTCTGCCGGCGAAGTCCTCGCCTTCACGGCAGCCGGCTTCGCTACTGGCACGCCAGGCACTCGTCATACTTGTTGAGGTCGAGCTCGATGCGCTTGGGCTCGGGCGTGTTGTCGGCTTCCACGCCACCGAACTCGCCGCCGACGAAGCCGGCGCGCTGGATCGAGCGGGAGCGCAGATAGTAGAGCGACTTGATGCCAAGCTCCCAGGCGCGGAAGTGGAGCATGAGCAGGTCCCACTTCTCGACATCGGCGGGGATGAACAGGTTCAGCGACTGGGCCTGGTCGATGTAGGGCGCGCGGTCGCCGGCGAGCTCGAGGAGCCAGCGCTGGTCGATCTCGAAGGCGGTGCGGAAGATCGCCTTCTCGTCGGCCGAGAGGAAGTCGAGGTGCTGGACGCTGCCCTCCTTCTCGAGGATCGAGTTCCAGACCTGGTCCGAGTTCTTGGCCTTCTCGACGAGCAGCTTCTCGAGGTGCGGATTGCGGATCACGAAGCTGCCCGAGAGCGTCTTGTGGGTGTAGATGTTGGCCGGGATCGGCTCGATGCAGGCCGAGGTGCCGCCGCAGATGATGGAGATGCTGGCGGTGGGCGCGATCGCCATCTTGCAGGAGAAGCGCTCCATCACGCCCATCTCCTCGGCATCGGGGCAGGGCCCGCGCTCGGCGGCGAGCAGCATCGAGGCGGCATCGACCCGCTCGCGGATGTGGCGGAACATCCTGAGGTTCCACGACTTGGCGAGCGCGCTCTCGAACGGGATGCCATGCGCCTGGAGGAAGCTGTGGAAGCCCATGACGCCAAGGCCGACCGAGCGCTCGCGCGATGCCGCATAGCGGGCGCGGGCCATCTCGTCGGGCGCGCGGGCGATGTAGTCGGAAAGCACATTGTCGAGGAAGCGCATGACATCCTCGAGGAAGCGCGGGTCGGCGTGCCACTGGTCCCAGGTCTCGAGGTTGAGGCTGGAGAGACAGCACACCGCCGTGCGCTCGGCGCCCAGATGGTCGGGGCCGGTGGGCAGGGTGATCTCGGAGCAGAGGTTGGAGGTGGTGACCTTGAGGCCGAGATCCCGCTGGTGCTTCGGCATGGCCCGGTTCACATGGTCGATGAAGATGATGTAGGGCTCGCCAGTTGCCAGGCGGGTCTCCACCAGCTTCTGGAACAGGGCGCGGGCATCGACCTCGCCGCGCTTCGAGCCATCGCGCGGGGAGACGAGGGCGAAGCGCTCGCCCCGGCGGACGGCTTCCATGAAGGCGTCGGTGACGAGGACGCCATGGTGGAGGTTGAGCGCCTTGCGGTTGAAGTCTCCGGCGGGCTTGCGGATTTCCAGGAATTCCTCGATCTCGGGGTGGGAGATGTCGAGGTAGACGGCGGCCGAGCCGCGGCGCAGGCTGCCCTGCGAGATGGCGAGCGTGAGCGAATCCATCACCCGGACGAAGGGGATGATGCCGCTCGTCTTGCCGTTGAGGCCGACCGGCTCGCCGATGCCGCGCACGCGCCCCCAGTAGGTGCCGATGCCGCCGCCCCGCGCGGCCAGCCAGACATTCTCGTTCCAGGTGCCGACGATGCCCTCGAGACTGTCATCGACCGAATTGAGATAGCAGGAGATGGGGAGGCCGCGCCCGGTGCCGCCGTTCGAGAGGACGGGCGTGGCCGGCATGAACCAGAGCTTCGAGATATAGTCGTAGAGGCGCTGCGCATGCGCCGCATCGTCGGCATAGGCCGCGGCGACGCGGGCGAAGATGTCCTGGCAGCCCTCGCCGGGGAGGAGGTAGCGATCCCTCAGGGTCTCCTTGCCGAAGGCGGTCAGGAGATTGTCGCGGTCGGGATCGGTCTTCACCGGGAAGCGGGCCGCGTGGACGGCGCGGCTCCCGGATTCGGGGGCGGGAGCCGGTGTCAGCGCATCTTCGGTCCGTGCGAATTCCATGATCTTCCCCTCTCCCCGCCTCCTCCCCGGAAGGAGGCTGGCGGAAACCCTGAAGCCTAGCAGGAACCATCTTCCCCCGCCAGCCCCGGGGGCGCGACCGCCTCCCCGGAGCCACTAGAGGTAGAGGTGCCCCTGCCCCTCGACAACAAGGGATAGTG
Source organism: Sphingomonadaceae bacterium (assembly GCA_029268145.1). Classification (GTDB taxonomy): domain Bacteria; phylum Pseudomonadota; class Alphaproteobacteria; order Sphingomonadales; family Sphingomonadaceae; genus Thermaurantiacus. The sequence continues at coordinate 50,266 of JAJUHA010000003.1, read as the reverse complement.
CCAAAGCGGCGCCGATCCGCAAGCGGAAAATGGCCGCATCGCCGAAGGGTGCGGCGGGGCGGAGGGCGGCGCCGGGGCCAAACGCTCGCCCCTTCATGCCGTTGGCCGCGGCCGTTGCAGCGAAGGCTCGCGTCCGGCGGGGTAGCCAAGGGGACCGTGCGGGCGGATGGCTGTTCCGCCGCCGGATCAACCGGCTGCAAGGGCTTCCTTCGACTCTTCATCCGCCCGGAGCCGCGCGGCGCGGTCGAGGCCACGGAGCGCGCGGGCGACATGATCGAGGACGATTCGGACACGCGGCGCGTGGCGGAGGCGGGCAGGCGCCACCAGCCAGTAGCTGCGTTCCGTCGGGCGGCGGGGCGGAATGCACATGACGAGGTCGGGATCCTGGGCGGCGACGAGGACCGGGAGCATGGCAAGCCCGGCGCCAGCGCGCACGGCCGCGAGGAGACCTGCAGCCGAGCCATGGCGGAAGGTGACGGCATCGGCGAGGCCGTGGCGCTCGAGCCAGGCGTCATAGACCCGGGAGACGCCTGGCCCGCCGCCGGCAACCAGGGGGTGGCCGCGAAGCTCGGCCAGCGACTGCGGCAGGCCATGCCGGGCCGCGTAGGCGCGGCTGGCGTGCAGCGCCCAGGCACCATCCGCGACCACGCGGGCGACGAGCGGCCCGCCCTTCGGCCTTGCACAGTAGCGCAGCGCGACATCGGCTTCGCCAGCGACGAGATCGCGAAGATCGGGCGAGACATCGACCTCGATCCGGAGCGCCGGATGGCGGGCGGACAGCTCGGCGAGGATCGGGGGAAGCAGGGCAAGGGCGAGAAGCTCGTCGGTGCTGATGCGCACCGAGCCCGAAATGTCGCGCGCAAGCGCCCGCGCGGCGGCCTCGATCCGGCCAGCCGCATCGCCGAGCGCGCGCGCCTCCGGAAGGAGGGCCTCGGCGGCTGCCGTGAGGCGGGTGCCCGAGGGCCGCTTCTCGAACAGGGTAAGGCCGAACGCGGCCTCCAGTGCGGCGATGCGGCGCGCCACGGTCGTCTGCGACACGCGCAGCGCGCGGGCCGCGGCAAGCGTGCTCCCGGACTCGGCGACCGCGAGAAGCGCGCGAACATCGTTCCAGTCGAACATGGCCGCAAGGGTGCCCGACCCCGGGGGGTTCTGCAATCCTGCAGAACCCCCCGCCGAAGTCGTGGCTCCCGCCCGATGCCGCGCGATGGCAGGATCTGTCCGTCCCACTCCCAAGGGGACTTGCCACAGGAACGAGACCCATGCCGAACGCCCTCCTCTCCCTCGCCGCGGCCGCGCTGGTCATGGCCATGCCGGCCGCGGCGGGGGCCCCCTCCACCAGCGGGCGAGTGACGGCCCGCGTGCCCCATTCCGACCTCGACCTCGCGAGCGCCGCCGGCCAGGCAGCACTCGACCGCCGGCTCAGCGTCGCCGCAGCCTCCCTCTGCGGCGCGGCCAACCCGATCGACCCGGCGGGCAATGCCCGGCGCAGGGACTGCATGGCCGCCGCGCGGGCATCCGCGCAACCTGCGGTCGCGGCCGCCGTGCGGGCCCGGGTGGAACGGCAGGAGATGGCGCTGCGCCGCTGAACGGGCTGCCATGCCCGTCTCTGGGCTCCCGCCGGGCTGCGGCCCGCGCTAGTGGGGCAGCCAGAGGAGACGGGCATGGCAACCATCCGGGCCGACGACGTGATCGAGAGCGTGCGCGCCGCGCTTCAGCACATCAGCTTCTACCATCCGGTCGATTATGTGGAGGCGCTGGGCGCCGCCTATGCCGCGGAGGAAAGCCCGGCCGCGAAGGATGCGATCGCCCAGATCCTCGCCAACAGCCGCATGTCGGCCGAGGGGCACCGGCCGATCTGCCAGGACACCGGCATCGTCGTGTGCTTCGCCAAGGTGGGGATGGACGTGCGCTGGGAGGGCGGCATGACCCTCCAGCAGATGGTGGATGAAGGTGTCCGCCGGGCCTATCGCGACCCAGACAACCCGTTGCGCGCCTCGGTGATGGCCGACCCGGCATTCACGCGGGTCAACACCCGCGACAACACCCCGGCCGTGCTCCATGTCGAGCTGGTGGAGGGGGGCGAGCTCGAGCTCATCCTGGCGGCCAAGGGCGGAGGCTCGGAGAACAAGGCGAAGTTCGTGATGCTGAACCCGTCGGATTCGATCCCCGACTGGGTGGAGCGGACGGTGCCGACCATGGGCGCGGGCTGGTGCCCGCCCGGCATGCTCGGCATCGGCATCGGCGGGACGCCGGAGAAGGCGCTCGTGCTGGCGAAGGAGGCGCTGATGGCGCCCATCGACATGGCGCAGCTGAAGGCCCGGGGGCCGAAGAGCCGGATCGAGGAGATGCGGATCGAGATCTTCGACCGGGTGAACGCGCTTGGCATCGGCGCGCAGGGGCTTGGCGGCCTCTCGACCATCCTCGACGTGAAGATCCTCGACTATCCCACGCACGCGGCTTCGAAACCGGTGGGCATGATCCCCAACTGCGCGGCCACGCGGCACGCCCATGTCCATCTCGACGGCTCGGGGCCGGCCTATCTGCCGCTGCCCGATCTCTCGCGCTGGCCGAAGGTGGACTGGGCACCTTCTCCCGAAGCCCGGCGGGTGAACCTCGATTCGCTGACGAGGGAGGAGGTGGCGAGCTGGCAGCCGGGCGAGCGGCTGCTGCTGTCGGGCCGGATGCTGACCGGGCGCGACGCCGCGCACAAGCGGATCGCCGACATGCTGGCGCGGGGCGAGCCGCTCCCCGTCTCCTTCGCCGGCCGGGTCATCTACTATGTCGGCCCGGTCGATCCGGTGCGCGACGAGGTGGTGGGCCCGGCCGGGCCGACCACGGCGACGCGGATGGACAAGTTCACCCGGATGATGCTGGACCAGGGCCTGCTCGCAATGGTGGGCAAGGCCGAGCGCGGCCCCGAGGGCATCGCCGCGATCCGCGACGCGGGTGCGGCCTACATGATCGCGGTGGGGGGTGCGGCCTATCTGGTGGCGCGCGCCATCCGCGAGGCCCGTGTCGTCGCCTTCGCCGACATGGGGATGGAGGCGATCTACGAGTTCGAGGTGACCGACATGCCGGTGACGGTGGCAGTCGATGCCCGCGGCGTCAGCGTGCACGCGACCGGGCCGGAGGAGTGGCGGCGGCGGATCGCCGAGCGGGCGCGCGCGTTGGCGTGAGGCCACAGGCGCACGGCGTCAGCGCGAAAGCGCTGATCGCCGAGACGCCGAAGGCCCGGCCGGCCGGATGCCGGCCATGCCGGCAAGCCGGACCGACGAGCGGGCTTTGCCCGCAACTTCTCCTTCTCTTTGCACATTCGAGCGGACTCGCGGGCTTTGCCCGCGGCCGCGTGGGTAGGCATCGTGACACGCTCCCCGCTGATCCCGCGGTCATAACGAGAGTCCGCCGGTTTGATATTCGTGCACGCCCGCCGGCACAAGCGCGCCGGGCGGGACGCTTCCATTTTGCAGGAACGCCCGGCGCGCTTGTGCCGGCGTTCGGTTCCCCAGAGATGAGTGCGGCCTGACGTTGTTGTAGTCGTAGCGCCAGACCGCCAGCTTGCGCCGGGCATCGGCGAGGCTGTCGAACAGCTCCTCGTTGAGCAGCTCGTCGCGCAGCGGCCCGTTGAACGATTCGATAAACGCATTCTGCTGCGGCTTGCCCGGATCGATGTCGTGCCACTCGACCCGGTTCTCGCTCGCCCATTTCAGGATCGCCCGGCTCGTAAACTCCGTTCCGTTATCGCTGACGATGCAGGCCAGTTTGCCATAGAGCCGCACCAGCGTGTCGAGTTCACGTGCAACCCGGGCACCCGAGATGCTCGTATCACCCAGCAGGCACAGGTTCTCCCGGCAGGCGTCATCGTTGATCGCCAGGATGCGCAGCCTGCGGGAAGCGCCGAAGGTGTCAGCCACGAAGTCCATCGACCAGCGATCGTTCGGACGCAGCGGCACAAGCATCGGCGTGCGGCTGCCGCGTGCCCGCTTGCGACCGCGCCGCCGCCGCACCGACAAGCCCTCTTCGCGATACAACCGGTAGAGCTTCTTGTGGTTCATCACGTGGCCCTTGGGCTCGAGCATGACGCCAACGCGCCGGTAGCCGAACCGGCGGCGCTGAGCGGCGATCTCGCGCATCTCCTCGCGGATCTGGGCATGGTCAGGCGGACGTTCTCGCCTGACCGTCTTGGGGTCGACGCCAACCAGCACGCAGGCCCGGCGCTGTGAGATCTGGTAATCCCGCATCACGCCGAGCGCCACGTCCCGTCGCTGGCCTGGCGTCGTCAGACTTTTCCCAGGAGATCCTTGAGGATCGCATTGTCCAGCACGCTTCCGGCCAGCAGCCGCTTGAGCTTGCTGTTCTCCTCCTCGAGCAGTCGCAGGCGCCGCGCCTCCGATACCTCCAGGCCGCCATACTTGGCCTTCAGCTTGTAGAAGGTCGCAGGGCTCAAACCGTGCTTGCGGCAAACCTCGGCAGTCGGCAGCCCAGCCTCCTGCTCCTTGATCATGCCAATGATCTGCTCCTTGGAAAAACGACTCTTCCTCATTCATCTGCTCCTTCGCTCAGGGCAGACTCTACATCAAATCGAGGGAGCCAGCGGGGTGCAGGTCAACGATCCGCAAGGAACGCAGCGTTTTTGAAATAGTTACGCGCCTGATCAGGAAACGCATAGCATTTGATCGGACCAGGCAGATCCCAAGGTCGTCCTTGAGTTCGAATGAAATCGAACGACTTAGAATCATCGGTGCCACGCTTGAATTTCGAAATCTCCCCAACCTTTTGCTCAAGCATGAAACTCCTCACCCCCAATCGGTAAAGGAGCTCATTGCCAATGATGCGGCCCTGCCTCAAGGCCGCCCTGAAGCTGAGCGAAAGCTCGTTAGGGCGAGCAATCACGTCAGACTTCTTGCCTGCGGGATCCTGAATGGTCAGTTCCCTTAGCAGACTCAAGTTTAAATCGAAAGCGATATCGGCCTGGTCCGCATGCCCGTGGATCACGTCGCGCGGCACGCCGAGCGAGACATAGGGGCCTTCAAGCAGGAAGGTAATGCCCCGATCGGTCGCCTCTCGCGTCTGCTTCAGCATCAGCAGGAACTGCAGGATGCTCGTCTTGCCCGAAGAGTTTGTGCTGAAGAGACCGGTGATCAGTGCAAGATTCAGGTCTGCCTGGGACCAGGACTTGAAGTTGGTGAAACGAAGGTGCGTTAGCATTGGGACAATCTAGAGCATGTCGAGTTGCAATGCATGCCCCACGCTTTGAATGGCCAACGCGCAGGCCTTCCTGTCCTGCCAGCGGCCCGCAGCTCGGCGCCGTCGCAGCTTCTTTCGATCTGATCGCAACTGGTTTCACTCGGGGCCAAGCACGCCGGGCAGCGTCTATGCAGGGCTCCAGGCCAGAACTGCAGACTAACCACAACCGCTAGGCCTCCCCCATCCTCAGGGCAGCAATGAACGCCTCCTGGGGAATGTCGACGCTGCCGTACTGGCGCATGCGCTTCTTCCCCTCCTTCTGCTTCTCCAGAAGCTTGCGCTTCCTCGTGATGTCGCCGCCGTAGCACTTGGCGGTCACGTCCTTGCGGAGCGCGGCGATCGTCTCGCGGGCGATGATGCGCCCGCCGATCGCGGCCTGGATCGGGATCTTGAAGAGATGGCGCGGGATGAGGTCCTTGAGCCTCTCGCACATGTGGCGGCCGCGCGCCTCGGCGGCGTCGCGGTGGACGATCATCGAAAGCGCATCGACCGTCTCGCCGTTGACGAGGATCGACATCTTCACGAGGTCCCCCTCGCGGTGGCCGATCTGGTGATAGTCGAAGCTGGCATAGCCGCGGCTGACCGACTTCAGCCGGTCGTAGAAGTCGAACACCACTTCGTTCAGTGGCAGCTCGTAGACCAGCATCGCGCGGTTGCCGACATAGGTCATCTGCTTCTGGATGCCGCGCCGGTCCTGGCAGAGCTTCAGGATGGGGCCGAGATAGTCGTCGGGCACATAGATGGTCGCCTCGATCCACGGCTCCTCGATGTGGGCGATGCGGACCGGATCGGGCATGTCGGCGGGGTTGTGGAGCTCGATCGCGCTGCCGTCGGTCAGGTGCACCCGATAGACGACGGAAGGGGCGGTGGTGATGAGATCGAGATCATATTCGCGGGCGAGGCGCTCCTGGATGATCTCGAGGTGGAGGAGGCCCAGGAAGCCGCAGCGGAAGCCGAAGCCGAGCGCGGCCGAGGTCTCCATCTCGAAGGTGAAGCTCGCGTCGTTCAAGCGCAGCTTGTGGATGCTGTCGCGCAGCTTCTCGAAGTCGGCGGCGTCGACCGGGAAGAGGCCGCAGAAGACCACCGGCTGCACTTCGCGAAACCCCGGCAGCGGCTCATTGGCCGGGCGCTTCGCATCGGTGATCGTGTCTCCCACGCGGGCCTCGGCAATGTCCTTGATCTGGGCGGTCAGGAAGCCGACCTCGCCGGGGCCGAGCTCGGCGAGCTGCTCGACCCTGGGGCGGAAGACTCCAACCCGGTCGACCAAATGCGTGGTGCCCGAGGCCATGAAGCGGATCGGCATCCCCTTCCTCACCACGCCGTCGATGACCCGGACGAGGACGACCACGCCGAGATAGGGATCGTACCAGCTGTCGACGAGCATGGCCTTGAGGGGGGCCTCGGCATCCCCCCGGGGCGGCGGGATGCGGGTGACGACGGCTTCCAGCACCTCGTCGATTCCGAGCCCGGTCTTGGCGCTGGCGAGCACCGCGTTCGAGGCATCGAGGCCGATGATCTCCTCGATCTCGGCCTTCACCTTCTCTGGGTCGGCCGAGGGGAGGTCGATCTTGTTGATGACGGGCACGATCTCATGGTCGTGCTCGATCGACTGGTAGACGTTGGCGAGCGTCTGGGCCTCCACCCCCTGCGCCGCATCGACGACGAGGAGCGCGCCCTCGCAGGCGGCGAGCGAGCGGCTCACCTCGTAGGCGAAGTCGACATGGCCGGGCGTGTCCATGAGGTTGAGGACGTAGGCGCAGCCGTCCTTCGCGGTGTAGTCGAGGCGGACCGTCTGGGCCTTGATGGTGATGCCGCGCTCGCGCTCGATGTCCATGCTGTCGAGCACCTGCTCGGTCATCTCCCGCTCGGAGAGGCCGCCGCAGCGCTGGATCAGGCGGTCGGCGAGCGTCGATTTCCCATGGTCGATATGGGCGATGATCGAGAAGTTGCGGATGCGCGCGGGATCGGTTGCTGCCCGTTCCGCCGATGCCCGTGCTGCCGTTGCCATGGCGCGGCATGTGGCAGCGGGGGCGGGTCAGCGCAAGCGCGGCACGGTCGCGCCGGGATGGCGAGACCATGCCGGCTCCGTCGCGAAGGAAGGCACCTCAGGAGAGGCCGAGCGCCGCCTTCACGTCGCGCCAGTCGATGAGCTTGTAGTTCTGCTGCTTGCCGTCGCTGTCGCAGACAGCCGGTGCAGGATCGCTGGCGGCAGGGCTGTCGCAATGGTCATGGAAGGCGATGGCGCCCTGCGGGAAGGGCCCGATGGGACCGGACCAGGCGTCGAGCCCGTCGGTCTGGGTGACCGGATCGATCGTGCCGCCGGCCACCCGAAAGCGGCCGATGTAGCGGTTGGCATCGAGGTGCCAGACGGCAAAGGCGCTGTCGCCCTGCGAGGAGGCGACGAGGAAGGTGCGCCCCGCATCGCGCATCAGGGTGAGGCCCTCGACATCGGCGACGAGCCGGATGTCGTCGACGGGTGCGAGCAGGGTTGGCGGGGCGGCCGGCGCGGCGAGCGACATGCGCCAGATGCCGGCATCCTCCTCGCCGACGAGGAGGCTGCCCGTGGCGTCGTCGACGACGCAGCCCTCAGTCTGCGACCCGAGCTTCCAGCGGTGGGCGAGCGCCATGCCTGGCCCGGCGGGCGTGTCGGTGACGCGGAAGGCAAGGACTTCGCCTTCCTTGTTGTTGGCGACGAGGAAGGTTTCGCCCGCCCACTGGCCCATGCAGAAGCCGTAGGGCTCGCCGAAGGCGCGGGGCGTGGCCAGGAAGCCGGCCTCGGCGAGGCGGAGCGTGGCCGGATCGAGCCACCAGAGGGCGATGCCGTAGCGCTCGCGCTCGGCTGCGGCGACAAGGATGCGCGGAACTCCGCCGAGCATCACGCCGGCGCGCAGATCGACATTGTTGAGCGGCCCGACCGGGAAGAACTGGAGCATCGCGCCATCGAGGGCATGGACGTAGAGGCCCTTCGACTTGTCGGTGCCGATGAGGAGCGCGCGGGACGGATCGGCCGGGTCGGCCCACAGGACCGGATCGTCGGCATCGACCGCGGGATTGTCGGGCACGGAGGTTTCGGCGCGGGCCGGAACGGAGGCGACGGCGGGCGGGCCCTTGGCCTTCCCGAAGGCTTCGGCGGCCTCGCGGCGATCGGGCCCGCAGGCGGCAAGCAGGAGCGCCGCCAGCAGGGCCATGGCGACAGGCCGGCGGGGGAGCGGCTCAGAAACTGGCACGAGCGCCCAGGCGCGCGGTGAGCCTGTATTCCTCGAACTGGAGGAGGCGCGGCGCACCCGGGCCACGCTGGAAGGCGACATAGGGGGCGTTGGTCAGGTTCACGAACTCGGCGAACAGCTGGAACCGGTCGGATAGCCGGTAGCGGGCGGTGAGGTCGAGCTGGAAATGATCCTCGACATAGCGGTCTTCCTCGGGGTCGCCGCCGAGCTCGTCGAGGTAGGAGGAGCGGTAGGCGCCGGCGAGGCGGAGCGAGACCGGCCCGCGGTCATAGCCGAGGACGGCGTTGAGCGTGTGGCGCGACGCGGCCGGAAGCGGGATCACCCGCCCCTCAATCTCGCCCTCGGTGTCGGTGAAGGTGTAGTTGAGGTTGACGAGGAGGCCGTTGAAGGGCGCCGGCAGGCCGGTCAGCGCGTGGGCATAGCCGAACTCGACGCCGACGACGCGGCCGGTTCCGCCATTCTGCGGGATGGTGGCCTCGGAATAGGGAACGCCGAGGAAGCTGCCGTCCTCGAACACGGCATCGATGATGAAGTCGTTGATCCGCTTCCAGAAGACTCCGGCCTGCACGACCGCGTCGCGGGTGAAATACCACTCAGCGGTCGCGTCGATGTTCCAGGCGCGGTAGGGATCGAGGTCGGGGTTGCCGAAGACGCCCTCGCGGTCGCCGTCGTCATTCTCCTCGATCTCGAAACGCGGCGCGAACTGGGCGAAGTTGGGCCGGACCAGGCTCCTGTAGGCGCCGAAGCGCAGCAGCAGGTCGCGCTGGAGGTTGTAGCGGACCGAGACGCTCGGCAGCCAGTCGGTGTAGCCCTTTTCGAAGCCGATGGGGGCGACGGTCACGAACGCGTCGTCCTCGGTTTCGGTGAGGGTCACGGCGTTGCCGTTCGCCGTGGTGCGGGTGCGCTCGACCCGGACGCCGCCGATGACGCGGAGGTCGAGGGTTTCGTAGCGGCCGAGGAGGTAGCCGGCGAGGATGTTCTCGGTTGCCGAATAGTCCTCGACCGCGCTGTCGAACGTGCTGGCCAGATCGTCGCGCTCGAAGGGGCCATAGCCGGTCGCATCGAGGAAGCTGCGCCATCCGCCGGGGTCGACCGTGGGCTCGACATCTGCAAGGCCGTAGGACTGGCGGCCGGAAAACTCGGCCAGCGTCAGGTCCCCGTCGAATCCATCGAAGATGTCGATGTCGGCGTTGTAGCTCTTGGTGCGCCACCGCGCCTTGATGCCGCCCTGGGCGGTCAGCGTGCCGGTCGAGAGCGGAATCTCATAGCCGGCATCGCCCTTGACGGCCCAGTCGCGGTCGCGGCTGTCGGAGACGGTGGTGCGGGCGAGTTCGTCGAACTCATACTCGCCGGCGTCGAAGAAGGCGTCAGCACCGGAGCGGATGTCGAAGGCGGGCCGTTCGAGGCGCGAATAGTCGAAGGCGAGGCGGAGATCGTCGTCATCGTCGAAGTCGCGGGCGAAGGTGACGGGGTCGACCGAGCCGCGTTCCTGCTCGCTGGCCTCGGCATAGCTGGCGATGACGCCCAGCGTCCAGCGGCCCGGCCTGGTCTCCCCGCCGAAGGAAAGGGAGCGCACGGACTGGCGCTCGAACCGGTCCTTGAGATCCCGCTCGACTCCGATCTCGGCGTCGGCGCTGGAGAAGAAGGCGCCGGTTCCGGTGGGCGAGGAGGGCTCGTCCAAGCCGAAGATGAGGCGGCGGCGGAACTCCTGGTCGGAGAAGCGGGTGTAGAGGCCGCGGACGAACAGCTCGGTCTGGTCGTCCGGGCGCCAGTCGATCGACAGGGTGGCGCCAATCCGCTCGCGGTCGACGTCATAGTCGCGATACTCGACATCCTCGGCGTAGACGGTGCCGTCGTCGGCCTCGCTCCAGCCGTCGGCCTCGATGTTGTCGGTGGAGAATTTGCGGTTCTGCCAGGAGAAGCCGCCGGCGATGCCGAGGGTGGGCGTGATGCGGTGACCGAAATCCATGGCGGTGCGCGGCGACAGCGCGTCGCGCAGCGGGCTGTAGCCGCCTTCGCCGAGCAGGTTGAGGTAGCTTCCGCTGCGGTCGAAGGCGCTTGTCGTGTTGATGTCGATGGTGCCGCCGATGGCGTCACCGTCGCGGTCGGGCGTGAGGGACTTCTCGATCTCGATCGACTCGACGAGATCGACGGGCACGACATCGAGCGCGACTGCGCGGATGTCGGATTCCGGCGCGGGCAGCCGGACGCCGTTGACGGCGGCGGCGTTGAGATCGGGCGAGAGGCCGCGGATGGCGATGAACCGCCCTTCCCCCTGGTCATTGAGGACATTGACGCCCGGCACACGGCGCACGGCCTCGGCGACATTCTGGTCGGGGAACTGGCCGATCGAGTCGCGGGTGAGGATGGAGGCGACGATGTCGGAGGCGCGCTGCTGGGCGATGGCCGACAGGAGCGAGGCCTGCTGGCCGAGGACGAGGATGGTGGACTCGGCGCCGGGCGGCGCGAGCGCGAAGGCGACGCGCCCTGCACTGTCTTCGCCGACGGTGACGGTCTGGACCGAGGGCTCGGCGCCGGCGATGCGGGCCTCGACTTCCCAGGTGCCGGCGGGCACGTCGACGAAGCGGAAACTGCCTGACTGGTCGGCGACGGTGGCGCGCCCGAGCTTCGGGATGCGCACCTCGGCGCCGGGAAGCGCCTTGACGCCGCCGGCGTCAAACACGGTGCCACTGATGCTGGCGGCAAGCGCCGGAGAGGCGAGGCCTGCGAGCAGCAGGGCGGCGAGAAGGCGGATGCGCACGGCGGGTTCCCCCATTTTTTGAACCTGCAGGGGTTGTGCCGAATGGCTGTTGCGGTGGGGTTGCGGATTTGTTGCCGGGGTGTGACGGGGTGGATCGGAGGGCAGACGGTGCTAGAGCCCGGTACGGGTGGAGCGGGAACCGATGTAGGCATCGAGCTCCATCAGGCCACCAGTGGCCGGGGTTCCCCGGCCACCGGCACCGCCAGGCAGGGGTGGTCCGCAGGTGATCGTGGCGGTTGCACGGCGCCCGCTCGGCAGGCGGATCTCGTTGCCAGCCGCATCGAGGACGACGAAGGTGTAGACGACGCGGTGGAGGACCGGCTGGCCGAGCGGCCGGGGAACGCCGGGCGGGGGGTCAGGGTAGGATGTCGCAATCGCCTCGACAGCGAGCCTGCCACCCAGCTGGCGCACCCGCTGGAGGATTTGCCGGGTGTAGCCCTCAATCCCATACTTGGCGCCGCGGCTCTGGAGCTCGTTGTTGACCTCGACGGAGGCGTACATGAGGCCAATCGCAGTCTCGTCACCGAAGCCTGGGCCGTAGAGATGGGCGCGGCGATAGCCTGCGAGATAGTTGCCGGCATCGCCCGTGAGGTCGCCGGCGCCGGGAAGCGCCCGCTCCATGCCGCGGCGCCGGATGCCGGGGCGGACCTCCCCAATCACGCCCGCCGTCGCGACACCGCCGGGGCCGGTCGCGGTGGCGACACGGCTGATCCCGCCGGTGCCCGCGGTCTCTCCGGGAAGGGGAACGCGCCAGCTGAGCTCGGGGTTGATGCGGGCGGTTGCCATCCAGCCGGCGGGCGTCTGGCGGACGGTGAGCGAGGCAAGGCCATAACGGGTGCGCAGGAGGGAAAAGGCGCGTTCCAGAAGGGGAGCGGTGACACGGCCGCGCAGGGCGCGTGCGAGTGCAATCGAATCGCGGGAGGCGAGGCGCAGGCGGGTGGCAGGGTCCTGCGGGACACCGGCCTGGGCGATGAAGCGGCCGGCGCGGCGGGCCTGCGCGACGATCCACTGGACGACGCGGTCGATGCCCCGCTCGATCGGCGCGCGGACGCGGCGGATGAGGCCAGTGACGGCATCCGCCACCCGCCCGAGGCCGGCGATGCGGGCGAGGAAGCTGATGACGAGGGTGAGGAGGCCGGCCATGGTCTGCTCGACCCGGTTGGCGGCAGCGCCGAGCGACCCCGCGGCGATTGCGGCGATCGAGTCGATGAAGGCGGCCGCGACCTGGGCGATCTGCCGGAGGCGCTCCACGAAGAACATGACGGTGTTGTAGATGGCGATGATCGCCTGGATGAGCGCGCCCGCGGGCGAGAGCATCGAGACGAGCCTCGTGACGGCCGCCTCGACGACGCGGCTCTTCACGAAGGCCATGACCTGCTCGATCACCATGTCGCGCAGGTTGCCGGCGGCCGCGACGATCTCCTGCCAGGTCGCGGCCGGGCCTTGCGTGACCAGCGTGCGGACGAGCGCGAAGCCGGTCTCGAGCGCGCGGACCGGGGCCTCGCCGAGGATGCGGACGAGGCGCGTCCTGACCTGGGCCCAGGTGAGGCCGAGGACCGAGAGGACGAACCTCAGGATCTCGGGAAGGGTGAAGGCCTGGGGGATATGGACACCCGTGCCGCCAAGCGTGCCGGTGAGCCAGCCGACGAGTGCGGCGCGCAGGTGGGCGAGGAAGCGGCCGGCGAACTGCTCGAAGCCCATGCGGCCGGCGCGCACCAGGTTGGAGACGAAGCCGACGGGATTGCGGAGGATGGTCTGGAAGGCGGCGCCGGCGCGCTGGATGTAGGGCATGACGCCGGGGGCGACGACCTCGACGATGATCTTCAGCAGATCGAGGACGGTCGAGCCGGCGAAGCTGGCGAACGCGCCGAGGAAGCCGGCAAAGGCACCGGCAAGCCGGAGGAACGCACGGGGCAGCACGAGGAAATCGGTGATCTGAAGCTCGCCGAGGGCTGCCAGGAAGCGGCCCGGGATGGAGCGGACGAGCGCGACGACGCCGGCCATCGCACCCGAAAACCAGGCGAAGGCGCGGGGGATGGCATTGGCGCGCTGGAGATTCTGCCAGAGCTCGTCCTGGCCGATCATGCGCAGGAACGGGGCGATGAGCGTCTCGGCCGTGCGGGGTACCGCCTCGCCGGTCACGGGATCGAAGCCGAGCACGGCCTTCAGAAGCGCATAGCCCTCGGTGCCCTCGGCAAGCGCGGCAAGCGGCTTCAGCACCGCCTCGCGAACGATGGAAAGGATCTGGCCGAGAAGGGCACGGCCGGCCGCGATCAGGCGATCGACCGGTCCTGCGAAGATCCGGCTGGCACGGCGCCAGATGCCTGCGGGATCGAAGACGTCGCGCCACGAGACGGTGTCGAGGAACTGGTCGAGGAGGGCCCTCAGACCCGCGGAGGAGAGGCCGACCGAGCCGAGTGCCGCCGAGGCGAGCGCGGCGATCCGGTCGAAGACCCCGTGGGCATCGAGCACGCGCGTGATGACGACCCCGCCCGGGAGGAACTCGACCAGGGCGCGCAGGATGTTGGCCGCGCTCCGGGCGACGCCGCGGCCGGTGATGGGGTCCGCGCCAAGGACGATGGTGAGCATCCGGTAGCCTGGGATGGCGTGGGCGAGGTCGGAGAGGCCGGAGAGGAGGTCGGCAAGGCCCCAGCCGGCGAGGCTGTCGGCGGAGAGGCGCTCGCGGACCGGTTCGGCAGGCTTGCGCTGCACCCTGGCCGCGGGCGCTGCACCCTGCTGGACCGTGTGGACGAGCTCGTGGGCGAGGAGCTCGATCCCCTCGGGCGTCTCGGGCCGGTACTCGCCCGGCGCAAAGAAGATGTGGCGGCCGTGGGTGAGCGCGCGGGCGCCAAGGCTGACGGCGAGGCGCCCGGCCTCGGGGCCGGTGTGGAGGCGGACGGCGGAGAGGTCGGCGCGCAGGCGCGGCTCGAACATCGCGCGCTGGGCGGGCGTCAGGGCCGTGCCGCCCTGGGCCGCCGCGCGCAGCCGCGCAGCCGATGCCGGCGGGGGCGCGCCGGATGCTGCGGCCTTGCGCTGGAGGGGAGACGCCGCCTGCAGCCGTGGCGAGGGCGTCCCCACCTCGCGCCCGATGGCCTGCGCGATCCGGTCGGCCTCGCGCTCGGCGGGATCGTTCGGGTGGGTGACGCGAAGCCTGGGCTGGAGCCGTTCCCGGCCGTGGCGCGAGACGGCGTGGACCGGGGCCGGGCCGGGGGTCGGGCCGGGAGCCGGGACGGGAGGGGCGCGCGCAGCCATCAGCCGCCCACGACGGCGAGCGCCGGCTTCAGCGGGGACTGGCTGTTCTTCTGGCGATAGGCGGCAGCGACCGCGGCGAAGAGCGCGTCGTCACGCACGTCGGTCCCGGCTGCCAGCGCGGCCAGCCGCGCCCGCTCGGCGACCAGCCGAAGCTCGCCGCCGGCGAGGGTGCAGCGGCTGGCGACCTCGTCGATGAGGGCCGGCGACACCCGGTGGGGCCCGAGCAGGCTGTCGAGCATGGCGGCGCGCTGGACCGCGTCGGCGGCGCGGAAGCTGATGCGGGCGTCGAACCGGCGGAGGAAGGCCTTGTCGATGCGACCGGCCTCGTTGCTGGTGACGAGGAGAACGCCCTCGAACCGCTCGAGCCGCTGGAGGAGATAGCTGGTCTCGAGATTGGCGTAGCGGTCGTGCGCGGTGCCGATGTCGGTGCGGCTGGCAAGCAGCGCGTCGCCCTCATCGAGGAGGAGCAGGATGTCGAGCTCCTCGGCGGCGGCGAGCGCGCGCTCGAGATTCTTCTCGGTCTCGCCGATGTATTTGCTGACGGTCGCGGCGAGATCGAGGCGGAACAGATCCTTGCCGAGCGCATGGGCGAGATGGCGGGCAGCGAGCGTCTTGCCAGCGCCCGACGGGCCGACCAGCAGGGCAGCGACGCCCCGGCAGCCCCTGGCTCCCGAGACCGTGGCAGCGAAGGGCTCGCGCAGGCGGATCCGCATGGCGAGCTGGTCGAGGTCCTGTCGGGTCTCGGGATCGAGGAACAGCGGCTCGGGTGGCGCATCCCGGCTGACCCGGGCGGCAAGGCCGGCCAACCGGGCCTCGGCCATGGCGCGAAGCGCAGCGCGGACATCCTCGGCACGGGGACGGGTTCGCCCGGCAAGCGCGGCTGCCGCCCCGGCGCTGGCAGCAAGGCGGTGCAGCGCGCCCGATGCAAGCGTCATCGTCGCGCAGGTCCGGGCAAGCCCCGGCGTGCCGGCTGCGCGCCAGTGCCGGCGCCGGGCGGCGGCATCCGGCAGGGGCAGATCGATGGTGAGGAGCGTCTGGCCGGGTGCCGGGTCGACCCCGGCATCTGCCGGGCCGACGACCGCCGTCGGCCCCGGCCAGAAGGGGTGCGGGGCAAGCGGCGGCGCCATGGTGGCGCCGGCCGGAAGGCGGACGCGAAGCATGGCGCCCGCGGCCAGCGCCAGACCCTGCGCCTCGCGCAGCGCCTGCGGCTGCTCGAGCACCGAGGGATCGACCTCGAGGAGGCCGAGACCCGCGGCGCGCGCAGCCATGGCGGCGAAGGTGCACCGGCCGTTCCCGGACGGACCCCGCAGCAGCAGCAGGCGCGCCATGCCGCTCGCCAGGGCAGCGCCCACGGCGACCGGCGCGGGCGCGGCGGGCGCTGGCGCAATCCAGCCGGCCGGATCGGGCAGCGACGCTCTGGGCATGAGGCCGGAACCAGCCCGCCCGAGGCCGAGCAGAAGGTCGAGCACCGATCCTGCGACGCGCATCGGCTGGAGCGCACGCGGCAAATCCGGGCCCGAGCCACGGACGAGCCCGGCAGCCTCGAGATCCGCAAGGCCGGCACGGACCGCGAGCGCGGCCTCCGGCTCTGGGCTGGCGCGCAGCATTGCCGTCAGGCCTCCGACCGTCGGCTGGCCGCCCTCGGGCTCGAAGAGGAGGCCGAGAAGCGGGTCTTCCTCGACCATGGCCAGCGCGACGAGAAGCCGGCTGGCGCCAGGCGTCGGAAGGGCGGCAGCGATCCGGGCGAGCGGCTGCGCCGGATGCTGCGCGGCATGCGCGGCAAGCGCGTCGGCGAAGTCCGCCGCGGTGGGTGCGGCCCGGCCGAGCAGCCGGGCAGCCTCGGCACGATAGGCCTCGAGCTGCGGCAGCGCCTCGGCCAGCGCCGGTTGCCGCTCGACAAGGTCGAGGACGAGCCCGACGGCGGCCAGGCGAAAGTGGGTGGCAGCGTCACCGGGCAGCGTGGGGAGGAGCGGAGGCATGGGCGGGCTCAGGCGAAATGGAACCGGACGGTGAGGCCGGCGCGGGGCAGGAAGCCCGGGTCGCGATCGAGCCCCGCAGCGCGGATGGCGAAGGGAAGGTCGGCGAGGGCGAAGCGGACATCGAGCGCATCGTCGGACCCGTGGAGGGTGCCGGGGACGCGGAGATCCCGGGGTGCGACCCCGGCGGCGGCGAGCCGGTGTCGGAGCAGCCGCGCCAGCGCGGCCATGCGGCGAACGGCACCGCGACGCGGCAGCGGAGGTGCCGGGGAGGGATGGGGGTGAAGCCGTGCGCCGAGCGCGCGCGCCTGGCGGCGGGCGGCGACGACCGGATTAGGGCGGCGGACTGCGCCGAGGTCGGCGAGGACGAGGCGGTTGGGACCGAGAAGGAGCAGCGGGCACGGCGCGGCCGTCCGCCGCAGCGCGCGGGCAGCAAGCGCCGGGTCGAGCAGTTCCGGCCTGACCGCTGGCAGCGGACCAATCGCGCCGGCGGCAAGGCCGGCGAGGGGATCGGCGGCGAAGCCCGCGCCGAACAGGGCGTGGCCCAGCGCGGCGAGACAGGCGAGCGGTGCCGCGCCCGGTGCACGCGGGTGCGCGGGACCCGGCGTGAGGCCGAGCGCGACGAGTGCGTTGAGGAGGAAGAGCAGGCCGGCGTGTGGGCTCCTGACCCCGGCGAGGGCAGCGGCTGGCGATTGGGCGTCCGGGCATGGACCGGCCGGGCGTGGGGCGATGGGGCCGGAAGGGGCCGGCGATTGCGGACGTGTCTGCCCGGGATCGGCCGTGGAGGAGCGACGGATCCGCCGGGGCGCCGGGGCTGGGGCGGGAAGCGGCCGGCCTGCCGGTGTCGGGGCTCCGCTTCCAGCGCGCTCTCTTGACGTCCCAGGGGCAGACGGCGGCGAAGGGTCTGGCACCGGTGTTGCGAGGTGCGCGAGCCGCGCCAGCCAGTGCCGGTCGCGGATGCGGGCGGGATGCTGCGCAACATCGAGCGCGGCGAGGAGCAGCATGCGGCAAGGCGGTGCCAGGTGGGCGATGGCAGGATCGGACGCCGAAGCCTGTTCGAGCAGCCGGTCCAGCGGATGTGGGGGCGAAGTCGGGAGGAGGGCCGGAGCCTCGCGCAATCTCGGCAGTGACGGCCATTGCGGCGGCAGGGGCCAGCTGCGGGCGAGGGCGGCAGTGGCGATCTCCACCTCCGACGGGGTGAGGCAGGAGAGAAGGCGCGCGGCACGACCCGAAGCGGTGAGGCGGGCGAGGACCGCGGGAAGGAGGTGGCCGTCGGCGAGAAGGGCGCGCAGGTCGGCTCCGGTCGCCGGGCGGAGCGCGGGCGGGTGATGGGCAGGTGCGACGAGGCCATCCTGCATGGCGCCGATCCGCCAGGCCCGATGGGCGGCGGCGGAAGTGAAGAGGCGGGGACGATCGGAGAGTCCCGTGACCGGGTCGCGCTCGGCCTGCGCGCATGCGTCCGCCAGCGCGCGACCCAGCCCCTCCGCGAAGTCCGCACGGGCGGGCCCTGCGCGGAGCGGGCGGGGGCAGGCGAGGCGGGGAACGAGGAGGAGCGCACCCGGCGGCAGGCCGAGTGCCTCGAGCGGGACGGCCTCGAGCGCAGGGGCGAGGAGCGCCCTCCCCTCCCCCGCGCCCGGGCCGACCATGCGCGCCCGGCCGATCGCGAGCGCCGCGCCCATGCCTCAGCGCTTCAGCAGCCGGCGGAGCGCGGCAAGCCCGACGATGCCGGCGAGGAGCCACCACCATTTCGGCTTCATCGGCCGGTGGTCGTGCCAGCCGCCGCCGGGCTGGTCGCCCGGATCCTTCGGCAGTTCGGCGATGTCACCGGAACGGCCGCCCGGCTCCATGGCAAGGCGGACACGAAGCATGACCCGATCGCCCCGGCGGACGCGCAGGCGCAGCACGCCCGGCGCGATGCGGGTGAGGCCGGGGCCGGAGATGGACCAGGAGAAGGCGTCCGCCGCGCCGACATGGTGGGCGACGAAGCCGAAGGAGCCCAGTTCGGAGGCAAGGTTCGGGTAGGTGGTGCCGGCAATGGTCAGGCTGTTGCCGGTGCGCCGGAGCCCTTCGGTCAGCCAGACGATGGCGACATGATCCTTGAGCGCGCCGGCAAGCTCGCGACGCACGGCCGCCGGGACCTTGCCGGCGAACAGGTTCTCAGGGCTGACATCGAACTGGTCGAGAATGTTCCGGCTGCTCTCGGAGAGGGTCGCCGAGGCGATGGCGACGAGTTCGGCGCCGAGCGTGCCCGGCCGGGCCATGACGAGGTCGGACAGGCGGATTTCGCGGGCAAAGCTTCGGAGGATGATGTCATGCTCGGCCCCGCCCGAGGGCGGGTCGGGGAGGCCTTCGGTGCTGACTTCGGCGTCGCGTTCGATGGCCGAGAGGGTTGCGAAGTCCATGTTGCGGCGGGTCGCGACCTGGACGAAGTTAACCTTGCTCGAGGCCGTCAGGGTCGCTGTCATGCATTGGTGGGTGGCGGCGGCGAAGCCGGCGGCCGAGACCTGGGCGCGGGTCCAGACGGTCGAAAGCGTCGCCTCGGTCCCGGTGGCGATGTTGGCCGATGGCGCGGTCGGGTTGGGGGCAAGTGTCTTCGGCGGGGTCCACCTGACGCCGAGGCCCCAGTTGGCGAAGGCGAAGGTCGCCTGGATGCCGGTGACGGCCGGACCCGTGTTGCGGACGACGGCCATGATCTCGTTGTCGCGGGTGTCGGCGCTGCCGGAGCCGCGGATCTGGCTTCCCGGCGCGCCGCCGGCGCCGAGCGGACGCACGCCGATGGAAAGCCAGCCGTTGGGGAAGGAGATGCCGAGACCCGGGTTGCTGCCGGGCGGGGTCTGGAGCGCGGGAATGAGCGCGGTGCCCCAGGCGGGGATGGCGAGGTTGGGACCGACTGCGCCGGTCAGTTCGGCGCCGGCCGGGAAGCTGTTCTGGAGGTCGCCGATCTCGGGGTTCACCCGGACGATGTTGGCGTAGGCGCCGAAGCCGTCGGCAAGGTCGAGCCAGTTGGCATTCCCCCCGGCGAGGCGCGGCACGGAGACCTCGATGCTCCAGGCGCACTCGTCGGGGCTGCCGGCGGGGCGCTGGGGCTTCCAGCTGCGGACGCGGATGTCGATGGCCGGAAGGCCGGAGGACAGCTGGGTCCAGGGGGTGCCGGTCGCGTTGCCGCGCCAGAGATCCCAGCGTGCCGCCGGGAGAAGGACATTGGTCTTCACCTGGTTGGCGCCGGTGCCGGCACCGGGCTCGACCCCGATGCCGTCGAGGACTGGCCGGATGACGAGCATGCGGGCGCTGCCCTGCCCGCTACCGGGCGTTGGCTTCAGCGCCAGAATGACCTGGTCGTTCGCGTCGAAGCTGTTGTCGAGGCGGGCGAGGATGCCGATGACGAGCCTGTCACCCGAGGCGACGCGCACACCCTGGAGGATGACGGGAGAGAGGGTGCCGCCATCGAAGGTGCGGCGGAAGCCGTTGGTGTAGCCCGGCTCCCCTGGCTCATTGGTTGCCATGAAGTCATGGTCGATGAAGCCATCCATGGTGGGGGCGCCGGTGACACCGTCGGAGTCGCCGAAGCTGAGCGTGGTCATGGCCGGTCCTTTCAGGCAACGATTTCGAGGGGGATGGTGAGGAAGCCGGTGTAGGGCGCGAGGCCACCGGCGCTCGACGTCTGGCGGCTTTCGAAGCGCAGCCGGGCCGTGGAGCCGACCGCGCCGGCGCGGTTCTCGATGCCGAGCTCGATGTCGGCATTGTCCCCGGCGGCGATGGAGCCGGCCGCAGGCGTGCAGCTGAAGGCCCAGTTGGCCGCCGTGCCGGAGGACAGCGCGGCCGCATGGGCATAGCTTCCGGCGGGGCCGCCGGCCGCGCGCTGGTCGGTCACGCGGACGATGAGGCTGCCGCTGCGGCCGGCGCGGACATGGATGCCTTGCGAGGTGACGCCCTCGATCGTGACCATGCCCGGGCGAACATTGGAGGAAGGGCTGACGAAGGGGCCGAAATCGAAGGCGAAGGCGACACGCGGGTCCGAGACGTCGACCGGGGCGCCGACGCGGATCTCGACGATGTCGGACTGGTTGCTGATGGTGCCGGACTCGCTGGTGACGGCGAGGCGGAGGTCGGCTGCGGTTGCGCCGGGGGGCACGCGGATGGCGACCGTGACGCGGCGGGTCTGGCCGGCCTCGATGGGCATGGGGCTTGCCGGCGTGATGGCCAGCGTGTCGCGCCAGGCGGCCTCGGAGGCGCCGACGAGGCCGGAAAGCTGGACTGCAAGCGTCAGGGTGTCGGCGAAGAGGGTCTGGGCGGTCACATCCCAGGCGAAGGAGAGGAGCTGGTTGACGGCGACATTGCCGGTGGGGCCGCTCACCGGCTGGATCGGGAAGCTGCCGTCCTGGACCCGGACCTGCGGCTCGATGCGGACCGGGCGCGGCGGCGAGCGGCGGCCCTCCGGCGTCTCTACCTGGATGTCGATGCTGCGCGGCAGGCCGGCAAGCGTAAGGGGAACGGGAAGCGAGAGCGCGGCCGGAGTGGAATCGAGCCGGATGCCGGGCACGTCCACCCCGTCGAAGAGGACACGGTTGCTGCGCGGGGCGCTGGCGAAATTGCGGCCGACGATGGTGATGAGGCCGCCGGCGCGGATCGGGCCGGTTTCGGGGAGGATGCGGTCGATGACCGGGCCGCCGGCCGCCCCCTCGAGCGCGGCGAGGCGGATGGCGAGGTCGTTCACGTCGGCGCGCAGCGCGTTGAAGAGATCGGCGGTGATGAGATCGCCGGGCTGGACGGGCGCGAAGCTGAGGCCGGCGAGGCGGGTGGTGAAGCTGCCGCGCTCGGCCTCGGTCAGCGCCCGGCCGAGGATGGCCTCGACGGTCTGCCAGAGCCGGTCGGCGGTGGCGGTGATGGTCATGCCGGCGGTGGCGGGCGGCTGGCTGGCCATTGCGGGCTCCTCAGGCGATGGCGACGTTGGCAGCGTCGAAGCGGTGGAGGTTGAAGCGGGCGTCGGCCGCGTAGGCGAGGTGTCCGCTGGCGAAGAGATGATAGCGTTCGGGGGGCGAAGGGTCGGCCGCGGCGAGGCGGTTCTCGGCGACTGCGTAGAGCCAGACCAGCTCGTCGGAGGCCGTGTCGATTGCGGGCGCCGCAAGGCTCTGGCGCAGCAGGGGCTCGACCTGGGCGGCGGTCAGGTGGACGGGCCCGCGCACCGTCATCCCCTCGAGGAACTGGAGGGCGCCGGCGGCGGAGAGGAAGGGGAGCAGGCCGACCGGGGGCAGGTGGCGGAAATGGATGCGCGCGCGGATGGCGCCGGGCGCGGAGGCGCGGCCGAGGCGGTCGGCGCGCTCGCCCTCGAACTGGAGGAGCATGGCGCGGCCAACGGCGATCCGGCGCGGCGCGGCGAGCGACTCCAGGGGGTTCGCGCCGGCGTCGGCAAGGGCGGCAGGCCGGCGGACCGCCCACATGTCGAGGAAGGCGGGCGTCAGGCTCCCGGTGACGGCAAGAAGCGCGAGCGGCAGCATGGCAGGGCCGAGGCCATGCGGGCGGAGGGCTTCGAGAAGATCATCGCTGCGGTCGCCCCGGGCCATGAGGTCGGTCGCGTGGCGCGCGAGGACGCCGGCCCCGAAGCAGCGGTAGGCGACGCGGTTGCGGGCGTCCGCATCGGCCAGCGTCAGGCCGGGGAGGAGGTGGAAGGGAATGGCGAGGAGGGCAAAGGCGACGCCATGGACCCGGCGGTCGGCGTTGCACGACCCGGCCGAGCCGGAGAGGCTGGTGACGGGCGCACGGCCGGCCGTGCGGGCGGCAGGCGTCGCGACGAGGAGATAGAGGCCAGCGCCGGCCACGTAGATTCCGGTGCCGGCGGGCTGGCAGGCGGCAAAGCCGTGCGGCGAGGGGCTGGCGGCGGGCGGCTCGGGCGGGCGGGCGAGGAGAAGCCGGCGCGGCGCATCAAGCCGGAGAAGGTGGCCCGCCGGCGTGAGGCCGAGGCCGGGTGCGATGCGGAGCGCAGGGCCCTCGGCATCAGGAGGAAGGAGCGCGACCTCGAGGCCCTCGACCACGCCGGACCCGAGCCCGCGGGCCAGGGTGCGGTCGGCATCCTCCCGCGCCGCCTGCTCGGCCGAGAGATCGGCGGCGGTGAGCAGCCGGCCGTTGAAGAAGTGGATGTCGGAGACGCTGTCGGCCATGGCGCCGAGGCGCAAGGGTTCGGCGGCGGTGGTGGAGCTGGTCATGACGGCCTCCCCGGACCGGTGAAGACCGAATCGGCGGCGGGCGCGGCCGTGAGACCCGTGACGAGCCAGCGGCCGCTGCCGTCGGCCATGAAGGTGGCGGCCTGGAAGCCACGCAGCACGAGCGCCGGGCGCTGGTCGATGCTGCCGGCGGGTGGGGCGAGACGCGAGGGGACGCTGGCCATCGACTTGACGACGAGGGTGCTGCCAGCGGGCAGGCGCGTCGGGTCGGGCAAGGTGACGCGCAGCCCGCCTTCGAGGATGGCAAGCTTGGTGCCTGCGGCGATGGCGCCGTTGCGCTCGAGCGTCTGGATGACGAGGGCGGGCCCGGCTGGTGCAGGCGCTGGCGGCGCGGCTGGGGGTGCGGCGAGCAGAGGCAGCAGCGGCGGCGTCCCGAGGCGGCCGGCGGCCATGGCCGAGAGCAGAAGGGCCGGGGCGACAGCGGTGACGGCAATCGCCGAAGCGGCGCTGCCGGGCGGGCCGTTCACCACCCAGCCGCCGGGAGCCTCGATGACGGGAATGTCGAGGGTGGCGATGAGCAGGCACTGGTCGGCCGCGGCGGGTGCATCGGGGCAGCGCACCGCCATCACCCGGGGGCGGAGAACGGTGACCCAGTGGTGCGGCAGCAGCGCGGCGAGCGGATCGCGGAGGTCCGGGTGGAGCGAAAGCGGCACAGCAAGCGCCGGATCGGGAGGGACGACGCCGGCCGCCACGAGCGCGCGGGCCGAAAGGCTGTCGCGGGCGCTGGCGAGTGCGGCGGCGTCGGTGGCGAGCGTCGTGTCATCGACCGCCTGGGCAAGGCCAAGCGCGAGGGCCTCCAGCGCGGCCCGCTCGGTCATCGGCGGCGGCTCGAAGGCGAGCCCGAGAGCAAAGTCGTCGGCGATGCGGGAGGGGTGCATCAGCTCCTCCTCGCTGCGGCAGGGCTCGCCGGGGATGGGGACGGGCGCAACCTTGCAGTCGCGGTAGCACAGCGTGACGTGGACGCTGAGGGTCGCCTCGGTGGGGGGCGCGTTCCCGGCGGCGAGGGCGGCGACGCGGGCGGCGACCTCGGGCACGGCCAGCCAGGCGTTGAGGCTGGCGCACTGGTCGCGCGGCACGCAGACGAGCTGGCCCGAGGGCACGGCGGCGCTTCCGGCAGCAACGCGCACGCGCGGGCCGAGGCCGCCATCCTCCTCGACCGAAACGGCCAGCCCGGCGAGAACGCCATAGCCAAGCGCATCGCGGACGATCCACTGGTCGCGGGCGCTGTGGTAGGCGAATTCCTGGGCGTAGTCGTCGACGCCAAGCACCATGCCGCTGACGAAATTGACGTGGCGGGTCGGGTCGGTCGCCGGCGAGACAAGGACGGGGCTGAAGCTGCAGCAGCCGGTCATGGCAGGGTCTCCTTCCCCTCGGCCGGGGCGATGGCAGTGGCGCGGCCGGAGCCAAGGAAGGCCGCACCGACCTGGGCGCGGCCGAGGATGGCGCGCGGGTTGAGCTCGGGGGCACGGGCGCCCGGCCCCAGGGGAATGCCATCGCCGATGAGGGCTTCGCCGACCCGGTTCATCGCCCAGTAGAAGCGGACATCGAAGACGGTGTGGGCGGGCTTCTCGACCTCGACGATGCGCCGCGCGAGCGCGAGCGCCCGCGCCTCGGCCTCGGGCGAGGGATCGAGCCGGTCGCGCGGGAGCAGCACGGTGAAGCGGTGGGCCGCCGCCTCGAGCGGTTCAAGCCGGCCCTCGAAGAGAAGCCAGTCCGCGGCGTGGATGGCCGATGCCGGGTAGGTTGCCGGAAGCGGGACCTGGGCGAGATCGGCAAAGCCGGTGCCCCAGGCGGCGTTCAGGCGGGCGATGCTGCCATGGCGGCGGGCGAGGAAGCGGGCCCAGGCTGCGCGCGGGCCCCAGGGCTCGACGCAATAGGCCGACCAGGCGGGCTGGAGAGGTGCGGGGATGGCGCCTTCGGGCAGCGGGGCCGGAGCCGCCTTGGGCGCGCGGCAGCGCTGGAAGGCGGCCCAGCGTTCGGCCTCGGCCGGTCCGAGCCTGGGGAGGAAGCCGAACGCGGCCGTGACGACCGCCGGAAATCCCGGGCCCCAGCCGCTGCCGTCAAGCGCGAGCGGCCGGGCAAGCGCATCGGCGGTGGGGGCGGCCCGGCCTTCGGCGCGGGCGAGGCGGAGCACCAGGCCCGGCACGCCTTCGCCGGGAGTCCAGGGGGGAAGTTCGGGCCCGGCCTCGATGGCCGTGAAGGGCGTGACGGGGGCGGGGCGGTCATTGGCGGGCGTGAGCGGCGGCAGGCGTCCGCGGGTGCGGAAGGCCTCGATGATGCGGATTCCGCCGGGCGGGGGCGAGGCGGTCATCGCGAAGACATGGGGGCCGGGTGAAGGTTCGAAGGCGAGGCGAAGCGCGGCCCGGATGCCGGCGATGGTGCCGCGCCAGCCGAAGGCCTGCATGGCATGGGCAAGGAAGAGGCGACGGCGGCCGGTGTCGAGCAGGGGATCGAAGGCGAGATCGAACCAGCGCGCAAGCCAGGGCAGCGCGTCGGCGGGCGCGGTGCGCGGGTCGAGCAGCAGGTCGGCGCGGGCGATCCGGTCCTCGATGCCCGTTGCAACGCCTTCGAAGCTGGCGAGGAAGCGGTCGAGGAAGTCGGCATCGGCCGGGGTTGCCCGGAAGACGGCCGGGAGGAAGCGCTCGCTCCAGGAGAACCGCGGGAACCAGGCGCGAAGCGCATGGAGCGCGGGCGTGACGCGGCCGTCGCCCTCGAGCGTGATCCGGAACCTTGCGAAACGCCCCTCGACACCCTGGAGGAGGGTGTCGTGAACGGCCCAGCCGCCGGCTTCGGCGCCGAAGCCGCTGGCGCCATGGTGCGCGGGCCGGTCGCCGCCATCGCCATTGGGGTAGGGGGTGGGCTGCGCGCGCCAGGCGCCGGCGACAGCCAGGGCATCGGCGGTCTCGGCCGCCATGGCTTCGACGCGCAGGGCGCTGCCGGGCGGGACGCAGGCATCAAGGCGCAGGCGATCCCAGGTGCAGCCGGAGATCCCGCTGTCGAGCACGGGGGTTTCGAGGCTGGCGGCCCGCGCGAAGGCGCCGCCGCGCAGCGCCACGACGGGGACGAAGGAAGGGGGCTCGGCACCGCTGTCATAGAGGACATGGGAACCGGCGACGAGGAGGGCGCGGCCGCCGAAACGCCGCAGCGGATGGATCGCAGCCACGCGGGAGGCCCGCCACGCCGCCGGCGCCGCAGGGTCTGCGACGAGGTGGAAGCGGTCCGCGGTCTGGCCGGGTGCACCCGCAAGCGTGACCTCGACCCGGCCATCCGCGAGCAGGCGGGCGGCCATGTGGCGATGGGGCCGATCGCTCGCCGGAATGGCAAGGCTGCCGCTTGCGGTGACGCGGAGCAGCCGGGCGGGCGGCCCGGCGTCGAGCAGGAGCAGGCTGCCATCGGGCAGGGGCGCAAGGGCGACCGGATCGGCGGCGCCGGTCGCAAGGCCGGACGGCACGGCAATGCCGGGACGGAGGCGCGGCGAGGCCCCGGGATCGGGCTGGAAGGCCTCCGGAACGGGGGCGGGTTCCGTCTGGCCCCGGATGGCGAAGCCGCGGTCGAGGGCGAAGATGGCGCGGCTTGCCCCGTCGACGAGCCAGAGGCCGCCATCGGGAGCGGCGGCAAGGGCGCGGATGGCGAAGGCGCCGGCAGGCTGGTGGCGGGTGGGCGGACCGCCGCAGACGAGATCGAAGGCGAGCAGGCTGTCGGGCGCGCCCGGGATCCGCAGCGTGGCGACGAGCCGGTGGTCGGCGGTGACGAGGAGCGGCCCGAGGGTTCCGCCGGGCGGTGGCGGCGGAGCCGCGTCACCGAAGGGGCCAGGGCGCAGCGGACGGTCGCGAGGGTCGGGCCAGAAGGGCGCGTCGGCGCCGGTGCCAGAGGAGATGATGCGGACTCCGGTGCCTGCTGCGTCGACCCGGTAGAGATTGCCGTGGCGGTCGGCGGCGGCGCCGCGCCGGGCCGTCTCTGGCGGCGCCGGGGTGGTGGCCTCGACCCAGTGCGGCGGGCGGGATGGCAGCGTGAGCGCGCCATGGCGGCCGGGAACGGGCCAGTCGGGCGTGTCCGGCAGGGACCAGAGCGTGCCGAGCGGGCGGCCGCCGCAGCTTGCCTCCGCCCAGTCGGCCCCGAGCAGCAGGTGGAACCGGCTGCCGTTGGCGTTCAGGCCCTCGCCTCGGGGTGCCGGGCGCATCAGCAGGTCTCCGGCACGATGGGGACCGGCAGCATCGGCGGGCCGGCGGGAGTCTCCGGCGGCGCCGTGCCGCGCACCAGGTCGAGCGGGAGGGGATCGCCGATGGTGACGCTGATCCCGCGGATTTCCGGAAGCTCGAGGCCGGCGAGCGGGACATCCTCGACGGCAGGGCCGCTGCCGCGGGCAATCAGCAGGCCCTCGACTGCGAGGCAGCCGGGCACGCGCGCCGCCTCGGCGGCGAGCATCCGGGCGCGGACCGTGCCACCCAGCGGCCAGCCGCGCAGCGCCGGATCGGGCGCGGGGCCATAGAGCGTGCCCAGCAGCGCGGACAGCGGAGTTCCCGGAGGCGGCAGGGGAGAGAGCAGGACAGCGAGCCGGGAAGCGACCGCTGCCCTGACGGCTTCGGCGTCGAAGCCACCGGCCACCGAGACTCCGACCGAGAGCCACAGCGGAGCATAGTCCGGCCCGCGGATGACGAGCTCGGTGGTGACCAGCCGGCGGGGCTCGAGATGGTGGCAGACGGCCGCGAGGAATGCGGGATCGGGCCGGGGCGTGGCGCCGGGGGAGCTTGCGGCCGCAGGAAGGACGATGAGGGTCACGGCACCGGGCGCGGTGCCGGCAACGCCGGGGGCGACCTCGGGATGGCTTGCCGGAATGAGCTCGACCCGTCCCATGGCAACGCCGGGTGTGCGCCAGGCGATGGCGGCGAAATCGTCGGCCGTGACGAGACGGTCGCGGTGGGAGAGCATGCGGCGGACATGGAGGTCGCCTTCCTCGATGCCCTCCGGGTCGGCACCGCCGGTGAACGCCAGCGGGTTGGTGGCCGTCACGCCTGCCGGGACCGACGGACCAGCCGTAAGGGCGCCGGGGCCGACATTTCCGGCGGCGCCCGCACAGACCTCGTAGGCGGCGTGGAGGATGGCCCCTGCCGGCGGCCGGCGGCCGGCCATGCCGTCGCCGAACCGGAGCAGCCCGGCCTCGGCATCGAGCATGACGGCCGTTGCCGGGGCGAAGGCCGGCGCGCTGCCCGGGAGCGGCGCTTCCCCGGCGCACGCGGCGAGCTCGTCGACCACGGTCCAGGCGACCTGCGTTCCGTTCTCGATCGACGTGAGGCGGAGCGATCCCGGAATGACGGGACGGCGGGCGAGCTGGCGGAGCTGGCCCGGGCTGCCGTCCCCGTCGGGCAGCCGTTCGCCCGAGACATCCTCCACCTGGCGGGCAAGGGCAGCGTTGACGGAAAGATGGGCGAGGCGGCGGACCCGTCCGGGCCGGATGCGGATCCAGCCGATCAGCCGGGCAGCGAGGTCAGGGGCATCGAGGAGCGGTGGAAGCGCGCCGACGCCGGCTTCGAGCGGGGCGAGATCGGCGAACGGGCTGAAGGACGCAGCATCGCCCGGAAGGGCCAGCTCGGCGACGGTCGCCCCCGAGAGCGGATCTGTCGTGAAGCGGGAGGCAAGCGGCAGGAACCGGATCCCGGGTGGCGCACCCGCGGCAGAGGGCGGCGTGGCGACGGCAAGCTCGAAGACGAGCGGCGGCGCTTCGGCGAGGCGCTGCTCGACCGGGCCGAGCCGGGCGGACCCGGCGTCGGGGGCGGGAGCAAACCCGAGGGAGAGGAAGCGGCCGGCAAGCGCGGACGCGGTGACCGGCGCGCCGGGCCCCGGACGCGCAAGGACTGCGACCCACAGCGCTGCCTCGAGGCCCTGGTCGAGATCGACGGGGCCCTCGACGGCGCGCGTTTCGTAGAGGAGGAGCGGCTGGGGAACCGGCCGGTTCCACGACGCGTAGAGCAGGCGGTAGTAGTCGGCCAGCTCGGTGGGCGGGTCGGCAAGCGGGATCTTCTGGAACAGGGCAAGCACGACGGGGAGCGCGTCGAGGCCGGTGGTCGTGCGGAACGGGAGGGCGCCGGCGGCCAGCGCCGTCCCGGCGGGAATCGGGCAGGCGGCGGGATCGCCGCGGGCGTTGGCGAAGCTGACGAGCCCGCGCGCTTCCCGTCCCGGAGCAAGGCCGATTCCCAGCAAGGACAGGAATTTCAGCCGGTTGCGTTCGGGGATGAGCGACGCGCGGTAGAGGAGGCTCTCCGTCACATGGGCGAAGAGGTGGAGGAGGGTCACGCCCGGATCGGCCGGCGAGGTGGCGGTCCATTCCGGCGTGTGCACCGGAACGCGGGCCAGCATCTCGGCGACCAGTTCCGGGAAGCGGCGGCGGTCGATCTCGGGCGGGGGGAGCGCCAGCGGCATCACCAGCCTCCGGGAACGAGGCGCACCCGGACCGTGGTCGCGAGCGGCGCACCGCTGGTGACGAGCCGCGCCGTGACGGTGACCCGGGCGTGGTCCGGCGCTTCGGGGTCGGCAGCGATGTCGATGCCCTCGAGCGTGACGCGCGGCTCGTCGCGCCCGATCGCGGTCCGGATGGCCTCTGCCATGCGGGCGTGGGTGCCGGCGACATTGGGTTCCATGAGGAAGCGGTCGAGCCCGGCGCCGAAGCGGGAGAGACCGACGCGCTCGCCCGCTGCCGTCAGCAGGATGAGGGCGATCGACTGGGCGACATGGGTCTCGCCGGATGCCGTGGCAAGGGCGCCCTCAGCATCGGGGCGGAGCGGAAAGCCGAGGCCCTGGCCGAGCGGATCGGGGCGCGCGCTCATGTGCCCTGCCCCTTCGCCTTGAGGCCGGGAACCGGCAGGCACTGGATGCACCAGGGCAGCCAGCGGAAGATGAAGTCGAGCAGGCTCACGATGATCATGAGCAGGATGAGGGCGCACAGCGTGACGATCGGGATGGACAGCGAGCAGATCATGCCGATGTCGCCGGCGCCCGACTTGCACCCGGATCCGTCACCGAGGTCGAGCTCCTTGTGGAGCGGCCAGGGGAGGACGTGGCGGATGAGGTCGATGAGGCCGAGGCCGCGGGCGCGCGCAACCTGGCCGCAGAGGATGTCGGAGAGGACGAAGGCGGCGCCCTTGGGCTGCCGGCGGAGCGCGGCCGGTGTGGTGTCGCGCGGGAGGCTGATGCGGACCGGGCGGACCGGAGCATCCGGGTCGAGAACCGCGCCCATGCGGAAATCGGCCGTGGGGGCCGAGACGGTGGGTGGGTGGAGCGGGCCGCAGTCGGGGTTCAGGTGGACGAAGCGGATGCGGAACACGCCCTCGTCCCCGGGGGCCTGGCGGAGCGTGTCGGCGAGCGCCTGCGCGAAGGGCAGCGGCCGGGCCGTCGGCTCGGGCCCCGGCGGCAGGGCACGGCCGGTCAGTGCCACGAGGCGCTCGACGAGGTTGGGATCGACGGCGAGGCTGCTGGGCGGGGCGGCAAGCAGGCTTTCCGGCGGCGGCGCGCCCGGGATTGCGGCGAGCAGGCGGAAGGCGCCGAGCGCCTGGACCGAGCCGCGGCTTCCCGCCGCGTCGAGGCCGATGCCGGCAAGAAGCGCGTGAAAGCCCGGCCAGCGTGCGCGCTCGGCAGCAGGCGCGTCGGCGCGGTAGAGGGTCTCGAGCGCCTCGAGCTCGGCAAGCCGGCCGTCGATTGCGGCGAGCGCGGCGCGCAGGGACCGATGGTAGGGCGGCGTGGCCGGGGCGACGGCCATGGCCGGGAAGCCGTTGACGAGCGCGTCGCGATCGCCCTCGGTGATCCGGGTGTCGAGAAGGTCGTAGAGGTCGCGGGGGTGGCCGGTGAGGGTTCCGGCGCTGCCGGCGCGGACCGCCGCGGCCACGTCCGGCAGGTGCCGGTCGAGGAAGGCCAGCCAGTCGGCGAGCAGGAGCCAGCTCTGCAGCTGGTAGCCCATGTTGAGGTTGTGCACCTGCCGGCGGCGGTCGTCCGGACTGGCCTCGGTGTCGGCGGCGATGTCGGCTGCGGCCTTCTGCACGGCCGTGATGAGCGCCTTCCACGGCTCGGCGACATCGGTGCGGAACTCGGCAAGCCTGGCCTGGACCGAAGGGCCCGGCGCGGGATTGGGCGAGGTGCCTGCAAGGGCCTCGGCCTGGACGCTCGCGAGCCGGCGCGGCGCGGAGCCACGCGGGGCGGAAAGATAGGCCTCGCGCCGGCCGACGGGGACGACGCCGCCCCACATCCTCCGCTGGCCCGAGGCGTCGGCATGGGCGAGAGGGAAGGCCGGAAGCAGCTCTTCGCCACCGGCAAGCTGCGCCTCCTCGCCGGCTGCGACCGGCTGCCAGGCGGGTGCCGGGCCGGCGACGAAGGCATGTTCGCAGACGGTGCCGCCGCCATCGGGAAGCAGCCTGCGGAGGACGAATCCGACCGTCTCGCCCGCCGGCGCGACGGTCCGGTCCGGAAGGCCCGGGACGGCGCAGGCGAGGGTTGCGACGACGACATAGTGGCGCTGGTGAAACGGCTGCCAGAGGATGAGCGGCGCCGGCGCAGGCGGCGGCAGCGAAACCGGCGCGGCAAGACGACGGGCGCGGCGGGCCGCGCGCGTGGCCTCGGGAAGCGGCACGCGGTCGACCGGGTCGGGCGTGCTCGTCCCGGCGGGCGGCGTGCGCCAGGTCTCGGGTCTGGCGACGTGGCGGGCGATGCCGCGCGGATCCTCGGCGAGAAGGGCGAGCAGCTCGTCCATGAAGGCATCGGTCCGGAAGCCGAGGATGAGCGGCGCGGTGCCCGCCTCGGCCGCTGGCGCAGCCGACCAGAGCGGACGCGGCCGGGCGAAGGCGAGCGGGTGGCGCCGGGACGCGACGAGGGGGCCGGGCGCATTCACCAGATGTTCCCCGCGCCGGGCGTGTAGCTCGACGCGACCACGCTGCTGGCAATCAGCGTGTCGCACTGGACCACGCCGGAGAAGCGCGACATGCCGGCCGAGACTTCGACCATGCCGGCCGAGACCGAGACCTGCGAGGCCTGGACGGTCACCTTCGCGGAGGCGTTGATGGTAATGCCGGCGGCCTCGAGCGTGACCGTGTTGCCGTTGGAATCCCGGATCTCGACCTTGCCGGGACCGTCGGACAGCGTCAGTTCCTGGCCGCCAGGGGTCTCGAGCTTCAGCGACTCGCGGCCCTCCTCGTCGGTCAGCGTCACGGTGACGCCGCGCCGGGTCTTCAGCATCTTGATCCTGTTGGCGGCCTCGGCCGCGACGGGCGGCGCATCCGCCCCGTTCCACATGCCGCCGAGGATGACGGGATGGTGGGGGGAGCCGTGGAGGAAGGCGACGAGCACCTCGTCATCGACGTCGGGCTGGAACCAGCTGCCGCGGTCGTTCCCGGCAAAGAGCGTCGCGACCCGGGCCCAGGCGTCGTAGCCGGCACCGGCGCTGTCGGGGCTCCAGGGCAGGCGGATGCGGATGCGGCCCTGGCCGGCGGGATCGACGAGATCGGTGACGAGCGCCGGGACGACGCCGTACCAGCGCGCCGGCGCGGGAGCCGCCGCGGGCGCCGGATCGGCAAGGAGGGTGGAGCCGCTCATGACTGCCCTTCCCTGCCGAGCCCGGCGCGGGTGCAGCGGATGTGGCTGCGCGCGCCCTCGGCGGTGTCGAACAGGTGGGTGACGGCCGTGAGGCGCCAGTCGCCATCGAAGAGCGGGCCGAGCCCGGCAAGCGCGACGGTGGCGCCGGCCTTCAGCGCCGCGTCGGTCTCGGCGATCCCCTCGCCGGAAAGGAAGGCCCGCGCCCGTTGCCGCATGACCGCTTCGGCGAGTGCGCGGGCCTCGGCGGCGGTTGCGGGCGCGAGATGGGCGAGCGTGTCGCGGCGTTCGCCGAAGATGCGCGCGAGCAGTGCCGGGCCCGATTCGCCGCCATCGAGTTCGGAGGCGAGGATGTCGGCGGTCGCCTCGTGGGAGGCGGGCGTCTTCTGGCCAGGGTCCCAGCCGGCGGCAGCGATGCGGGTCCGCTGGCCGGCAAGGTCGGCGGTGGCGCGGAACTCCCTGAGGGTTCCCGACCAGCGCAGCGGGATCGCCGTGCCGCGGCCGGCGACATCGAGGGTGAGGCGCCCATCGGCAATCCGCACCTCGGCCCCGAGCGGGCGGGCCTCGCCGTCGAGGAAGGCGAGATCGGACAGGTTCAGCTGGGCGATCGTGCTTCGCGCGGAATCGGCGAGGCGGATGTCGGCCTCGAGGCCGTGATCGGCGGCGATGGTGCGGGCGATGTCGGCGAGCGACCGGTTCTCGAACACCCGCGTGCGCCGCGTCATGCGAAGATCCTGCAGGGCATCCTCGGCAAGGACCGTGATGCGCGGCGCGCCGCCCTCGGGGAACTCGCCCTCGAGCGCAGTGATGCGGCCCTCGAACAGGCTGGCGCCGGCGAGCGCGAGCGAGAGGCGCCTGCCGAACTCGAGGGTGTCGCGGCCGAAGTGGCGAAAGCCGGGGCCATCTGGCCCGCCCCAGTTGCCGAAGGTCACTTCGGCCGAGGCGATGCCCGAAAGCGAATCCTCGAGCAGATAGGCGAGAAGACCGGCCTCGAGCTCGGCGACGCGCGAGCCGTCGATGGCGACGGTGGGCCGGGCGGCGCGGAGCGGAATGGCAGCCGGCACGGCCATGGCGGGTCAGTCCGCCGCCAGCCGGGCGCGGCGGGCGAGATGGCGCCGCAGCAGTGCACCGAGCGTCTGCCGGTCGGGTGCGGCGGCCGGCCGGCGCTTCGCCTGCTCGTCCGGAAGCGGCGCCTCCACCCGGGTTTCCAGTTCGCCAATCTCGACCGCCATCAGCCTCTGCCTCCCGTGCGCAGGAATCCGGGCGCACGCGCGCCGAGATCGATCGGCGTGCCCGCCGGAAGCCTGAGCGGGTCCTCGATCCCGTTGCCGGCGGCGATCGCCTGCCAGGGTGCGGACGCGCCCGCGGCCGTCGCCATGGCCTGGAGGCTCTGGCCGGCGCGCGCCGGCGTGAAGGGGCGCGGCCTTGCCCGGGGCGCGCCGGGAGTTGCCGGCGCGAATTCGGGGACGAGGATCTTCTGCTGCACCATCGAAAGCGCGATGCTGGCCCGCAGCGGCAGGCCGGCGGGGGAGAACCAGTCGAGCGTCTCCTCGAGGCTTTCGACGACACCGTCGAACAGGAAGCTGCCCCAGGAGACCCGCAGCCCCGGGGGGGCGACCTTGCCTTCCTCGCCCTCGACCGGGCGGGGCTTCATGAAGTGGAGCACGTCGGCGGTCAGGCGGCGGACATCGTCGACCGGATTGGCCATTTCGCCGGTCACGTCGAACCAGAGGGTCATCGCGAGCTTGGTGGTGCCGGCGCCGACGAACTGGATGCCGGCGGTGCCGGCGGCCGTGTCGGCGCCGCCTTCGGGCGCATCGGACGCAGCGGGCTGCTTCACCTCGTTGGCGAAGGCGAGCTTCAGGCTCTCCGGGTTGAACTGGACATCGAAGGCCTTGCCGCCGGGGGCCTCGCTGGCGAGATCCTGGGCCAGCTCGATGAAGCGGGCGCGGGCGAGCGGCGGGCGGCTGGTCGCGCGGCTCATGACGCACCCCCGGGCTGGGCCAGCTCGAACCGCTCGTAGGCGAGTTGCAGCTCCTCGACGGCGATGCCGCCGTCCTTCGCGTTGAGCGCCGGGGCCTTGAGCTTGACCGGCAGGCAGCGGTGGACCCAGAAGCGGGCGACTTCCTCCTGCCCGTCGGCGCCGAGCAGGACGACCTCGGCCTGGGCGCGCCTGGCCGGATCGTCGAGGCAGTCCTGCACCCAGGCCCAGAGGCCGAAGTCGCGGGTGAGACCGCGCTTCAGGGTCAGGTTGCCGTAGCTGACCGGCCCGGCGAGGCGAATGACGCGATCATTGGCCCCGCCCTCGCGCAGCGTCCGTGCCTCCATCGTCAGTTCGAGGCCATCGCATTCGGCGAAGGCGGCGGCGACCAGCGGGGCCGAGGCGCCGTCGGGCGTGATCTCGACGGCGAAGTTGAAGGCGAGGACCGGGCGCATCATGCCGCAGCCTCGGCAAGAGCGAGCGCGCCGGGGCGAAGCTCGAGGGTGAGGGCAAGCGCGCGCACCGGGGCTGCCGGCGCGATGCTCAGCTCGGCGACCAGCCGGCCGGAGTCGCGGTCGCCCGGGTGGTCCGTGACGACGAGGCGGTAGGGCACGCGGGCTCCGGCCCGGCCGAGCGCGCCGGCGCGGGCGAAGCGCGCCAGCACGGCATCGAGCGCGCGCTCGAGGCCACGGCGGGTGGCGTCGGACAGGGGCTCGAAGACGAGCGGCTGCCCGGCGGCAAGGAGTGCGCGGCGCAGGCGGATGAGGAGCAGGCGCGTCGAGACCTCGCTGACCGGGTGGCCGGTGCCAAGGGAGAGCAGCGGCTGGTCGAGAAGGATCGGCCCCGATGGCGTGGGCCAGACGGGAGCGACCGCCGCGGCGAGAAGCGCTTCCGCCTCGCCGGGCCTGACCAGTGGGGGAATGCGGCCAGCGGCAGCGAGCCTTGCGTTGGCAGGGGAGACGAACGGGCGGGCGGCACGCGCGGCGATGGCAGCGGCGACCGCGCCTTCGGGGGGCATTCCCCCACCTTCCCCCGTGAGCGGACGAAGCCAGGGATGGATGGCAAGCGCATGGGAGAGCGCTGCGCCTTCCGGCGCGCCCAGACGGTCGATGCTGCCGGCGCCCGGCGCGAGCCGCGCGAAGTCGGCGGCTTCGGCCGCAGCATCGGCATCGGGCGGGAAGGAGAGGAGCGCAAGCGCCTCGCCCGTGCCGGCGGCGAGCCGGACGAGACCGACCCGCACCCGCTGGCGGACTGCGGCTGCGGCAGCGCGGGCCGGGCCGCCGGACGCCACGACATGGCCGGCCTGCGCGACGGTGACGGCAAGCGTCGACCAGCCGCTGGCAAGGCCCCCCTGCTCGGCGCGCAGGCGGAAGAAGTGATGCCCGGGAGGCCTGGCAGCAAGGGTGACGCCATCCGGCTCGAGGCCGCCGAGGGCGATCGCGCCGGCGAAGCCGGGATCGCCGGCTTCCTCGAGCCGCAAGGTCACGCCGGCGGGCTGGAGCGGCCAGGCAAGGCGGAAGGGCCGGTTGGCAACCGGACCGGAAGGGCCGGCAAGCGGCGGCGTGGCAGGGGGCGGCGCGCAAGCGCCGAACGGGCCTTCCCAGTCAGGCGGCGCGGGGGCTGGCGGAATCGTCGGCGCCGGCCCGAGCCCGGGTGCGGGCATGAAGGGGCCCTGGGCGCAATCGGGCACGGCGAGCAGGGCGGGCGCATCGGCGCTGCCGTCGAGCAGGGGTGCTGCGGCGTGCAGGCCGAGGAGCGCCACGCCCTCGACATGGGCGAGCTGGCGGGCGCTGCGGGCAACCGCGATGGCCTCGAGAGACGCAAGAGCCGGATCGAGGAAGATGGTCTCGTCGAGGGCGGAGAGGCCGTCGCGGGCGAGCGGCGGACGGCCGGAATGGCGGACCGAAGGCTGGACCTCGAAGCGGTCGGAAAGTCCGAGCGGCAGGATGGCGGTGCCGAGCAGGGCGCGCTCGCGCGGCGAGAGCGCGTCCGCGCCGAAGCGGGCGGCCAGACCGTCGAGACCGGAGGGGCGGGGGTCGAAGGCGAGCGGCTGGCCAGCCAGACCCCAGAGGCTTGCCGGCGCCAAGGGGGTGAGCCCGAGGCCGGCGAGGCGCGTGCGGCGCTGCCCCTCCTCGATCTCGAGATCGAGCCTGAGGACGGCAAGGGTCGCCCCAGGATCGGGGAGGAGCGGTGGGCGCGCGGAAAAGCCCCGGCCCGTGACGGCGCTCCCGCCGGAACCCTGGACGAGGAGGAGGAGATCGAGCCCGGACGCCGTGACCGAAAGCCAGTCCCCCGGGTGGATTGCGGCTGCCCCGGGGGTCTCGAGCCGGAACGCACCGGCGGCGGCGGCAAGGGTTGCGGGTTCGGGATCCGCTCCGGGCGCGCGGCGGACCTCGACCGGACGCGGCAGCCCGGCAGAGCCGGGATCCGCCGGCACATGGGATCCGGCGTGGACGAGGAGCAGATCGGCGCCATCGGCGCGGACCGCGACCAGGTGACGGACCTCGCCGCCCGGTTCGGTGAAGGCGACGAGGTCGCCAGCCGCCACGCCGGCCGGAGCCCGCAGCCGCACGCCCCCGGGCAGCGGGTCCCACCCCGCAGCGCCAGCCGGGAAGGCGCTGACCCGCGCGTGCAGCAGCAGCCGGTCGGACCAGCTTCCCACGCTCGAGGCCACCAGCTGCGGCGCGAAGCGCTCGGCAGGGGCTCCGGCGAGGAGCGCGGCAAGCGGGAAGCAGCCGGCCTCGGCCTGGTCGGCGGGCTGCGGCGGCCGTCCCGCGACCGCCTGCCAGCGGGCGTCGCTCTCGGCAGTGCGGGCAAGGCGGATGACGTGGCATTCCCTGCCTCCGCCCGCGAAGAAGGCGGCAACGCCTGGAGCGAGCCCGGCCTCGGCGACCGTGCCGGTCGCGGGATTGAGCGCGAGCGGAAGATGGCCGCCGAAGGTGGAGACGAAGTCGGACAGGCTGCCGATCCGGACCGGGACATGGCAGGGTCCGCGCTCGGCAAAGCCGGCGAACACGGCAATGTCGAGCCGGGGCAGCGCGGCCGGGAGCGGCCGGGGCGCTGCCACCACCTCGACGGCAGGAAGGCGGGCCGCGGTCGCCACGATCCTATTCCATCTCCAGCCGCTCGTAGGCGAGCACAAGCTCCTCCATGGCGACATCGGTGCCCTTGGCGTTCAGCGGGCCGGAGGTGTGCTTGATGATCCGGGCGTTCTGGAGCTTCCAGGTGAGGACATCCTGGCTGTGGTCCTCGTTCTTGAGCGTGATGGTGACGGTGCGCCGCGCGTTCTGGTTGCCGTTCCGGATCTCGTTGAGCCAGCTGTAGAGTTTCAGGGACCCGATGACGCCGCGCTTGAGCGTCACGTCGGTCGACTTGTTCATGCCGGTGATCTTCATCACCGAGTTTTCCCTGTGGTTGCCGTTCCGGTATTCGGCAACCGTCACTTCCATCCCGATGCCCGAGACTTCCTGGAAGCCGGCGTCCGGCCCCTCGGTTTCGCCGTCGCCGAGGTTCACGAGGAAGTTGAACTGGACATAGGGGCGATCGCGGAGCACGGCCATCAGGGTTCTCCTTTCGCGGGTCAGGCCTTGCGGTCGGCCGTCCACTGGCCGATGCGGAAGATGACGAACTCGGCCGGGCGCAGCGGAGCGACGCCGACCTGGCAGACGAGCCGGCCGTTATCGAGGTCGTTCTGCGACATGGTGGAGCGGTCGCACTTGACGAAATAGGCCTTTTCGGGCCGCTCCCCGAGGAGGGCGCCGTTCTGCCATTCGTTGAGCAGGAAATCCTCGATGGTGCGCCGCACGTTCGCCCACAGCCGCTCGCCGTTGGGCTCGAAGACGGCCCATTGGGTGCCGCGCTCGATCGACCGCTCGAGATAGGCGAAATATCTGCGCAGGTTCACATATTTCCACTCGGGGTCGGACGAGACGGTGCGCGCGCCCCACAGCCGCATCCCGCGCCCCTCGAAGAAGCGGAAGCAGTTGATGCCTTCCGGGTTGAGCACTTCCTGCTGGGCGGTGTTGAGGAAGCGCTCGAAGCCGATCGCGAGGTTCACCACCTCGTTCGCCGGGGCCTTCCACACCGCCCGGGCGATGTCGTTCCTCGCGTAGATGCCGGCGACGAAGCCCGAGGGCGGCTGGTGGCCCGGCTGGCCGGTCGAGGGGTCGAGGATCCGGACCCAGGGATAGTAGAGGGCGGCATGCGAGCTGTCGAAGCGGGCGCGCCAGGCCCGGACCTCGGCGATGGCCGCGTCTTCCCGGCTGTCGAGGACGGCGATCCGGTAGCGCATCCGCCGGCAGTGGGTGATGAGGGCGTTGGCGATCGCCTGCGCCTCGGCTTCCGGCACGGCGGCGGCAGTCGAACCGGGAGCAGCGACGATCGAGATGTCCTCGACGCTCTCGAACTGCCGCAGACCGGTGGGCAGATCCGTCGAAAGGATGCGGCCTTCGTAGGCATCGGGCACCGGGCGCTGGCCGTCGCTGCCGCCGGTCAGGACGAAACGGGCGCGGCGCCGGGCCGCGGCCTCCTCCGTCTCGGAATCGAGATCGGCAAGGGTGAAGCGGTTGTCCGCGGCGGCGGGGGCGATGTAGCCGCGCAGGAAGGCAAGGCCATCGGGAGGGCCGCCGGAACCGAGCGCCGAGGCGAGCGTGGCTTCGGCCGCGTCGCGCTCGGCGGTCCGCTGGGCGAGCAGGGCATCGGCGGCGTCGAGCTCGCGCTGGGCCTGCGCGAGCGCGGCTTCGGCGGCCTCGAGCGCCGCGGCGAGCGCCGGATCGGCCGAATCGGCGGCAGCCGCCGCGGCCGCGGCATCCCGATCGGTCTGGCGATTGTTGCGCGCGTTCAGCCGGCCGGTGCGCGCGGCGTTGGCCGCCGTGCGCGCGGCAACCGCAGCGTCCCGGAGCGCGCGGGCTTCTGTCTCCGAGAGGCCCTCGATCACGATCGGGAGCGTGCGGGCGCGGGCAGGATCGGCCGGGCTGGCGGCAAAGACCGCGAACAGGCTGTCGGGTGTCCCGCCCTCGGCATGGTCGGGATCGAGCGCGAGACCGGCAAGGATGAGCGGCAGGGCGCCCGGCGTTGCCGGTTCGACCTCGACCGTGGCCGTGATCACGCGCACCCGGGCCGCGGTGTAGCGGGGATTGCCTGCGTCGAGCGCCTGGAGCTCGGCCATGTCGAAGCTGAGCGCGGTGCCGTCGTCGCGGACCCCGGAGAAGCTCCAGCGGTTCTGGACCGGATCGTGGAGGAGCCGGTAGAGCCCGTTGGCCGGATTGCCGCCGGCCACCACGCCGGAGAGGCGGACGACATCGAGGTGACGGGCGCCCCGCACGCGGGCCATCCACTGGCCGCCCTCGAACTCGAGGGTGAAGCGGTTCTGCGAGGGCGTGAACCCGAGGGTGACCCGGGCCTCGCCATTCGCGCCGGGGAAGCGGGCACGGAGGTTGACGTTGAGCGGTGGCAGCGGGCTGGTGGCCCGGGCACAGTCGATCGCGAAATCGGGGTCGCCGGGCGTGGCCGGATCGTAGCCGGACGGCGTGAAGGCCCGGGCGACATAGAGCCGCTTGCCGCCTTCCTCGAAGAAGGCCCTGACCGCCTGCCACAGGTGGTTGGGATGCGGCCGGCCGTCGTGGACCAGTGGCTCGCGGCCGCCGAAGACCGCCTCATACTCGGTCAGCGAGGTGATGATGTTGGGGGTGCCGGCGACCGGGCCGGTGCGCGCTGCGCCGACGAAGCCGGTCGTGGTTGTGGAGACCCCCTCGATCGACCGGGCACGATAGGAGGTTTCCTCGATGAACACGCCCGGGGCGAGATATTCGGGCATCATGCGTCTCCCTTCGATGCGGCGGGGCGGGTCATGGCGTGGCCATGACGAGGCTTGAGCCGGGGTCTTCCGCGCTGACGCGGGTGCGCAGCACGAGCGGGCGGCGGTGAACCAGGGTCTGGAGCGGAAGCGACGGCAGGCTGCCGTCGCCCAGCGGCACGAGGCTTTCGAGGAGCTGACGCGGCGCAGTGGTGGACAGCGCCACGATGTCCTCGAGGAGCGGCGGCAGGCCGGTTCCGGCCGACGGCAGCGGCGCCCACCAGGCTCGGATCTCGACATCCCATTGCTGCGGCCAGCTGCCCGCCGCAGCCTCGGCCGGGCTGGGCGTCGCGAGCGGAGGCGGTGGAAAGGCGACCACGACATGGCCGCGCGCGTCGGCGACGCCGAGGCCGATGGTGTCACCGCCGTGGCGGATGGCGAGAAGCGCGTGGCCGGCCTCGGCCAGCGTGCCATCCGCCCCGCGCCGGCGCAGATGGGCCCGGACCTCGGCGAGCGGCCCAGGGCGGGCGCCGGCACCCGGGAAGACCGGAAGGTGGCGCTGGGCGGCAGCGCCGCCGGGGTGGAGGAAGAGCGGCGCGAGCGCTGCTGCGTCTCCGGCCAGCCAGCCGGGCCAGCGGGCGTCACGTTCGCGCATGCCGGGTCTGGGCAGGGTGACGGTTGCGACCATGGCCAGCCGCTCGCTGTCGGGGCTGTCGAGGAGGAGGCGGAACGGCCGGGCGGCGGCGGGCCAGCGGGCCGGATCATCGGCATCCTCGGCGCCGAGGCCGGGAAGGCGGATGGGGTGGAGCCGATCCCCGCCACCCCTGGCGAGTGGCACCTCGCGGGCCCGGGGCGGCGCCTCGACGAGCCGGACACGGGTGGCGCGCCGCACGGGGCCGCCATCCTCCGCCCGGCGCAGCGCAAGCGCGCCGGGGGCCTCGAGGACCAGCAGGTCGGGGCTGCGGAGGTTCGCAAGGGCGGTCATGGCACGGCGGGCCCGATCTCGAACGCGCGGGTGAGGACGGGAGCCGCCTCTTCGAGCGGCTCCTCGCCATCGAGGAGGAGCATGCGGAGCTGGTAGAAGGCAGCCGGAGGCAGATCGCGCAGCCGGTCCCACAGCGCGAGATGGTCGGCGACCGCGAGCGGCTCGGCGACGAGCTCGGCGGCCTCGTCGGGGCGGAACACGTCCGCCCCGCCGAGCGCCTGGTTGAGCTCGACGGCGGGGAAGGAGGGCTGGTCCTCGAACGCGCGCAGCACCCAGCCAAGGAGGCGGTGCTGGGTCTCGACCGAGCCGGCGTGGGGCACGACGAGAAGCGAGAGATCGACCGGGAGCGATGGCCGGAAGATCCGGCCCAGGGCATCGCGCCGGGGTGGCCGGGCGCGGGCATGGCCGTTGACGGTGACCCGCCACAGCACGACGGAGATGCCGTCATTGGCCATGGCGTCGCGCAGGCCGGCTGGCGCCACGGCGTTGACGGCAAGGCCGTTCCCGAACTGGGACCGGGGGTAGCGACGCCGCAGCGAGGCGGCGACTCCCTCCACCGCGGCAGCAATGGCTCGGGCGGTCGCCATCAGGCTGCCACTCCCGCCCGTCCGGCTCCGGCTGCCGCGCGATGGATCGCGGCAAGCAGCGCCGTCCCGCCGTCGGCGGCGAAGTCCAGCTGTTCGCTCGCCGTCACGACCAGCTTCGCCCGGCTGCCATCGGCCTCCATGAGCAGCAGCCCGGAGACTCCGCTCGCGTCGCTGGCCCGGGCGAGCGCCTGCGCGTGCCGGGCAAGCTCGGGCGGCGCGGGCGGCACCGTCGCATCGGCGTCGGCGGCATCGAGGAGGAGGACCGTCGGCGCATCCTCGACCAGCAGGATGCCGGGCGCGCTCGACAGGAGTTCGACGAGCATGGAGCGCAGAAGCGGCGTGAACGGGCCGAGCGAGACCCGGATCGGTCGGCCGCAGTCCCGCTCCTCCGGCATGGCGTGGCTCCCTCGTCGTGCCGCCGGAGAGCGTGCAGCGCATGTGCCACGCCACCAGCGCCGGTTTCGTCGCACCCCGGCAGGTGCTGCGCATGAGCCGGGCGGTCCGGCGTCGGTGGACTGGACCATGGCCGGCGGGGATGGGCCATGTGGTCCATGCCGATGGATGCAGGCTGCGGGCTTGGCCGGACCGGCGCAGTGTGCGAAAGTTAACGGGTCAGGAGTCGCGTGATCCTGCCCGGAACGGCCGCGGCAGACGGCCGGGGGTGCGCTGCGGAGGACGCGGAACGATGCGCGCGGGTGCCGAGTGTCAGGGTTCCGGTGACAGCCGTCGGAAGTTCCGGATTGCGCTGGTCTGCGCGGTTCGCCTGTATCGCGATGCAATCCGTGCAGCGCTGGAGCGGACCGACGATCTGCTTCTCGTCGAATGGGACCAGACGGCAGCCGCCTTGACCCCGGGCAGTCCGCAGCCCGATGCGGTGATCCTCGATGTCGCCGGCAGGCTGGACCGGGACGCGGTGCGCCGGCTGGTGCTGGCCATGGCGCCGCGCCCGGTGATCGGCTTCGGCATGGAGGGGGTCGATGCCGCCGTTGACGGAGTCGAGGCCGGCCTGGCCGGGTTCGTGCCGGCCGAGGGCAGCGTCGACGACCTTGCCGCGGCGCTGCGCGCGGCGCTCAACGGCCGCCTCGTCTGCTCGCCCGAGGCCGCGCGCGGGCTGGCCAGCCGGCTGACCGCGCTGGCCCTCGGCCGCCAAGCGGCAAGGTCGGGCGGGACGCGGCCGCAGCCGGCGCTGACCGGTCGGGAGCGGGAGATCGCCGAGCTGGTGAGCGAGGGCTGGTCGAACAAGGAGATTGCCCGCGCGCTTGCGATCAGCCCGGCGACCGTCAAGAATCACGTCCACATCATCCTCGACAAGCTCGACGTCTCGTGCCGCGCGCGCGTTGCGCTCCGGCTCCGCGAAGGGGTCTGAGGGGCCGGGGGCCTCCGGTCAGACCCGCAGGTCGACCAGGCGGGTCAGGGCCGTCAGGAGATCGACGCCATCCCACAGCGCGTCGAAGTCGAGCGCAGCGCCCGGCGGCACGATGCGGTCGATGCCGTGGGGCATGTGGCTGGCGAGGAAGGCCCGCCAGGCCTCGGCCGGGATGCCGTGGGCGACGAGCGTCTGCCAGTTGCGCGCCACGTGCGGCGCGAGCTCGGCGAGCGAGTCCACGCGATACTCGAGGAAGAAGCCGTCGCCGGCGGGCGGATGGTGGCCGAGCCCTGACAGCCTCTCGGCGCGCAGGACGGTGATGCGGTTGCTGGGTGTGGGGAGCTGCACCACGCCACCCCCGATCGCCTCCAGGCACGCCCCCACCAGCTTGGCGACGGCGTGGGCATCGGCCCACTCGATTCCGGCGGCGTCGCTCTCGGCCTCGACCGCCGCCCAGAAGGCCCGGCTCGCGGCCTCCCGCGCGCC
This sequence comes from Sphingomonadaceae bacterium, assembly GCA_029268145.1. Lineage (GTDB taxonomy): Bacteria > Pseudomonadota > Alphaproteobacteria > Sphingomonadales > Sphingomonadaceae > Thermaurantiacus. The sequence continues at coordinate 6,819 of JAJUHA010000003.1, read as the reverse complement.
TTCGTCCCCCACCCAGACGAGCGCGCGCGGCGACGAGCAGGCATTCTGCCCGAACCACAGCGAATCATTGACGAAGCGGCGGGCAAGGCCGGGGAGATCGGGCGCGGCCGCGACCGCCGCGGCGTCGAACACGGCGAGCGACCAGCGGTCGGGAAAGACCAGCTCGGTGCCGAAGGGGCCGAGCGGCGCGCGCCGGATGGCAGCGACGCTGGCGTCCCCGCCCCAGACGACGCGGATGTCGGCGGCAGCGGAGAGGGCAGCGGTGATGCCGTCATCGTGGGGATAGCGGATGATGGCGAAGCTGGTGCCGACGGCGGGCGCGGCGGCCTCGACCGCGGCGGCGAGGCAGGTGAGGAGCTGGTCCCCCTGGGGCCGGGCACGGCTGGAGATGCGCACGATGTTGCGGTTGCCGGCGAGCATCGAGAGCAGCAGCGAATAGACGAAGATGGTGTCGACGTTGGCCGGGGCCACGTGGAAGGCGAGGCCGCGGGGCATGCGCACTGCACCCGGCCAGGCGCCCTCGAAGCGGGCGCGCAGCCGCTCGACACTGGCGCGCCGGGCCCAGAAGCCGAGCGCGACCAGTTCGGGAAAGGGCCGGAGCGCCGGATCGGAGCGCAGCCGCCGGCCGAGATCGTCGACGAAGCCGAGGACCTCCGGGCTGAACGGCCGCAGCGGGCGCGCGGCCCGGACCGGCGCGAGCGAGCCCGCGCGCGGCAGCACGAGCTCGACGGAGTCGAGGGGATCGGTGCGCAGTGGATCGGGCTGGTCAGCCATCGGCGAGCGCAGGCGCGGGGGCGGCGAAGGTGTCGGAGCACCCCCGCACTTCGGCCCGCGGGATGCGGCCGAGGATGCGGAAGGTGCGCCCCAGCCGGCCGCACGCGCAATCGTCCTCGCCGGTGATGACGCCCATGTCCTCGGTCAGCAGCGAATGGCCGGGATAGCTGCGCGGCAGCACGGAGAGGACCTGGACGATGCCGGGCGTGCCGTGGGGCACTTCCGCCCAGGTGCGGCTGTCGCGCACGCGGATGTCGGCGAAGACGGGCGCGTGCAGCCGGCCCTGCTCGCACTCGACGAAGACCGAACCGGTCTGCTCGACCATGCCGTAGAAGTTGTGGACGCGGGCGAAACCGCCGCGGGCCAGGGCCTCGGCGCGGAAGCGTTCGTTCGAGACGGCCTCGGCCTCGAGCTTCTTCCAGCCGCCGGAGTGGACGAGGATGGCATCGTCGAACGGCAGGCGGCGGCCGGCCTTCGCCAGCGGCTCGAGGAAATGCTTCCAGACCATGAAGGTGAAGCCGAAGGCGAGCACGCTCTGGCCGCGGTTGGCCTCGGCGAAGGCCTCGAGCGCGTCCCAGTCGATCGCCATCCCGTCGTCGCGGAGGGCGAAGCGGTGGGCGCGCCCGAAGGTCATCATGCCGAGGATTCCGGCACCCCGGGCGGAGAAGCTGCGCCGGTCCTTCACCACCGAGGGATGGTCGATGACCAGCATGGGCAGGCGCCGGGTGCCGATGAACTCGGCCATGATCCGGGCGAGCACCCGGGTCTGGAGCGCGGCCGTCCCGGCATCGAGAAAGATGCGCGAGGGGGCCTGGCCGGTCGTGCCCGAGGAGGTCATGGTCTTGAAGACCGCCTCGCGCGGGACGGAGAGGAGATCGTGCAGCTTGAACAGCGTGACCGGGAGGAAGGGCGCGTTCCGGCTGTCGGCGGGTGCCGTGTGGCCCGTGGTTTCGAGGATGGCGGCATAGGCCGGGCAGGAGGCGCGATGGTGGGCCGTGAGCGCCGCCAGCTCGGCATCGAGGAGGGCGCGCTTCTCGGCCGCCGGCAGCCCGAAGACCGGTGCCTCGAGGAATGCCTCGATCCGCGAGCCGGGGATGTCGGTCGCCTCGCTCATGCCGCGCCCCTCGCCCGTTCGCCGGCCGCGTCCCAGGCGGCCTCGAGCGCCTCGCGCGCCACCTTGCCGGAGGGTGCGCGCGGCACCACCGGGCCGGCGCGCACCTCGATTCCGCGCGGCGGCAGCGAGAAGAGCGCGACGACGCGCTGGCGCGCCTCGCCGGGATTGCCCTCCCCCTCGAGGTAGAGGCGCAGCCGGTCATCCTCGCCGAAGGCGAGCGCCGGGTGCCCCTCGGCCTGGAGCCGGGCCTCGACCTCGTCGAGGTTGACCCGGAGACCGAAGATCTTGAGCAGCCGGGCGCTGCGGCCGACGATGCGGTAGAGGCCATCGGCGCCGAGCCGGGCGAGATCGCCGGTGCACAGCACGCCGCCCTGGTCGTCGCCGCGGGCGAGATCCTCGGGGCCGTGGGCATAGCCGAGCATGACGGCCGGGCTGGTGACGCGGATCTCGCCGGTCTCGCCGGCGGGCACCGGCCGGCCATCCGGGTCGACGAGATCGATTCCGACGCCGGGGATGGGAATGCCGATGGCATCGGGCGCGGCTGCGGCCTGCTCGGGCGGGAGCCAGGCGATCCGCGGACCAGCCTCGGTCTGGCCGTACATCACCACGAACCGGCGGCCGGTGCGCGCGGCCCATTCGGCGAAATGGGCAACCAGCGCGGGCGGAAGGCGGCCGCCGGCCTGGGTCAGCGTCCGGAGCGAGGGGATCTCGAGCCGCGCCTCGCCGAGGCGGCGGATGGCGGCATAGTGGAAGGGCACCCCGGCGATCGAGGTGGCGCCGGCCGCCGCGAGCCCGTCCCAGTAGGCCGGCTCCATCACGGTCGCGCGGGTCAGGTGCACGGTCGCGCCGACGACGAGGTGGGAGTGGATGACCGAGAGGCCGTAGGAATAGCTCATCGGCAGGTGGAGCCACGGCCGCTCGCGGGCATCGAGCCCGAGATAGGCGGCGATGGCCTGGGCGTGGGCGGCAATCCCGGCAGCCGACTGGCGGACAAGCTTGGGCGAGCCGGTGCTGCCCGAGGTGGTGAGCAGGAGGGCGAGTTCCCGGGCCAGCGGGACCGGGGCGTGCCCGGTTCGCGCCAGCGGCGGATCCGCCTCGGGGTCGAGGATGGCGTCCACCCGGTAGCGGCGGGCGAGCGCGTCGGCGAGCTCGGGCGCGAGGTCGGCCTCGACGAGGAGGGGGACATGGCCATCGGCCATGAGGGCGAGATAGGCCGCGAGCGTTGCCGGCGTGAGCCGGCACTTCAGCATGACGAGCGACCGCGCCCTGGGAAGGCCTTCGGCGAGGGAGCGGCCGAGCGCGAGCGCCTCGCCATAGCCGAGCCGCCTGCCCTCGCCCTCGACCAGGGTGCGGGAGGCGAAGGCGGCGGCGGCCTCGGCGAACATGGTCGAGGCCAGCGCTCAGACCACGAGGCCGCCGTCGACGCCGATGACCTGGCCGGTCATGTAGGCGGCGAGATCCGACGCGAGGAAGACGATCAGGTTGGCGACATCCTGCGGCGTGCCGAAGCGGCCGAGCGGGACGCGGCCGAGGAGCGCTGCCCGGACCGGCTCGGGCGTGGCGGCAATCAGGTCGGTCTCGATCACGCCAGGCGCCACGACATTCACCCGAATCCCCTTCGGCCCAAGCTCCTTGGCGAGACTGAGCGAAAAGCCGATGACGCCCGCCTTGGTCGCGGCATAGACCGACTGGCCGGGATTGCCGACCCGGCCCATGATCGAGCCCATGTTGAGGATCGCGCCGCCGCCGGCGCGGGCCATCAGCCGGGCGCCATATTGGCAGGCGATCATGAGGCCGCGGAGGTTCGTGCCCCACATCGCGTCCATGTCCGCCTGGCTCGCCATCTCGACCAGCGCTTCCCTGAGGATCCCGGCGTTGTTGACGAGGATGTCGAGCCGCTTGGCCTCCTTCTGGACAGCGGCGAAGCCGGCGCGGATGGCGGCCGGATCGTCCAGGTCGAAGCCGAGCGCGCGCACCGTGCCGGGGCCGGCGAGGGCAGCGCAGGCCGCATCGGCGGCTTCCCGCCTGCGGGCATGGACGAACACATCGGCGCCTGCCTGGAGCAGGGCTTCGGCGACCGCCCGGCCGATCCCGCGCGACGCGCCGGTCACCAGCGCGACCCGGCCGGCGAGGAGATCAGGCCTCCACATCATATTTCCGGAGGATCTCCCGGATCTTGCCGACGGTCGACATGGCGATGATGTCGTCGGTCTCGAGCATCACCGAATAGGCATCCTCGAGCTCGGCGATGAGGGACATGTGGGCGACCGAATCCCATTCCGGGATGCTGTTGTAGCGCAGATCGTCGGTGACGGTGGCGCCATCGATCATCAGGCTTCGTGCGACGAGTTCGTGCAGGCGGTCGGCCATGTCATGCCCCCTGTTGGCTTGTCACTCTGGCGGCCGGATTGGCAGCCTGCTTCGACTCGCGGTCGAGGATGACCCCGAGCTTGCCGGTGACCAGCCCGGTTTCCATGACCCGGGCCGGGTTGCCGAAGGCGAGGCACCCGGGCGGGACATCCTTCACGACGACGCTGCCCGCGGCGATGACCGAGCCGTCGCCGATGGTGACCCCGGGCATGATGACCGAATGGGGGCCGATCATGCAGCGTTCGCCGATGCGCGTCTCGGCATAGTGGCGGCGGGCATAATCATGGGTGAGGATGGCGCAGCCGAAGGTGACCGCGGTGTCACGGCCGATGTGGACTCCGCGCGGGTAGGACTTGTCGAGCTTGGCCGAGAAGGAGATGGTGCAGCCCTCGCCGATGTCCATCCCCCAGACGTGGACGAGATAGAGGCGGCGCAGCTCCGTCATCTGCCAGCGCAGCCGGTTGCGCCAGAGCGTGAGCCGGCCGAAGCTGGGCTTCCGCGGCGCAGGCCGGCTGGAGTCGGGCCCGGTCCGTCGGGGCGGGGTCTCGTGCGACATGGAGGCGGATCCTCGTCAGCGCAGGTGGAGGAGCGGCGCCCGCGATGGCCCATGCCGCGTCGGGATGCAACCGCGCCGGGCCATCAGTCACCCTCGCGGCCATGCCGAAGGAACCGCGACACGAAGGTGTCGCGCACCAGCCGGTGCGTCCCGGCGAGCGGATTGTCCCGGAACGGATACTCGACATAGATGGCGCCGATGCGCTGGGCGAGCGCCTCGGGGATCCGCGCGGTCACGGCCTCCTCCATGGTCTCGATGTCGATCTTCAGGATGTCGATGCGGTCATGGCGCTCGAGGATGTCCGCGAGGATGGCGTTGGAATCCGCGCAGGGCACCTCGATCGTCCGGCCGGTCGGCCGGCCGATCCCGCCATAGCGCCCGCTGTCCTCGATGCCGAAGCTGACCATGCCGGTCGAGGTGCCGACCGCCGCTTCGGCAAGCGCGTAGCGGCCCTCGAAGGGCGCCAGGTTGCGCTTCAGCCGCTCGATGTTCCGCGGAACCGGCTCGTAGAGATAGGCGAAGGCGCCGGGCGCCGAGGAGAGGAACCAGAGCGCCGAGATGCCGATGTTGGAGCCGAAGTCGACGACGACCTTCTCGTCGCCGCGGACGGGATAGTCGTTCCGGAAGAAGATCTCGTTGATCGTCTGCATGTCCTCGGCGGAGTGGACCGTCACCTCCAGCCGCCCGCCGCGGCGGGTGCGGATGGGAATGACGGCGGGATAGGTGCCGCCCCGCCAGACATAGCGGCGCAGGAAGTCCACCGGCTGCTCGGCATGACGGAGGATGTTCCCGAGCGAGCGATAGTGGCGCGCGTCGAACGGCGCGGTCGCAAGGGTCTTGAAGCTGCGCGTGTGAACCATCGGGACCGGCACTTAGGGCAAGGGACGGCCGCAGGCCAGATGGCTTGAGCCTTCCGCGAGCGTTCCGGTCGCGCCTGCGTTGCATGCCGTCGACGGGCATGGCTAGATGGCGGCGATGTCCCTTCCCTTCCCCTTTGCCGCGCTCGTCGGCCAGGACGAGATGAAGCGGGCGCTTCTGATTGCGGCGGTCGATCCGGGCATCGGCGGCGTCATGGTGTTCGGCGACCGGGGGACCGGCAAGTCGACGGCCGCGCGCGCGCTCGCTGCCATCCTGCCCGAGATCCGGGTGGTGGCGGGCTGCCGCTACGGCTGCGACCCCGATGCGCCGGCCCTGCCCTGCCCGCCCGGCTGCGGCGGCGCGCGCGGCAAGGTGGCGCGGGCGGCGGTGCCGTTCGTCGACCTGCCGCTCGGCGCCACCGAGGACCGGGTGGTGGGCGCTCTCGACATCGAGCGGGCGCTTTCGCGCGGGGAGAAGGCGTTCGAGCCGGGCCTTCTCGCGCGGGCCAACCGGGGCTTCCTCTACGTCGACGAGATCAACCTGCTCGAGGACCATATCGTCGACCTGCTGCTCGACGTGGCCCAGTCGGGCGAGAATCTGGTCGAGCGCGAGGGGCTGTCGATTCGCCACCCGGCGCGATTCGTCATCATCGGCTCGGGCAACCCGGAGGAGGGCGAGCTTAGGCCGCAGCTGCTCGACCGCTTCGGCCTTTCGGTCGAGGTGCGCACGCCGACCGACCTTGGCGAGCGGATCGAGGTGGTCCGCCGGCGGGACGCCTTCGAGCGGGACCGGGCCGGATTCGCGGCGCAGTGGGCCGCCGCGGATGCGAAGGTGGCACGCGCGGTGGCCGGGGCGCGCAGGCGGCTCGAGTCGGTCGAGGTGCCCGACGGCGCGCTCGAGCTTGCCTCCCGGCTGGCGATCGCGGTGGGGGTGGACGGTCTCAGGGGCGAGCTCACCATGATGCGGGCGGCGCGCGCGACGGCCGCGCTCGAGCGGCGGTCGCGGGTGACGGCGGCCGACGTGCGCGCCGTGGCGCCGATGGCGCTTCGCCACCGGCTGCGGCGCAATCCGCTCGACGAGACCGGGTCGGCGGCGCGGATCGAGCGGGCGCTCGCCGAGCTCGAGGCCGCGTGACTTCGGCGCCGGG
>JAJUHA010000002.1 GCA_029268145.1 Sphingomonadaceae bacterium | reverse complement strand
GGATGCCCGCGTTGCCGAGCGGCGGGCCGCGCGTGCCGCGGCGCGCGCGAGCCGGACGGCGGCGGCCGGCACCGCCGGGGGTGAGGCGGCGGGGCTTCGGGCGGCGGTTGCCGCGCTGGCGGCCGCGAAGGTGGATCTTGCCAATACCGTCCTTCGGGCGCCGGTGGACGGCGTGGTCGGCAACCTCTCCGCTAGGGTCGGCCAATATGCCCGCACCGGCCAGCAGCTGATGGTGGTGGTGCCGGTGGCCGAGGCCTATCTGGTCGCCAACTTCAAGGAGACCCAGGTGGCCGGCATGGTCGTCGGCCAGCCGGTCGAGATCCGGCTCGACGGCTGGCCGGATGCGCGCCTCGAGGGCCGGATCGTCTCCTTTGCGCCTGCGGCCGGGTCGCGCTTCTCGGTCATTCCGCCCGAGAATGCGACGGGCAACTTCACCCGCGTCGTCCAGCGCGTGCCGGTCCGGATTGCGGTCGCCCGCCCGCTGCCCGAAGGCGTGCGGCTCATTCCCGGCCTTTCGGCGCGCGTCCGGGTGGACATGCGCGCGGCCCGGCAGGCGGGCTGACCATGCGCGAGGGGCTGCCCGAGCCGAGGCTCCTCCTCGCCTTCCTGCTGATGGCGCTCGGCATGTTCATGGCCATCCTCGACATCCAGATCGTCGCCGCCTCGCTCGGCGAGATCCAGGCCGGGCTCTCGGCGAGCGCGGACGAGATCGCCTGGGTGCAGACGAGCTATCTCGTCGCCGAGGTCATCATGATTCCGCTCTCGGGCTTCCTCGCCCGGGCGCTGTCCATCCGCTGGCTGTTCGTCATCTCCTGCGCCGGGTTCACGCTGGCGAGCCTGGCCTGTGCGCTCGCCACCACCATCGAGGCGATGGTCGTCGCCCGGACCGTCCAGGGCTTCCTCGGCGGGGCGATGATCCCGACGGTCTATGCCGCCTCCTTCATGCTGTTCGGCCGCTCGCGGCAGGCCGCGGTCACCGCCATGACCTCGTTCATCGTGACGCTGGCGCCCACTGTCGGGCCCGTGCTTGGCGGCTGGATCACCAGCACGCTCTCCTGGCAGTGGCTGTTCCTCGTCAACATCGTGCCAGGCATCGTCATCACGCTTGCCGTCGCGCTGCTGGTGAAGGTCGACCGGCCCGAATTCGCCCTGCTCCGGCGAATCGACCTGCCCGGCCTCCTGGCGCTCAGCCTGGTGTGCGGCGGGCTCGTCTATGTGCTGGAGGAGGGCACGCGGGCGCAGTGGTTCGAAGATTTCTGGATCCGGGCCATGACGGGTGCCGTCATTGCCGCCGCGCTCCTCCTGTGGCACCGCGTGATGACGGCGGACGAGCCGATCATCCGGGTGGAGGCCTTCGCCAACCTCAACTTCTCCGCCGGCGTGACGCTGGGTGCGATCTTCGGGATCGGGCTCTACGGCCTCGTCTATCTCTACCCCATGTTCCTCGGCCGGATCGCCGGCATGACGTCGGGCCAGATCGGCGCGACGGTCTGGGTGACGGGCGTGGCCATGGCCGTGACTGCGCCCGTCTCGGCGGTCCTTGCCAACCGCTACGATGCCCGGCTCGTCGCGTCAGCCGGCTTCCTGCTGCTGTCGGCCTCGACGTGGCTGACGAGCTTCGTCACCGTCGAGTGGCGCTTCGCCGAGCTGTTCTGGCCGCAGGTGCTGCGCGGCATGGGCATCATGCTGTGCATCCTGCCCATCTCGGTCATGGCCTTCGCCACGCTGCCGCAGCACCAGATCAAGGATTCGACCGGCTTCTTCACCCTGTTCCGCAACGTCGGCGGGGCAATCGGCATCGCCCTCATCAACTCGGTGACGGCGGCGCGGTTCAACGACCACCAGGCCTGGCTCGCCGAATCGGCCACCAATGCCGCCCGGCCGGAGATCGCGGCGCGCCTCGCCCAGATGACGGACTTCGCCCTGGCGCGCGGGCTCGCCGACCCGGAGAATTTCGCCGTGCGCGCGCTGGCCCGCGAAGTGCGCCGGCAGGCGCTCACCATGGCCTATGCCGATGCCTTCCATCTGCTCGCGCTGATGTTCCTTGCTGCCGCCTTCGTGCCGCTGGTCCTCGCCCGGCCCGGCACCTTCGCCGACCCGTTGCCCGAGCCGGTCTGAGAAGCTAGGCCCGCCGCGCACCAAAGGAAGGGGAATTCATGGCTCGCCCGAAGATCGCACTCATCGGTTCCGGCATGATCGGGGGCACGCTCGCCCACCTCATCGGCCTGAAGGAGCTTGGCGACGCGATCCTGTTCGACATTGCCGAGGGCCTGCCCCAGGGGAAGGCGCTCGACATCGCCCAGTCGGCCCCGGTGGACGGGTTCGACGTCCGCCTCGCGGGCGTCAACGACTATGCCGGGATCGCCGGCGCCGATGTCGCGATCGTGACCGCGGGGGTGCCGCGCAAGCCCGGCATGAGCCGCGACGACCTGCTGGGGATCAACCTGAAGGTCATGAAGGCAGTCGGCGAGGGCCTGCGCACCCACGCGCCCGACGCCTTCGTCATCTGCGTCACCAACCCGCTCGACGCGATGGTCTGGGCGCTCCGGGAGTTCACCGGCTTTGCCCATGCCAAGGTGGTCGGCATGGCCGGCGTGCTCGATTCGGCGCGATTCCGCCACTTCCTCGCCGAGGAGTTCGGAGTCTCGGTCAAGGACGTGACCGCCTTCGTCCTCGGCGGCCATGGCGACACGATGGTCCCGATCACGAAATATTCGACCGTCGCCGGGATCCCGGTGCCCGATCTCGTCCGGATGGGCTGGTCGACGCAGGAGCGGATCGACGCGATCGTCCAGCGCACGCGCGGCGGCGGTGGCGAGATCGTCGGCCTGCTCAAGACCGGCTCGGCCTATTACGCGCCGGCGGCCAGTGCGGTCGCCATGGCGGAAAGCTATCTGAAGGACCAGAAGCGGCTGCTGCCCTGCGCTGCGCACCTCACCGGCCAGTATGGCGTGGAGGATCTCTATGTCGGCGTGCCGGTCATCATCGGTGCCGGCGGAGTCGAGCGCGTGGTCGAGATCGACCTCGACGCCGAGGCGCGGGCCAACTTCCAGGTCTCGGTGGATGCGGTGAGGGAACTGGTCGCGGCCTGCCGCACGCTCGAACCCGCGCTCGCCTGAGGGGGCTCGCATGAACATCCACGAATATCAGGCCAAGGAGCTGCTTGCGCGCTTCGGCGTGCCGGTGCCGAAGGGCGTGGCCGCCTTCTCGGTCGAGGAGGCGGTTGCTGCCGTCAGCGAACTTCCCGGGCCGCTCTATGTCGTCAAGGCGCAGATCCACGCCGGCGGTCGCGGCAAGGGGCGCTTCCTCGAGCTGCCCGAGGGCGCCAAGGGCGGGGTCAGGCTGGCGCGCTCGGCCGGCGAGGTCAGGGCCCACGCGGCCGAGATGCTGGGAAACACGCTGGTGACCGTCCAGACCGGGCCGGCCGGCCGCCGCGTGCAGCGTCTCTACGTGACCGACGGAGTGGATATCGACCGGGAATTCTACCTCGCCTTCCTGGTCGACCGGGCGAGCGGGCGGATCGCGGCCGTCGTCTCGACCGAAGGCGGCATGGACATCGAGAAGGTCGCCCACGACAGTCCCGAGAAGATCGTGACGCTGACGGTCGACCCGGCGACCGGCTGGCGGCCGCACCATGGCCGCCGGGTGGCGGCGGCGCTCGGCCTTGCCGGCGATCTCGCGCAGCAGGCGGCAGACGTCTCGGCGAAGCTCTACGCGGCCTTCGTCGCGCTCGATGCGAGCCAAATCGAGGTGAACCCGCTCGCCGTCTCGGGTGACCGGCTGCTCGTGCTCGACGCCAAGATGAACTTCGATTCGAACGCGCTGCCCCGCCACCCCGAGATCGTCGCGCTGCGCGACCTCGGCGAGGAGGAGCCGGCCGAGATCGAGGCCTCGAAACATGATCTCGCCTTCATCAAGCTCGACGGCAACATCGGCTGCCTGGTGAACGGCGCCGGGCTCGCCATGGCGACGATGGACATCATCAAGCTCTCCGGCGGCGAGCCGGCCAATTTCCTCGATGTCGGCGGCGGCGCCAGCCGGGAGAAGGTGACGGCCGCCTTCAAGCTCATCCTCGCCGATCCGGCGGTGGAGGGAATCCTTGTCAACATCTTCGGCGGGATCATGCGCTGCGACATCATCGCCGAAGGCATCATCGCGGCGGCCCGCGAGGTCGATCTCAAGGTGCCGCTCGTGGTCCGGCTCGAGGGCACCAACGTGGAGCTCGGCAAGGAGATTCTTGCCGGTTCGGGCCTCGACATCGTCTCCGCCGACGACCTGGGCGATGCTGCCCGCAAGATCGTCGCGGCCGTGAAGGGGGCCTGAGCCATGGCGATCCTCGTCAGTTCCGCAACGCGCGTCATCACCCAGGGCTTCACGGGCCGGCAGGGGACCTTCCACTCCGAGCAGGCGCTCGCCTATGGCACGCGGCTCGTCGGCGGCGTGGCGCCCGGCAAGGGCGGCACCACCCACCTCGGCCTTCCGGTGTTCGAGACCGTCGCCGAGGCGAAGGCCGTGACGGGGGCGGATGCCTCGGTCATCTATGTGCCGCCCATGGGTGCGGCCGATGCGATCCTCGAGGCGATCGCAGCCGAGATCCCGCTCATCGTCTGCATCACGGAAGGGATTCCGGTGCTCGACATGGTACCGGTCAAGCGCGCGCTCCAGGGCTCGAAGTCGCGGCTCATCGGCCCCAACTGCCCGGGGGTGCTCACGCCGGGCGAATGCAAGATCGGCATCATGCCGGGCTCGATCTTCTCGAAGGGGTCGGTCGGGATCGTCTCGCGGTCGGGAACGCTCACCTACGAGGCGGTGTTCCAGACGACGGCGGTCGGGCTCGGCCAGACGACGGCCGTCGGGATCGGCGGCGATCCGGTCAATGGCACGAACTTCATCGACGTGCTCGAGCTGTTCCTCGCCGACGAGGCCACGACGAGCATCATCATGATCGGCGAGATCGGCGGCTCGGCCGAGGAGGAGGCGGCGGCCTTCATCGCCGACGAGGCGCGCCGCGGGCGGGCCAAGCCGATGGTCGGCTTCATCGCCGGCACGACCGCGCCGCCGGGGCGGCGGATGGGCCATGCCGGCGCCATCGTCTCGGGCGGGCAGGGCCGGGCCGAGGACAAGATCGCCGCCATGCAGGCAGCGGGCATCACCGTTTCGCCGAGCCCCTCCGAACTGGGCCGCACGCTCAAGGCGCGGCTCGCCGCATGACAGCCATGAGGAAGGCGATGGGCCGCAGCCGCGGTTGAGCAGCAGCACCGGAGCGGCTAGGTTCAGCTGCACCCTGCCAAGGCCTTCCCCCATGCTTGATCATGAGATGTTCGAGTCCGCGCCGCGCCCGAGCTGGGCGCGGCAGGACTGGCCCCCGCTTCCGGCCGATGACCTGACGCTCGCCCTCGACCCCGGCCTGGCGCCGCGGATCGATGGCGCGAAGGCGGCAGCCGCCGTGGCCCGGGCCGCGCCTTCCGCGCCTGCGCCCTCGGCGCATGCCGCCGCGGCGGACTCGATCAAGGCGGTCATGCTCATCCGCACCTACCGGGTGCGCGGGCATCTCGCCGCCCATCTCGACCCGCTCGGGCTTGCCGAGCGGCCGCTGCCGGCCGATCTCACGCCCGAGTTCCACGGCCTCACCGACCCCGACCGGGTGGTCTATCTCGGCGGGATGTTCGGCGGTATCGAGACCATCACCGTCCGCGAGCTGGTCGAGGTGCTGCGCCGCAACTACTGTGGCAATGTCGGCCTCGAGTACATGCACATCAACGATGTCGAGGAGCGGCGCTTCCTGCAGGAGAAGTTCGAGGGCCGCGACAAGGAGATCCACTTCACCCCCGAGGGCAAGAAGGCGATCCTCAACAAGCTCATCGAGGCCGAGCAGTTCGAGAAGTTCCTCGCCCGGAAATATGTGGGCACGAAGCGCTTCGGCCTCGAGGGGGCGGAAGCGGCCATTCCGGCGCTCGAGTCCATCATCAAGGTGGGGGGCGCCCATGGCGTGACCGAGATCATCATCGGCATGCCCCACCGCGGCCGCCTCAACGTGCTTGCCAATGTGATGGCCAAGCCCTTCCAGACCATCTTCCACGAATTCTCGGGCGGCTCGGCGCACGAGGATGATGTCGGCGGCTCGGGGGACGTGAAGTATCACCTCGGCACCTCGACCGACCGCAGCTTCGACGGCAACAGGGTGCACCTGTCGCTCACCCCCAACCCCTCGCACCTCGAGGCGGTCAACCCGGTGGTGCTGGGCAAGGCCCGCGCCGTGCAGGACTTCCTCGCGAACGCGGCCGGCACCGACCGCGACGATCGGGCCCAGGATTCGGTTCTGCCGGTGCTTCTCCATGGCGATGCCGCCTTCGCCGGGCAGGGGATCGTGGCCGAATGCCTCTCCTTCTCTGGCGTGCCCGGCTATTCGTCGGGCGGCGCGGTCCACTTCATCATCAACAACCAGGTGGGCTTCACCACCTCGCCGGCCTTCGCCCGCTCCTCGCCCTATCCGTCCGATGTCGCCAAGCTGGTCCAGGCGCCCATCTTCCACGTGAACGGGGACGATCCCGAGGCGGTCACCTTCTGCACCAAGGTGGCGACCGAGTTCCGCCAGCGGTTCAACCGCGACGTCGTGATCGACATGTGGTGTTACCGCCGCTTCGGCCACAACGAGACGGACGAGCCGGCCTTCACCCAGCCGCTGATGTACGCGAAGATCCGTTCGCACCGCTCGGTCGCCGAACTCTATGGCGAGCGGCTGGTGGCGGAAGGCCTGCTGACCGAGGCGGAGGTCACGGCCATGGCCGAGCGCTTCGTCGCCCGGCTCGAGGCGGAGTTCGAGGCCGCCAGGGCCTTCGTGCCGGGCAAGGCCGAATGGTTCGGCGGCCGCTGGGCGGGCATCCACCAGCCCGGCGACCCGGTGACGGCGCGGCGCGGCGCCGAAACCGGCGTCGCCGTCGCCGCCCTGCGGGATCTCGCCCACCGCCTCCACGCGGTGCCCGAGGGCTTCACCATCCATCCGACGCTCGCGCGCATCATCCGGGCCCGCGACCAGGCGATCGACAGCGGGGAAGGGCTCGACTGGGCAACCGCCGAGGAGCTTGCGCTCGCCAGCCTGCTCGCGCTTCCGCCGGTGCACGGGGTCCGCCTGTCGGGGCAGGATTCGGGGCGCGGAACCTTCAGCCAGCGGCACGCCGTGTGGGTGGACCAGAAGACCGGGGCCAAGCACGTGCCACTCAAGACGCTCGGCGGCTTCTGCGAGATCCTCGACAGCCCGCTCTCCGAGTTCGGCGTGCTCGGCTTCGAATATGGCTATGCGCTCGCCGATCCGCGCTGCCTCGTCATGTGGGAAGCGCAGTTCGGCGACTTCGCCAACGGCGCCCAGGTGATGATCGACCAGTTCATCGCCAGCGGCGAGGCCAAGTGGCTGCGGGCGAACGGTCTCGTCATGCTCCTTCCCCATGGCTTCGAGGGGCAGGGGCCGGAGCACAGCTCGGCGCGGCTCGAGCGCTTCCTCCAGCTCTGCGCCGAGGACAACATGCAGGTCGCCAACTGCACGACGCCGGCCAACTATTTCCACGTGCTGCGCCGGCAGATGCTCCGCGACTTCCGCAAGCCCCTCGTCATCATGACGCCCAAGTCGCTCCTGCGGCACAAGCGGGCGGTCTCGCGGCTCGACGAGCTGGGCGAGGGCACGAGCTTCCACCGTGTGCTCGACGATCTCGCCACGCCCGATCCGGATGCGGTGCGGCGGCTCATCCTCTGCTCGGGCAAGCTCTTCTACGACCTGGCCGACGCCCGCGATGCCGAGGGCCGAGGCGACCTCTACATCCTGCGCATCGAGCAGCTCTATCCCTTCCCCGGCGACATCGTGGCCGACTACGCACGCCGCTTCCCGAAGCTCGAGACGGTGGTGTGGGCGCAGGAGGAACCGCGCAACGCCGGCGCCTGGAGCTTCGTCGAGCCGCTGATCGAGGCTGCGCTGGGCCAGCGGCCGGTCTATGCCGGGCGCGCCGCCTCGGCCGCGACCGCGACCGGGCTGGCCCGCCGCCACGCGGCCGAGCAGGCCAAGCTGATTGCCGAGGCGCTCGGCCATTCGAAGGCGGAGGTGCGCTCGGCCATCCGCTCGACGCTTCGCGGCAGCGGCAAGGCCAGGGCGGCCTGACAGGGGAAAGGCAATGGCAACCGATGTCCTCATCCCGGCGCTCGGGGAGAGCGTGACCGAAGCGAGCGTCGGCCAGTGGCTGAAGCAGGTGGGCGATGCCGTGCAGGCGGACGAGCCGATCGTCAGCCTCGAGACCGACAAGGTGGCCGTGGAGGTGCCGGCGCCGGTTTCCGGCGTGCTCACCGAGCAGCTGGCGAAGGTGGGCGAGACGGTCGAAGTCGGCGGGCTCATCGCCCGCATCGAGGCGGGCGCGCGCGCAGCGCCGCCCCCGCCGGCAGACGCGAAGCCGGCAGCGGCCACCGTCCCACCCGCCCCGGCTGCCCCCGCCCCGGCTGCCCCCGCCCCGGCAGCGTCCGAAGGCGCCGCGCCGGCCGAGCCGCATCCGGCCCTGGCTTCGCCCGCCGCCGAGCGGCTGATCGCGCAATACGGGATCGACCCGGAGTCGATCCCCGCCACCGGCAAGGATGGCCGGCTGACCAAGGCCGATGTGCTCGCGGCGATCGAGGCGGGAACCGCGCGGCTGCGCGCCGACGCCGGGCGTCCGGCCGCCGAGGGCCCTGCACCACCCGCTCCCACCGCGCAGGGCCGGACCGAGGAGCGGGTGCGCATGTCGCGCCTGCGGCAGACCATCGCGAGGCGGCTCAAGGAGGCGCAGGACACGGCGGCCATGCTCACCACCTTCAACGACGTCGACATGACGGCGGTGATGGAAGCCCGCAGCCGCTACCGCGACCTGTTCGAGAGGAAGCACGGGGTGCGCCTCGGCTTCATGTCCTTCTTCGTGAAGGCCTGCGTGCTCGCCTCGCGCGACGTGCCGGCTGTCAATGCCCGGATCGACGGCGACGAGATCGTCTTCCACGATTATATGGACGTCGGCGTCGCCGTCTCGGGCCCCAATGGCCTCGTCGTCCCCGTGCTGCGCGATGCCGACCGGCTGGGCTTTGCCGCGATCGAGAGGGCGATTGCCGACTTCGGCGCACGCGCCCGCGATGGCACTCTGAAGCTCGAGGAGCTGCAGGGCGGCACCTTCACCATCTCCAACGGCGGGGTGTTCGGCTCGCTCCTCTCCACCCCCATCCTCAACCCGCCGCAATCGGGGGTGCTCGGCATGCACCGCATCGAGGGGCGGCCGGTGGTGCGCAACGGCCAGGTGGTGATCCGGCCGATGATGTATCTGGCGCTGACCTACGACCACCGCCTCATCGACGGGCGCGAGGCGGTCACCTTCCTCGTCAGGGTGAAGGAGGCGCTCGAGGACCCGACCCGCCTCCTCGTCGATCTCTAGGAGCTTCCCATGGCGCAGTTCGACGTGCTGGTCATCGGCGGCGGGCCGGGCGGCTATGTCGCGGCGATCCGCGCCGCCCAGCTCGGCCTCAGGGTCGCCTGCGCCGAGAAGCGCGCGACGCTGGGCGGCACCTGCCTCAACGTGGGCTGCATTCCCTCCAAGGCCCTCCTCCACGCCTCCGAGCTCTACGCCGAGGCCGCGGGCGGCGCGCTCGCCAAGTTCGGCATCTCCTTCAAGGGGGTGGAGCTCGATCTTCCCGCCATGCTGAAGGAGAAGGCCAAGGCGGTGAAGGAGCTGACCGACGGGATCGCCTTCCTCTTCCGGAAGAACAGGGTGACCTGGCTCCAGGGCATGGCGAGCTTCGAGGGGCCGAACCAGGTGAAGGTCGGCGAGGAGCTGGTCTCGGCCGACCATGTCGTCATCGCGACCGGGTCAGAGCCCGCCTTTCCGCCCGGCCTTTCGCCCGACGGCGAAGTCATCGTCACCTCGACCGAGGCGCTCGGCTTCGCGGACGTGCCCGGCCATCTCCTCGTCGTCGGTGGCGGCTACATCGGCCTCGAGATGGGCTCGGTGTGGAAGCGGCTCGGCGCCAGGGTCACCGTGGTCGAGTTCATGCCCTCGATCGTGCCGGCGATGGACGCCGACATCGCAGCGGAATTCGCCAAGATCCTGAAGAGGCAGGGCCTCGATCTGCGCACGGGCACGAAGGTCACCGGCATCGTGCGGGAGGGCGGCAGGGCGCGGGTCACGCTCGAGCCCGCCGCGGGCGGCCCGGCCGAGACGCTCGAGGCCGATCGGGTGCTGCTCGCCGTCGGCCGCCGGCCCAACACCGATGGCCTGGCGCTCGACCGGGCGGGGCTCTCGACCAATTCGCGCGGCCAGATCGAGGTGGACGGCCAGTTCCGCACGGCGGTGCCCAACATCTGCGCCATCGGCGACGTCATCCCGGGCCCGATGCTCGCCCACAAGGCGATGGACGAGGGCCATGCCGTGGCCGAATGGATTGCCGGCCGGGTGGGCCATGTGAACCCGGCGGTCATCCCCGCGGTCGTCTACACCATGCCCGAGGCCGCGAGCGTCGGGCTGACCGAGGCCGAGGCGCGTGCTGCCGGCCATGCGCTGCGCATCGGCACCTTCCCCTTCCTCGCCAACAGCCGGGCCAAGACCAACCGCGACACCGCGGGCTTCGTGAAGATCATCGCCGATGCCGCGACCGACCGGGTGCTCGGCGTCCACATCCTTGGCAGCATGGCCGGGACCATGATTGCCCAGGCGGCGCAGGCGATGGAGTTCGGCGCCTCGTCCGAGGACATCGCGCTCACCTGCCACGCCCACCCCACCCACAGCGAGGCGATGAAGGAAGCCGCGATCGCGGTGCGGGGCCCGGCGCTCCACATCTGAGCCGGGCGCATGGCCGCGCCGGCGGCGCCGGGGGGGACGCGGCGGCCTGCCGCAGCCGCCGGAAAAGGGGAGGGTGACAGGCGGTGGCCGCGCTGCCACCGCGCGCGCCATGGCCCATCCGCGCTACCCGCACATCTTCACGCCCCTCGACCTCGACTTCCTGCGGCTCAAGAACCGCATCCTCATGGGGTCGATGCACACGGGCCTCGAGGATGTGCAGGGGGGCTTCCCGCGGATGGCGGCCTATTTCGCCGAGCGCGCGAAGGGCGGGGTGGGCATGATCATCACCGGCGGGATCGGCCCCAACGAAGAGGCGACCGGCGGCGGGGCCAAGCTCTCGACGCCCGAGGAGGCCGCCGGGCACCGGATCGTGACGGAGGCGGTCCATGCCGCCGACCCGGAGGTCAAGATCTGCCTCCAGATCCTTCACGCCGGCCCGCTCGCAGGCACCCCCGCCTGCGTCGCGCCCTCGCCGGTCAGGTCGCGGATCGGCCGCTTCGTGCCGAACGAGCTGGACGAGGCGGGGATCGAGAAGCAGCTGGCCGACTTCGCCAACTGCGCGGCGATGGCGAAGCTTGCCGGCTATGACGGAGTCGAGATCATCGGCTCGGCCGGCTATCTGCTTTCCACCTTTCTCGTCGAGAAGACCAACCTTCGCACCGACCGCTGGGGCGGCAGCTTCGAGAACCGGATGCGCTTCCCGCTCGAGGTGGTCCGCCGGGTCCGCGCCGCGGTCGGCGAACGCTTCCTCCTCATCTTCCGGATCCCGGCGATGGACATGCTCGAGGGCGGCATGTCGGGCGAGGAGGTTGTGACCCTGGCGCAGGAAGTTGAGAAGGCGGGCGCGAACATCATCAGCACCCACTTCACCTGGCACGAGGCGCAGGTGCCAACCATCGCCACCATGGTTCCGCGCGCGGCCTTCGCCGAAGTGACGGGGCGGATCCGCCGCCATGTCGGCGTGCCCATGATCACCTCGAACCGGATCAACATGCCCGACGTCGCCGAGGCCGTGCTCGCTGCCGGGCACGCCGACCTCGTCTCGATGGCGCGGCCCATGCTCGCCGACCCCGAGCTGGTCAACAAGGCGCGCGACGGCCGCGAGGACGAGATCAACACCTGCATCGCCTGCAACCAGGCCTGTCTCGACCACACCTTCATGGGCAAGCTGACGAGCTGCCTCGTCAACCCGCGCGCCTGCCACGAGACGATCCTGGTGCCGCGGCCGGCGGAGCGGCGGCGCGACCTCGCCGTGGTCGGCGCCGGGCCGGCGGGGCTTGCCTGCGCGACCGAGCTTGCCGCGCGCGGCCACAGGGTGACGCTCTACGAGGCGGCCTCCGAGATCGGCGGCCAGTTCAACCTGGCCAAGCGCATCCCCGGCAAGGAGGAGTTCGCGGAGACGCTGCGCTATTTCCGCCGGCGGATCGACCTTCTCGGGATCGATCTGCGGCTCGACACGCGCGCGACGGCCGACATGCTGGCCGAAGCCGGGCACGAGGAGGTGTTCGTGGCAACGGGCATCACGCCGCGCGTGCCCGACCTTCCGGGAATCGATCATCCCAAGGCCGTCGGCTACATCGATGCCATCCTCGGCCGGAAGCCCATCGGCCGCAAGGTCGCGATCATGGGGGCGGGCGGAATCGGCTTCGACGTCGCCGAGCTCATCACCCACGCCGGGCCCTCGGCCGCGCTCGACATCGCCACCTTCCAGAAGGAATGGGGCCTCGACTTTGCCAACCACCCGCGCGGCGGGGTGACGGGCCTGGTGCCGCAGGTGGCCAAGGCCGACCGCGAGGTCGTGATGCTCCAGCGCAAGGAGGGGGCGCCTGGCCGCTCGCTCGGCCGGACGACGGGGTGGACGCACCGGCTGACGCTCAGCCGGCGGGGCGTGCGGATGGTGGGCGGCGTGACCTATCTTGCGATCGACGACGACGGCCTCCACACGCTCGTCAACGGGGAGCCGACCCTGTTCAACGTTGACACGGTCATCATCTGTGCCGGGCAGCTGCCGGAGCGGAGCCTGCACGACGCGCTGGTCGCCCGTGGCATCCCCTCCCGCGTGATCGGCGGGGCCCACGAGGCTGCCGAACTCGACGCCAAGCGCGCCATTCTCGAAGCAACCGAGCTGGCGCTGGCGGCCTGAGCGCGCCTCAGGGCCTGAGCGCGGCCGCGCGCAGCGTGCGCAGCAGCTCGGCTGCCGGGATGGGTGGGGCGCCGGCCTCCGCCGCATGCACCAGCTCGACCATCCGCGCGTTGACGGGGGCCGTGCGGCCCAGCCGGGCAGCGAGGCGCACCACCTCGCCGTTGAGGAAATCGACCTCCGTCTTCCGTCCCCTCGCGAGATCGTCGGCCATCGACGAGCGGGCGTGCGGGTCGACCCTGGTGCGGCCGCCGCCGGCCTGGGCGGCGATGTAGAAATAGAGCCGGTCGGGCAGGCTCATGATCGCCGGCATCAGCTCGAGCGGCATGGGAAGGGGATCGACCAGGCGGATCCCGGCGCGGCGGGTGAGGGCCAGCCCCTCGCGGATGGCCATGGCCCAGGCCTGGCGGTAGCCGCGCTGGCGCAGCTGCTCCATGAGGCTCACCCCGGACAGGGCGTTGACCGCATTGTTGAGATTGACCAGCAGCTTGCCCCACTGGACGCCGAGGATGTTGGCACTTTCCCCGATCGGCACGCCGGCGCTGGCGAAGCGGGGCAGGAAGGGGGCGAGGGCGGGGTCGGCCTCGACCATCAGCCCGCCCACGCCGGTGCCGCGATGGAAGCGCCCGGACTCGGCCTCGACGACGTTGAAGGGCACCATCCCGGCGAGCACGGTCCGGCCGGGAAGCGCAGTGCGCAGCAGCTCCACGTTGGCGACGCCATTCTGCAGCGAGACGATCGGCGTGCGCGGCGGCGCATGGGCCGCGAGCGCGTCGGCCGCCTCGGCGGTCGCCAGCGACTTCACCGTGACAAGCACGAGATCGGCGTCGGCGAGCGCCTCCGGGCTGGTCGTCACGTCGACTTCGCCGGGTGTCACAATGAGGTCGAAGCCATCCATGTCGGAGACGCGCAGTCCGTCCGCTGCTCTTGCGACCAGGGCCGGGCGGCCGATCAGCGTGACCCGGGCGTGCGGTGCCAGCCGCAGGCCGACATAGGCGCCAACAAGGCCTGCGCCGAACACCACGATCCTCGGCAGCCCGCTGCCCATTGCCCGCATCCTCCCGCTTGCCTATCCCCATAGCGAAGGGAGACACGCATGAAAGCCCTGCTCTGCACCCGGCACGGAGACCCCGAGCTGCTCGAATGGCAGGAGGTGCCCGACCCGGCGCCCGAACGGGGTCAGGTGCTGCTGAAGGTCGAGGCGGCCGGGGTGAACTTCCCGGAAACGCTCATCATCCGCAACCTCTACCAGTTCAAGCCGCCGCTCCCCTTCGTGCCGGGCGGCGAGGCGGCCGGCGTGGTCGAGGCGGTTGGCGAGGGCGTCACCCGCTTCGCACCTGGTGACCGCGTGATCGCCATGACCGGAACCGGCGCCTTTGCCGAGAAGCTGCTGGCGGCCGAGCACCAGTGCGTGCCGGTGCCGGACGGGCTGCCCATGGACCTCGCGGCGGGTGTCACCATGACCTACGGCACCTCGCACCATGCGCTGAAGCAGCGCGCGCAGCTGAAGCCGGGCGAGACGCTGCTGGTGCTCGGCGCGGCCGGCGGCGTGGGGCTCGCCGCGGTCGAGCTGGGCAAGCTCATGGGTGCGCGCGTGATCGCGGCGGCCTCCACGGCGGAGAAGCTGGAGCTGGCCCGCGCCCATGGCGCGGACGAGGGCATCAACTACGAGACGGAGGATCTGAAGGAGCGGGTGAAGGCGCTGACCGGCGGGAAGGGCGCGGATGTCATCTACGATCCGGTTGGCGACCGGTTCGCCGAGCCCGCCTTCCGCTCGATCGCCTGGAACGGCCGCTATCTCGTGGTCGGGTTCGCCGCCGGCGAGATCCCGAAGCTCCCGCTCAACCTTCCCCTCATCAAGGGTGCGGCGATCGTGGGGGTCTTCTGGGGCGCCTTCACCATGCACGAGGCCGCCGTGCACCGGGCCAACATGGAGGAGCTGGTGCGCTGGTTCGCGGAAGGGAAGCTCAAGCCCCATGTCGGCGCACGGTTGCCGCTTGCCGAGGGCGGCCTCGCCATCCGCATGCTCATGGAGCGCAAGGCGATGGGGAAGGTGATCCTCACCGCGTGACGGAGATGCCCTCCGGCGGGGCGGCCGCGTCGACCCTGGCGCACCAGGCCCCGAGCCGGGGCCGGGCGGCGCGCAGCGCCTTCCCCTCGACGGTGCGGTCGAGCACGTTCACCATCACGCGGACGGCGATGTCGGCGTTCGACAGGCGCGGGCCGGCGAGCCACTCCACGCCTTCGAGCCAGGCCTCGAGCGCATCGTAGAGCGCGGCAAGATCGGCCACCACGGTCGCTTCCGCCTTGCGGCCGAGCCCCTGCGCCCGCGCCACCTTCGCGATCGCGCTGGGGATCGCCCGGGCAAGGAGGCTGCGCGCGAGGCCCTGTTCGTGCGCGAGCAGGTCGTCCACGAACCACTGCCGGTTCTGCGGCCAGGGCCGCATCGTGAGGTCGTAGAAATAGAGGCTCTCATCCGCCCAGTCCTCGAGGAGGGTGGCGAGCGCTGCATCGCGGGGATGATCGGGCGCCAGCCGGGGCTCGGGGAAGGCCTGGTCGAGGTAGCGCAGGATGTCGGTCGAATCGACGATGGTGCGGCCGTCGTGGACCAGCGCCGGGAACTTGCCGGTGGGGGAGACCGCCCGGTGCGCGTTGCGCCTGGAGACCAGCACCTCGACCACCCGGAACGCGAGCCCCTTCCACCTGAGCGCCCGCCTGACCTTGTCGGCATAGGGCGAAATCTCGAACTGGTAGAGAGTGATGGTCAACGAAGTTGCTCCTGCGTCTCGAGCCAGCGGGCGGCTGCCAGCTCGTCGCTCGCCCGTGCCTCGACCCAGCCGCCAGCCGCCTTCTTCCAGAAGGGCGCCGAGGTCTTGAGCCAGTCCATCAGGAAGCTGGCCGATTCGAACGCCGCGGCGCGATGGGCGCTGGCGGTCCCGACGAGGACGATTCCCTCGCCGACGGCGAGCGGGCCGAAGCGGTGGATGATCGTCGCGCCGAGCAGCGGCCAGCGCGCGCATGCCTCGGCGAGCCGGGCTGCGATCTGGCGCTCGGCCATGCCGGGATAGTGGTCGAGGAGGAGCGGCTCGTCGCGCACCTGCCCGGTGAACAGCACCACGGCGCCGACCCCGGGACCGAGCGCCGAAAGGCGCGCATGTTCCCGCGCGACGTCAAAGGGCTGGGCCTCGACCCTGACGGTGAAGGTCATCCGCCGGTGACCGGAGGAAAGAGCGCGACTTCATCGCCGGGGTGGACCTCGGCGTTCCAGTCGGCGAACTCCTGGTTGATCGCGGCCCGCAGCCGCGCCGGTTCACCAAGGGCATGGGCGTGGCCGGGCGTGCGCGCCCGGAGCCGCTCCACCAGCGCGGCGAGCGGCAGCGGGCCCTCGAGCGGGACCTCCTCGTCGGCGACGCCGATCCGTTCCCGGACCCAGGCGAAGTAGAGGAGACGCACGGCCATGGCTCAATCCATGTGCCGCAGGCCGGTGCGCAGATAGTCCCACCCCGTCACCAGCGTGAGCGCCGCGGCGAGGAAGAGCGCGGCCACGCCCGTCTCGTGGACGGGAAGCGCGGGCACGAACCGGTCGCTCGCCTGGCCAAGGATGAGCGCGCCGAGCGCCACCATCTGCAGCGCCGTCTTCCACTTGGCGAGCCGGGAGACGGGCACCGAGACATGCAGGCCGGCGAGGAATTCCCGGAGGCCCGAGACCGCGATCTCGCGCAGGATGATGACGAGCGCGGGCAGCATGGTCCAGCCCTTGATCGCGTCATTGTGGATGAGCATCACGATGACGCTCACCACCATGATCTTGTCGGCGATCGGGTCGAGGAAGATGCCGAGCTTGGAGACGGTGCCCTGCGCGCGGGCCAGGTAACCATCGATGTAGTCGGTGATCCCGGCCACACAGAACAGCCCGAAGGCAAGAAGATAGGTGACCCAGTTTCCTTCCCACATGAGGAGGACGAACAGCGGCACTGCCAGGATGCGCGAGAGCGTCAGCAGATTGGGGAGGCTGGACAGCACCCGCGCCTTCTAGGCAATCGGCGGGGGCCTCACAACAGCGGGAAGGACAGCATGAAGGTCAGCGAAGCCGTCGACAGCCGTCAGTCCGTCCGGGGGTTTCTTGACACACCCGTCGACCCGGCGGTCATCCGCCGGGTGGTGGAGCGGGCGGCCCGCGCGCCCTCGGGCGGCAATCTCCAGCCCTGGCACATCGACGTGGTGGGCGGCGAGCCGCTCGTCGAGCTGAAGGCGATCATGGCGCGGCGGGTGATGGAGGCGCCGGCCGGCGAGCCGACCGAGTATGACATCTACCCCAAGGTGCTGCCGAGCCCCTACCGCGACTATCGCTTCGCGGTGGGCGAAGGGCTCTACGGCGCGCTCGGCATTCCACGCGAGGAGAAGGCCAAGCGGCTGATGTGGTTTGCCCGCAACTTCCAGTTCTTCGGCGCGCCCGTCGCGCTCTTCTGCTCGGTCGCGCGGACCATGGGGCCGCCGCAATGGTCGGACCTTGGCATGTATCTCCAGACCGTGATGCTGCTGCTGCGCGAGGAGGGGCTCGACAGCTGCCCGCAGGAATGCTGGGCGATCTACCCCGAGACCATCGGCCGGTTCCTCGCCCTTCCGCCCGAGCGCATGCTCTTCTGCGGCATGGCGATCGGCGTCCGCGACCCGAACGACCCGGCCAATTCCTTCCGCAGCGCGCGCGCCCCGCTCGAGGCCTTCGCCACCTTCCGCGGGATCTGACCGGCGGCAGCGCCCGGCGGCGTCACGAGGACAGCAGAATGCCGCACACCTGCGCGGCGTAGAGCTCGGGTGCGGTCGTCATTCCCTCATGCGCCTGGGCCTCGAGAAGGGCAACCCGCGCGGAAGGCATCGCAGCGCCCAGAGCATCCGTCAGGAAGAGTTCCGCCGGGCTCTCCGAGCCCGCCTGGAGGAGCACCGGCATCGACCGTCCCGCCGCCAGCCTTTCGAGGGCCTCGCGCAGTTCCGGCGTGACAAGCTCCGGTCGTGGAGGTTCGCAGAGGATCAGCCGCGCCACGCGATCGGGCGCTTCGGCCGCTGCCAGCAGGGCGCAGAGGGCGCCGTAGGAGTGGCCGAGGAGGAAGACCGGCGCCCCAAGCCATCGCAGGACGGCGAGGACATCGCTGGCCTCGTCGGCTACGCCATGGCCCGTGGTTGCCGAACTGTCGCCCCGACCTCGGCAAGGGCGCTGCGCGCACCCAGCTTCCCGGCATCCCCTGGCCACGGTGCTGCTCGGGTGATGCGGCGCGTTCGCGCGGCCCCGCCATCCGGTTGCCGGCCGGGCTGCGCGCGCCTAAGTGACGGCGCGTGACCGACGCCACCCCCCTCCGCTTCGCACGCAAGCCCGAGTGGCTGCGGGTGCGCGCGCCGACCTCGCCTGCCTTCCGCGAGACGAAGGGGCTGATGCGCCGGCTCGGGCTCCACACCGTGTGCGAGGAGGCCGCCTGCCCCAACATCGGCTCCTGCTGGGAGCAGAAGCACGCGACCGTGATGATCCTCGGCGACACCTGCACGCGGGCCTGCGCCTTCTGCAACGTGAAGACGGGCATGCCGGGGCCGGTCGACCCGCTCGAGCCGGTCCATGTCGCCGAGGCAGCGGCCGAGCTGGGCCTCTCCCACATTGTCGTCACCTCGGTCGACCGCGACGACCTCCCCGACGGCGGCGCCTCGCAGTTCGTGAAGGTGATCGAGGCGATCCGCGCCCGCGCGCCCGCGACCACGATCGAAATCCTGACCCCCGATTTCCGCAACAAGGCCGACGCTGCGGTTGAGGCGATCGTCGCCGCCCGGCCGGATGTGTACAACCACAATCTCGAGACGGTGCCGCGGCTCTACCCCACCATCCGCCCGGGCGCGCGCTACTATCATTCGCTGCGCCTGCTCGAGCGGGTGAAGACGCTCGACCCGTCGCTCTTCACCAAGTCGGGGCTGATGGTGGGTCTCGGCGAGCAGCGGCTCGAGATGCACCAGGTGATGGACGACATGCGCTCGGCCGGGGTCGATTTCCTGACCATCGGCCAGTATCTCCAGCCCACGCCGCGCCACGCGCCCGTCGTCGAGTTCGTCCCGCCGGCGACCTTCGCCAGCTACCGGACCGTCGCCGAGGCCAAGGGCTTCCTGCTGGTTGCCGCGACTCCCCTGACCCGCTCGAGCCACCATGCCGGAGCGGACTTCGCCCGCCTCAGGGCCGCGCGCGCGGCGCGTTTCGCCAGGGCCGCTCTCGGTGCCTAGCCACCGGGAGGAGCGCTTCCTTCCCTACACGCCCGAGCAGCTGTTCGACCTCGTCGCCGATGTCGGCGCCTATCCCCGCTTCCTGCCCTGGGTGGCCGCCACCCGGATTCGCGAGCGGAACGAGCAGTTCATGCTCGCCGACATGTCGGTCGGCTTCCGCGCCATCCGCGAGACCTTCACCAGCCGGGTCACGCTCGACCGGCCCCGGGCGATCCATGTCGACTATGTGAGCGGACCGCTGCGGCACCTCTCCAACGACTGGATCTTCGAGCCGGAAGGGCAGGGCACCCGCGTGCGCTTCGCCGTCGACTTCAGCTTCCGCTCCCGGCTGTTCGAGCGCCTCGCCGGCGCCGTCTTCCACGAGGCCTTCCGCCACATGGTGGCCGCGTTCGAGGCGCGCGCCAGGAAGCTCTACGGCGAGCCCGTCAGGGGAGCAGAAGCCGCAGCGCAATGAGCACGGCCTGGCGACGGATTTCGTCGCGGCCGAGATCGCCAAGCTCGTGCACGTCGGCGAGATGGGCGCCATCGGCCACCTGGCCGTCGGCGCCGCGCAGCGCGCGGGCGAAGACCACGGTGCCGACCGGCTTCTTCTCGGTCCCGCCGCCGGGCCCGGCGATCCCCGAGATCGAGACCGCGACATCGGCCAGGCTGCGCTCGATGGCGCCTGCCGCCATGGCCCAGGCGGTGGCCTCGGAGACGGCGCCGAGCGTTGCCAGGATCTCCTCGGAGACGCCGAGAAGCTGGACCTTGGCCTCGTTCGAATAGGTCACGAAGCCGCAGTCGAACACGTCGGATGCACCGGGGATCGCCGTGATGGCGCCCGAGACGAGCCCGCCGGTGCAGCTTTCGGCAACGGCAATCCGCCGCCCGCGCGCGGCATTCTCCTCCACCACCCGCCGGGCAAGCGCGCGGACCTCAGGGTCGATCATGGCGCGGCCGGAAGCAGCACGGTCGCGACCGCCTGGGCGGCGATTCCCTCGCGCCGCCCGGCAAAGCCGAGACCCTCGGTGGTCGTCGCCTTGACCGACACCCGCGGCGCGTGGGGGGAGAGGATCTCGCCGATCCTCGCCACCATCGCCTCGCGGTGCGGGCCGACCTTCGGGGCCTCGGCGATGATCGTCACGTCGACATGGGCGATCCGCCCGCCAAGCGCTGCGACGCGCGCTGCGGCATGGGCGAGGAAGCGGTCGGAGGAGGCGCCCTTCCACTGCGGATCGGAAGGCGGAAAGTGGCGGCCGATGTCGCCATCGCCGATGGCACCCAGAACCGCGTCGGTGAGCGCGTGGAGCCCGACATCGGCATCGGAATGGCCGACCAGCCCGGCCCCGTGCGGCACCCGGACTCCGCACAGCCAGACATGGTCGCCGGGGCCGAAGCGGTGGACGTCATAGCCCATGCCCGTCATCGGGATGCGCCCCGCCAGCGCCTCGGCGCGGGCGAAATCGGCAGGCTCGGTCACCTTCATCGCTCGCTCGTCTCCGGCCACGAGCGCAACGTCAAGCCCCGCCGCCCGGGCGACCGCGACATCGTCGGTGGCGGAAAGACCCCTGGCCGCGGCTGTGCGATGGGCGGCGAGGATGGGGCCGAAGCGGAAGCCCTGCGGCGTCTGCACCCGATGCAGGCGCGCCCGGTCGACCTCGCCGTCGATGAGGGCATCGCCGGTGCGGACGCTGTCGACGAGGGGAAGGGCAGGGCAGGCGCCCGGCACTGCGGCGAGCGCCGCGATCACCCGGTCGATCACCGCGCCGGGCACGAAGGGCCGCGCGGCATCGTGGATGAGGACGAGCTCGGGCGGCGCCGCTGCCGCCAGCGCCTCGAGCCCGCGGAGAACCGACTGCTGGCGGGTTGCACCACCCTCGGCGAACGCAAGCCGCGGCCCGCCGCCCTCGGGCAGCGCCTCGCGGGCGCGCGCCTCCTCGCCGGGCGCCACCACGAGCAGCACGCGCCCGACCGAGCGGTGGGCGAGGAAGGCCTCGACCGCATGGGCGAGCATCGGCCGGCCGAGCAGCGGACGATATTGCTTGGGCACGTCACCGCCTGCGCGCACGCCCCGGCCCGCGGCGACCACCAGCGCGGCAATCCGCGCCGGGCCCGCTGCTCCAGACCCCGAGTCCATGGGCGCGTCCATAGGCCCGGCGAGACTTGCCGGGAACCCCGAAACACCCTATGGCCCCTGCCTGTTTTTTGGGCAATGCCGTGACGACAGCCATCTCTCCCCCGGCCCTCCGCCCGGGCCCGCTGCGGATCGGGTCCGTGACCGTCGAGGCACCGGTCATCCTCGCCCCCATGACCGGCGTGACCGACCGGCCGTTCCGGACGCTCGTCAAGCGCTTCGGCGCCGGGCTCACGGTGACCGAGATGATCGCATCGGAGGCGATGGTGCGGGAGACGCGCCAGTCGCTGGCCAAGGCGGACTGGGACCCGAGCGAGAACCCCGTCTCGATGCAGCTTGCCGGCTGCGAGCCGCGGGTGATGGCCGAGGCGGCGAAGCTCAACGAGGCGCGCGGCGCCGCCATCATCGACATCAACATGGGCTGCCCGGTGAAGAAGGTGGTGAACGGCCATGCCGGCTCGCACCTGATGCGCGACCTCGGGCTCGCTGCGGCGCTCATCCGGGCGACCGTCAGGGCCGTCTCGGTGCCGGTCACGCTCAAGATGCGCATGGGCTGGTGCCACGACAGCCTGAACGCGCCGGAGCTCGCGCGCATCGCCGAGGATCTCGGGATCAGGATGATCACGGTCCACGGCCGCACCCGCAACCAGATGTATTCCGGCACGGCGGACTGGGCGTTCGTGGCGCGGGTGAAGGCGGCCGTCTCGATTCCGGTCATCGTCAATGGCGACATCGGCTCGGCGGCCGATGCCCGCGCCGCGCTCGCCGCCTCGGGCGCTGACGGGGTGATGATCGGCCGCGGCGCCTATGGCCGGCCCTGGCTGCTCGCCGAGGTGATGGCCGACCTTGCCGGGGCGCCGCGCCCGCATGCCCCCGATCTCGCCGGGCTGCTCGCGCTCGTCCTCGGCCATTATGAGGAGATGCTGCGCCACCATGGCCGCCAGGCCGGGGTGGGCATCGCCCGCAAGCATCTGGGCTGGTACACCCGCGGTCTTCCGGGTTCGGCCGAGTTCCGCAACAGGGTGAACCAGCTGGCCGACCCGGCCGACGTCGTGGCGGCGCTGAAGCGCTTCTTCGCCGAGGTTCTCGACCGCGACGGGGGCAGGGCGCTCCCGCAGGCGGCCTGAGCATGGCCGGCGCTGCCCCACCGGTGCTGCCGCCTGCAGCCGAGATCCTGAACGCGCTGCCAGCGCCGACCCTGCTGCTCGACGGGGCGGGCAACGTGCTGCTGGCCAATGCCAGCGCCGAAGCCTTCCTGAACCAGTCGCAGCCCAATCTGGTCGAGCGGGGCTGGCGCGCGCTGTTCGTGCCGGACAGCGCCGTGGTCGCGCTGGTGGACGAGGCCCGAAGGACCGGACAGGGCGTGCAGGCCTATGACGTTCCCGTCGCCTTCGCGACCGGGCGCGAGGTGGCCTGCGACCTCCTCGTCGGGCAGGCGCAGCTCCCCGAGCGCTGGCTGACGGTCAGCTTCCAGCCGCGCGCGGTGACGGCGCTGGTCGAGCGGCAGATGGGCCAGTCGGCCGCGGCCCGCACCGTGGTGAGCGCGGCGGCGATGCTGGCGCACGAGATCAAGAACCCGCTCTCCGGAATCCGCGGCGCAGCCCAGCTGCTGCAGGACACCGACGATGATGGAACGCGCGAGCTCGCCGACCTCATCGTCGCCGAGGTCGATCGGGTCCGCGCGCTCATCGACCGGATGGAGGGCTTCACCGACGAGCGGCCCCGCCGGTTCGCGCCCGAGAACATCCACGCCATCCTCTCCCATGTCCGCCGGGTGGCCGAGACGGGCTTCGGGCGGGACCATCTGTTCGCTGAGACCTACGATCCCTCGCTTCCCCTCGTCCTCGGGGACCGGGATGCCCTCATCCAGGCCATGCTGAACCTGGTGAAGAACGCGGCCGAGGCCTCCCCTCCGGGCAGCACCATCACGCTCAAGACCGCCTACCGCACCGGCATCCGGGTGCGGCCGGCGGGTGCCTCGGCGCGCGTCTCGCTTCCGCTCGAGATCGCCGTCATCGACGAGGGAGACGGCCCGCCGGCCCATGTCGCCGAGCATCTGTTCGAACCCTTCGTCACCAGCAAGCGCGGAGGCACCGGGCTCGGGCTCGCGCTCGTCGCCAAGGTTGTCGGGGACCATGGCGGCGTGGTCGAGTTCGACCGTCGCGACGGGCGCACCAGCTTCCGGGTGCGCCTGCCCGTGGTCAGCGCGCGCGCCGACGCGCGCCTCCCGGCGGCGGCCGAGGCCTGAGCGTGGCGAGCGAGGCGCCACCGACGGGAACGGTGATCGTCGTCGATGACGACGCCGGCATCCGCACGGTCGTGCGGCAGGCGCTGGTGCGCGCCGGCCTCAGCGTCCGCACCGCCGATTCCGCTGCCGGGCTGTGGAAGCTCGTGGACGAGGGGATCGGGGACGTGATGGTCACCGATGTCCTCCTGCCGGACGCCGACGGACTCGACCTCCTGCCGCTGGTGGCCGAGCGGCGCCCCGACCTGCCCGTCATCGTGATGAGCGCCCAGAACACGCTCTCGACCGCCGTCAAGGCGACCGAGAAGGGGGCCTTCGACTATCTGCCGAAGCCGTTCGATCTCAAGGAGCTGGCGCGCGCCGTTCGAAGCGCGCTCGAAGGCCGCCGGCGCAGCGCCCCGGTGCCGGCGAAACCCCCCGTCGCCGACTCGCTTCCGATGATCGGCCGGTCCCAGGCGATGCAGGAGGTGTACCGCACCATTGCCCGCGTGGTGCCGACCGATCTTACGGTCATGGTGCTCGGCGAATCGGGCACCGGCAAGGAGCTGGTGGCACGCGCGCTGCACGATCTCGGTCCGCGCCGGACCGGCCCGTTCGTCGCGATCAACATGGCGGCGATCCCGCGCGAGCTGATCGAGACCGAGCTGTTCGGCCACGAGCGCGGCGCCTTCACCGGCGCCCAGTCCCGCGCCACCGGCCGGTTCGAGCAGGCGCAGGGCGGAACCCTGTTCCTCGACGAGATCGGGGACATGCCGGCCGATGCCCAGACCCGGCTGCTCCGGGTTCTCCAGTCGGGCGAGTTCACGCCCGTCGGCGGGGCACGCACCATCCGCGCCGATGTCCGGATCGTGGCTGCGACCCACAAGGATCTCCGCCGGCTCATCGAGGCGGGCCTGTTCCGGGAGGATCTCTACTACCGGCTCAACGTGGTCCCGATCCGGCTGCCGCCGCTGCGCGCCCGCACCGAGGACATTCCGGAGCTGGCCCACCATTTCCTCGAGGCCGCGGCGCGCGAGGGCCTGCCCCGGCGCACCCTCGATCCCTCGGCGGTGGAGTGGCTGCGGGCGCGGCCCTGGCCGGGCAACGTCCGCGAGCTCGAGAATGCGATGCGGCGGCTCGCCGCGCTGTCGCGCGACGAGGTGGTGACGGCGGCCGGCTGCGCGCTCCACATCGACCAGGCGATGGACCGGGGCAGCGACGGCGCAGAAAGCGCTTCGGTCCTGCACCCGGAGTCCGCGCGCAGCGGCGGCCAGACGCTGGAACAGGTGGTGGCGCAGTGGCTGGAGACGCATGTCGCCAGCCGCTCCGACCTGCCCGCCGACGGGCTCTACGACCGGCTGCTGGCACAGTTCGAACGGCCGCTTCTCGAGACCGCGCTGGCGCTGACCGGAGGCAACCAGCTGCGCGCGGCCCGGCTGCTCGGCCTCAACCGCAACACCCTGCGCAAGATGCTCACGATGCGCGGCGTCGATCCGCGCCCGGGGCGCGGCTGAGCGAAGACCGGCGCGCTTGTCGCGGCAGTGCAACGGTTTCCAGCACACCATGTGTTCCTTTTGCCACGACGCTTTGCTAGAGCGGCCGGGTGAGCGCATCGCGATCGCATCCTGAAGCGGGTGTTTCCCTGTTGGCCGGAGATCCGGCACGCGCGGAGCAGCCGGCGGAGGCCGGGGATCCGGGCCCGGCGGGAAGCCGGTCCGGTCTTGCCCGGCTGGTCGCGAACCCGGGGCGGGTGGCCGCGATCGAGCTGGGCCTTGCCCTGCTCGCCCTTGCCATCGGGCTGGGGTCCTATGCGCTGCTGACCCGGGGCCAGGTTCCGGCGACCGGCCTTGCGCCCCCGGTGGTCACCGGCCTTCTGGTCATCAACCTCGTGCCCCTGATCGCGCTCCTCGTGCTGATCGCGCGCCGGTTCGCGCTGCTTCTGGCCAACCGCCGCGCCGGCATCGCGGGCGCGCATCTCCATGTGCGCCTCGTCTCGCTGTTCGCGGCGCTTGCCGCGGTGCCGACGGTGCTTGTCGTCATCTTCGCCTCGCTGCTGTTCCAGTATGGCGTGCAGTTCTGGTTCTCGGAGCGGGCGCGCACCGTGCTCGACAATGCCGACCGCGTCGCCCAGGCCTATGTCGAGGAGAACAAGGCGCGGATCCTCGATGACATCCTGGCCATGGCCGGGGACCTCGGCGGCTATGCTGCGGAGTTCGGCCTGCCTTCGGCGCGCTTTGCCGAGGGGCTGGCCTTCCAGGTCGCGGCCCGCGGCCTGTCCGAGGCGGTGGTGTTCGAGCTCGACGGCGGCAGGCCGGTCGCGCTGGCCGAGACCGCGATGAGCGGGCCGCCGCTTCCCGAGCGGATCCGCGGCCTCGACATCGCGGCGATCGAGGCGGGGCGGACCGAAGTCATCGGCACGGCGAGGGACCGGGTCGAGGCGGTCGTGCGGCTTCCGGGCACGGTGCCGCGGTTCGTCTATGTCAGCCGCAAGGTCGAGGCGCGCGTGCTCGAGCAGGTGGCGCGGACCCAGTCGGCGCTTTCGGACTACCGGGCGCTCACCGAGCGCAGCCGGATCCTGCAGTGGCGGTTCAACCTCATCCTCCTGTTCGTGTCGCTCTTGACGGTTGCGATCGCCATCTGGCTCGCGCTCCGGCTGGCCACGCGCATCGTCGCGCCGCTGTCGCGCATGGCCGAGGCCGCCGAACGGATCGGCCGCGGCGATTTCGATGCGCGGGTGGAGCCCCGGGGCGGCGGCGAGGAAATCCAGATGCTGGCCCGCGCCTTCAACCGGATGACCGGCCAGATCGAGGCCCAGCAGACGGCCCTGCGGGCGGCGTCGGCGGACGCCGAGGCCCGGCGGCGGATCCTCGAGGCCATCCTCTCGGGCGTGTCGGCGGGCGTGCTCGCGATCGACCCCGACGGCAGGGTCCGCCTTGCCAATCGCTCGGCCATGCTTTTGCTCGACCGCGACGATCTCGTCGGCCGGCCGCTTGCCGACGCCGTTCCCGACTTCGAGCTCCTCCTGGAGCGGGCCCGGAGCGATGGCACCGTCGACACCGAGGTGACGCTCGAGATCGGCACCCAGATGCGGACCTTTGCCGTGCGGCTCACGGCCGACCCGGGGCAGGGCAAGGGCTACATCCTCACCTTCGACGACATCACCCAGCAGGTGGCCGACCAGCGCCGCGCCGCCTGGTCGGACGTGGCCCGGCGGATTGCCCACGAGATCAAGAACCCGCTGACGCCGATCGTGCTGTCGGCCGAGCGGCTCCAGCGCCGGTTTGCCGGCCAGATCGCCGACGGCCGCCAGACCTTCGACGACCTGACCGCGACGATCATCCGCCAGGTCGAGGATCTTCGGCGCATGGTCGACGAGTTCTCGGCCTTCGCGCGCATGCCGGGGCCGACCTTCCGCGAGGAGAATCTCGCCGAGATCGCCCGGCAGGCGATCTTCCTCGCCGAGGTCGCCGCGCCGCAAGTGCGCTTCCGGCTCGAGGCCGCACCGGGTCCGGTGCGGATGGTGTGCGACCGGCGGCAGATCGGCCAGGCCTTCACCAACCTTCTCAAGAATGCGATCGAGGCGATCAGCGCCTGTCCGGCGCCCGAGGCTGGCGCGGCGGATGCGGGAGAGGACGCCATCGACGTGACGCTGGCGGCGCGGGACGGGCGGATGATCGTCACCATCGCCGACACCGGCTGCGGGGTGCCCGAGGCGCTCAGGGACCGGCTGTTCGAGCCCTATGTCACCACGCGGCGGCGTGGAACCGGCCTCGGGCTCGCCATCGTCAAGCGGATCGTGGAGGATCATCATGGCCATCTCGAGCTCGTGCCGGGCACGCACGGCAGGCCGGGCCGGCCGGGCGCCGTTGCCCGGATGGAGTTCGACCTTGCCGCCCTCGCCGCCAAGGTGGGGCCGGCGCCCCTGCCAGGGGTGCCGGCCGCAGCCGAACCCGTGCCGACGGCCGAGACAGCAGCGAAGGTTGCCCGCTGATGCCGCTTGACGTGCTCGTGGTCGATGACGAGGCCGACATTCGCAGCCTGGTCGCCGGCGTGCTCGAGGACGAGGGCTATCGTCCGCGGGTTGCCGCCAACAGCGACGAGGCCATGGCGGCGCTGGTCGAGCGGCGCCCCTCGCTCATCGTGCTCGACATCTGGCTCCAGGGCTCCCGCCTCGACGGGCTCGAGCTCCTCGACGAGGTGAAGCGGCTGGACCCCTCGCTCCCGGTCCTCATCATCTCGGGCCATGGCAATCTCGACACGGCGGTCGCAGCCATCAAGCGCGGCGCCTGGGATTTTCTCGAGAAGCCCTTCCAGGCCGACACGCTGCTTCAGGCCGTGGCCCGGGCGACCGAGACCGAGCGGCTGCGCCGCGAGCTGGCCGAGCTGCGCCAGATCGCCGCACTCGACACCGAGCTCACCGGCGTGAGCCAGGCGATCAACGCCGTCCGCGCCACCATCCGCCGGGTTGCCGCGACCGGCAGCCGCGTGCTCATCAGCGGCCCGTCCGGCGGCGGCAAGGAGACGGCGGCCCGGCTGCTGCACCAATGGTCGCCGCGCAGCCAGCGCCCCTTCGTGGTCGTGGCTGCCGCGAGCATGGCGCCCGAGCGCATGGAGGAGGAGCTGTTCGGCCGCGAGGAGGGCGGGGCATTGGTGCGCACCGGCCTGCTCGAGATGGCCGACGGCGGCACCCTCTTCATCGACGAGGTGGCCGACATGCCGGCGACCACCCAGGCCAAGATCCTGCGCGTGCTGACCGACCAGAGCTTCCAGCGGGTGGGCGGGACCCGGCCGATCAGGGCCGATGTCCGCGTCGTCTCGGCCTCCTCGCGCGATCTCGCCCGCGAGATTGCCGAAGGCCGCTTCCGCGAGGATCTCTTCTACCGGCTGAACGTGGTGCCGGTGCGCATCCCGCCGCTGGCCGAGCGCCGCGAGGATGTGCCCGTGCTCGCCGAATATTTCCTCGCGCGGCTGGCGGCCGAACGGCGGATCCGCCCGCCCGTGCTCGCCGAGGACGCCGTCGCCGCCCTGCAGGCCTATGGCTGGCCGGGCAATGTGCGCCAGCTGCGGAACGTCATCGAGCGCACGCTCATCCTGGCACCGGTCCAGTCCGCCGAGCGGATCGACCTTTCCATGCTTCCGCCCGAGATCACGGCCGAGCCGGCCCGGCTGGTGCCGGGCGAGGCCGCGCGTTCCATCATGTCGACTCCGCTGCGCGAGGCGCGCGAGGCCTTCGAGCGCGAGTATCTCCGGGTCCAGATCCGCCGCTTCTCGGGCAACATCTCGCGCACCGCGGCCTTCATCGGCATGGAGCGCTCGGCGCTTCACCGCAAGCTGAAGGCGCTCGGCCTGACCGAGCCGGCGGAGGGCGGGGATGCCGAGCGGGCCGACCCCGAAGGCTGACCCCGACGCTTCGCCTGCGCGCCCGGCCCCGGTTGTCTCCCTGCCGGCTGCACCCTAAGTTGGCGGTGCGCAGGGGGAAGAGGCTCCGGCGCCAAGAATGAAGGACCTGCTCATGGCCGACCGCGCCAACAACCTCCAGGATGTGTTCCTGAATGCCATCCGCAAGCAGAAGGCGCCTGTCACGATGTTCCTCATCAACGGCGTGAAGCTGCAGGGCGTGGTCACCTGGTTCGACAATTTCTCCGTCCTGCTGCGGCGCGACGGCCATTCGCAGCTGGTCTACAAGCACGCCATCTCAACCGTGATGCCGGCGGTTCCGGTCCAGCTCTTCGAGCCGGAGAAATCCGACGACGACGACTGACCGGCCCGGTGACCGGCCCGGGGCGGAAGCCGTTCCGCTCGAGGGACGCAGGCGCACCCTTCGCGGCTTCGATGCCGACCGGGGCACCAGCTTCGGTGCGCCGGCCATCGTCGTGCATCCCGCCGCGGCGCGCCCGGCCGCCGGCGCACAGGCCGGCCGGCCGGGGCCTGGCCGCTCGTCGGCCGCGCGGCTGGAGGAGATCTGTGGCCTTGCGGCCGCCATCCGCCTCGACATCAGGGAGGCCCTCGTCCTTCCCCTGCGCGCGCCGAGCCCCGGGCTTCTTCTCGGCAAGGGGCAGGTCGAGCGGCTGGCCGGCCTGGTTGCCGCCCATGGCGCCGAGGTGGTCGTGATCGATTCGCGCATCACCCCGGTCCAGCAGAAGAATCTCGAGACCGCGCTGGGCGCCAAGGTGATCGACCGCACCAGCCTCATCCTCGAGATCTTCGGCGAACGCGCGGCAACCGCAGAGGGCCGGCTCCAGGTCGAGCTTGCCCATCTCGAGTATCAGGCGGGCCGGCTGGTGCGCACCTGGACCCACCTCGAGCGGCAGCGCGGTGGCTTCGGCTTCCTGGGCGGGCCGGGCGAGACCCAGATCGAGGCGGACCGGAGGCTGCTGCGCGACCGGATCGCGCGGATCCGCCGCGAGCTCGAGGAGGTACGCCGGACCCGCGGCCTGCACCGCGCCCGCCGGCGCAAGGCGCCGGTACCTGCGATCGCCCTCGTCGGCTACACCAATGCCGGAAAGTCCACCCTGTTCAATCGGTTGACGGGCTCGCGCGTGCTAGCTGAGGATCTTCTGTTCGCCACGCTCGACCCGACCATCCGGCGGATCCGGCTGCCCGGCGCGGGTGCCGCGGTGCTGTCCGATACCGTCGGCTTCGTGTCCGACCTGCCGACCGAGCTGGTCGCCGCCTTCCGGGCCACGCTCGAGGAGGTGACCGAGGCCGACCTCATCGTCCATGTCCGTGACGTCGCCCACCCTGACAGCGAGGCCCAGGCGGCGGACGTGCGGGCGATCCTCGGCTCGCTGGGGCTCGACGACGGCCAGGTCCCGGTGATCGAGGTGCTGAACAAGGCGGACCTGCTCGATCCCCTCGAGCGCGAGGCACTCGCCGGCCGGGGCGGGCAGCTGCTGGTCTCGGCGAGGACAGGGGAGGGGGTGGAGGCGCTCGTGGCCGCCATGGCCGGCGCGCTGCTTCATGGTGGGGCTCCGGAGACGCTGACCCTCCACCCTTCCGACGGACGGAGGCGGGCCTGGCTCCATGCCCATGCCGAGATTCTGTCCGAGACCGAGGAGGACGGCATGGTCAGGCTGACCGTTCGCCTCGGCGAAGCGGCCCGCGCCCGCTACCGCGCACTCTGACGGCCCGACTTTGTGGCCCCGGCGGCCTTGGCGGCCTGCCACAGCCTCTCCTTGTCGGCGAGGTCGAGCTCGGCAAAGCCCGGCGCCTGCTCGATGGCGCGGAAGCGCTGCTCGAACTTGTCGCAGGCGGCGCGCAGCGCGGCTTCCGGCTCGACACCCAGCTTCCGGAGCCAGTTGGCCGCGGCGAACAGCAGGTCCCCGGCTTCCTCGGTGCGCGCGGCCTCGTCCTGTGCCGCGTCGAGCTCCGCCATCTCCTCGAGGAGCTTGGCGCGCGCGGCCGCGGCATCCGGCCAGTCGAAGCCGGTGCGCGCTGCCCGCCGCGACAGCTTGTCCGCACGCAGCAGGGCGGGAAGGGCGCGGGCCACGCCGTCGAGCGCGGAGTCGCCCTGCCGCTCGGCTGCCTTGATGGCTTCCCAGCTGGTCACCACCTCCTCCGGCGAGGCCGCGGTCGCATCGCCGAAGACATGGGGGTGGCGCCGCTCCATCTTGGCGCAGATGGCCGCAACCACGTCGGCGAAAGCGAAGTGGCCAGCCTCCTCGGCCATGCGGGCATGGAAGACGACCTGGAGCAGCAGGTCACCAAGCTCGTCGCGGAGGTCGGCCATGTCGTTGCGGGCGATCGCGTCGGCGACCTCATAGGCCTCCTCGACCGTGTAGGGGGCGATCGAAGCGAAGGTCTGGGCGCGGTCCCACGGGCAGCCCCCGGGGCTGCGCAGCCGCGCCATGATGGCGAGCAGGCGGTCGATTGCGGCGGGCGCGCTCATGCCGGCGCCGCTTCGCCGGCGCGCGCCGCGGCACGCTCCGCGAGATGGAACATCAGCGGGTTGACGAGGATCGAGAGGAGGGCGGAGGCAAGCACCAGGCCATGGGCCTCGGCCGAGAGGATTCCGAGTTCGCGGCCCATGCCCGCCAGCACGAAGGAGAATTCGCCGATCTGGCCAAGCGCGGCGGCGGCATGGAAGGAATCCCGGCGGGACGTGCCCAGCAGGCGGGCGATGGCGAAGGCGGCCAGCCCCTTGCCGATGACGATGATCGAGACGAGCAGCAGGATGCTGCCGGGCCGCTCGACGAGGATGCGCCAGTCGAAGAGCATGCCGACGGCCACGAAGAACAGGACGGCGAAGGTGTCGCGCAGCGGCAGGGAATTCTCTGCCACGCTGGCCGAAAGCCGCGTGCCGTTCAGCGCCACCCCGGCGAGGAAGGCGCCGAGCGCGAAGGAGGCGTCGAAGACGGAATAGGCCACCCAGGCCATGCCGAGCGAAAGCGCGAGCGAGCCGAGCGAGAGGAGTTCGCGGCTGCGGCTGTGGGCGACCTTGACGATGAGCCAGGGAAAGACGCGTGACCCGACGAGGATCATGAGGCCGACGAAGGCCGCGATCTTGAGGAAGGTGAGGCCAAGCGTCGGACCCAGATCGCGCGCGACGGGGCCGCTTGCGTCGAGCGTGGCCGCAACGGCGGGCAGGGCGACGATGGCGAGCACGATCGCGATGTCCTCCACGACGAGCCAGCCGACGACGAGCCGGCCGGCACTGCTGTCGACCATCTGCCGGGCCTCGAGAGCCCGGAGCAGCACGACGGTGCTGGCCACCGAGAGGGACAGGCCAAGGACGAGGGACTCCTTCGATCCGAACCCGAGGAGGTGACGGCCGACAAGGAGGCCGAGGATGGTGGCGGTTGCCATCTGGACGATGGCCCCCGGCAGGGCGACCCTGCGGGTGCTCCAGAGATCGGCGAGCGAGATCTTGAGGCCCACGCCGAACATGAGGAGGATGACGCCGATCTCCGCCAGTTCCTGGGCGAGACCGAGATCGCCGACATAGCCGGGCGTTGCGGGCCCGACGGCCACGCCGGCGAGCATGTAGCCGACGAGTGGCGGGAGCCTCAGGCGCTGGGCGAGGAGGCCGAGCAGGAAGGCAAGCACGGTGGCCACGACGAGCATGTCGATGAGCATATGGTCGGCCACGGCATGCCTTATGGGGAAGCGGCTGGCGGCTGTCACCCCGGTCGCTGCGGGAAGGGCGAGCCGGCCGCCCACCCATCAGCAAGTCTGATAATCTGTATTATGTCAAGTATCGCTCAGGCGAGGCCAAGGAGGCGCACCGTCAGCGCCCCGCCGGCAAGGATCACGCCCCAAAGCAGCAGCAGCCGGAGCGACCGCCCGAAGCCGAGCCGGACGAGGATGCCGCGACTGAAGGCGAGCAGGAGCAGAAGCGCGAGAAGAAGCGAGACGAGCGGGAGCGCCATCAGTGCGCGTCCCACACGCGCCCGTCGAAGCCCGGCGAGACCGTTTCGGGAAGCTCGGACAGGAGCGTGTCATGGTCCATCGACTGGTCCATGTGGGTGAGCCAGGCCGCCTTCGGTCGGGCACGGGCGATCCACGCGAGCGTCCGCGCGAGATGGCTGTGGGTCGGGTGCGGCTCGCGCCGCAGCGCATCGACGATCCAGAGGTCGAGACCCTCGAGCAAGGGCCAGCTCTCCTCGGGAATCGCCGAAAGATCCGTCGAATAGGCGATCGCCCTGCCACCCGCCTCGAAGCGGAATCCCCGGCTCTCGATGGGCCCGTGGATCTGTCGGAACGGCCGGACGAGGAGGTCCCCGAACCGGTGCTCTGCCTCCATCGGCAGTGCCCGCGCGCAGGCCGGATAGCCGTCGTGACCGTGGAACACATAGTCGAACCGACGGGTGAGCGTCGCCATGGTGGCGGGGTCCATGTAGCAGTCCACCCGCTGGCGCTGGGCATGAAAGACGCCCCGCAGATCGTCGATGCCATGGCTGTGGTCGGCATGGTCGTGGCTGTAGAAGACGGCGGACAGCCGCGCGACGCCGGCGTCGAGCAGCTGCTCGCGCAGATCGGGGCTGGTGTCGACGAGGATGCGCTGGTCATCGTGCGTGACGAGGATCGAGACGCGGCGGCGCCGGTTCCGCGGGTTGGCCGGGTCGCA
Organism: Sphingomonadaceae bacterium; assembly: GCA_029268145.1. Classification (GTDB taxonomy): domain Bacteria; phylum Pseudomonadota; class Alphaproteobacteria; order Sphingomonadales; family Sphingomonadaceae; genus Thermaurantiacus. Next base: position 172,175 of record JAJUHA010000002.1, on the reverse strand, counting down.
GGCCCCCCAGTTGCCGCCGATCCGGGGAACGCCCGAAGACGTCCCGCAGCCGAGCATCACGACCCGCACGACGCGCCCATCTTCCGAAAGAGGGAAAGGGTGTTGCGGGCCGTCCCTTCCATGAGGCGGGAGGGATCCTCGCCGCGCAGGCCGGCAAGGAAGGTCGCCGTGGTCGCGACATGCGCCGGCTCGCACACCTTGCCCCGGAAGGGCACCGGGGCGAGGAAGGGCGCGTCGGTCTCGACCAGCAGCCGGTCGGCCGGAAGGGCGCGGGCGACGTCCTGGAGGGCGCTCGCCGAGCGGAAGGTGACGATCCCGGACAGCGAGATGCAGCCGCCCAGCGCAAGCGCCCGGCCGGCTAGCCACGCCGACCCGGTGAAGCAGTGGAGGAGGAAGGGGAAGGCCCCCTTCCCCGTCTCCTCCTCGAGGATCGCCACCGTGTCCGCCTCGGCGTCCCTCGTGTGGACGACGAGCGGAAGCCCGGTGGCGCGCGCGGCGGCGACATGGGCGCGGAACAGCTCCCGCTGCCGTGCCCGATCGGACCTGTCGTAATGATAGTCGAGGCCTGTCTCGCCGATCCCGACCACGCGCGGGTGGGCCGCCGCCGCGACCAGCCGGTCGGTGTCGGTGTCGGGATGCTGGTCGGCCTCGTGCGGGTGGATTCCGACGGTCGCGAACACGTCCGGGTGGCGCTCGGCGCCCGCGATCACGTCCGCCCATTCGGCCGCGCGCGTCGAGATCGAGATCATCGCCGTCACCCCGGCAGCGCGGGCCCGGGCGACCACGCCTGCCTCGTCCTCGACAAGGCCGGGGTAGTTCAAGTGGCAGTGGCTGTCGATCAGCATGGCCGCCATGTGGAGCAGCCGGGCGCTTCGTGCAATCGCCCACCGGCGCGGTCCGATTTCGCTTGCAACCGGCCCTCTCCGTGGCAAGCGCGCCGCGCGATGCTTGCCACCCTCGTTTCGCTGGCCGGAGGCCTTGTCCTGCTCGTCGTCGGCGGCGAGCTTCTCGTGCGCGGAAGCGTCCGGATCGCCGAGCGGCTCGGAGTCTCGCCGCTCCTCATCGGTCTGACGCTTGTCGGCTTCGGCACGTCGACACCCGAGCTCGTCATGTCGGTCGAGGCCGCCCGCATGGGCTCGCCCGGAATCGCGATCGGCAACATCGTCGGCTCCAATATCGCCAACGTCCTCCTCATCCTCGGGCTTTCCGCCCTGCTCTTTCCCCTTTCCGTGTCGTCGGCTGCGCTGAGGCGCGATGGCACGCTCGTCATCCTGGTCTCCGCCCTGCTGGCACTCGCCGGCCACAGCATCGGCCTGTCCCGCGCCGTCGGCATCGTCTTCGTCCTCGGGCTCGTCGGATATGTGGTCCATGCCTATCTGCAGGAACGAAATGTCGCCCGCGTGGCAGCCGCCGGACACACCGCCGCCTTCGACAAGGGCGAGGCTGCCGAACAGCTCGATCCCGCGCTGCGCCCGCGCGACCGCGTGGCGCCGGGGCTTCTCGGCTGGCTGCTGCCTGCGCTCATGGCCTTCGGCGGGCTTGCCATCATCATCCTCGGCGGCCGGATCCTGGTCGAGGCTGCCATCGCGCTTGCCCGCGCGCTCGGCCTCAGCGAATCGGTCATCGGTCTCACCATCGTGGCCGTCGGGACATCACTGCCCGAATTCGTGACCTCGGTCGTCGCGGCGATCCGCCGGCAGAGCGACATTGCCGTCGGCAATGTCCTCGGCTCCAACATCTACAACATCCTCGGGACCGGCGGCCTGGTCGGCCTGATTGCGCCCACGGCCTTCCCGCCGGAGATGCTCGGCACCGACCTTCTCGTCCTGATCGGTTCGGCCGTCCTCCTCTTCCTTCTGGCGCTGGACCGGAAGGTGGTGCGCTGGGAAGGAGCCCTGATGCTGGCGGCCTACGTGGCCTACACGGTCTGGCTCGTGACCCGCTCGGGCTGATCCGGCTCCACCCGGGGGAACAGGCCCGCGGGCGGCGGCAGCGCGGTTCCGCCTTCGAGCGCCCGGTCGAGGAACCCGAAATCCCGGCACTCGGCGGGCACGGCAAGAAAGTCGAGGAGGCGGGCCATGCGCTCGGGCATCGCCGGCTGCAGGAGGATGGCGACCCGGCGGATCACCTCTGCTGCGTGCCAGAGCACGGTATCGGCCGCGGCCGGATCGGACTTCCGCAGGCTCCAGGGCGCGCGCTCGGAGAGGTAGAGGTTGGTCGCGGCCACGACGGCGAAGATGGCATCGAGCGCAAGGTCGGGGCGGACCGCCGCATGCGCCTCGCGGCAGGCGGCGGGGAGCGCATCAGCCTGCGCGAGAAGGCGGGCCTCGGCCTCCCCGCCCTCCCCTCGTGCCGGCACGCGGCCGCCGGCCTTCGCGATCATCGCCAGCGTCCGCTGGGCGAGATTGCCGAGATCGTTGGCGAGATCCGCGTTCAGCCGGGCGGCGATCGCCTCGTGGCTCCACTCGCCGTCCTGGCCGAAGGCGATGGCGCGAAGCAGGAAGTAGCGGAACGGGTCCACCCCGTAGCGCGCGGCAAGGGCCACCGGCTCGACGACATTGCCGGCCGACTTCGACATCTTCTCGCCGCGGTTGAGGATGAAGCCGTGGCCGAACACCCGGGCCGGGAGCGGCAGCCCGGCCGACATGAGGAAGGCCGGCCAGTAGACCGCGTGGAACCGGACCACGTCCTTCCCGATCACGTGCAGGTCGGCCGGCCACCAGCGCGCGCAGCCGGGTTCGGGGAAGCCCGCGCCGGTCAGATAGTTGGCGAGCGCGTCAACCCAGACATACATGACATGGCCGGGCGAGCCGGGCACGGGAATGCCCCAGTCGAAGCTGGTCCGGCTGACCGAGAGATCCTTCAACCCCCTCTCGACGAACGCCCGCATCTCGTTGAGACGGCTTGCGGGCTGCACGAAGTCCGGCTGGCGTGCATAGAGATCGAGGAGCGGCCTCGTGAAGCGGGAGAGGCGGAAGAACCAGCTCTCCTCCTCCACCCAGGCGACGGGCGTGCCCGTGGGGCCCACCCGCGTTCCGTCGGCGAGGACGGTGGTCTCCTCCTCGGCGTAGAAGGCCTCGTCCCTCACCGAGTACCAGCCGGCGTAGCGGTCGAGATAGAGGTCGCCCGCGTCGGCCATCCGCTGCCAGAGCGCCTGGCAGGCACGGGCATGGTCGGGGTCGGTGGTCCGGATGAACCGGTCCCGGGAGATGGCGAGCGCGTCGGCCATGGCGACGAACCGCGCGACCATCCCGTCGACATAGGCGCGCGGCGTGAGCCCCGCGGCCCGCGCCGCCTGGGCGATCTTCAGCCCATGCTCGTCGGTTCCCGTCAGGAACCGGACGTCGCGACCGTCGAGCCGGGCGAAGCGGGCGAGCCAGTCGGTGGCGACCGCCTCATAGGCATGGCCGATGTGCGGGGCGCCGTTGGGATAGTTGATCGCGGTCGTCACATAGTAGCGGCTCATGCGCGTGCCTCGCGGAGTTGCGGCTGCAGGCGCATGGCGAGCGCGTGCGCCATCTGCACCCTGTCCTCGCCGGGGCGCAGCGCATCGCGCGCCAGCGCCGCCACGGCAGCGAAGGTCTCGAGCCGTTCGGCGCTCGGCCTTTCCCTTGCGGCGCGCGCGGCGAGCCGCGGCGCAAGCGCGCACAAGAGGGCGTAGCCATCGCTCGGGCCCCGGCCGCCCAGCCGCTCGGCGAACTGCTCGGGCGTCTCGGTCTCGAGGCCGGACAGGATCGCGCCGGCCCCGGCCTCCAGCAGGCGGAGCGCCTCGCCGGGGGCGCCTCCGGCAAGCGCTGCGATGCGCGCCCGCTCGCGCGGCGAAAGCTCCGGTGCGCGGTCGGCCAGGAAGCTCTCCATCCCGGCCTCGCCGAGCGGCCGGAAGCGCAGAGTCCGGCAGCGCGACCGGATGGTCGCCGGCAGCCGGCCCGGCGCGTGGGCGACGAGGAGGAACAGGAGCCCGCTGCCCGGCTCCTCCAGGCCCTTGAGGAGCGCATTGGCCGCGTTGACGTTGAGGTCGTCGGCAGCGTCGATGATGACCACCCTGCGGCCGCCCATGGCGGCATGGCTGCGCAGCAGGGTGGAGAGGCTGCGGACGGCATCGATCCCGATCCCGCTTGCCGGCCTGTCGGGATCGGGGGCCAGCACCCGCAGGTCGGGGTGCGCGCCGGAGGCGACCAGCGAGGCCGCCGACCCCTGCCCGAGCAGGCGCTGCGCCACCGCGTTGGCGAAGCTGCGCTTGCCGATGCCGCGGGGGCCCGCCAGCAGCCAGGCATGGTGGAGCCTTCCGGCCGCTTCCGCCGCCAGGAATTCCGCCCACGGCTCCTCGTGCCCCAGCATCGTCATGGCCGTCACCTGCCCGCTGCCGCCGGCGGGCGCAACTGCGCTTGCGTCCCCCTGCCCCCTGCTCTACCACGTGGCGGTCCCCGGGGAGCCGCCCGTGCGCGCGGCTGAGAGGCAGGCGGCAGGCCTGCGACCCGTCGAACCTGATCCGGAGCAGAGCCGGCGGAGGGAGGGCCGATGGTTTCCGTCAGCTTCCGCCGGATCTCCGCTCCGCATGCGATGGAGGAAGCCATGGCCGACCGCCCTGCACTCTCGGAAATCGGTGTCACCACCGGGCCGCTCCCGGCTTCGACCAAGGTGCATGTCGCCGGCCGGCTGTTCCCGGACCTGCGGGTGCCGCTGCGCGAGATCGCGCTTTCGGGTGGCGAGCCGCCGTTCCGGGTCTATGACACGTCCGGGCCCTACACCGACCCGGCGGCGATCATCGACATTAACGCCGGGCTGCCGCGCATCCGCGACGCCTGGATCGATGCCCGCGGCGACACCGAACGCTACGAGGGCCGGGAGGTGCGGCCCGAGGACAATGGCCTTCGCGCCAGTTCGGCCGCCCGCGCCGAGACGCGCCCCTTCGCCCACCCGAACAGGAGGCCGCGCCGGGCGAAATCGGGCGCCGTGACGCAACTGGCCTATGCCCGCCGGGGCATCATCACGCCCGAGATGGAGTTCGTCGCCATCCGCGAGACTCTCGGGCGCGAGGCCGCGCTCGACCGGGCGGCCGATGGCGAGAGCTTTGGCGCCGCAATCCCGGCCCACGTCACGCCCGAGTTCGTGCGCGACGAGGTGGCGCGCGGCCGGGCCATCATCCCGGCCAACATCAACCACCCCGAGCTCGAGCCGATGGCAATCGGCCGGAACTTCCTCGTCAAGATCAACGCCAACATCGGCAATTCGGCAGTGGCCTCCTCGGTTGCCGAGGAAGTCGACAAGATGGTCTGGGCCATCCGCTGGGGGGCCGATACTGTCATGGACCTCTCGACGGGCCGGAACATCCACGAGACCCGCGAGTGGATCCTGAGGAACAGCCCCGGGCCCATCGGCACCGTGCCCATCTACCAGGCGCTCGAGAAGGTGGGGGGCGTCGCCGAGGAGCTCACCTGGGAGATCTTCCGCGACACGCTCATCGAACAGGCCGAGCAGGGCGTGGACTATTTCACCATCCACGCAGGCGTCAGGCTCCCCTACATTCCCCTCACCGCCAGCCGCGTCACCGGCATCGTCAGCCGCGGCGGCTCGATCATGGCGAAGTGGTGCCTCGCCCACCACAAGGAGAATTTCCTCTATACCCACTTCCGCGAGATCTGCGAGATCATGCGGGCCTATGATGTCTCCTTCAGCCTCGGAGACGGCCTGCGCCCCGGCTCGATCGCCGATGCCAATGACCGCGCCCAGTTCGCCGAGCTCGAGACGCTGGGCGAACTGACCAAGATCGCCTGGGAGATGGACTGCCAGGTGATGATCGAGGGCCCCGGCCACGTGCCCATGCACAAGATCAAGGTGAACATGGAGAAGCAGCTCGCGCTGTGCGGCGAGGCGCCCTTCTATACGCTGGGGCCGCTCACCACCGACATCGCGCCAGGCTACGACCACATCACGAGCGGAATCGGCGCTGCCATGATCGGCTGGTTCGGCACTGCCATGCTCTGCTACGTGACGCCCAAGGAGCACCTCGGCCTGCCCGACCGCGACGACGTGAAGGTTGGCGTCATCACCTACAAGCTCGCCGCCCATGCCGCCGATCTCGCCAAGGGCCACCCGGCAGCCCAGCTCCGCGACGATGCGCTCTCCAAGGCCCGCTTCGAGTTCCGCTGGCGCGACCAGTTCAACCTCTCCCTCGATCCCGAGACGGCCGAGGCCTTCCACGACGAGACGCTGCCCGCCGAAGGGGCCAAGGCGGCGCATTTCTGCTCGATGTGCGGGCCCAAGTTCTGCTCGATGAAGATCACCCAGGAGGTGCGCGACCATGCCGCACGGCTCAACGCCGAGGATCTGCTGGCGATGGAGGGCATGGCCGGGAAGGCGCGCGAGTTCAGGGAGATGGGGGGTGAGATTTACGTGACGGGTCAGCCCCGGACCGACCGGGACTGAGGCCGCGCGGGCCTCTGCCCTCGCCCGCGGCCGGAGATTTCGGCGCAGGCCTCCATGCATCTGAAACCGGGAACGGGTAGAGCCCGTATCCGGAGAGGCCGGCGGGGGTGCCGGTCTCCTGGAGGAGGGTTCCCATGAAGCTCGTGGTTCCAGCACTGGTCTGTGCCATCCTCGGGGCGGCGCCGGCGCGCGCCGTCGATTTCTTCGCGCATCTCAGCGGAGCGCAGGAAGTGCCGCCAGCCGCCACTCCGGCGGCCGGCTACGGCACCATCGCCATTGCGGGCGATGTCATGACGGTCGAGATTGCCTACGCCAACCTGCTGGCGCCGCTCACCATCGCCCACATCCACTGCTGCGTGCCGGCCGGCACCAACGCCGGCGTTGCCGTCGATCTCGACATGATCCCGCTGCCCACCACGCTCTCGGGGAGCTTCACCCGGGTGTTCGACCTGTCGCTCGCCAGCACCTACCGCGCCGCCTTCATCGCCGGCAGCGGCGGGACGGTGGACCTCGCCCGGGCCCGGCTGCTGGACGCCTTCGGCAGCGAGACCGCCTATTTCAACCTGCACACCAGCCGCTTTCCCGGCGGCGAGATCCGCGGCCAGATCGGCGCCGTGCCCGAGCCGGCGAGCTGGGCGCTGCTGATCGCCGGCTTCGGCCTGGTCGGCAGGGCGATGCGCCGCCGCCAGCCCGCCTTCGCCTGACGCAAGCTTCGGGAAACGCCCGCTCAGCCGCCCGGTTCCCAGCCGGGCGGCGCGAGCTCGAAGCCGGCGAAGCGGAAGCCGGGTGCCACGATGCAGGAGACGAGCACCCAGCCGCCGATCGGCCGCGCCGCCTGCCACCAGCCCGCGGGCACCACGGCGTGGACGGCCTCGCCGGCCAGCACGTCGCCGCCAAGCCGAAGGGTGTGCACGGGTCCGCCCTCCCCTTGCGCCTGGCGAAGCGCGAGCGCGGCGCCGGCGTGCCAGCACCAGATCTCGGTGGCATCCACCCGGTGCCAGCGCGATTCCTGCCCGGCCTCGAGCAGGAAGTGGATGGCCGTGACGAGATCCCGTCCACCGGCGGGGTCGGGAACCCGGAGCGTCTCCCGATACCAGCCGCTCTCCGGGTGCGGCGCAAGCCCGAGGGCCGAGATGAGGGTGGCACTCACGCCCTGCACCCGCCCATCAGGGCAACGGGACCGCGCTGCGACGGCGGGCGCAGGGAGTAGGCCGCCTGGCGCAGCGGGCGCCGCCACTGGCCGCCCGCGCGGCGCGGGAAGGGCATGCACGGGCTGAGGCCGGGCCTTGGCGCATCCCCGTCCCCCTCGCCTGCCGGCGCCAGGCCGTCAACGGCAGCCTTGCCCTTCGCTGACCGGGGCCATAGTCTGGCCCGGCAGGAGAGGGCCAACATGCTGCGACTGTCCAGTGCCGCGCTTGCCATGCTTGCCGCTGCGGCGGCGGCTGCCCAGCAGAGGCCCGTGCAGAAGGTGGTGCCGGCTCCCACCCACTACTGGCTTTCGGCCGCGACCCAGTCGGGCTTCTCCCTGTCGCCTGGCGCCGCCCCGGACATGGGCGCGATGATGCGGATGGCGATGGGTGGCGGGGGCGGTGCCGTCCGGCTGCTCCGGCTCGATCTCGGGTCCCGGCTGCCACCCAAGGGCGCGCCAACGGGAACCCATGCGATTCCGCCCGGCATGGCCATGGGCGCCTCGCTGCTCCTCAAGGCGCCGCCGAAGCTGCCGCCCGCATCTCCGCGGGACGACAGCCTGCCAAGCTTCGACCCGCCCAAGGGCCGGCTCCTGCTGTTCTGGGGCTGCGGCGAGAGCGCCCGGCCGGGCCAGCCGGTCCTCTTCGATTTCGAAAGGATGGCGCAGGGCCAGGTGCCGCCGGGCCTGTTCACGGCGGAGACGGTCCGCATTGCGAACCCGCCGTCGGCCTCGCGCTTCCCCACCTATGGCGGGTGGCCCAATGACGATCCGCCGAGCCGGCGGGGGATCCCGGCCAATGCCTCGCTTGTCGGTGACCACCGCGTCACCGGTGCCGCCTTCCCCGAGATCGCCTTCGCGCTCCAGCAGGACTGGATGGCGCCCCTGGTGCTGAGGCAGACAAGGCTTCCGACCGGAGCGCTTCGGCTCGACTGGAATGGCGTGCCCGGTGCCACCGGTCATTTCGTCCAGCTGTTCGGTGGCAGCGAGCGGAACGAGGGCACGGTCGTCTTCTGGTCCTCCTCCGAGGTCCAGACCTTCCTGTCCGGCCTCGCCGACTACATCGCCCCGGCCGAGGCGGCGCGGCTGGTCACCCGCAGGCAGCTGCTGGCGCCGTCCACCACGACCTGCACGGTGCCCAGGGAGGTGATGGCCGCCGCCGAGGGCGCGCTGGTCACCATGGTCACGCACGGCCCGGAAGTGAACATCATCCACCCGCCGCGCCCGCAGGACCCCAGGACCCCCTGGGTGCAGGAGTGGGCGGTCAAGGCCCGGTTCGCCTCGCGCGCCGGGGCCCTGGCCGGCATGGACATGCCGACGGGGGCGACATCGCGCAGCGGCAAGCCGAAGTGCAAGCCTTCGGCCAGCGAGGAGGTGGCAGGCGGAATCGGTGGCGCAATCGCCGGGGGCTTCGGCCGTGGTCTCGGCCGCGCCATCGGCCGCCAGAAGCCGCAGGAAGACTGCGAGCCCTGACCGGCGCCCGGCCAGCAGTGACCGCCGAGCTTCCCTTGAGGCCGCCGCCGGATGGTTCGCTCGCGGCCCGGCTGCATCGGCTTGCCGGGCGACTCTTCGCCTTCGTCCGCCGCGACGACGCCGTTCGCGAAGTTGACCACGCCGCGATCCTCGCCCGGGTCGAGGCCGAGGCCGGCTGGTCCAATCGCTACGCCTTCATGGTCCTCATGTCGGCCGGGATCGCGATCCTCGGGCTCCTCCTCTCCTCGCCGGCAGTCATCATCGGCGCGATGCTGGTCTCGCCCCTCATGGGCCCCATCATCGGGCTCGGCTTCGCGATTGCCGTGTTCGATCTCGCCGAAGTCCGGAAGAGCCTGACTGCGCTTGCCGTCGGCAGCCTGCTCGCGGTCCTGTTCGCTGCCGCCAACGTGTTCGTCTCGCCGCTCACCGAGCGCACGCCCGAGATCCTCGCCCGCACCCGGCCCAATCTCTTCGACCTTCTGGTTGCCGTCTTCTCGGCGCTGGCGGGCGGCTATGCCACGGTCCGCGGGCGTGGCGAGACGATCGTGGGCGTGGCCATCGCGACCGCGCTCATGCCGCCGCTCGCCGTGGTCGGCTTCGGGCTTGCCACTGCCGACTGGCCGGTCTTCACGGGCGCGCTTGCGCTCTTCGTCACCAACTTCGTCGCCATCGCGCTCTCGGCCACCGTGGTCGCGCGCTTCTACGGCTTCGGCGCGCATCTCTCGCCCGACCAGACGCGTGCCCAGGGCTGGGGCCTGTTGGCGGTTTTCGTGGCGCTTGCCCTGCCGCTCGGCCTTTCGCTGCGCCAGATCGCCAGCGAGACGCTCTTCACGCGCACCGTGCGGGACGCCATCCTGGCGGAGTTCGGCAAGGAGGCCCGAATCGACTCGCTCGAGCCGGAGTTCGGCACTGCGCCGGTTGAAGTGCGGGCCGTCGTGCTGACCCCGGCCTTCCGGGAAGATGCAGCGGGAAAGATCTCCAGCGGGCTCGAGGGCCGGGTCGGCATTCCGTTCGCGCTCAGCCTGCACCAGGTGGTCCTCGACCAGGATCCCCGCACGCTCAGGCCCCCGCTTGGCGAGGCCGTCCGGCCAGGCCCCGCCGAGCTGGCCGCAGCCACCCTCCGGGACCAGCTTGCCCTGGCCACGGGGGCGAGCGACATCACCATCGACCGCGACCGAAGCGGGGCGCTTGTCCGCCTTCCGGTCGGCCAGACGCTCCCGCTCGCCGAGATCCACCGCCTCGAGCGCCGGTTCGCTGCCCGCTACCCGGACTGGGAGGTGCGGCTGGTCCCGCCCCTCGCCCCGCTTCCTCCCCTGCGCTTTCCGGAAGGCAGCGCCGAGCCGGACGCGGAGGCGGTGGACATGATCGGCTGGGCGCTGGCCCGATGGAGCATCCCGGAGGTGCGGATCGAGGGCCGCGCAGCGTCCGGCGAATCGGCCGATCTCGCCCTGGCGCGGGCGCGGGCAGTTGCGGAAGGGCTGGCCCGCAGCGGGGTGACGGCAAGCGCCGTGGCCGCGCCATCGGGCACCGCCGCGCGCGAGCGGGAGGAGGGCCGTGCCGCCCAGCGCACGGCGACCGTCGTCGCCGGCGCCTGACCCCTGCAGAAAGGGACAGGCGCTCCAGCCAGGGCGCATCGGTGCCCGACACGCACCTGGCGCCTGACCCCGGCGAAATGGGCAGGCGCTCCGCCCGCACGCTGCCAATAGATTAATGGAGAGGGCGGTTTTCTTCCGGCAGCGCCGCGGAAAGCCCGAGACGGCCGGGAACCAACCCGAGCACAGGAATGGGAGGAAGACATGGCACGACGTGCCCTTGGGGCGGCGCGCCTGCTTGGCGCGGCCGCGACCTTCGCGACGACTGCTCCGCTTCTTGCGCAGAGCGGCAGCATCGCATCATCGCCGCAGACCGGCGTGGCCGAGGTGGTCGGCCTTGCCGACATCGTGGTGACGGCCCGCCGGCGCGAGGAGAGCCTCCAGGACATTCCCGTTGCCATCCAGGCCTTCGGGAACGAGCTCATCGACCGCCGCAACCTCACCTCGCTCGAGCGGATCGCCGCAGCGACGCCGCAGTTCACTGTGGGCCGGGCGTCCAACGGGGCCGGCGCGCAGCTCACCATGCGCGGGGTGGGTTCGTCGGCGACGTCGATCGGGATCGAGCAGTCGGTCGCGATCGTGGTCGACAATGTCTACTACGGCCAGGGGCGCATCATCAACGAAGGCTTCTTCGACCTCCAGCGGGTCGAGGTGCTCAAGGGTCCGCAATCGCTCTTCTATGGCAAGAACGCAACCGCGGGCGTCGTCTCGCTGACCACCGCCGATCCGGGCCCGGAGCGGGAAATCATCGCCCGCATGGGCTACGAGTTCGAGGCACGCCAGCTCGTCGGCGAGACCATCGTCTCGCTGCCCGTGACCGACCGGTTCGGTATCCGCCTCGCCTTCCGCGGCTCCAAGATGTGGGGCGGCACTTATGAGAACCGCGCCGCGGATGCGGTCTACACGACCATCGACGCCGCAACCTTCCAGACGACGGCCCATGTCGCGCCAGCGGCCGCGCGGGAGCAGCCGCAGGAGGAAGAGCTGATCGGCCGGGCAACCCTGAAGTGGGAGCCGACGGAGCAGCTGTCGATCACGGTGAAGGGGTCGGGCGCGAACAACTTCACCATCGGCAACGGCTGGAACTATGCGGCGGTCAACTGTGTCGGCGGCTTCCAGACCAACAACCCCACATATCCCTGCCAGCGCGACTTCGTGATCTTCCAGAACGACTTTCCGCAGGCGCTGGCGAACAGCCTGCCGTTTGCCCGGGCCGACGGGCAGCTCTACAACCGCTATCGCTCATGGCAGGTCACCGGTGGCGTGACCTGGGCGGCAGAGCGCCTCACCCTCACGTCGGTCACCAACTACAACTGGAACAACAACCGCTTCGGCTGCGACTGCGACTTCCTGGGCGCCGGCGTCTGGGCAACCGAGGATTCGAGCTTCTGGTCCTTCAGCCAGGAGGTGCGCGGGCTGACGACGCTCGAGGGCCCGCTGAACCTGATGCTGGGCGGTCTCTACCAGAAGTCCGGTCGGGATTTCTTCCAGGCCGTCGTGTTCGCCGGCTCGGAGGACTCGCGTGCCGCGCCCGAGAATCGCTTCATCTCCTACTCCAAGCTGTCCGAGACCGATGGCGAGACGGTCTCGGCCTATGGCCAGCTGATCTGGAAGGTCATCCCCGCCGTCGAGATCACCGCGGGCGTCCGCTACATCCACGAGACGAAGGTGAGCTTCTTCACCCAGCCCTATGTCAACGCCTTCCTGACTGGCATCTTCCGGCCGCAGTCGGCACCCGTCAACGGCACCGTCTTCGGAGACCAGACCTTCAACGACTGGTCGCCGGAGTTCACGGCAAGCTGGAAGCCCAAGGAGGGTTTCCTCGTCTATGGCGCCTACCGCTCGGCCTACAAGTCGGGCGGATTCTCGAACAGCGCGATCAACTCCGCGCTTTCGAACGATCCCGCTGGGGACATGCTGTTCGATCCCGAGAAGGGCAAGGGCTTTGAGCTCGGCGTGCGCACCGAGTTCCTCGACCGGACCCTGCGGGTGAACGTCACGGGTTACAACTTCCGTTTCACCGACCTCCAGGTGGACTATTTCAACCCCGAGGTCTTCGCCTTCGTGACCTACAATGCGGGCCAGGCGCGTTCGAAGGGCGTCGAGACCGAAGTGAGCTTCGCCCCCGCCTCGGCGCCTGGTCTCCTCTTCAACGGATCGGTCAACTACAATGTCGCGCGCTACGAGAACTTCGAGGCCCCCTGCTTTGCCGGCCAGAGCCCGGCCGAAGGCTGCACCCGCTTCGTTGGTGGGGTGCCCTTCCAGGACCTGAGCGGCCGCCCGACTGCCATGGCGCCCCGCGTCACTGCGAACCTCGGCATCGCCTACGACACCGAGATCTCCAGGACGCTCAAGCTCGGGGCCAATTTCGACTGGCGGTTCAGCGACTCCTACATCACCTCGACCTTCGGCGACGAACGCACGCGCCAGCCCGCCTACATGGTGATCGATGCCGGCGTGCGCCTGGCGAGCATCGACGACCGCTGGGAGCTGGCGCTCATCGGCAAGAACCTCGGCAACGAATTCTATGCGCTGGGCGGCGGCCCGGCGCCGCTCACGGGTGCCAATACCGGCCTTCCCACCGCCATTCCGGGGGATATCCTGGGCTATGGCGCAGCGCCACGGACGGTCCAGGTGCGCGCAGCGGTCCGCTTCTGATGACGAGCGAGGGGAGAATGCCCGATGGCTCTTGATGATCCGGCCCCCGGCGAGGCCCCTGGCGAGGCGCGCTGCCCCGGGCCTTCCGCGCGCGACATCATCCGGGCGGACGGCTGTCCGGTGCCCGATGCCCTTCTCGCCGAGCGCTACGCCTTCATTGGCGACTCCGACATCTCCTATGACCGCTATACCTCGCCGGCCGTCTTCGAGCGGGAGATGACGCACCTCTGGCCGCGGGTGTGGCAATGGGCCTGCCGCGAGGAGCATCTGCCCGAGCCGGGGGACTGGCTGGTCTACGACGTCGGCCGCCATTCCGTGCTTCTCGTGCGCGGGGCGGATGGCGTGATCCGCGGCTTCATCAACGCCTGTCTCCACCGGGGCACGCAGCTCAGACCCCCCGGGACGAGCGGGTTCGCGCACGAGCTGCGCTGCCCCTTCCACGGCTGGCGCTGGACGCTCGAGGGCGCGCTGGCCCACGTGCCATGCCGCTGGGACTTCCCCCACGTCACCGATGACGCCTTCGCCCTTCCGCAAGTGAAGGTGGCGCTGTGGGGCGGCTTCGTCTTCATCAACATGGACCCGGGCGCCCAGCCGCTCGAGGAGCAACTCGGTCCGCTCGCGGACCATTTCTCCGGCCGCTGGGATCTCTCGAAGCGCCGGATCGCGCTCCACATCCGGAAGGAGCTTCCCACCAACTGGAAGGCCGCGCAGGAGGCCTTTCTCGAGGCCTACCATGTGGTCGAGACGCACGCCCAGGCTCTGGCGACGGCTGGCGACGCCAACGCCTGCTACGACATCTTCTCGGACTACGTCACCCGCTTCGTCCACACCATCGGCACGCCGAGCCCGCACTTCGAGGGGCAGCTCAGCGAGCAGGAGATCCTCGACCGCATGCGCCTCGATGGTGCCGTCGTGCCGGAAGGGCGCACCGCCCGCGCGATCGCGGCCGAGAAGCTCCGGGCCGAGCTCGGCGCGGCCTGGGGAGTCGACCTCTCCGAATGGTCTGACAGCGAGATGATCGACTCGATCGAGTATCACCTCTTCCCCAACATGTGCCTGTTCCCGGGCGTGTCGCTTCCCATGATCTACCGCTTCCGGCCGGTCGGCATGGACCCGGGGCGCACCCTCTTCGACCTCGTCTTCCTGAAGCTCGTACCCGAGGGCACCGGCCTTTCCTACCCGCCCGAGCCGCACTTCGTGGCCGCCGGCGAATCCTACGCCAGCGCGCCTGGCATGGATCCCGGCCTCGGCGCTGTCTACGACCAGGACACCGACAATCTTGCCGCCCAGTGGCGGGGCTTCCAGGCCTCGCGCAAGCGCGGGCAGACGCTCGGCAACTACCAAGAAGCCCGCATCCGCCGGTTCCACATGACCCTCGACAGGATCCTCGCCGGTGACTGACCTTGCCGCCCGTCTCGACCGGCTGGAGAGCCGAAACGCCATCCAGGATCTCGCCAGCACCTACATGCGCGGGCTCGACCGGCTCGACCTCTCGCTCACCCGTTCGGTGTTTCACGACGATGCGACCACCGACTATGGCGCGGGCTGGCGCGGCGATGTCGACGGTTTCATCGCCTTCGCGCACGGGGTGCTCTCGAGCCACGCTGCCAACCACCACATGATCGGCCAGATGCGGATCGAGTTCGAAGGCGACGATCTCGCCTTCGGCGAAGTCTATTTCCAGGCCTTCCACCGGGTCGAGGAGGAGGGCGGGCCGAAGGACCTTTTCGTGGCCGGCCGCTACGTCGACCGCTACGAGCGGCGCGCGGGTGTCTGGAAGATCGCGCACCGCAGCGAGCTCGTGGACTGGGTGCGGACGGAGCCGGCCGCAGACGACATCCTGCGCCGCCAGCCCGGGTTCCCGATGGGCGCACGTGCGCCTCATGACCTCAGCTGCCGCCGCGCGGAGCTCAGGACGCGATGAGCGGGCGCGATCCGCTTGCCGACCGGCTCGCGATTGCCGACGTGCTCGCCCGCTACGCCCGGGCGATCGACCGCTGCGACCTCCCGCTCCTTGCAGGCGTCTGGTGGCCTGAGGCCCTCTGCGACTATGGCAGCGGGCCGGTGCCGGCCGCCGACTGGTCCGAGGCGACCATAGCGGCGCTCCGGCAGATGCTGCGCACCCAGCACTTCCTCGGCAACATGCTGATCGAGGTCGAGGGCAACAGCGCCACGGCCGAGACCTACTGCCGCGCCTACCACGAGGTGCCTGGGCCGGAGGGTGCGCAGGAGATGGAAGTGGGCGGCCGCTACCTCGACCGCCTCGAGAAGCGCGAAGGCGCGTGGCGGATCCTCCACCGCCGCTACGTGATGGACTGGAACCGGAACGGCCCCTCCACCTGCCGGTGGGACGGGCCGCTCTACGGCACCCTCACCCGGCGCGGGGCGCGCGCGCCCGACGACCCCCTCCACACCGGAGCCTGACATGGCCGAGCTGCTCGACCCCCGCGTGCAGGCGCTTCTCGACCGCGAGGCCTGCCGAGATCTCGTCCACCGCCTCGCGCGCGGGATCGACCGCTGCGACGCGGACCTGGTCAGGAGCGTCTTCCACCCGGATGCCACCGACGATCACGGGCTCTTCCGCGGCACGGCCGCCGCCTTCGTGCCCTGGGTGATGGAGGTGCTGGCCGGCATGATCCGCACCCAGCATGTCATCGGCAACATCCTCATCGAGGTGAACGGCGACGAGGCCCGTGGCGAGAGCTACTTCATCGCCCACCATGTCCTGCCTGGCGAAGCCGGCGAGACCTTCATGGTGGCGGCCGGCCGCTACCTCGACCGCTTCACCCGCCGCGACGGCGCGTGGAAGATCGCGCACCGGCACGCCGTCTACGACTGGAGCAGCAGCGCCCCCTCATCCGACATCTGGGACCGCGCGAGCCTGAAGGACCATGCCTTCGGCATGCGCGGACGGGACGATCCCTCCTACGCCCACTTCGGCGCGCGCTGATGCCGCGATGACCCCGCTCGGCGGGCTCGGGGCCCTTCGCCGCGACGGAACCGGACCAGGCCGGCGACGTCCGGGCCGCGGCGGAGCCGATCGGCGGCAGAGCCTGGTCAGGGATCCTCGCCCCTGGAGCCGGCATGCCCTCCCCTGACCACTCCGGGCCGGCCGCCGGACTCCGGATGGCGTGGCCCGACTGTCCCTCTCAGTCCGCCATCCACTTCTCGAGGTTCTCGTGTAAGAAGCGGACCCGCCGCTCCTGCCAGGCGAGATACTCGCGGCGATAGCCGCGGGACTTCAGCCCGCGCTGCTGCGACTCCCAGACCGCCACGTCCTGGTCGATCCCCGGGCCACACGAGACCTCCCCTGCCTTGCCCTGCACATGGGGGGCGGGCACCGAGATGTCGACCCATTCGGCCATGCTCTGCGAGTAGTAGCGCTCGGTGCCCTCGGGAAAGAGGGTCAGGTACCACATGTCGAAATAGCATTTTTCCGGGTCGCGCTCGTGCGGCCGGGCGCGCAGCCAGATGTTTCCGTCCGGCTTCAGGCTGAAGGAGAGATTAGGGAAGATGGTGTAGTGCCAGTGGTCGGTGAGCTGGTCGTCGCGGTAGGACGAGAAGTCGAAGCCCTTCGCGGCGCCCTTCTCGCGCTTGGCCTTCTGCAGCGCGGCGCGGATCTCCCGCGTCTTCCCGCCCCGGAACTGCTCCGGGTCGAGCTCCCAGAAGGCGAGCTCCTCGGCCAGAGAGGCGAGCGTCTCGTTCTCGCCGCCCTGGAGCTGGCGGGTTGGTCCTGCGCCCGGCATGAACATCCGCGCGTGCCCTTCCGGATACAGATCGAACTGGCAGTAATGATGGGAATATTCCATCACGAACTTGGTCTGCGGATGCACGAACGGGACGTGGTAGCTCTCGTTGAAATTGTCCTGGATGAGCTTCCAGTTGAAGTTCCCCTCGATGGTGACCCAGTGGGTGCGCACCATCTTCTCCATCGGATAGGTTTCGATCTGCGGCACGATGGGCCCGAGATAGGTGCGAAGCGGCACGGCATTCGGGTCCATGTTGATCCACACGAACCCGGCCCAGAGCTCGCACGGGATCTCGACGAGGTTCCGCTTGCCGCAGGGCGAGCCCTGGAGGAAATCCGCCTCGTCAGGCACGGTCCGAAGCGTTCCGGCAAGGTCATAGGCCCAGCCATGATAGGGGCAGACCAGGCGGCGGGCGTTCCCCTGTTCGCCCGAGACCACGGGCATGCCGCGATGCTGACAGACATTGTAGAAGGCGCGCACCCGGCCATCGTCGCCGCGAATGCACAGAATCGTCTCCGGGCCGAAGTCGGCCGTGATCCAGTCTCCCCGGTTCGGCAGCTGGGCAGACATGCCGGCGATCTGCCAGGTGCGTGTCCACAGCTTCTCCCACTCCCGGTCGGCCCATTCCTTCGAGAAATAGCGTTCGGATGTGATCGGTGTGTTGCGGAATTCGGGCTCGCGAAGCTTCGACACGTCGGCGAGCGGCCTAGAGACCTGCGGCTGGGAAGCGACGGTTGCCATGCGGATCTCCTTCTTCCTTTTTGTGACCAGCGTAGGGCGGCGTCACTTTTCCGTCATCTGACAACGGTGATAGCGGCGCGCCATGGAGCGCGCGCGGCGGCGGAGCAGACGTCCGCCATCCAGTTCGCCCGGGGCGCGACGGCCGCCACCGTCAAGGGCAGCATCACGGGCGACCAGTCTCGCGACGACAGGGTCAACGCGCGCCGTGGGCAGACACTCTCCGTCTCCCTCGCCAATCCCGATGGCCGGGCGTTCTTCAATGTCCTTCCGCCGGGATCGTCCGACGAGGCGAACTTCGTCGGCTCCCGCGATGGCAACGGCTTTCGCGGTCCCGTGACCGCGGACGGCGACACAACCACCCGGGTCTATCAGATGCGGGCGACGGGCCGGCGAGGCGAGGTCGCGACCTATGCGCTGAGCGTGGGTGTCACCGGGCGACCAGCGGCAGGCAGCTCCGACGCGAAGGTGCCAGGCACCGATTTCCATGCGACTGCGCAGATCCGCTGTGTCGCCGAGCCGGACAAGCCCATGACCATGTGCGCCGCAGGCGTGAAGCGCGCCGGCCAGGGCAATGCCACGGTTCACATCTCTACCCCCGATGGCGGCAGCCGGATCATCGCCTTCCGCAGCGGCCGGGCGGTTTCGAGCGACTCCGAGGCCGGCATCCGTGTCGAGCGGCGGGGGGACACGAGTGTGCTCAGGATCGGGACGGTCGAGGTCTATGAGATTCCCGACGCGCTGGTCTTCGGTGGCTGAAGGGGCGATGCGGTCGCTCTGCCCGATCTTCGTCTTGGGGTTTGCCGCGCTCTGGCTTGCTGCGCTGGTCCTCTTCCTGATCGGCGCCTTCGGCTGGTTCGGGTCCGAGCCCGATCCGCTTTCCGGCCTGTTCCTGTTGCCCCTCGGCCTGCCCTGGAACCGCCTCGCCGGCGGCCTGCCGCAACCGCTGCTGCCGTGGATTGCTGCGCTGGCGCCCGCCGTCAACCTCGCGCTTCTCTGGATGTTGTGCCGCGGGCGGAAGCGCTTCTCGGCCTGACAAGGGGAAAGCGGGCGGAGCGCCGACGCGAGAAGGGCGAGGGGTTGCCCCCTCGCCCTTCCTGTCCGGCCAGAACCGGATCCTGCCTTACTGCAGCAGCTGGAGGATCGACTGCTGCTGCTGGTTCGCCTGGGCCAGCATCGCCTGCGCGGCCTGCTGGAGGATCTGGCTGCGGGCGAGGTTGGTCGTCTCGGCCGCGAAGTCCGCGTCCTGGATGCGGCTGCGGCTGGCGACCGTGTTGGTGCTGGTCGAGGTCAGGTTGTTGATGGTCGCCTCGAGCCGGTTCTGGACCGCACCGAGTTCGGCGCGGTTGATGGCGATCGACTGGAGCGCCTCGTCGATCGAGGTGAGCGCTTCCTGCGCGCCCTGCTGGGTCGCGATGTTCACGTCCTTGATCTTGAGGCCGCCCGTCTCGGCGCCATAGCTGTTCTCCTCGAAGCCGAGCGCCGTGAAGTTGGCGGTTGCGCCGAAGCCGAGGCTTCCGGCCGAGACGGTGAACGCCTTGGCGCTCTCGAGCGCCACCTGGCCGAAGGCGACGTTGACGGCATCGGCTTCCGCCGTGGTCAGCGATGCACCGTTGACCGCGCTCGTCACCGTGTAGGTCGAGGAGGTCCCCGCAACCGTCGCGGAGCCGAGGCCGAAATGGCCGGCGGTCAGGCCGACGGCCGTCTCGAACCAGACCGAGACGTTGCGGCCATCGGCAGCAGTCAGCGAGATGCCGCCGCGGCCGTTGTCGGTTGCGGTCACGCCCGTCGCGCCGCTGTTGTTGTTGATGGCGGTGACCACATTCTCCCGGCGCTGGGATGCGCTGTCGGTCGTGGCCATGGCGATGTTGATCTGCACGCCATTGATGTAGAGCTCGGCGGTGCCGGAGAAGGCGGCGACATCGGTCGTGGTGCCGTCGATCCGGACCGCGAGGGCGCGGGCTGTGACGCCGGTCTGGGCCGTGCTCTCGTTGATGGCCGCGGCAATGGAGATCGCCGATGCGGCCTTCTGGCTGTTCGACGCGCGGGTATCCGACACGGTGTCGTCAGCCGCCCGCGAGGCGCGGATGGCAACGCCGTTGACGACAAGGTCGCCGGTGTTGAGCACCCGGGCGCTGCCGGCGCCGGCTGCGACGGCGCGGAAGTCGGTGGTGGTGGCCGAGACGCCGCGCTCGAAGGTCCCGGCGGCGAGGCCGGCCCTTGCGAGGCTGCCGCCGCCGATGGTCGAGACGCTGATCGGCCCGCCATTGGTCGAGACCAGCGAGAAGGCGCCGGATTGCGTGCCGGCCTTGAGGCCGGTTGCCGCTTCCGTCAGCGTGGTGAGCGACACTTCGATGTTGCGGCCATCGGCGGCCACCAGCTTGATGCCGAGGTTCGAGTCCCCCGTGTCGATCGCCGTCACGCCGGTCTGGCCCGAGATGAGGTTGATCGCATCGACCACCGCCGTGCGCGACGCAGCCGCGTTGGTGGTGGTGGTGATCGAGCCCGTGGTGACCCCGTTGATGGTGACCGTGCCGGTCAGCGCCGCCGCAGTCATCGCCGTGCCGGTCATCACCGTCTGGCCGACGACGGCACGCACGCCCGTCTCGGCCGTCTTGGCGTTGATCGCGGCAGCCTTGGCGATCGCGGAAGCTTCCTTCGAGGAGAAGGACAGGCTGTCATCGGCGGCCTTCGAGGCGCCGATCGCCACGCCGTTGATGACGAGGTCATTGGCCTGGAGCGTCTGGGCGGCGGAGAAGCCCGACGCCGCGAAGGCGCCAGTCGCCGTGAGGCCGGGCACCTCGCCGGTGCCGAGGTCGGACGTGCGGGTCGAGTTGATGCCGAGGCGGACAATCTCGCCGGCCCGGGCGCCGGTCTGGAGCGTCAGCGACTTCGACGACCCGTCGAGCAGGCGGATGCCGTTGAAGCTGGTCCGCGTTGCGACATTCTCGATCTCGCCGACAAGCTGGCTGACTTCGGCCTGGAGCGCCGCGCGGTCCTCGGCGGAGAAGGTGGCGTTGGCGGACTGCACCGCCAGCTCGCGCATCCGCTGGAGCATGTTGGTGATCTCGCCCATGGCGGTTTCCGCCGTCTGGGCGAGGCTGATGCCATCGCCGGCATTGCGCATCGCCATGGCAAGACCGCGCACGTCGGCGGTCATGCGCTGGGCGATGGCGAGGCCGGCCGCGTCGTCCTTGGCGCTGTTGATCCTGAGACCCGTCGACAGACGCTCCATGGCGCGGCCGAGGTCCAGCTGGGCCATCCGGCCACCGTTCTGGGCCTTCAGCGCACCGAGATTGGTGTTGATGACGCTCATGTTCCCATTTCCTTGTCCGTGGTCGGGCCCGCAGGACGCGAAGCCTCGGCGCCCTTCACGGCTTGACGGGGATTCGCTTAAGGCTGGCTATTGACATGACGCGCGGACGGCCTCCCGGCGTGGCGATTCTCCTCGAGGACCCGGACTGCGCGGTCATCGACAAGCCGCCGGGGCTTGCCGTGCACCCGGGGCCCCGCACGCGCGACTCGCTCGAGACGCGGCTCGCGGCGGCGGGGTGCCGGTGGCGCCCCGTCCACCGGCTGGACCGGGACACCAGCGGCTGCCTCCTGTTGGCCAAGCGGCCGGCCGCGCTCCGGCGGCTGCAGGCCGCATTCGCCGGGCGCATGATCGAGAAAAGCTACCTGGCCGTGGTGGCGCCGCCGCCGGAGGCTGACGCAGGCCGCATCGATGCGCCGCTCGCCAGGCGCTCGTCGCGTGCGCGGGGCTGGTGGATCGCGGTGGCGAACGACGGCCAGCCGGCCGTGACGCACTGGCAGGTCGAGGCGCGGGCTCCTGCGGGCGCGCTGGTGCGGTTCCGGCCGGAGACGGGGCGCACCCACCAGCTCCGGGTGCACGCGACGCTGCTGGCGCGGAGCGCCGCAATCCTGGGCGACCCGGTCTATGGCCGAGGAGACCCGGGCGGGCTGATGCTGCACGCTGCCGCGCTCGCCTTTCCCGATGCCGCCGGGCGCCGCATGGAGGTGCGCGCCCCGCTTCCGGAGCGGTTCCGGAACCTGGGCTTCGACCCGGTCTGAGTGTGCGATCAGCCGCGACGGCTGGCGAGAAGCGAGGCTTCCTGCGCGATCATGGCGGAGGCGATCGCCTCCGCGTCGGGCCGATAGCTCCCTGCCTGGATGGCGAGCTTCACGTCGGCGACGCGCTGGGCATCGACCGGAGGGCGGATGGCGAGATCGCGGGCGATGCCCTTGAGGCCAGAAATGCCCGTGATCCCGGCAGGGTCGAACGGCTCGCGGCCGCCGGAGAGGGTGGGCCGACCCAGCGCGCCGGCGCGCGACAGCGGGGCCGTTCCGCCCGTGCCTGCGGCCGACCGCGCCGGATCATTGCCGGCGAGGCGCTGGAAAGGCTGGCCCTTGGAGCCCTTGATGCCGTCAACCATTGTCCGTCTCGATCGTCCGCAGCGGGAGCCCGGATCGGACTCCCCTGCGCCCCGATACGGCAGAAGGACGGGAGGGTTTAGCGGCGAAGCAGAGCGTGCGTGCCGTCGTCCGCCACGGTTGCCGGAAAGCGCTGGCCGGTGACGCGGTTCCGCAGCATCACCCGCTCGCCGGGGGCAGCGCTCGCCTCGGCTATCGCCTCGACGGTGACGCGGAAGCCGGGACCGTCATAGCCGACGGTGACCAGATCGCCCCGGCGGACGGCGGGTGCCGCGCTCGCCGCCAGCGGACGGCCCGGAGCCGCCGCCTCGAGTCCCGCCACCGCTGCCCCGGCCATCGCGGGACCGGCCATCGCGGGACCGGCCATCGCGGCACCGGCCATCGCGGGACCGGCCAGCGGCGCCACGGCCTGCCAGCCCGTGGCCGGGCAGGCCATGCGGAGCGTCCGGCCCTCGGCAGCGGGGGTGAAGCGGAAGCCGCCGGGGCAGTCGGGAACGCGGAGCCGCGGATCGATGGCGACGGGCGCGCCCACGATTGCCTCCGCCTCGGCTCGGAGCGCGCTGGCGCTGCTGCCGGAGGAGGCAAGGCCAGGAAGCGCAGGCAGAAGCACGAGCAGGGCAGCCGCCGGGAGGAGCCCGGCTTCGGTCGATCGGGAGGGGGCTTGCGGCATCACGGCAAAGGCTCCTGCGGACGGACGGTACGGACGCACCAGGCCCTGCAAGCTTCGTGCCATCCGGCCGTATCCTCGCGCAGCGTCATGAAGGCCTGCCCGGCTCCGGCCGCGGCCGGCACCTCCGGTCCGGCGGAGCGGCACAGGCGTGCCGGCGCATGTGCCGCGGGGACGGCGGATGCGGCCCCCTTCACGCCTTGCGGCAAGGCTTGCGGCAATGTTGGCACGCTTCTTGCTTCGGTGGCCAGGGCGGGGTCCGCGGCCAGCCGGGCCAGGGATCCCGACCCGCCACCGTGCAGGGAGACGTGGATGGATCGCCTCGACCGCTTCTTCGGGATCTCGGGCCAGGCGCTCGGGCTCCGGAGCCAGCGCATGGCGGTGCTGGCCTCGAACATCGCCAACGCGGCGACGCCGGGCTACCGGGCGCGCGACCTCGACTTCGCCGCCGTCCTCGCCGCCAGCGGAGCGGAGGGCCGAATGCCGCTTGCGCGGACCGCGTCCGCTCACATCGACCCCACCGCGGCGCCGGCCGAGCCGCCGCTCAGGTTCCGCAAGCCGGTCCAGGGGTCGATGGACGGCAACACGGTCGAGCTTGCGACCGAGCAGGTCCAGTTCGCCGAGACGGCGCTGCGCTACCGCACCAGCCTTGCCTTCCTTGACGCCCGGATCGGGTCGCTCAAGGCGGCCATGCGGATCGAATAGGGGAGAGGCGCCAATGTCCCAGTCGCTCAGCCTGTTCGACATCGCCGGCCGCTCGATGAGCGCGCTCCTCGTGCGGATGAACACCACGGCCTCGAACCTTGCCAACGCCGGCTCGGTCTCGGCCACGCGCGAGGGCGCGTTCCGGGCGCTGAAGCCGGTGTTCCAGACCCTCTACGAAGGCGCGACCGGCAAGGCGACGGTGGGCGTTGCCGGCGTGGTGACGGCGGCCCTCGAGCCCGGCCGCCGGCACGAGCCGGGCCATCCGCTCGCCGATGCCGAGGGCTATGTCCATGTCGCAGCGGTCGATCCCAATGCCGAACTGGTCGAGCTGGTCGAGACCGCGCGCCAGTATCAGAACAACATCGAGGTTCTGGAAACCGGCAAGTCGCTGGCCCTCGAGACGCTGAGGCTGGGCCGGTGACCGCGCTCACGATCCCCGGGCTGACGGCGCCGGCGCCGGAGACGGCCGCGACCACCGGTCCTCGCCAGCTGGGGCAGGAGGATTTCCTGCTCCTGCTGACCACCCAGCTCAAGGCGCAGGACCCGCTGTCAACCATGGACAACAGCCAGTTCGTGGCTCAGCTCGCCCAGTTCGCGACCGTCTCGGGGGTGACCGAGATGTCGGTGGGGCTCAACCGCCTGGCGACCACGCTCGAAGGCGACACGCGCAACGCCGCCCCGCTCTGGCTGGGCCGCGTGGTCGCCGGGCCCGACGGGGCGGAGGGCCTGGTGGCACAGGTCAATCTCGATGCCGGCGGCAACCATGTGCTGGTGCTGACCGACGGCCGCCAGCTGCCCATGCGCGACGCCAGGTTCGTCGCCTGAGCCCAGGAAAGGGAGAGCCCCATGTCCTTCTTCATCTCGCTCACCGGACTGAACGCCGCGCAGACCGAGCTTTCGGCGCTTTCCAACAACATCGCCAACGTGAACACGACCGGCTTCAAGCGCTCGCGCGTCGAGTTCGCCGACATCGTCAACCGCTCGCCGACCCAGGCCGCCAACCGGGTGAATGGCGCCGGCGTCGCGATCGGCGCGGTCACCCAGCAGTTCGCGCAAGGGGGCGTGCAGACCACCTCCTCGGCGCTCGACCTCGCGATCGGCGGGCCCGGCTTCTTCCTGGTCAAGGGCGGCGGCGACCAGGCCGATTCGCTCGCCCTCTCCCGCAACGGCGCCTTCCAGGTCGATGCGGACCGCTTCGTCGTCGACAACGAGGGCCGCCGGCTCCAGGTGCTCCCGGTCACGCCGGACGGCTCGCCGACCGCGATCGGCCTCTCGGCGCTGCAGGCGCTCCAGATCCCGACCACCTCGGGCATCCCCCAGGCGACGACGGCGGTGCGGTTCATCGCCAACCTGCCCGCCACCGCCGAAGTGCCCGTTCCGAGCTTCGACCGGGACAATCCGGCAAGCTACAACGCCGCCACCTCGACCACCGTCTATGACAGCGAGGGCCGGGCGAGCCCGGTGACGGTCTACTATCGCCGGGTCGAGAACCCGGTGCCCACCTCCACC
This sequence comes from Sphingomonadaceae bacterium, assembly GCA_029268145.1. Taxonomy (GTDB): domain Bacteria; phylum Pseudomonadota; class Alphaproteobacteria; order Sphingomonadales; family Sphingomonadaceae; genus Thermaurantiacus. Next base: position 147,041 of record JAJUHA010000002.1, on the reverse strand, counting down.
GACAAGATCTGGGAGGTGCGCGCCTTCCGGGGCGACGCCGAGATCGTGCCGACTCCGGCGCCGATGCAGCTGGTGTTCGATGCCGATGGCGTGCTGCTCTCGCCGATCGGGCCGGTCCCCTTCTCCGGTGGCTTCTCGATCGACCATTCGGGCTCGACCCAGCTGGCCGAGCCCTTCAACGTCTCCTTCACCGAGCAGGATGGCTATGCGCCGGGCCGCCTCGAGGGCGTCGGGGTCGACCTGCGCGGCGTGGTCCGCGCCAGCTTCTCCAACGGCGAGGTGATCGCGATCGGCAAGCTCGCCATGGGCAATGTGCCCAATCCGCAGGGGCTGAAGCAGAACGGCAACGCCAGCTGGACCCTCTCGCAATCCTCCGGGCCGCTCGAGGTGGGCCAGGCCGGGCAGGACGGGTTCGGCACGATCGCGGCCGGCTCGCTGGAGCGGTCGAACGTCGATCTCACCGAGGAACTGGTGGGCCTCATCAACGCCCAGCGCACCTTCCAGGCCAATGCCAAGGCGATCGACACCGCCTCGTCGCTGCTGCAGACGATCGTCAACCTCCGGAACAGCTGATGGACCGGCTGATCTACACGGCGCTCACCGCCATGCAGCGCGCGACCGAGCGCCAGGCGGTGACCGCGCACAATCTGGCCAACATCGAGACGCCCGGCTTCCGCCGCGAGCTCTCGGTGATGCAGCAGGGCTATCTCGTCGCGCCGACCGATGGCGCCGCGCTCTCGACCCGGGTGCAGGCCGGAGGCGAGATGGTGCACGACCTGCTGCGCACGGGCCGCACGGTGGTGACCGGCCGGCCGCTCGATCTCATGATGGAGGGCGGCGCCTGGCTCGCCGTGGCCGATGGCCGGGGTGCCGAAGCCTACACGCGGCGCGGCGACCTCCACTTCGATGCGGACGGCCGGCTGCTGACCGGGGCGGGGGAGCCGGTGCTCGGCGCCGATGGCGTCCCGATCGTGGTGGCAGCGGGCGCGGGCGCCGTGCGGATCGCCCCGGATGGCGCAGTCGAGACGCGGCTGGCCGAGGACCAGCCCTGGGTCGAGGTGGCCCGTCTCAAGCTGGTGTCGCCCGATCCGGGCGCGCTCGCGCGCGGTCCCGACGGGCTGTTCCGCACCGCGGCGCCGGTTGCGGCCGACCCGCTGGCACGGGTGCGGCCGGGCGCGATGGAGCTGAGCAACGTGGATGCCGCGAGCGTGCTCGTCGAGCTGGTCGAGCAGTCGCGGGGGTTCGAGATCCAGACCCGGCTGCTCTCTGCCGCCAGGGAAATGGACGAGGGCGCGGCGCGCCTGATGCGGATCGGCGGATAGGAGGACGGACATGCCGGGATCGCTGCACATCGCCCGTTCCGGGCTCGAGGCGCTGGATGCGCGCCTCAGGACCATCTCGAACAATCTCGCCAATGCCAACACGGTGGGGTTCAAGCGCGACCGGGCGGCGTTCGAGACGCTGCTCTACCAGACCGAGCGGCCGGCCGGCGCGCCGGCCGGCGCCGACAACCGCTTCGGCATGGGCCTTGCGACGGGCGCGGGCGTGCGCGTCGCCGGGGCCGAGCGGGTCCATGCGCAGGGTGCCTTCACGCTCACGGGCAATGCGCTCGACCTCGCCGTCGACGGCGAGGGGCTGTTCGAGGTGCAGCTGCCCGACGGCACCTCGGCCTATACCCGGGCCGGCGCCCTCACCCGCGACGGCGAGGGCCGGATCGTCACGCCGCAGGGCTATCGGCTCGTCCCCGAGATCCAGATCCCCGAAGGCGCCACGGGCATCACCATTGCCGCCGACGGCACGGTCTCCGCGCTCAACCCCGGCGAGACCGAACCGGCGGAACTGGGCCGGATCACCCTTGCCACCTTCATCAACCCCGCCGGGCTCGAGCCGGTGGGCGAGAATCTGTTCCGCGAGACGGTCGCATCCGGCGCGCCGACGGTGGGAAATCCAGGCGAGCAGGGCGTGGGGCGGATCCGCCAGGGCGCGCTCGAGGCCTCCAACGTCTCGACGGTGCAGGAACTCGTCGACATGATCGAGACCCAGCGCGCCTACGAGATCAACGCCAAGGTGATCCAGGCCGCCGACGAGATGATGCGCTATGTCAACCAGTCGGTGTAAGGCGCTGATCCTGCTCGTGGCGCTGGGCGCGTGCAAGGCCGACCGGCTGCGCGAGCAGGTGGCCTACATCCCCCCTGCCCCGCCCGCGCCCCAGCCGCCGCCCGAGGCCCGGCCGGTGACGGGAAGCATCTGGGCGACCTCGACCTACCGCCTGGCGCTCGGCACCGACCGGCGGGCGGCCCGGGTGGGCGATCTCCTCACCATCCTCCTTGTCGAGCGCACCATCGCCGAGAAGGCAGCGGCCCAGACCTCCCAGCGCCAGTCGCAGCGCACGATCGACATCTCGGGCCTTCCGGCAACGGCTGCGGCCGAACAGGCGCTGTCCGGCGGTTCGGACTCGAGCTTCCAGGGCCGGGGCGCGACCCAGCAGTCGAACCGCCTGTCCGGCGAGATCACGGTGACGGTGACCGAGGTGCTGCCCAACGGCGCGCTCCGCATTGCCGGTGACCGGCGGCTGTTCCTGACCCGCGGCGAGGAGCAGATCCAGATCACGGGCCTGGTGCGCCCGGAAGACATAGGGCCCGGCAACCGGGTGCCGTCCACCCGGGTCGCTGATGCCAGCATCCGCTACTCGGGCACGGGGGAAGTGGCCGCGCAGGCGCGGCAGGGCTGGTTCGCCCGCTTCTTCGACCGGATCACGCCCTACTGATGCGGTGGCTCGCCGCCCTCCTGCTGCTCCTTGCAGCGCTCCCGGCCGCCGCCGAGCGGGTGAAGGATGTCGCCCGCTTCCAGGGCGTGCGCGGCAACCCGCTCGTCGGCTACGGGCTGGTCGTCGGGCTTCCGGGCACGGGTGACGACAATCTGGTCTTCACCCTCCAGTCGATGCGCTCGGCGGCGGCAGCGCTCGGCGTGAACGTGCCGCCCAATGCCAATGCCCAGCTCAAGAACAGCGCGGCCGTGATGATCACGGCCGAGCTGCCGCCCTTCGCCAAGCCGGGCCAGCGGATCGACGTGACCGTCTCGGCGCTGGGGCGGGCCAAGTCCCTGCGCGGCGGCATGCTGCTGCTCGCCGAGCTCAGGGGGCCGGACGGCGAGACCTATGCGCTTGCGCAGGGCTCGCTCACGGTCGGCGGATTCGGCGCGGAAGGGGCCGACGGCTCCCGGATCGTCGTCAACACCCCGACCTCGGGGCGGATCCCCGGCGGTGCGGTGGTGGAGCGGGCGGTCGCCCTGCCCTTCGCGGCCCCGGGAGCAGGCGAGCCGGCGCCGCTGGTCCTCGACCTGCTCGCGCCCAGCTTCTCGATGGCGCAGGCGGTCGCCGAGGCGATCAACGCGGCCGAGGGCGCGCCGATCGCGGAGGCGCGGGACGCGGTGTCGGTCGAGGTGCGCGCGCCGGCCGATTCGGCCGCGCGGGTGCGCCTTGCCGCGCGGATCGAGGCGCTGGAGGTGGAAGGAAGCGCGCCACCGGCGCGGGTGGTGGTCAATGCCCGGACCGGCACGGTCGTCATCGGCGGTAATGTCCGGCTCCTTCCGGCCGCCGTCGCCCATGGCAACCTCACCGTGGCCGTGACGGAGACCTTCACGGCCTCGCAGCCGGCGCCGTTCGCGCGGCAGGGGCAGACGGTGGTGACCCCGCAGTCGGACGTTGCCGCAAGCGAGGAAACCGCGCGCATGGCCGTGCTGGCTCCCGGCCCGCGCCTCCAGGACCTGGTGGACGCCGTGAACGCGCTGGGGGCCGCACCCGGCGATCTCGTGGCCATCCTCGAGGCGCTGCGCGAGGCCGGCGCGCTGCGGGCCGAGCTGGTGGTCATCTGATGCCGGGGCCGGTTGCCGCTCCCGCGCTTGCGGCGCTCGCCGCCGAGCCAGTGCCGCGCGAGGCGCGGGCCGCGCTCGAGGGCTTCGAGGCACTGGTGGTGCAGGCGATGCTGAAGGCAGCCCGGCCGAAGGGGCTGAAGGCGGAGGGGTTTGCCGGTGCCCTCTCGGGCGGCGCCGGCGACTGGCAGGACCTTCTCGACCGCCATCTCGCCCGGCTGATCGCCGCCGGCGCTCCCTTCGGTCTCGCCGCGCAGCTTGGCGCGGCGGTTGCCGGCACGGGCGGGGCCTGGGCGGACGCGCCGACGCCGCTGGAGCCGGGCCATGAGTGACATCCTCGGCCTTGCCCTCTCAGGCGTGCGGTCGACGCGCCTGGCGCTCGAGCAGATCGCCGACAATGTGGCGAATGCAGCGACACCCGGGCATGTGCGCCGCAGCGTGCAGGTGGCGTCGCTCCTTCCGCCGGCCTCGCTCTCGCCCTTCGAGCGCGACCGGGTGGGCGCCGGCGGCGTCGAGGTGCGCGGGATCGCGCGCGCGGCCGACCTCATCCGCCAGGACAGCCTTCGCCGCACCGAAGGCGATGTCGCCATGCTCGGCGCCTCGGAGCGCTGGCTTTCGCTGGTGCAGTCCAGCCTGACCGGGCCCGCCTCGCTGGCCCAGCCCATCTCCGACATGTTCGCCGCGCTCGCCGACCTCGCCTCGGACCCGACCTCGATCGCCGTGCGTGCCACCTTCCTCTCGCGCGCCGACGCGCTTGCCGAGCGGTTCAGCGCCAGCGCCGAGGATCTTCGCCGGCTTGAGGGGGACCTCAAGGCCGATGCCGACGTGGAGGCCATGCGCCTCACCTCGCTCGGGCGGGCGCTCGCCGAGGTGAACCTGCAGATCCGGCGCGCCACGCCCGGAAGCGGTGCTGCCGCGGGCCTCGCGGACCGCCGGGACAAGCTGCTCGGGGAAATCGGCCAGATCGCGACCATCGACGTCCGGCTCGATCCCCGCGGCATGGCGATCGTGCGTGTCGGCGATGCCGGCGGGCCGCTCCTGGTCGACGGGACGGGCTCGGAAGCGGCCAGGGTCGAGCGGGCGCCCGATGGCGGGCTGACGCTCCGGCTCGGTCCGCAGGGAAGCGACGAGGTCGCGCCCCTGCTCGGCGGAACCCTGGCCGGGCTTTCGGTCGCGCGCAGCCTGCTCATCGAGGCGGGAAACCGGCTCGATGCGCTGGCCGACCGGGTGGCCGCGGACTTCAACGACGCGCACATGGCGGGCGCCGACAGCTTCGGGGCCGACGGCCAGCCGCTGTTCTCGACGCTGCGGGTGATGGCCGAGCCCGCCGCCGGCAATGGCGGCGATGCCCGAGTCTTCGTGTCGCTCGCCGACGGCGCGGCACCGGGGCCGATGACGCTCGCCTTCGATGCGACGAGCGGCGAGTGGACCCTGGAGCGCGCCGACGAGAGCGCCTCCGTCACGGGGCCCATGCCGCTCGCGCTTGATGGCGTCACGGTCGAGACGGCGGGGTCCCCGCGCGACGGCGACCTCTTCGTGCTCACGCCGCGCGCGGGTGCTGCGGGGATTGCGCTGAGGCCGATCGCGCCGGCCGAGGTGGCCGCCGCCCCGCGCTGGCTGGCCGACGCGGCGGCGGGCAACCAGGGCGTGGCGCAGGCCGAGATCCGGCGGGCCCCGCTGCTCGATCCGCCGCCAGTGCCGCCGCTGGTGCCGCCGTTCACCGTCCATGCGCTGGCCGGGGGCCTCCTCGAGCTGCGCGACTCCGCTGACGTGGTGGTCGCAAGCGGTGCCGTCGGCGACTGGCTCGCCGGCGACGGGTTCGAGATCCGCGTGACCGGTGAGCCGGTCGAGGACGACCGGTTCCGCATCCGCCTGACCGAGGCCGGCCAGGGCGGCAATGGCAATGCCGCCCTCATGCTGGCCCTCAGGGAGGCGCGCGGTCCGCTCGGGACGATCGAGGACAGCCACGACCGGCTGGTCGCAGGAATCGCCGTGCCGCTTGCGGAGGCCCGGACGCGCGAGGAGGCAGCGCGTGCCAACCGGGACGCTGCCGCCGAGGCGCTGGCGGAGGCGAGCGGCGTGGACCTCAACCGCGAGGCCGCCGAGATGCTCCAGTTCCAGCAGGCCTATCAGGCCAATGCGCGGATCATCCAGACCGCGCGGGAGACGTTTGCCGCGCTGCTCCAGTCGGTCGGCGGATAGGGAGACGGGCGATGTTCGTGCTGGTGAACGGGCGGCAGGTGGCCTCGACGGCAGCCGAGCGGATGGTGGCGATCGAGAGCCGGATCACGCGGCTGGAAGGCAGGATCGCGCGCGGCGAGCGCTTCACCGAGCCCGCCGAGGATCCGGCCGGGCAGCTGCGGGCCTCGGCGCTGGCGCGGCTCGATGCGCGCCTTCTCGCCGAGCAGCGCGGCATCGACCGGGCGAGCGGGCGCCTGGCGCTTGCCGAAACCGCAGTGGCCGATTCCGGAGCGGTGCTGATCCGGGCGCGCGAGCTGGCGCTGCTCGCGGCCAATGGCACCACGGCCGAGCCCGACCGGGCCGTCATCGCGGCCGAAGTGCGCGGCCTCAAGGACCAGCTCATCGCGCTGGCCAACATGCGCGACGAGACCGGGCGCTTCCTCTTCGCCGGCGCCCGCGACGGGTTTCCCGCCTATGCCGCTGACACCGAAGGGCGCGTGCTCTACGAGGGTTTTGGCGAAGCGGCGGGCGCCGAGGCTGCCGGGCTCGAGGGGCTCGGCCCTCCGCCCGGACCAGCCCTGTTCGGGACCGACGAGGAAGGCGCCTTCGCCATCCTCGACCGGCTGCTCGAGGGCCTCGCCGAGCCCGATGGCGCCGCGCGCCAGGCGCTCCTCGAAAGTTCGGTGGCCGACCTGGTCACGGCCCACGACCGGCTGATGGCGGGCCAGGCCCTGATCGGCACGGCGCTCGCCCGGCTCGAGAGCGAGACAGAGCGCGTCGCGGCCGGGCGGCTCGAGGTGGCGCGCGGCCTTGCCAGCGTGAAGGGGCTCGATCTCGCGGCGGCCCTCTCCGAGCTGGAGGCCCTCCGGCTCACGCTCTCGGCCTCCCAGCAGCTGTTCCAGCGGGTTCACGGCGAGAGCCTGTTCGACCGGCTGGGCTGAGGCGGCGGCCGGCAGGCCGGGCAGCTAAAGGGCGGCGCCGGGGCCGCGTAAATGCGGGAAGTCTCCCGTCTCCCGGAGGAGTGCCGGCCGCATGATGGCCATTGTCGGACTGGTCGTGCTGCTGGTGATGGTCTTCGGCGGCTTCCTGCTTGCCGGCGGCAATCTCGTGCCGGTGCTGGCGGCCCTGCCGGCGGAGATGATGATCATCGGCGGGGCTGCGACCGGCGCGCTCATCATCGGCAACTCGATCGGCCTCCTCAAGGAGGTGGGCAAGGGCGTGGCGCGAGTGCTCAAGGGTCCGCGCTTCGCCAAGGAGGATTATCTCGGCGCGATCGCGCTGACGGTCAAGCTGATGCGGCTCCTCAAGAGCGAGGGCGCGGTCGCCGTCGAGCCGCATGTCGAGACTCCGGAGAGCTCGTCGATCTGGGGCGAGTATCCGAAGCTCAGGGCGGACCATTTCTTCGTCCATCTCGTCACCGACACGCTGCGGCTCCTCGTCGTCTCGACCGGAACCGTCTCGAGCGTGGCCATCGAGGATGTTCTCGACACCGCGATCGAGACCCACCACCACCATGCCTCCAAGCCGGCGGATGCGCTGCAGACCCTGGCGGATGCGCTCCCGGCGCTCGGGATCGTGGCCGCCGTGCTCGGTGTCATCAAGACGATGGGCGCCATTGACCAGCCACCGCCCATCCTTGGCGCAATGATCGGGTCGGCGCTGGTCGGCACCTTCCTCGGCGTCTTCCTCGCCTATGGTCTGGTCGGGCCGCTCTCCAGCCGGCTCCGGCAGATCGAGGAGGCCGACGCCCAGATCTACCAGGTGGTCCGCCGCGTCATCCTCGCCTCGCTCAGGAACCAGCCGCAGCCGATCGTCCTTGAACAGGCGCGCACCGCCATCTCGCCCGACCTGCAGCCGAGCTTCACCGAGGTGTTCGAGGGGGCGCGGGCGAAGTGACTGCCATGGGCCCGGCGCCCGAGCCGGAAATCCTCGTCAAGAAGGTGCGGGGCCGCCGGCACGCCGCGCACCATGGCGGGGCGTGGAAGGTGGCCTATGCCGATTTCGTGACCGCAATGATGGCCTTCTTCCTCCTGATGTGGCTGCTGGGCGCAACCGACGAGGAGAAGCGCAGGGGGATTGCCGACTATTTCGCGCCCACCATCCTCCCGATGGAGCGTTCCGGCGGTTCGAACGGCGTGATGGGCGGGCGGTCGCTCCAGGAACCCGAAGGCAATGCGCCCTACCCGCAGCTGTCCGGCCCGCAGCCCGCGCTTCCCTTCCAGACCGCCAAGGGCGGAGCCGGGAAGGCCGAGGCGGACGCGATGCGCGAGGTGGCCGAACGCATTCGCAAGAGGGTCGAGGCCGATCCCGGCCTGCGCGATCTCGGCGACCAGATCCGGATGACGGTGACCGACGAGGGCCTCCGGATCGAGCTCATCGACAAGGAGGACTATTCGATGTTCCGCTCGGGCACGGCGGAGATGGACCCGCGTGCGCGCGCCGTGCTCGGCGTGGTGGCCGAAGCCGTGCGCGACATGCCGAACCGGCTTGCGGTGCGCGGCCACACCGACAGCGTGCCCTTCTCGGGCGCCAACGGCATGAACAACTGGACGCTTTCGACCTACCGTGCCGAGGCGACCCGGGCGGTGCTCGCGAGAAGCGGGCTCGGCGAGGAGCGGTTCAGCCGGCTCGAGGGTCTGGCCGATACCGAGCCGCTGGTGCCCGAGAACCCGGCCGATCCGCGGAACCGGCGGATGTCGGTGACGCTCCTCCGGGAGTAGGGCTTGAGGGGCGCGCCGGCGCGCGCCAGATGGCATGCGTGCCCGAACTGCCCGACAGCCCCGACCGCTTCGCCGAAGCCGCGCAGACCGCGGCGCTCGCGCGCGGCGTTCCCGACCTCGAGGCCGGCGTGGCTGCAATCCGCGACACGGTGCAGACGCTCGGCCGCCAGCCGGGAGTCTATCGGATGGTCGATGCCGCGGGCGAGATCCTCTACATCGGCAAGGCGCGGGCGCTCAGGAACCGGGTTTCGACCTATGCGCAGGTCGATCGGCTGCCGCAGCGCCTCAGGCGCATGGTGGCGCTCACCCGCGGCATGGTGGTGGTCACCACCGCCTCCGAAGCGGAGGCCCTGCTGCTCGAAAGCCAGCTCATCAAGCGCCACCGGCCGCCCTTCAACGTCCTGCTGCGCGACGACAAGAGCTTCCCCTTCATCGCGCTCGACCTGAGGCACGATTTTCCCCGGCTGGCCAAGCACCGGGGCGCGCGGCGGGAGGGCGTGCTCCACTTCGGGCCCTTCGCGGGTGCTGGTGCTGTCAATGCCACGCTCAACGCGCTGCAGAAGGTCTTCCTGCTGCGAAGCTGCACCGACAGCTTCATGGCCAACCGCAGCCGCCCCTGCCTGCTCTACCAGATCCGGCGCTGCTCGGGCCCCTGCGTCGGACGGATCGACCGGGAGAGCTATGCCGCATTGGTGGCCGATGCGCGGGCCTTCCTCTCCGGGCGCTCGGCCGACGTGCAGGGTCGGCTCGGGGCGGCCATGCAGGCGGCCGCCGCCGCGCGCGACTACGAGCGGGCGGCCGTCTATCGCGACCGGCTCAAGGCGCTCACCTACATCCAGGGCAGCCAGGCGATCCATGCCGGAGACACGCGGCTCGATGCGGACGTCATTGCGCTGGCGCGCGACCAGGGCGTAACCAGCGTCCAGGTCTTCTTCATCCGCGGCGGGCAGAACTGGGGCCACCGCGCGCTGTTTCCGGCCCAGGCGGGCGACGTCGGCGAGGAGGACGTGCTCGCCGCGTTCCTCGGCCAGTTCTACGGCGAGCTGGTCCCCCCGCGGCGCATCCTGCTTGACCGGGCGCTGCCCGATGCCGAGGTGATCGCCGAGGCGCTCGCGGCCCGGGCCGGCCACAGGGTGGTGCTGGCCGTGCCCAGCCGGGGCCGGCTGAAGGCGCTGGTCGACCAGGCGCGGCGCAACGCGGCCGAGGCCGTGGCGCGTCGGCTGGCCGAGCGGAGCACCCAGGCCGCCCATCTGGCCCGCCTCGCCGAGCTGTTCGCCCTTCCCGAGGTTCCGCGGCGGATCGAGATCTACGACAACAGCCATGTGAGCGGCACGAACGCGCTCGGCGCGATGGTGGTGGCGGGGCCGGACGGGTTCGTGAAGGGCGGCTATCGCAAGTTCAACATGAAGCCCGGCGACGTCAGGCCCGGGGATGACTTCGCGATGATGCGAAGCCTTCTGACGCGGCGGTTCCGGCGGGCGCTCGAGGAGGGGGCGGACGGAGCGGGAGAGGACTGGCCCGATCTTCTCCTCATCGATGGCGGCCGTGGCCAGGTCTCGGCAGCGGTTGCGGCGCTGGCGGAGCTGGGCGTCGAGGATGTGCCGGTGGTGGGGATTGCCAAGGGCCCCGACCGCAATGCCGGACGCGAGGTCTTCCACCTGCCCGACGGGCGCGAGCTGACCCTCCCGCCCAACGATCCCCTGCTCTTTCACCTCCAGCGGCTGCGCGACGAGGCGCACCGCTTCGCGATCGGCGCGCATCGGGCGAAGCGGACGAAGGCGATGACGGTCTCGACGCTCGACGAGGTTCCGGGAGTTGGACCGGCGCGCAAGAAGGCGCTCCTCATGCATTTCGGAACGGCGCGGGCAGTCAAGGGCGCGAGCCTCGAGGATCTGCTCAAGGCACCGGGGATCAGCCGGGCGACGGCCGAGGCCGTGTGGCAGCATTTTCATCCGACGGGATGAACGCTCGATGGCCTTTGCAAACGCATCGCAGTCTCTGTTCGAGATTCGAAGATGACAGTTCCCGACAGAGATTTGTCCACAGCTGAAACACCTCGTTAACCAAACTGACACCCCCGCTTCGTCGCGCTGAAATCCCGCGCTTCTACCCCTTGGCCGCCGGAGCCCGGATTCGCCGGGCCTCCTCGAGGGGAGCCTTTCACATGAACGAAATGGTGTCGCTCAACCGCCGCGGCCTGCTGAAGGGCAGCGCGCTCACGGCCGCCATGGCCGGGCCCTTCGCGGCCTTCATCGCCAACGAGGCCCATGCCTCCACCAACGGCCTTGGCGAGCAGCTCGCACCGGCTGCGAGCCCCTATGGCCCGCTCTATGACGTGCGCGACCTTTCGACCGGTCTCTTCCTCCTGAAGCTGCCGCGCGGGTTCAGCTACCGCTCCTTCTCCTGGCGGGGCGACCTGATGAGCGACGGCAACCGCGTGCCCGCCGCACATGACGGGATGGCCGTGGTGCAGGAGCTGCGCGGCCGGACGCTCGAGACGGTGCTGATCCGCAATCACGAGCTGACCGGCGGCACCAGGATGGAAGTGCCGGGCAACGCTGACGCCGTCTATGACACGGGACTGGTCTCGGGCGGCCCGATTGGTGGTGGCTGCACGGTTCTCCGGGTGCGCAACGGCCAGCTCGTCTCCCACGCGAATGTGCAGGGCGGCACCATCCGCAACTGTGCCGGCGGCAACTCGCTCTGGGGAAGCTGGCTGACCTGCGAGGAAACCGAAACCGACCTGACCGCCTCTGGCGGCAAGCGGCACGGCTATGTGTTCGACGTTCCTGCTGACCCGATGCAGATGGACGCGACCCCGATCGTCGACATGGGACGCTTCTCGCACGAGGCCGTCTGCTTCGATCCGGTGACCGGCTACATCTACGAGACCGAGGATGCGCGGAACGAGGCGGGCTTCTACCGCTTCATCCCGAACGACCGGTCGCGGCGCTATGGCGCCCTGTTCGCCGGCGGCCGGCTGCAGGCGGCCAAGGTGGTCGGTGTGGAGCGGGCCAATCTGCTGGCGCTCGAAGGCGTGCGTCCGAGCGATGTGCAGACCGTGGGCCAGACGCTCCAGATCGAATGGGTGGACATCGCCGACCCCGATGCGAGCCCCGGCAGCTACACCGAGACGGGCGCGAACAACCCCGACACCGGAACCCGCACCGTCTCCGGCCCGTTCCGGCAGGCGCGCGAAGCCGGCGCGCTCAGGATGAGCCGTGGCGAGGGCATCTGGTGGGACAACCGGACCCAGTCGATGTTCATCGCCGACACCAGCTTCGGCTACGAGAGCGGCGGTGCGCGGCGCGCCGGCCGGGGTCTGGGGTGCATCTGGCGCTACACGCCCAGCCGCACCAACCCTGACCGGGGCACGCTTACCCTCGTCTACGCAGCGGCAGCGCGGATCGCGGGCAACAACATCGACAACATCTGCATCAGCCCGCGCGGCGGCATCCTCACCTGCGACGACGGTGCAGCCGTGGTCGATGCCTATGGTGCCGGCAACCGTCTGATGGGCTACAACTCGGTTGGGCTTGCCTACATCTTCTGCAAGAGCAACGTCATCCTTGACGCGGCCGACATTGCCGCCATGGGCCGCACCGGCCAGTTCGCGCCCGGCGACTACCGGGACAACGAGTTCGCAGGCGCCTGCTTCGACGCTTCCGGCCGGACGCTCTACGTCAACAACTTCTCGCCGGGTATCACCTTCGCCATCACCGGGCCCTGGGGCCTCGGCAACCTCTGAACCACGCCGGGCAGGGCGGCACTCGGCCGCCCTGCCCCCTCAACATGGGGACCAGACCATGACCAGAACTTTCCTCCTGGCTGTTGCGGCAGCCATCTCGGCAGCGCCCGCTGCCGCTGTCCAGGTCGTCGGCATCGCCACACCGGGTGGCAATGTGGCTGGCGTCTTCGCCGCCGGGCCGGGCGTCCTCCAGATCGATGTCGCGCTGAACGCCTTTGCCCCCGTCACCTTCGATCTCGAGATCGAGGCGGGCGATGCCAATGGCATCGGCTTCGACGCTGTTGTCGACGTGTTCACCGGCGTGACGCTCGGGGCCAATCTCGGCTATCTCGGGGTTTCCCTGGTTGGCGGGCCGACCTTCGCGACGGTGGGCGACGTCACGGCCTTCTTCTCCACGGCCGATGTGACGGTCGCCCCGGGGCAGAATGCGGTGGGCATCCGCTTCCTGCCCGAGGGCGAGGGGTTCGGCCTCGAACTGGGCTCGCCCGCCGGCACGGGCGTCGACTTCCTGATCGCGCCGGGCCTTCTCGCCGCGGGTGACCGCTTCCAGCTGGTGCTGAACCCGGGCGCCGTTCCCGAGCCCGGCACCTGGGCGATGCTGATTGCAGGCTTTGGCCTGGTCGGCCTTGCGATGCGCCGCCGCGCGCGGATCGTGCCGGCCTGAGACGGCAGGGCCACAGGGGGCCCGCCCTCTCCTCCCCAGCCGGAGGGGTGGCGGGCCCCTTCCCTTGCGCTACACCGCTCCGGCACAGGAAGCCGGAGGCGCCATGATCACGCTCTACACCGCCGCCACCCCCAACGGCCACAAGGTCTCGGTTGCGCTGGAGGAGATGGGCCTTCCCTATGAGGTGCGTGCGCTCGACCTCATGAAGGGCGAGCAGAAACAGGAGTGGTTCCTGAGGATCTGCCCCAACGGCCGGATACCTGCCATCGAGGACGATGGCTTTCCCGTGTTCGAGAGCGGCGCCATCCTCGTCTACCTTGCCGAGAAGACGGGCATGCTCATGCCGGCCGACCCCAAGGGCCGCTCGCGCGTGCTCCAGTGGCTCATGTTCCAGATGAGCGGCATCGGACCCATGATGGGCCAAGCCAATGTCTTCTTCCGCTACTTCCCGGAGAAGATCAAGCCGGCGATCGACCGCTACCAGGGCGAGGTCCGGCGGCTGTTCGGCGTCCTTGACCGCCAGCTGGCAGACCATGAGTATCTGGCCGGGGACTATTCGATTGCCGATATCGCGACCTGGTGCTGGACGCGGACGGCGCGCTGGTCGGGCGTGGACCCCGAGCCCTTCGTCCACCTGACCCGCTGGCACGAGGCCATCGAGGCCCGGCCGGCCGTGCAGCGGGGCCTCGCGGTGCCCGAACCGGTGCGTGAGACCATGAGCGAAGAGGAGGCCGAAGCCTTCAGCCGGGCGGCGCGCCGCCTCGTCGAGACGGGCCGGCCCGAGGGGTCTGCCTGAGGCGCCCGCCGGCGCTCCCCCCTTCGTCGCGACAGGTTCACACACCCGTCATTGCGCAGTCATGTTGTGGTGGCAGCGGCTCGGCCACAACGAAAAGGTGGCCAAGGGGTTTCCATGACAAGATTCTGCCGTTCCGCAATATTCGCGGCTGCCGGGCTCCTGCCGCTGCTGCAGTTCGCCCCAGTGCCCGCCCGCGCCGCCGAGTCGCCCGCAGCGCCTGCCGCGGCGCCTGGCGAGATCATTGTCTTCGGCGCCGGCGAAGTCCGGCAGGTGACGGAGGTGGGGCAGGAGGTGATGCGGCTGGAAGTCCCCGGCGCCTCGCCGTTCAAGGCGATCGAACGGCTCCCGGGTGTCAACTTCCACTCGGCCGACCCGTTCGGCACCTACGAATGGTCCACCCGGATCACGCTCCGGGGCTTCAGCCAGAACCAGCTCGGCTTCACGCTCGACGGCGTGCCGCTCGGCGACATGAGCTACGGCAACACCAATGGCCTTCACATCAGCCGGGCGATCATCTCGGAGAACATCGCCGTCACCCGGGTCTCGCAGGGCGCAGGCGCGCTGACCACGGCAAGCACCTCCAACCTCGGGGGCACCATCGAGTTCATCTCGCGCGACCCCGGCGAGGACCTCGCGGTCGACGTCAACGCGGCCTATGGCGCCTCGAACACCCTGCGCCTGTTCGGCCGCGTCGACACCGGTCGGCTGGGCCCTGTCTCGGCCTCGCTCTCCTACGCGGTGCTCGACGCGGGCAAGTGGAAGGGCGATGGCGCCCAGCGCCATCACCAGGCCAATCTCAAGGTGGTCGCGAAGCTCGGCGAGCGTCTCACTGCCTCGGGCTTCCTCCATTTCTCCGACCGGCGCGAGAACGACTATCAGGATCTTTCGCTCGGGATGATCCAGCGGCTGGGCTATGACTGGGACAATTTCGCCCCCGACTGGGATCTCGCCGTCCGCGTCGCCCAGATCGCCCAGAACCGCGGCGATGTCGGCGGTGGCCCGTCCAACCCGGCTGCCGGCACCGTCTATCCGGCCCCCATCGCCTCGGTCGACGACAGCTATTACGACGCCGCCGGCCTCAGGCGCGACTGGCTGGCAAGCGTTGCGCTGGCGTTCGACCTCGAGCCCGCCACGCTCACGCTGCGCCCCTACTGGCACCAGAATGACGGCCAGGGCATCTGGTACACGCCCTATGTCCGCACGCCGGGCGGCGCGCCCATCTCGGTGCGCACGACCGAATATGACATCCAGCGCTTCGGCCTTCTCGCGGATCTCGGCCTCGCACTCGGCGCCCACCAGCTCTCCGCCGGGCTGTGGGTGGAGGACAATGACTTCGTGCAGGGCCGGCGCTTCTACGGCCTCGACGCCACGACCGGCAGGCCCTCGCGACAGAGCCTCAAGTTCAAGGTGGACCCGTTCCTCACCCAGTGGCGGTTCGACTTCAACACCAGGACGGTGCAGATCTACCTGCAGGACCGCTTCGAACTCAGCGACTCTCTTTCGGTCACGGCCGGCTTCAAGGGCAACCGCGTGCGGAACAGTTCGGAGCGGCTGGTGCCGGGAACTTCGCCGGCGGAAGGGGAGATCGAGAGCGCCGACTGGTTCCTGCCCCAGGCCGGCCTGCTCTGGCGGGCAGCGGAGCGGCAGGAGCTGTTCCTGAGCTACACCGGGAACCGGCGCGCCTTCACCTCGGCGGCCACCGGGGTCTCCCCGTTCGCCACCACCCAGGCCGGCTTCGACGCCATCCGCGACACGCTGAAGCCCGAGACCTCGAAGACGCTCGAAGGCGGCTGGCGCTTCGGCTTCGGCGACGTGCAGGGCGTGCTGGCAGCCTATCTCGTCAATTTCCGCGACCGGCTGCTCGGCATCACCACCGGCGCCGGCATCGTCGGCAACCCGGTCGTGCTGCAGAATGTCGGCCGGGTGCGCTCCACCGGGTTCGAGGCCGCGGCGGCCTGGAACCCGCTGGGCGATCTCGCCATCTACGGCAGCTACGCCTTCAACAGCTCCACCTACCGCGACGACGTGGTGAACGCCGCCGGAGTGGTGCTCGCCGAGATCGCCGGCAAGCAGACGGTCGACACGCCCAAGCACCTCTTCAAGCTGGACGTCGCCTGGGATGCCGCGCAAGGTCCGTTCGGCCTGATCGGAATCAACCATGCCTCGCGGCGCTTCTTCACCTACACCAACGACCAGTCGGTCCCGGGCCGCGTGCTGGTCGATGCCTCGGCCGGCTGGCGGTTCGGGCCCGAGGGCGGTGTGCTCGAAGGGCTGGAGGCGATGGTCGCCGTCACCAACCTGTTCGACAAGCGCTATGTCGCGACCATCGGCTCCAACGGCTTCGGCAACAGCGGCGACAACCAGACGCTGCTCGCAGGCGCCCCGCGGCAGTGGTTCCTGACGCTGCGCAAGCGCTTCGGCTGATGGCGCAGGCCGGGCTTTCGCGCCGGGCCTTCGCTGCTGGCGCGAGCCTCCTGCCGCTGGCATCGGGGGCCATGGCCTCTGCCCTTCCCCGCCCGGCCGGGACACGCCCGCTCGTCATCGCCCATCGCGGCGCCTCGGCCGAGCGGCCCGAGCACACGCTGGCCGCCTATGCGCTGGCAATCGCGCAGGGTGCCGACTTCATCGAGCCCGACCTGGTGATGACGAAGGACGGCGTGCTCGTCGCCCGCCACGAGAACGAGATCTCGGGCACGACGGATGTCGCCAACTGGCCCGAGTTCGCCGGCCGGCGGACCACCAGGACGATCGACGGCGAGGCGGTGACGGGCTGGTTCACCGAGGACTTCACCCTCGAGGAGCTGAGGCGGCTCCGGGCCCGCGAGCGGCTGCCGGACCTGCGCTCCGCCAACCGCGCCTTTGACGGGCAGGAGCCGATCCCGACCTTTGCCGAGGTGGTGGCGCTGGCGAAGGCGGCGCCCCGGCCCGTCGGCGTCTACCCGGAAACCAAGCACCCCAGCCATTTCCGCCAGCTGGGCCTGCCCATGGAGGAGGCGTTGATCCGCGTTCTGGCCGAAGCCGGCTGGGCCGAGGCGCGGGACCGGGTCTTCATCCAGAGCTTCGAGGTCGGCAGTCTCGAGCGGCTGCGGGCCCTGACGCGACTTCCGCTCGTGCAGCTCCTGGCATCCGCCGGCGGGCCGGCCGACCGGCCGGGCATGCGCTACGCCGACATGCTGACCGATGCCGGGCTGAAGTCCATCCGCGCCTACGCCGATGCCATCGGAGTCGAGAAGGCGCTGGTGGTGCCGCGCGGTGTGGACGGGCGGCTTTCGGCGCCGACCGGCCTCGTCGCCCGCGCCCATGCCGCGGGGCTCGCCGTGCACGCCTGGACCTTCCGGCCCGAGAACTTCTTCCTTCCCGCGGGGCTCAAGGGGCCCGGCGGCCCCGCCGACCGCGGCGACCTCGAGGGCGAGATCCGTGCCTTCCTCGCCGCGGGCATCGACGGCCTGTTCACGGACTCGGTTCCGCCAGCGCGGGCAGCGGTTCCGGTGCCTCCGCCCGCCACCAGGGCGTGACCTGGGCCAGCGCCCGCCAGTGGCGGCAGGCGCGGCCCATGAGCGTATCGGCGCGGGCCTGATCGCGCCTGCCGAGGCGGCGCACCAGCTCCGCGAGGCGGGCACGCTCCGCAGCGGCAAGGTCGGGCGCGAAGCCTTCGAGGACGGCGAGGTCGTTGATGGCGCCAAGATCCTCCTGCAGCCGCTTGAGCGCGCCGAGGAAGGGCCTGGCGCTTGCCCGGCTGCCTGCGAGTTCGGTGCCGTATCGGAGCTTCTTCAGATCCTTGCGCAGCTCGTGCCGCTCCTCGGGGTCGAGTTCGGCGAGCCGGGCGGCGCGATGGCGGATGGTCTTCCACAGCCGGTCGAGACCGGGGCCGAGCATCGTCTCGAAGGGCGCAGCAAGCCGGGCGCGCGCGCCTGGCCGCTGCCAGCCACCAAGCGCGGCGTGGCGCAGCAGCCGGATGGCGAAACCGGTGGCGCCCGCAGCGCGCAGCCGGGCCCGGACGGCATCGCGCGTGGCCGCGTGCCAGGCCTCCAGCGCGGCGGCGAGGCCGGGATCCTCGGTGCGGGCGGCAGGCAGGAGCAGGTCCGTGACCAGCACGTCGGCATCGCGCAGCGGCGAGACCAGCCGGCCGAGGTCACGCGCGCGCTCGGCAAGGGCGCGGGCTTCGGCTGGTTCCAGGATGGGGCGGAACAGGCGGAGCGCGACCCGCAGGCGCCGCAGCGCGACGCGGAGCTGGTGGGGCCCTTCGGGCGACGTCTCGGTCAGGGTGGCGTGGAGCGCGCGGGCGATTGCCGGGGCGAGTTGGGCAAGGCGCAGGCCGAAGGCCTCGCCGGCCGGGCAGCCCCGGGGAGGCGCGGGGGGCTTGGCTGCAAGCGGCGCCGCAGGGAGCGGTGCACCGCGCGCCAGCGCCTCGCCGCGCGCCGCCTTGCTGGGCAGATCGAGCCGGGCGGGCAGGTCGGCGAGGAGCGCTTCGGCCGCCTCGAAGATGGCCTCGGGCGATCCGGCGGCAAGCTCGAACTCAGCTTCCGCGACCGGTTCGGCGCGCCCGCCGGCCCGGATCTCGCCCCGGTCGAGCGCGACATCGATGAGGCCGTGCGGGCGGCTCAGACGGACCTGCTGGCGGGAGACCCGGGTTTCGAAGCGGGGCGCAAGCGGCGCACTGCCGGCGAGCGCGGCAAGGCGGGCGGCAAGCGCCCGGTCCGGGATGGCGGCGAGGTCCAGGCGAGGCCGGGCGAGCGGCACTTCGGTCTCGCGCGCCTGCTGGAACCCGCCCACGGTGGCTCTCGCCGACTTGACCGAGAGCAGGTGGCGGCCGCCGGCGCTGCGCAGCCGGACGGCGACATCTGCGGCCGCAAGGCGGCCATCGGCGGTGTCGAGATAGCGGGTAACCAGCAGCACCGGCCGGCCCGCCTGCCCGCCGGCGCGCCTCACCCGGCGGGCGAGGCGGGCGAGTTCGGCCGGGGCCAGCCCGGCCTTCAGCTCCACTTCCAGACCGTCCATCCCGATCTGCGATAAATCTGTCACCTTCCCGCTTCAACGGGCCGCGGGCGCCGGCCGGTCCAGGAGGATGTTGAGGCGGGCGGCAACCACGAGGCGCTCGGGGCTGTCCTGCCAGGCCTCGGCGCGGACATTGGCGACCCGGCGGCCGAGGCGGGTGATGCTGGCCCGGGCATGGGTGTCTTCCATGCGGCCCTCGCGCAGATAGTCGACCGTCACGTTGATGGGCTTGGCCGTCGCGCCTGGCTCGAGGGCAGCGAGCACGGCGCGCAGCGCCGCCAGTTCGAGAAGGCCGGCGAGCGCGCCGCCATGGAGCCGCCCGGGAGCGCCGATGAGGGAGGGCTGGAAGGGCATGGTGAGGCTGCCGTCCGGGTTGGCGACAAGGCCAAGCGTTGCGGCATAGGGCGGGAGCGCGGGGAGCATGGCTCAGGCCGCGGCCGTCAGCATGAAGGTGCCGGCGACATGCGCGACCGGATGGCCGGGGTCGCCATCATGGGCGATGCCGCGGACGAAGGCGACCCGGCGGGTCATCTTGAGGCACTCGGCGCGGCCAATGACGGTCCGGCCCGGCTCGGCGGGGCGGAGATAGTCGCAGCGCAGGTCGAGCGTGGCGTGCGGCTGGAATTCGGCCATGCGCATCACGACGGCAAGCCCCGACGCCGTGTCCATGAGCGAGAAGATGGCACCCGACGCGATGACCCCCGTTTCCGGATAGGCGACGAGATGCGGGGCATAGGGCATCTCGAGTTCGGCCCAGTCCGGTCCGTGGGCCCGGTAGCGGATGCCAAGCGCGGCAAGATGGGGCACATGGCCGAGAAACCGGCCGATGAAGGCCTTGTGCCGGCCCTCCGCCCGCTCCGCCTCGCTCATGCCGCCAGCCTTGTCGCGGCCTCGCGGACCCGGGCGATCATGTTGGGAAGACCCTGGGTGCGGTTGGAGGAGAGATGGCTGCGCAGTCCGAGACGGGCGATGACGCCCTCGAAATCGGTCGAAAGCACTTCGGCTGGGGTCTTGCCGTCGGCGAGCGCGACGATGACGGCGACGATTCCCCTCGTGATGGCGGCGTCGCTGTCGGCCTGGAAGCGCAGCCGCCCGCCCTCGCTGACGGGATAGACCCAGACATTCGCCGAGCAGCCGGGCACCTTCGTGCTCGCCGTCTTGAGCGCCGGGTCCATCGGCGGGAGGCTCTCCCCGAAGGCGATCAGCGCCCGGTAGCGATCCTCGGTGTCGAGTGCGGCCTCCCACTCGGATTCGAAGTCGGCAAAGGTCATGGCGCCTGCCCTAGCTGCTGGAGGCGCGGCTGGCCAAGGGGCGTTCAGGGTCGCGCGGGCGGGTCCCCGGGCGTGTCGCGAAGCTTCGCGATCTCGGCTTCGAGGCGGACGGCAGGATCGGTGACGAGCCGTTCGAGCGTGGCGACCCGCTGGCGGAGATCCTCGATCTCCTTGCGCGCGCGCAGATCTTCGCCAAGCGCAGTCCCGGCCTTCACATAGGGGTTGTCGGGGGAGTGGCGCTCCCAGCGCCGCGTCTCGCGGTTCCAGCGGCCGCCCTTCATCACGTTCCAGACCATCCAGGCGATGGTGATGATGACTGCGGCTTCGAAGATGTTGATGTCCACCTTCCGTCTCCTCCCCCGTGGCGGGCGTCAGTGCTTCAGCTTGTCGATCTCGTGGGCAAGCCGCGAGCCGGAGTCGGTCGCGATTCGCTCGAGGGTGACGAGCCGCTCCTTGATGGCGGCAAGCTCGGCGGCCATCTGCGCATTCTCGGCGGTGAGCAGGCGGATCCGTTCGACATGCTCGCTGTTGACGACGGGCTTCAGGGCCTGCCCCCAGCTGCCTTCGAGCGGGTAGCCGTGGCGGACCTTGAGCCAGGTCGTGAAGACCCAGGCGGCGCTGGCGGCGACGACGATCCCGACGATCCCGGGGCCTCCGATGATGTGCAGCAGCTCCATCTGGCTTACCTTTCGTCGAGACGCTTGATTTCGTCGGCGAGATCGAGCCGCCGGTCGGTGGCGATGCGCTCGAGCACGCGGACCCGTTCCTCGAGCCGCTCGAGCCGCTGGCGGGCCTCGCCGTCGAGGCTGTTGCGGGACTGCTCGAGCAGGTCGAGCTCGCGCATCTTCACGCTCTTCCAGTGACGCATGGTGATGGCAACGATGGGAATGAGGAGCGCGATGATGGGGATGAGGACCCCGAGTTCGCGGACCATGGTGCCAGTCCCTCCTTCTGGTGATTGTGTCCGAGCCGGTCAGCTGTGGCGAAGATCGTCGATCTCGCGCGCCAGGCGGCTGTTCTGCGAGGTGACGCTCGCCTCGATGTCGCGCAGCCGGCGGTCGATGTCCCGGAAGGAGGAGCGGACCTCGCGGATGCTCCGGCCGGGGGCGGCGCGGGTCTTCTGCCAGAAGGCGCGATCCTCCGGGTTCACCTCGCCGGCGTAGAGCTCGGCCGGCTTGGGCTCGGCCATGAAGCCGATCACGAGGTAGAGGAGGATGAGGAAGCCGGCGCCGAGCAGCGTGCCGGCAACCATGAAGATCCGGACCCAGAGCACGTCGAAGCCGGTATAGTCGGCGATGCCGGCACAGACGCCCATGAACTTCCCGTTGCGCTTGTCGAGGTAGAAGCCGGTGCGGCGGGCCATGTCAGACATCCTTTCCAAGGGCGCGCGGCCGGATGGCAGCGACGCTGGTGGGCTCGGCCGGCGCGCTGAGCGCGCGGTCGGCGGCGTGGATCCGCTCGATCGAGGTCATGCGCTCGTCGAGCTTGCGGGCGAGATCGTGCAGCTCGTCGAGCAGATTCTCGTCCTCCAGCGTGAGCGACTTCGCCTGCTTCCACTTGGTGATGTAGTGGAAGACGAGCCAGGGGAGGCCGACGAAGATCGCAAGGATCGCCGTCAGCGGGATGAGCATCTCGAGCCCGTCCATGGCCTCAGCCCTCCTTCGCTGCGGCGATGCGCCGCTTCATCGCCTCGAGCTCGGCCCGGACGGCATCCGAGGTCCGGAGCTCGGCGATCTCCTCGTCGAGCGACTTGCGCGGCGCGCCGAGATCGTAGCTCTCGGCGCGGCCCTCGGCGAGATCGACCCGGCGCTCGAGGATCTCGAAGCGCGAGAAGGCCTCCTCGACCCGCTGGCCGCGGGTCATGGCCCGCACGCGGGCGCGGTTCTGCGCCGTTTCGAGCCGGGCCATGAGCGCAGTCTGGCGGGCGCGGGCCTCGCGCAGCTTGGCCTCGAGCTTCAGGATGTCGTCCTCGTGGCCGCTCAGCTGCTCGGCGAGAAGGTCGAGCTCGGCCTTCATCTGGTCGGCCATGGCCTTCACCTTCTGCTTCTCGGTGAGCGCGGCAGCGGCAAGATCCTCGCGGCCCTTTGAAAGCGCAAGCTCGGCCTTCTCGGCCCAGCCTTCCTGGGCCTGCTCGAGCCGGATGATGGTACGGCGCATCTCCTTCTGGTCGGCGATGGTCCGCGCCGCCGAGGCGCGGACCTCGACCAGCGTCTCCTCCATCTCCATGATGACGAGACGGATGGTCTTGGCCGGATCCTCGGCGCGTTCGAGCAGATCGGACACATTGGCCTGGATGATGTCGCGGGCGCGGGAGAAGATTCCCATGGGGATGACCTCCTGGATGCTGGCAGCGAAGGTGCGCCCTTCGCTGGCGGAAGAAAAGGGGGCCCGGGCAGCCGCGGGGGTGATCCGCGTCGAGAGGGGCTGAAAGTCTGCCCGGGCCCGAGGCGCCGCCCGCATCGGAGCATGCTCCGGGGACTGGCGGCGGGCGGAGCCGGCGGGTTCAACGGAACTGCCCCAGGCGTCGGCCGGAAGGTCGATCGCGAAGGGGTCGTCGTGGGGGTTGGTCATTGTCGTCCTGTCCTGTGGCGACAGGCACCTTGCAAGCGCCGTGCCAACCGGGACGCACGCGAAAATTCAACGGGTTAGGATGAAGCGAAGGTCGAAAGGGCCGAAGATTTTGCCAAGACTTGGCGAAACTTCCCACCCCTGCTAGCAGAGGCCGGTGCCCGCGAAACCGACCCAGCTCGTCGGCCAGGCCTCGGCCTTCCTCGATGCCGTTGAACGGGCGAGCGCTGCTGCCGCCCTCAACCGCCCCGTGCTGGTGGTGGGTGAGCGGGGCACCGGCAAGGAGATGATCGCCGAGCGGCTGCACCGCCTCTCGCCGCGCTGGGAGGAGCCGCTGGTCGCGCTCAACTGCGCTGCCCTGCCCGAAAGCCTGATCGACGCCGAGCTGTTCGGCTACGAGGCCGGCGCCTTCACGGGCGCGACTCGGGCCCGGGGCGGCAAGTTCGAGGAGGCCGATGGCGGCACGCTCTTCCTGGACGAGATCGGAACCCTGACGGCCGCCGGCCAGGAGCGGCTGCTGCGCGTCATCGAATATGGCGAGCTGGTGCGGCTGGGGAGCAACCGCGCGCTTTCGGTCGACGTGCGGGTCGTGGCCGCGACCAACGAGGATCTGCCGGCGCTGGCAGCGCGCGGGCGGTTCCGCGCCGACCTGCTCGATCGCCTCTCCTTCGAGGTCATCACCCTCCCTCCGCTTCGCCACCGGCGCGAGGACATCCCGCTCCTTGCCGACTTCTTCGGCCGGCGGATGGCGAGCGAGGTGGGCTGGCGCGGCTTCCCCGGCTTCGCCCGCGCCGCGATGGAGGCGCTCATGGCCCATGACTGGCCGGGCAATGTGCGCGAACTGCGGAACGTGGTGGAGCGCGCCGTCTATCGCTGGGGCGATCCAGACCGGCCGGTCGGCCGGATCGAGATCGATCCGTTCGAGAGCCCCTGGCGGCCGCGGGGACCGGGCGGGACGCAGGCGGCGGCGACCGATGGCGGCGAGCCGGCCTTTCCGGTCGATTTCCGGACGTCGGTTCTGGCGCATGAACGCCGGCTGCTCGACGCCGCGATGGAGCGGGCCCGCCACAACCAGCGCAAGGCCGCCGAGCTGCTCGGGCTCAGCTACGACCAGCTCCGCCACGCGCTGCGCCGGCACGGCCTGCTGAAGGGCGAAGGCGCGGCCGCCTGAGATGCAAGGGCGGGGCGACCTTGCGGTCGCCCCGCCGGGGTCCGCCGCGCGAGGGGAACGCGGCGGGGGGTGGCTCTGGCGCCGTCAGGCCCGCTGCTCGAGCCCGACCTGCGCCACCGTCGGCAGCGCCTCGGCCGGCGCCGCGAGGAAGGAGAGGTTGAGGGCCGAGAGCATGAGCGCCGCGGCGATGGTGACGAGCCTGGTGGGGAAGGTCATGGTCATGTTGGTCTCCTGTGGCAGTCGGGGTGTTGATGCCGACAGCCATGCAAGACCCGTGCCAAGTTCCGGCGCGGACAATGGGACACGCAAATTCAAGTGGTTATCCGAAAGGTCTTGGCACGACCCGTTCATCCCCCGGCAAGTTTCGCCGAGAGTTGGTGCGATTTCCCAAGCGTGAGAGGCTAGCCGTCGGCGTCCGTCGGCGCCGGAGGGCGGAGCAGCAGCCGTTCCAGCCTGCGGTCGTCCCCGGCGAGGATTTCGAGCACCCAGCCATTGGGAAGTTCGACCGTCTCGCCAGGGACCGGCACGCGGCCGGCGCGGACGACGGCAAGGCCGCCCAGCGTGTCCACCTCGCCCGCCAGGCCATCGTCGGTGAAGGCGGTGCCGAGCCGTTCCTCCAGCTCCTCCAGCGGCAGGCGGGCTTCGGCCTCCCATCCCTCGCCCGGTCGCTCGAGGAGGATGTCGGCTGCGTCCTCGTCATGCTCGTCCTCGATCTCGCCGACGATCTCCTCGACGATGTCCTCGATGGTGATGAGCCCGTCGGTGCCGCCATATTCGTCGACGACGATGGCCAGATGGGTCCGCGACTTGCGCATGTCGGTCAGGAGATCGAGTGCCGGCTTGCCCGGAGGCACGAACAGGACCGGGCGGCGGAGCGGGGCGATCGTCTCCGGCGGGCTGCCCTCTCCGGCGAGGATCGCGAACAGGTCCTTCATGTGGATCATCCCGGTCACATCGTCGAGCGAGCCGCGATAGACCGGGATCCGGCTGTGGCCGGTGTCGCGCAGGAAGGCGACGGCCTCGGCGAACGGGCAGTCCTCGGGCAGGGCCTCGATGTCGGAGCGCGGAGTGGCGATGTCGGCGGCGGTGCGGTCCCCGGCGTCGAGCATGTTCTTCAGCATCTCGCGCTCCTCGGCGTCGAGATCGTCGGCGGCGGCCGTTTCCTCCACATGGTCCTCGATCGCTTCCTCGAGGCTTTCCCTGAGGCTCCCCTCGCGGGGGCGCAGCGGGAGGAGGGAGCGAAGCGCCTGCCACAGCCGCGGCGGCGCGGGGGGACTCGACGGGTCTCCCATCAGCCGGCGGCCTCCCCGGGCCGGTAGGGGTCGGCGATCCCGAGGCGGGCGAGGATCTCCCTCTCGAGCGCCTCCATGGCTTCGGCCTCGGGCTCGGCCAGATGGTCATGGCCGAGGAGGTGGAGCGTGCCGTGGACGAGGAGGTGGGTCACATGGTCGGCGAAGGGCTTGCGCTGGGCCGCGGCCTCGCCGGCGATGGTCTCGAGCCCGAGGGCGAGATCGCCGAGAAGATGGCTGCCGGTCGGGCTGGCGAGGAGAGCCGAAAGGGCCGCGGGCTCGAGCATCGGGAAGGAGAGGATGTTGGTGGGCCGGTCGTGGCCGCGATAGTCGCGGTTGAGGCGCTGGAGCTCCCCGTCGTCGGCGAACAGCACCGAGACCTCGAGATCGAGCGCGGGCGAGGCGATGAGCGTGGCCCATCCGGCCCCTTCGAGCGCGGCGGCAACCGCGCGCCGGGCCAGCGCCTCGGGGGCGAGCCGCGCGTCCCACTCGGGCGCGACGACTTCGACGGCGACGTCAAGCATGGGCACGATCAGGCATGGGCACGATCAGGCATGGGCGTCATCCGGCATCGGGGCCCTCATAGGCTTCGACGATCCGGCCGACGAGCGGGTGGCGGACGACGTCCTTCGCGCTGAAGTGGATCGTGCCGATGCCCTTCACGGCCTCGAGGCGGTGGACCGCGTCGGCAAGGCCGCTCCTGCCGGGGTCGGGCAGGTCGACCTGGTTGGGATCCCCGCAGATGACCATGCGGCTCCCCTCGCCGAAGCGGGTCAGGAACATCTTCATCTGCAGCGGCGTGGTGTTCTGCGCCTCGTCGAGGATGATGAAGGCGCTCGAAAGGGTGCGCCCGCGCATGAACGCGAGCGGAGCGATCTCGATCTCGCCCGAGGCGATGCGGCGCTCGACCTGCTCGGAGGGGAGCATGTCATAGAGGGCATCGTAGAGGGGCCGGAGATAGGGGTCCACCTTCTCGCGCATGTCGCCGGGCAGGAAGCCGAGCCGCTCGCCCGCCTCGACGGCCGGCCGCGACAGGATGAGGCGATCGACCGAGCCGGAAATGAGCTGGGAGACCGCCTGCGCGACGGCGAGATAGGTCTTCCCCGTCCCGGCCGGGCCGAGGGCGAAGATGATCTCGGTGGCAGCGAGCGCCTCGATGTAGCGCGCCTGGGCGGCGTTTCGTGCGAAGATGGTCTTGCGCCGGGTGCGGATGGCGGGCGTCTCGCCGCCCGGACCGGGGATGAGGCCGTCAAGCGAGGCCTGGTCGGTGGCGGCGATCGCCGCTTCCACATCGGCTGGCTCGACCGGCTGGCCCCGTTCCAGCCGGCCATAGAGGAGGAGGAGGACGTCGCGCGCGCGGGCGATGGCCGAGGCCTCGCCCTCGACGGCAACGCGCGTGCCGCGCGCCGCGATGTAGACACCCAGCCTGTTCTCGATGGTGATGAGATTCTGGTCGAACTGGCCAAACAGCGCGCCGAGCAGGTTGGCGCGGTCGAACTCCAGCTCGGCCCGGGCGCGGGCCGAGGCGGGCTCGGTGCGCGGCGGCGGCGCGGGCTTGCCGGGCGGCTTCCTCATGCGGCGGCGGCCGCGACCAGGCGGCCGGCCAGGCTGTTGGGGCCGGCGCCGGTGATGGCGACCTGGACCAGCACGCCGGGGGCAAGGCCTGGCGCTTCCACCACCACCGACTGCATCCAGGGCGACTTGCCGATCCACTGGCCGGCGTGGCGCCCCGGCCGCTCGACGAGGATCTCGGTCTCGGTCCCCACATGGGCGCGGTTGAAGGCGAGCTGCTGGTGGGCGAGCAGGGCCTGGAGGCGGGCGAGGCGCTCGGCTGCAACGCTCGCCGGCACCTGGTCGGCGCGATCGGCCGCCGGCGTTCCCGGCCGGGGCGAGTAGCGGAAGCTGTAGGCCTGGGCGAAGCCGACCTCCTCGACGAGGGCGAGCGTCTCGGCGAAGTCCTCCTCGGTCTCGCCGGGGAAGCCGGTGATGAAATCGGACGACAGCGCGAGATCGGGGCGGGCAGCGCGGAACCGGGCGACGAGGGCGAGATAGTCGCGCCGGCCGTGGCGCCGGTTCATGGCGGCGAGGATGCGGTCGGAACCCGACTGCACGGGAAGGTGAAGAAAGGGCATGAGCGCGGCGAGCTGGCCGTGGGCGGCGATCAGCGCGTCCGTCACGTCACGCGGGTGGCTCGTTGTGTAACGCAGCCGGCCAAGACCCGGAAGCGCTGCAATCTCGCCCAGAAGCCAGGCAAAATCCCGCGAAGGGTCGGAGGGTTCCGACCAGGCGTTCACATTCTGACCGATCAGGGTCAGCTCCACCGTGCCGGCATGGAGCAGAGCCCGCGCCTCGGCGAGGATGTCGGCGGCGGGGCGCGAGGCCTCCGCACCCCGCGTGTAAGGGACGACGCAGAAGGTGCAGAACTTGTCGCACCCTTCCTGGATGGTGAGGAAGGCCGAAGGCCGGGCGCGCTGCGCGCGGGGCGGGAGCGCCGCGAACTTCGCGATCTCGGGCATGTCGGTGTCGAGCACCGCGCGCCCGCTGCGCTCCGCCTCGAGGAGGAGCTGCGGCAGGCGATGATAGGCCTGCGGCCCGACGATCACGTCCACTCCGGGCGCGCGGGTGCGGATTTCCGCGCCTTCCGCCTGGGCGACGCAGCCGGCGACGACAACGGTCGGCCTCCTCCGGCCTTCGGCCATGGCCGCCGAGCGGATGCGGCCGATGTCGGAATAGAGCTTCTCGGTTGCCTTCTCGCGGATGTGGCAGGTGTTGAGCAGCGCGATGTCGGCCGCCCTGCCCTCCTCCGCCTCGACGAAGCCGGAGGCACGGAGCAGCTCGGCCATGCGCTCGCTGTCGTAGACGTTCATCTGGCAGCCGTAGGAGCGGATCGCGAAGCTGCGGGGGCTCATGGTGCGCGCTCCCGCTCGCCGCGCACCAGGCCGCGGTAGCTGGCAGCAATTGCCGCATGGCAGTGGCGGGCGAGCGCCTTGCGGTCGGGAAACTCCGCCGGCCGGACCGTCGGGTGGCAGTGGATCACGGCCCGCACCCGGCCGATCCGGCTCATGTCGAGCGCGTGGGGGGCGAGCTCCATGTCCCCGATCCAGGCCAGTTCGATGAGGCGGCTGCGGGTAAGCGGCAGGCCGTTCAGCTCGGTGTAGGCCAGGGTGAGCGGCTGGACCCGCGCCTCCGGGACCGTCTCGAGCCCGGCGAAGAGCGTGGACTTGAAGGGGAGGACTCGCAGGCCATCGTTCGACGTGCCTTCGGGAAAGAGGATGACATTGCCGCCGTCACGCAGGCGCCTGCCGATGTCCCCGACCTGGCTGGCCGACCGGCTGCGTCGCTCGCGCTCGACGAAGATGGTGTCGCGAAGCCGGGCAAGGGTGTTGACGAAGGGCATGTCCCCCACCTCGTGCTTGGCGACGAACGCGCCCTCGAGGCGCGCGCCAAGGACGAGGATGTCGAGCCAGGAAAGGTGGTTGGCAACGTAGAGGACGGAGCCTGTCGCAGGCTCGCCCGAGAGCTCGATCCGCACGCCGAGCGCGCGCGCGACGATGGCGCAGTAGAGCTCGGGGATCCGCGCACTTGCTGCGGGTGCGAGCGTCTTGAGGGCGACGAAGGTCGGCACCAGGGCGCCGGTGGCGGCAAGCGCACCGGCCATGGTCTTGACCGGGCCTGACGGGCGGAACGCGCGCGGGCGAAGGGGCCGCGGCGTGCGCAGCAGCTGCCGGCCGGGCGCCTGCACTTCGCCCGCCGGCGGGCGCGCGGCCGGGAGCAACGGCACGGAGGTCATGCGCGGGCGCGTGCCGGAGCGGGCACGGACCAGCGGAGAAAGGCGGGGCATCCGCGGTTCAGTCCTGCCCCTTTCGGCGGACGCCGTAGAGCTCCAGCCTGTGATCGACGAGCCGAAAGCCGAGCCGCTCGGCGATCTCGGCCTGGAGCGCCTCGATCCGGGCATCGCTGAACTCGATCACCTCGCCCGACTCGATGTCGATCAGATGGTCATGATGCTCATCGGGCGTCGGCTCGTAGCGCGAGCGCCCGTCGCGGAAGTCGTGGCGCTCGAGGATGCCCGCGTCCTCGAACAGGCGCACCGTGCGATAGACGGTGGCGATCGAGATGCCCTTGTCGATCGCCGAGGCGCGCCGGTGCAGCTCCTCGACGTCGGGGTGGTCATGCGACTCGGAAAGCACGCGGGCGATGACGCGGCGCTGCTCCGTGATGCGGAGGCCCTTGGCCTGGCACAGCGCCTCGATGTCGATCGTTCCTGACACGTGCAACCCCGAACGGCCCGCCGCCGGGCAGGCGCCTTGCTCCGTGATACCCCCGGGCGGGCGGCCGGGCAAGGCATGGCGGCAGGCGCCACATCTTCCGATGGTCCGGCCGGGACGCGCCGGCCCCTACTTCTTGCGGCGCGACGTCTTCGCCGTGCCCAGCCCGATCTGCTTGGCCAGCGCCCGGCGCGCCTCGGCATAGTTGGGCGCGACCATCGGATAGTCGGCGGGCAGGCCCCACTTGGCCCGATACTGGTCGGGCGTCATGCCATAGGCGGTCATCAGGTGCCGCTTCAGCATCTTGAGCTTCTTCCCGTCCTCGAGGCAGACAATGTAGTCGGGCTTGACCGAGGAGCGGATCGGGACTGCCGGTTCCTGCCTCGGAGCCGGCGCGGCCTGCGGCCGGGCGAGCGAGGCGAGCGTGGTGTAGACGCTCTGGATCAGCTGCGGCACTTCGCCGACGGCCACATTGTTGTTGGCCACATGGCTCGACACGATGTCGGACGTGAGCGCGAGCAGATCATTCTCGGCAATGGGTTCGGACATTCTCCACTTTCCTCGTTTCGGCGCGAAACACGCTTCCGGGCCTGCAGCAGGCCGAGGACACCATGCCCTCGCGCTGCCCTGACTACCCCACTGCCGCGATGTTCGAAGGAAATGCAAGCACAATCGCAATCCTGATCGGCGACATGTCTTCGGTTGGCAATGATCCCCTCTGATCAGTCGAGGGGAAGACTGAGCGTGATGGCAGCAGCGGCAATTCCAGTTACAGATTTGTAATAGCCAGGCCTTGTCCCCACCGGCACGAAGCCAAGGCGCCGATAGAGGTTTCGTGCACCAACATTGCTCTCGCGGACCTCGAGAAAGAGGCGATGTGCGCCCCGGGCGCGGGCCTCTGCCATGGCCGCATCGACCAGCGCCGTCGCGAGGCCCCGCCGGCGCCAGTCCGGCGCGACGGCGCACAGCAGCAGCTCGGCCTCGCCGGCGACCGCGCGCGTCAGCGCGAAGCCGATGGCAGCGCCCCCGGTATCGCGGGCCAGCAGAAGGAAGGCGCCCGGATCGTCCAGCCCGCGGGCGAGCTGCTGGGCGCTCCACGCCTCCCGGAAGGCCGGATCGAAGGCGATCGCCGAGAGCCGCTCGACCGCCTGGGCGTCGGCGGCCGTGCCCCGGTGCAGCCGCCAGCCCTCGTCGCGCGCAGTCGCCATCAGGCGGGCTCCGGTTCCGGCTGCGGCCGGACATAGAGCGGCAGCGGCGGGCCGAGCAGCGCGTCGGGAACGCGCCCGGCATGGCGGGCGTCGGGCTCCAGCTCCGGGCCCGGCAGCCGCCCGAAAAGGGCGAGGCCCGAGCCGGTTGCCGCGTGCGGCCAGGCGGCGAGCCGGGCGTGCGCCTCGCCGGGTGCGAGCGCTTCGGCCGGACCGAGCGGCACGGCCCCGTCGAGCGGCTGCACCCAGACCTGGCCGCGCGGAGCGGCGAGGAGCACGAGGAGCGGGCCGGCGTGGCCCCGCGCCTGCGCCGCGGCGGCGACCAGCTGCATCGCGCCGACGCCCTGCACCGGGCAGCCCCAGGCCAGCGCCAGCGCGCGGGCAGCGGCAATCCCGACCCGTAGGCCGGTGAAGCTGCCAGGCCCGGTCTCGACCCGGATCGCCGCCGGGCGCGGCCGGCCGGCGAGCAGGGCGCGAAGCGCGGGCATGAGCGCTTCGGCGTGACCCCGCGCCATCGCGGCGTGGTGGAAGGCGAGGACTCTGGCGCCTTCGACCAGGGCAAGCGAAAGGGCATGGCCAGTGGCGATGGCGAGGGTCGCCCCGGGGCCGGCGCCCGACCGGGTCAGAGGATCCGGCATGCCTCCTCGAAGGGCAGGCGCGGTGCGCGCGGGAAGACGGCTTCGCCCGTGCCCTGGCCGATCGCGCACAGGAAATTGGTCTCAACCGTGGTTCCGGCCCAGAAGGCGGCATCGACTGCAGCCTTGTCGAAGCCGGACATGGGGCCGCAGTCGAGCCCGAGCGCGCGGGCCGCCAGAATGAGATAGGCGCCCTGGAGCGAGCCATTGCGGAAGGCGGTCTCGCGGATGAGGGCCGGATTGCCCTCGAACCAGCTCCGCGCATCGGTGTGGGGGAAGAGGAAGGGCAGCCGTTCGTGGAACGCGAGGTCCATGCCGACGATGACGGTCACGGGCGCCCCCAGGATCTTGGGCCGGTTGGCCTCCATCGCGCAGGCGGCGAGCCGGGCGCGGGCTTCCGCGCTTGCGCAGAAGAGGAAGCGGGCGGGCGAGCAGTTGGCCGAGGTCGGCGCGAGCTTCAGGAGATCGTAGAGCGCCTCGAGCGTCCCGTCCGGGAGGGGGTCCGGCTTCCACACATACTGGGTGCGCGCTTCGCGGAAGAGCTGGTCGAGCGCCGAGCCGGCGAGCGGGGAGCCCATCAGACGGCCCGAACCTCGACCACCTCGGGCACATAGTGCCGGAGCAGATTCTCGATCCCGCCCTTCAGCGTCGCGGTCGAGGACGGGCAGCCGGCACAGCTTCCCTGCATGTGCAGATAGACGATGCCGCGGTCGAACCCGCGGTAGATGATGTCACCGCCATCGCCGGCGACGGCGGGGCGGACGCGGGTGTCGAGCAGCTCGCGGATCTGGGCGACGATCGCGGCGTCCTCGGGATTGTCGAAGGTCTCGGCCTCGGCCTGCTCGCCGACGACGAGCGGCGCACCGCTGGCGAAATGGTCGGCAAGCACGGCGAGGATGTCCGGCTTGAGGCTCGCCCAGTCGGCGCTGCCCGGCGCCTTCGTCACGGTCACGAAGTCCTCGCCGAAGAAGACCCGCTCGACATCGCCCAGCGCGAACAGGGCGCGGGCGAGCGGCGAGGCCTCCGCCGCCTCGGCGTCGGCGAAGTCATGGGTCCGGCTTCCCGCCACCAGCCGCCCGGGCAGGAACTTGAGCGTGGCGGGGTTGGGCGTGGTTTCGGTCTGGATCAGCATGTCGGGCCTCTTGCTGCCGCGCCATCCATGTGGCCGAGCGGGCGCTGCGCTTCAAGGGCGGAGGACGGCCCGGCGAACCGCGATGGCGAGACAATCGGCCGCGCGGGTGCCAAGCTCGGCGAGAAGGGCTGGCGCAACCGCCGGAGGCGTCTCGGTCGCGACCGACAGGGCGAAGACCGTGTCCCCGTCGAAGGGGGTGTGGATCGGGCGGATGCTGCGGGCAAGCCCGTCGTGCGCCATCATGGCGAGGCGGCGGGCGGCGGCGCGGGTGAGGGGCCGGTCGGTCGCGACGACGGCGAGCGTCGTGTTGGCAAGGCCATCCGCTCCGTCCTGCCGGTCGAGGCCGGCCATGGGGCGGCGCTTGGGCATGGGCACGGCGCCCGTAGCGGGCGGTTCCCCGGCTTCGACCTCGCCGAAGCTGTTGACGGCGACCAGGGCGAGCACCTGCCCGCCCTCGTCGAGCGCGGCCGAGGCCCAGCCGAAGCCGCCCGGCCGGCTGCCGGCCCGCGCCCCGTAGGCCGCACCGACCTGGCCCATGGCCGGCGACGGACCGGCCGCGGCGAGCGCCGCGCGCGCGAGGCGACGGTAGGGGGGTTCGGGGCCGTCGGCGCGCGCGAAGGCCTTGTCACCGCCGTTCAGGAGATCGAAGAGGATGGCGGCGGGAACGACGGGCACGTGAAGCGCTGCCGCGCCTTCGCCAAGGGCGAGCCCCCGGCCCTGCCGGGCAAGGAGGAGCGCCACCTCGTCGGCGGCGGCAAGGCCGAAGACGCTGCCGCCGGCAAGGACGATGGCATGGGCGCGCTCGACGAGGTTGGCGGGATCGAGCGCATCGGTCTCGCGCGTGCCCGGCCCCCCGCCGCGGACATCGACGGCCATGACCGCCGGTTCCCCGGGCAGGATGACGGTGACACCCGTCCGGGCCGTCGGGCACGAAGCGTGCCCGACCGCAAGCGAGGGGAGCCAGGCATCGCCGCAGGGGTCGCTCACGGCTTCAGGAAGCCGACGGCGTCATGGACTTCGGCGACCGTCGCCTGCGCCACCTCGCGGGCGCGCGCGGCCCCGGTTCGCAGGATCGAGTCGATCTCGGCAGGGTCGGCGAGAAGCTCCCGGAACCGGGCGGACAGCGGCTCGAGCACGGCGACGAGGGCGTCGGCCAGCACCGGCTTGAACGCGGCAAACCCCTGGCCGGCGAACTCGGCGCAGATTGCGTCCATCGTCCGGCCGGTGACGGCCGCGAGGATTCCGACGAGATTCTGGGCTTCCGGGCGGCCCGCGAGCCCGGCGGCGGTCTCGGGCAGCGGGTCGGGGTCGGTCCTGGCGCGGCGGATCTTCTGGCGGATGGCGTCGGCCGTGTCAGTCAGGGCGATGCGCGACTGCTCCGACGGGTCGGACTTGGACATCTTGGCCTTGCCGTCGCGCAGCGAGCGGATCCGCGGCGCCTCGGGCGGAATGATCGGCTCGGGCGGCACCAGCACCTCGACTCCGAGGTCCGTGTTGAACTTGATGGCGATGTCGCGGGCAAGCTCGAGATGCTGCTTCTGGTCCTCGCCGACGGGCACATGGGTGGCCTTGTAGACGAGGACGTCGGCGGCCTGGAGCACCGGGTAGGTGAAGAGGCCGACCGAGGCGCCCTCGCGGTCCTTGCCGGACTTCTCCTTGAACTGGGTCATGCGGTTCAGCCAGCCCATGCGCGCGGTGCAGCCGAGCACCCAGGCAAGCTCGGCGTGCTCGGCCACCTGGGCCTGGTTGAAGAGGACCGAGCGGGCCGGATCGATCCCCGAGGCGATGAGCGCAGCGGCGATCTCGCGCGTCGCGCGGCGCAGCTCGGCCGGATCCTGCGGGAGCGTGATGGCATGGAGGTCGGCGATGAAGAAGAAGGCGCGATCGTCCGGTCCGAGCGCATCCTGCATCCGCACCCAGTTGCGGATGGCGCCGAGCCAGTTGCCGAGGTGGAGCTGGCCCGTGGGCTGGATTCCGGAGACGATTCGCTTGGCCGTCATGGACATGCCTGTTCAGGGGGTGGGAAGGGGGCGGCGCAGCGCCGCGAGAAGCGCGCGGGGCTGCCAGGCGCCGATGAGGGTGCCGAGGCCGAGGTAGATGGCAGCGCCCCCGCCGACCAGCAGCAGCATGGCAGCGGCGCGCTCCAACGCCGCCCCCCGCGCGAGCGGCATGAGCGGCGGACCGGCGAGGAGGAGGAAGCCGGCCACGGCGGCAGCGGCAAGCGCCATGCGCGGCACCGCCCGGCGCAGCGCCGCATCAGGGGCAAGGCGGCCCCTGCGCCCGAGGCCGCGGGCGAGAAGGGCCACGTTAAGCCAGGCCGAAAGCGCAGTCGCAAGGGCGATTCCCACATGTCCGAAGGGCCAGATGAGGAGCAGATTGCCAAGGAGATTGGCCGCGATCGCAATCAGGGCGAAGCGCATCGGCGTGCGGGTGTCGCCGCGGGCATGGTAGCCGGGCGTGAGCACCTTGACGAGGATGTAGGCCGGGAGTCCGAGCGAGAAGGCCATGAGCGCGCGCGCCGCCATTGCCGCGTCCGCGGGCGTGAAGCGGCCGTGCTGGAACAGTGCCGTGATGATGGGGAGGGCTGCGACGACGAGCGCGGTCGCCGCCGGGATGGCGAGAAACAGGGCGAACTCGAGGGCACGGTTCTGCTGGTGGAGCGCGGCATCCTCCCGGCCGGCGCCGATGAGGCGGGCGAGCGTGGGGAGGAGCGCGACACCCATGCCGACGCCGATGAGGCCGAGCGGAAGCTGGTTCAGCCGGTCGGCATAATAGAGGTAGCTGACCGAGCCTTCGGCAAGCAGGCGCGCGGCAAGCACGGTCGAGACCAGGAGGTTGAGCTGGGTCGCCCCCGCCCCGATCGCTGCCGGGCCGATGCGCCGCAGCAGGGTGCGCACGTCGGGTGACAGGCGCGGCACGACGAGGCGCGGCGCCATGCCGGCACGGCGGACGAAGGCGAGCAGCCACAGGAACTGGAGGAGTCCGGCCACGCTGACGGCCGCTGCGAGCGCGCGCGCCGTCTCCACGCTGGTGCTGCCGCGAAAGAGGAGGAGCGCCGATATGAGCGCCAGGTTGAGCAGCACCGGGGCTGCGGCCATGGCGGCGAACCGGCCGATCGCGTTGAGCACGCCGCCAAGCAGCGCAACGAGCGAGATCAGCATCAGGTAGGGAAAGGTCAGCCTGGTCAGCTCCACGGTAAGCGCGAACTTCTCCGGACCGGCGTCTCGGAAGCCGCCGGTCATGGCCCAGACCACCGGGCCGGCGGCGACGAGCATGACGGCCGTGAAGCCGAGCAGGATGGGGAGCAGGAAGGCCAGCGCCTGCTCGGTCAGGCGGCGGGCGGCAGCCCGGCCGTCCGGCTGCTCGAGCCGCTCGGCGGCCATGGGAACGAAGGCAGCCGAGAAAGCGCCCTCGGCGAACAGCGAGCGGAACAGGTTGGGCAGCCGGAAGGCAACGAGGAAGGCGTCGGCGGCGAGCCCGGCGCCGAGGTAGCGCGCCATCAGGAGATCGCGGGTGAAGCCGAGGATGCGCGACAGCAGGGTCAGCGATCCGACGG
Source organism: Sphingomonadaceae bacterium (assembly GCA_029268145.1). Taxonomy (GTDB): domain Bacteria; phylum Pseudomonadota; class Alphaproteobacteria; order Sphingomonadales; family Sphingomonadaceae; genus Thermaurantiacus. The sequence goes on along the minus strand of JAJUHA010000002.1, from coordinate 110,972 downwards.
TCGAAGCCGCGCGCACGAGCGCCATTGCCGAACCTCGACCTGGTCCGCGCGGCTCAGGCGTTCCCGACGATGCTGCCCTCGCCCGACCCGCCGCGGCGGGCCTCCAGCTGCTGGATGTAAAGCCCGCCGAAATCGATCGGGTCGAGCATGAGCGGCGGGAAGCCGCCGTCGCGCACGGCGTCGGCGATGACGCGGCGGGCGAAGGGGAAGAGGATGCGCGGCGCCTCGACGAGGAGGAAGGGCTCGATTGCCTCGCGCGGCGCACCGGAGAGGCGGAACAGGCCGGCGTAGAGCAGCTCGACCGCGAACAGGGCCATGTCGTCCTGGTTCTTCGCGTTGGCGGAAATGCGCAGCTCGACCTCGAACATGTCATTGTCGCCGGCGCGGGCGTTCACGTTGACCGAGACCTCGAGCTTCGGCTGGCCCTGGCCCTGGAGCGATGCGGGGGCGTTGGGATTCTCGAAGGAGAGATCCTTCACATACTGGGCGAGGATCCCCGCCTGGGGGGCGAGATCGGCGCCATTGGCGAGGGCTTCGGCGTCTTCGGGAGTGATGCTGGCCATGTGCGGACTTTCGGTGCGGACTTTCGGTGCGGACTATCGGTGCAGGCTCTGGGTGCGGATGTTCGGAACGGAGCCCCGGTCTCTCCAAGGTCAGGCCGGGTCCGCGCGAAGGGCGGCTAGCAGCGGGTGGCGCATGCGGCAAGGCGCAGCGTGCGGGCCGTCGCGTCGAGGCCTGCTCTTTTCTCCCTGTCGCGCCGCCCTATCTTGTGCCAAGGTTCCAGACGGAAGGCCGGCCCCCGTGGCACTGGGCGGGCAGCAAGGCACGGGATGTGATGCAGAGCGGATGGATCGAGATTGTCTTCCTGGCGATGCTTGCCGGCTTCATCGGGCTCAGGCTCTACCAGGTGCTCGGCCGCCGCACCGGCCATGAGAAGCCGGTGGCGGATCCGTTCCGGGGAAGCGGCCCGGAAGTGGCGCGGCCCGCCGCCAACGGGACGGTCCGCGAGGCCGAGCCGCTGCCGCTCCCCGACCTTCCGGCATCGCTGGGCTCGGGCGTGCGCTCGGGCCTCGATTCGATTCGGAAGGTCGACCGCAGCTTCGATGTCGACCGCTTCATCGCCGGCGCGCGCGGGGCCTATCAGATGGTGCTTGAGGCCTTCTGGCGCGGCGACGAGGAGGAGCTTGCCGAACTGGTCTCGGACGAGGTGATGGAGAATTTCCGCCACGCGCTGGCCGAGCGCAAGGCTGCCGGCCTCACCGTCGAGAACCGCCTGCTCGAGGTTGACCAGGTGCGGATCGTCGGCGCGCGGATGAACGGCTCCATGGCCGAGGTGACGGTGCAGTTCGATGCCGAGATCGTGGCCGTCACCCGCGATTCCGCGGGCGCGGTGGTGGCAGGCAACCCGGACGCCAGCGTCGAGACGCACGATGTCTGGACCTTCAGCCGCCACGTGACCTCGCCCGATCCGGCGTGGCTCGTCGTCGGGACCGACGTCGCCGAATAGTCCGGGCCGATGTGGCGGGGGGCGGCCGCGGCAATCGGTTGCGGGCTCCTGCTTGCCGGATGCGCGACGGGCCGGGAGCCCCGTTCCGCCGTCCCGCCCTTCGCGCCCGAAGCCGCCGCGCTCGCGGCCTTCCGCGCGGCCTGCACCCGGCTTCCGGACTGGCGCGACGCGACCGGGCTGACGACGACCGCCGACTGGGCCCTTCCCTGCCGGAACGCGGAAGGCGCGTCGGCCGAGACGTTCGACCGGTTCGTCTCCGCCCATTTCCGCGAACTGCGCCTTGCCGACGGGCGCGGCTTCGCCACCGGCTACTTCGTGCCCGAATATCGCGCGCAGACGGCGGCGGCGCCCGGCCTCGTGCCGGTGCTTGGGCCGCCTGCGGGCCTCGACTGCACCCGGGACCGCTGCCCGACACGGGCGGAGATCATGGCCGGCGCGCTCGACGGGCGGGCGGACGTGCTGCTGTGGATGGACCCGATCGACCTCTTCTTCCTCCAGGTGCAGGGCTCCGGGCTGGCGCGGCTCCCCGACGGCAGCGCGCTGCGGCTGGGGTTCGCCGGCCACAATGGCCATCCCTATGTCGCCATCGGGCGGGTGCTGCGGGCGCGGGGCGCGCTCCCGGAAGGCGCGGGCATGGCGGAAATCCGCGCCTGGCTCGCCACCAACCCCGGCGCGCGCGACGCCGTGCTGGCCGAGAACCCGCGCTTCATCTTCTTCCGGCGGATTCCCGACGACCGGCCGTTTCCCGTGGGCACCCTGGGGAGCCGGCTGGTGGCAGGGGCGAGCCTCGCCGTGGACCCGGCCCTCGTGCCGATGGGTGCGCTGGTGCGGCTCGAGACGCGGCTTGCCGATGGAACGCCGTTCCGGCGGCTGCTGGTGGCCGCGGACACCGGCAGCGCGATTCGCGGTGCCAACCGGTTCGACATCTATTTTGGCGAGGGCAGCGAGGCCGGGCGCCTTGCCGGCGGCCAGCAGGCCGAGGCGCGCGCGACTATCCTGCTGCCGAAGGGGGCACCATGAGCCGGCGGCTGACGGCGGCGGAACTGGCGCTGTGGCGGCAGGTGGCAGCGACGGTCACGGCGTGGCGGCCGCTGCCGGACCTGCCCGATGCGGACGAGGAGCCGCCCCCGCCCGCCGCGCGACCCGACCGGAGCAGCGTGGGGGCACGAAAGGCGCGCGCTTCGCCGCCAGGGTCCGGCGCTTCCGCCCCGCCTGCCGAGACGCTCGACGCCAGCTGGGACCGGCGGCTGGCCTCGGGCAAGGCCCGGCCCGACCGGGTGATCGACCTGCACGGTCACAGCCGGGAAGGCGCCCGCGCCCTCCTCGAGCGGACGGTGCTGGCCGCCGCCGATCGCGGTGAACGGCTGTTGCTCGTCATCACCGGCAAGGGCGACCTGCCGGGGCCGGCACCGGCGGATCTCATGAGCGACCGGCCCGGGCGCGGCGCCATCCGGGCCGAGCTGCCGCGCTGGCTGGGAGCGCCCGAACTTTCAGCGCGGATCGCCGCCGTCCGGCAGGCCCCGGGCCGGCAGGGCGGCCCGGGGGCGGTGTGGCTGGTGCTCAGGCGCGCGCGAACGCCACGCGACGCCGGCGGGCGGTGACGCCGACGAGCCCGAAACCGGCGATCAGCATCGCCCAGGTGGCCGGCTCGGGGATGGCACCGCCCGGAGGCGCGACATCGAGCACGCCCACGGTAAAGCCGTGCCAGGCTTCGGAGGTGTCGGTGAAGGTGATGGACGTGAAGGTGCCGGGCAGGCGGATGATGCCATGGACCTCGCCGGCGCCGTAGAAGCCGGTGCCGGTGCCGTTGAGGATTGGCGTGCCCGAGCCCCAGAATCCTGTGCCGTTGGCGACGATCTCGATCGGGGTCCCGAAATCGACGGTGTTGCCGTTCCAGCTCTGGAGCGCGATGTAGGGATCCTTGACGGCGACATCGAAGCTGATCGTCTTGGTGCCACCCACGCCCAGCGCGACGATGTCGCAGGCCGGGGGTTTGTTGAACGCACCGTTGTAGGTGCCGGGCGCCCAGAAGCCGGTGCCGCAGCCGCCCTGGACAAACCACGTCGGGCCGGTGAAGGTCACGTTGATGGTGCCGCCCGGGGCGGCGATCACGCCGCCGGCGCTGGAGGCCGTGCCGCTGGTCCAGTCGGTCCAGTGGATGGTCGTGGCGGACGCCGGCAGCGCGGCGAGCGCGATGAGCGTGCTAACAATGAGACTGCGCATGAAACCCTCACGTTCTGTCCGCACCATGCGGGCGGCGTTAGCAAAGCAAGATTCGTGCCAACTGGTGGAGCCGGACAAGTCCTTGACTTTGCGATGGCCGGAGACATCCCGAGTGACGGACGCTGTCAAAAAATCTGACAGATGGTGCATGGATAAAGGTTAATCGCCATGCGCCAATCCTATGCCCGCAATGCAGGGCGCGGGTGGGTCCGGGATGGCCTTGAATGTGCCGCACCCCCATGCTAGCGGCCGCCAAATCGCCGGCGGGGGCCCGCCGAGCGTTTCCGCAATGTGCCGGCATGCTGCGCACGGGTCGCCACCCGGGAGTGCCGCCGGCGGGGCAGTCGAGGTGCGCGTGGGTACAGCCAACAGCCTGGCCGGGCGTTACGCGGCGGCGCTGTTCGACCTTGCCGAGAGCGACCGGAGCCTCGACAAGGTGATGGACGCGCTCGCCAGGCTGGAGACGGCGCTTGCCGAATCGCCGGAGCTTGCCGCGCTGATCGGTGATCGGCTGCTCAGCCGCGCCGAAATCGGTGCCGGGCTTGCCGCCGTGGCGAAGACGATGAAGCTGCCGACGCTGGTGGCGAATTTCCTTGGCGTGCTTGCCGCCAACGGTCGGTCCGCGCTGCTTCCCGACGTGATCCGCGCCTATCGCGAGCGGCTGGCTTCGCACCGGGGCGAGGCGACTGCGAAGGTGATCGCCGCCCACAGGCTGACGGCCGCGCAGGAGAAGGCGCTTGCCGCGAAGCTCAGGGCGCGCACCGGGCGCGACATGGCGCTCGACGTGACCGTCGACCCCTCGATTCTCGGCGGGCTCGTTGTCCGCATCGGTTCCGAACAGATCGACACGTCGGTCAAGACCCGGCTCGAGCGGCTGGGCGCCAGGATGAAAGGCCTCAACTGATGGACATTCGCGCAGCCGAGATCTCCCGCGTCATCCGCGAGCAGATCGCGGGCTTCGGCACCGAGGCGGAAGTCTCGGAAGTGGGCCAGGTGCTCTCGGTCGGGGACGGCATCGCCCGCGTCCACGGGCTCGACCGGGTGCAGGCCGGCGAGATGGTGGAGTTTGCCGGCGGCCTGAAGGGCATGGCCTTGAACCTCGAGGTGGACAATGTCGGCATCGTCATCTTCGGCGATGACACAGCGGTGCGCGAGGGCGACACGGTCCGGCGGACCAGCTCCATCGTCGACGTGCCGGTGGGCAAGGGCCTCCTTGGCCGGGTGGTCGATGCGCTCGGCAACCCGCTCGACGGCAAGGGTCCGATCGAGGCAAGCGAGCGGCGCCGGGTGGACGTGAAGGCGCCGGGAATCATTCCGCGCAAGTCGGTCAGCGAGCCGATGCAGACGGGCCTGAAGGCGCTCGATGCGCTCGTTCCCATCGGCCGCGGCCAGCGCGAGCTCATCATCGGCGACCGCCAGACCGGCAAGACCGCGGTCATCCTCGACACCTTCATCAACCAGAAGGGGGTGAACGCGTCCGGCGACGAGACGCGGAAGCTCTACTGCATCTATGTCGCCATCGGCCAGAAGCGCTCGACCGTCGCGCAGCTCGTGCGCAAGCTCGAGGAGACGGGCGCGATGGAATATTCGATCGTGGTGGCAGCCACGGCGTCCGACCCGGCGCCACTCCAGTATCTCGCGCCCTACACGGGCTGCACGATGGGCGAGTATTTCCGCGACAACGGAATGCACGCCGTCATCGCCTATGACGACCTCTCCAAGCAGGCGGTCGCCTACCGGCAGATGTCGCTCCTGCTGCGCCGCCCGCCGGGCCGCGAGGCCTATCCGGGCGACGTCTTCTACCTCCACTCGCGCCTGCTCGAACGTGCCGCCAAGATGAATGCCGAGAATGGCGGCGGGTCGCTGACCGCCCTTCCCGTCATCGAGACTCAAGCGGGTGACGTCTCGGCCTACATCCCGACCAACGTCATCTCGATCACCGACGGCCAGATCTTCCTCGAGAGCGAGCTCTTCTACCAGGGCATCCGGCCGGCCATCAACGTCGGCCTCTCGGTCTCGCGCGTCGGCTCGGCGGCGCAGACCAAGGCGATGAAGAAGGTGGCGGGCTCCATCAAGCTGGAGCTTGCCCAGTATCGGGAAATGGCGGCCTTCGCCCAGTTCGGCTCGGACCTCGACGCGGCAACGCAGAAGCTGCTCGCCCGCGGCCAGCGGCTCACCGAGCTCCTGAAGCAGCCGCAGTATCAGCCGCTGCCGTTCGAGGAGCAGGTCGTCTCGATCTTCGCAGGCGTCAACGGCTTCCTCGACCCCATCCCGGTCTCGGACGTGGTGCGGTTCGAGGCGGGTCTGCTCGAGACCTTCCGCTCGAAGCACGCCGACATCCTGGCCGAGATCCGCGACACCCGCGACCTTGCGGACGCGACCCGCGACAAGCTCAGGGCCGCGATCGAGGGCTATGCCCGCACCTTCGTTGCCTGACGCCGGGACGGCCCCCCCATGCCCTCGCTGAAGTCGCTCAAGACGCGGATCGCCTCGGTCAAGTCGACCCAGAAGATCACCAAGGCCATGAACCTGGTGGCGACCGCCAAGCTGCGCGGCGCGCAGGCGGCGGCCATTTCCGGCCGGCCGTTCGCCGAAGGGGCGGCGCGGGTCATCGGCAATCTCGCAGTCAACATGGTGGGGCCCGAGGCGCCGAAGCTCCTCGCCGGCACTGGGCGCGAGCAGACCCACCTCCTCCTCGTCATCACCTCCGAGCGGGGCCTGTGCGGGGCCTACAATTCCAACATCGTCAAGCTCGCCAGGCGCAAGGCGGATGCGCTGATGGCCGAGGGGAAGACGGTCAAGCTCTACGTCATCGGCCGCAAGGGGCGCGCCCAGCTTGTGCGCACCCACGGCCGGCACATCGTCGAGACCCGCTCGCTCGAGGGGCGCAGGATGCTGACCTTCGAGGAGGCCAAGGCGCTGTCGGACGACGTGGTCGCACGGTTCCACGCCGGCGAGTTCGATGTCGCCCACATCCTCTTCGCCCGCTACCAGTCGGCGCTGACCCAGATCCCGACCGACGAGCGGCTGATCCCGGTGCGCCGGCCGGAGGTGGCGGATGCGGGCAGGCTTCCGGCGTCGATCACCTTCGAGCCTTCGGCCGAGGCGATCCTGACCGAGCTTCTGCCCCGCGCGGTCGCCGTGCACGTCTACCAGTCGCTGCTGGAGAGCCGGGCGTCGGAGGAAGGCGCGCGGATGACGGCCATGGACGCGGCCAGCCGCAACGCCGGCGACATGATCGGCCGCCTCACCCTCACCTACAACCGCACCCGCCAGGCGGCGATCACCAAGGAACTCATCGAGATCATCTCGGGCGCGGAAGCGCTCTAGAAAGGACCAGGCATGGCTACCAGCACCAACAACATCGGCCGCGTGACGCAGGTGATCGGCGCCGTCGTCGACGTCGCCTTCGAGACCGAGCTGCCCGAGATCCTCTCGGCGCTCGAGACGCGGGTCGAGGACCGGCGGCTGGTGCTCGAAGTCGCCCAGCACACCGGCGAGAATGTGGTGCGCACCATCGCCATGGACTCGACCGACGGCCTGGTGCGCGGCCAGGAAGTGGTGGACACCGGCGGCCAGATCCGCATGCCGGTGGGCCGCGAGACGCTCGGCCGCATCATGAACGTGGTGGGCGAGCCGATCGACGAGCGCGGCCCCATCAACGCGTCGACCACCGCCCCCATCCATGCGCCGGCGCCGGAGTTCATCGACCAGTCGACCGAGACCTCGATCCTCGTGACCGGCATCAAGGTCATCGACCTCCTGGCGCCCTATGCGCGGGGCGGCAAGATCGGCCTGTTCGGCGGCGCCGGCGTGGGCAAGACCGTGCTCATCCAGGAGCTCATCAACAACATCGCCAAGGGCCACGGCGGCTATTCGGTGTTCGCCGGCGTGGGCGAGCGGACCCGCGAGGGCAATGACCTCTACCACGAGTTCCTCGAGGCCGGAGTCATCGCCTCGGACGCCGACGGGAACGCGATCTCGGAAGGTTCCAAGGTGGCGCTCGTCTTCGGGCAGATGAACGAGCCGCCCGGCGCCCGCGCGCGCGTTGCCCTCTCGGGCCTCACCATCGCCGAGTATTTCCGCGACGTCGAAGGGCAGGACGTGCTCTTCTTCATCGACAACATCTTCCGATTCACCCAGGCGGGCTCGGAAGTCTCGGCGCTCCTCGGCCGCATACCCTCGGCGGTGGGCTACCAGCCGACGCTTGCGACCGACATGGGCGCGCTCCAGGAGCGGATCACCTCCACCAAGAAGGGCTCGATCACCTCGGTGCAGGCGATCTACGTGCCCGCCGACGACCTCACCGACCCGGCGCCCGCCACCTCCTTCGCCCACCTTGACGCGACCACCGTGCTCAGCCGGCAGATCGCCGAGCTCGGCATCTACCCGGCGGTCGACCCGCTCGATTCGACCAGCCGCGTGCTCGAGCCCGGCGTGGTCGGCCGCGAGCATTACGAGACGGCGCGCGCGGTCCAGAAGACGCTGCAGCGCTACAAGTCCCTGCAGGACATCATCGCCATCCTCGGGATGGACGAGCTTTCCGAGGACGACAAGCTGGTGGTGGCCCGCGCGCGCAAGATCCAGCGCTTCCTCTCCCAGCCGTTCCACGTGGCCGAGGTGTTCACGGGCACGCCGGGCGTGTTCGTCCAGCTCGCCGACACCATCAAGGGCTTCAAGGCGATCGTCGAGGGCGCCTACGACCATCTGCCCGAGGCCGCCTTCTACATGGTCGGCACCATCGAGGACGCGGTCGAGAAGGGCCGCAAGCTGATGGAAGCGGCGTGATGGCGAAGTTCCACCTCGACATCGTGACGCCCGTCAGGCGGATCGATTCCGGCCAGGTCCACATGGTGGTGGTGCCGGGAACCGAGGGCGATTTCGGCGTGCTCGCCGGCCACGCCCCGGTGCTTTCGACCATCCGCCCGGGGGCCATCGAGGTCTTTCGCGAGCCCGGCAGCACGCCGGAGCGGATCGAGGTGGACGGCGGTCTTGCCGAAGTGAACGAGGCCGGGCTCACCATCCTGACCGGCGACCTGTCGCTCACCGACTGACGCCGTCAGGGGCGGCGATGCCGGAGCAAGCCGCCCGCCCCCGCGTCGCGCCTCGCCCCTCGCGGTCCGCGACTGCCATGCTGCTTGCGGCGGGATTCCTCGCCCTGCTGCATGCCGCAGGCGCGCCAGCCTCGGCTGCGGAGTTCGACCTCTCGGGCGCGGTGCGGGTGCGGCCGGCTCTCGTCGACGGCCAGGTGCGGCCGGGTGCCGCGACCTCGGAGGGCGTCCTCGAGCTGCGGACCATCCTCAACGCGACGGTGACATCCGGGCCGGCCCGCTTCGTCCTCGAGCTTCGGGACTCCCGCACCCATGGCCAGCCGAAGAATTCGGCGCTGGTGGCCGGCGACGTCAACGCGTTCGAGCCCGTCCAGCTCAAGGCGAGCGTCGATCTCGGCGACCTCGCCGGCGAAGGGACGAAGCTGCGCCTCGTCCTCGGGCGGACCGAGATGCAGTTCGCCTCGCGCCGGCTGTTCGCGACCGGGGACTATCGCAACGCCGCCTTCTTCTTCACCGGCGTCGACGCCGTGCTGGAGACCCGCGGCGGTGCCGATCTCGAGCTGTTCTGGATGCTGCCGCAGACCCGCCGGCCGGACGACGCGGAGGCCGTGCGCGCCAACCGCCCCGCGCTCGACCGCGAGCGGCTGGCCCTGCAGCTCTTCGGCTTCTCGGCGCTGGCGCCGGCCGGCGGGAAGGGCTTCGAACTGGGCTTCACCCTCGTCGGCCTTTCGGAACGGGACCGGCCGGGCTTCGACACGCGGGACCGGAAGCTCTGGACGCTCGGCCCCCGGCTCCTGAAGCCGCCGGCACCGGGGGAACTCGACCTGGAGGTCGAGGCCTATCTCCAGGGCGGCGAAGCCGCGCCGGTCGACACCCCGCGCGGGGATGCGGTTCCGGTGCGGGCCGGCATGGTGCGCGCCGTGCTGGGCTACGGCTGGCGCGGCGCGTGCGCGCCCCGGCTCGCGCTCGAGTTCGACCATGTCTCGGGCGATGCACCGGGCGGGCGCTATGGCCGGTTCGACCCGCTGTTCGGCGCCCGGCGGTTCGAGTTCGGGCCATCGTCCATCTACGGCGTGCTCGGCCGCGCCAACCTGACGTCGCCGGGGGTGCGCTTCACCTTCGAGGAGCCGGGACGGGCCGACGGCTGGATCATCGCCCGGGGCCTGTGGGCGGCGAGCGCAACCGATGTCTTCTCCGCAAGCGGCGTGCGCGACCCGACCGGTGCCTCCGGCCGCTTCGCCGGCGTGCAGGTGGATGCGCGGGCGCGGGCCTGGCTCGTGTCCCGGAGACTGCGGGCGGACCTCAATCTCACCGGTCTCGCCCGGCGGGGCCTGCTCGAAGGCGCGGCGCCGGGCCGCTCGAGCCTCTATGTCGCGAGCGCGCTCGAGGCCTTCTTCTGAAGGGTCAGGGCGCGGCCAGCGTGCAGCTGGCCTGGACGGTGCGCAGGTTGAGCCCGACGCGGGTGGCCTCCGGATTGGCCCAGGCATAGGCCAGCGCGCGCGGATTGCCGGGTTCATGGACATAGAGGACCAGGCTGGGGCGGTTGGGCCCCGATGGCCAGACGACGTTCCGGAGCTTGAGATCGAAGCGCTGGGGCAGGGGCTCGTCGGTCTCGAGGCGGGCCATGCCGCCCTGGTCGTGGAGGGGGATGTCGCGCCGGCCCCACCAGCCGCCACCGGCCTTCGGGATCGCCGCCCAGCACGCAAAGGCGCGGGCGCGGCGAAGCTCGGCACCGGCGGCCGCGGGCGCGCCGGCCGCGGCTTCCCCAGCGGTCAGCGCCCTGCCCTCGCCCACGCTGGTGCCGAAGGCGTCGATGGGTGTCACCCGGCCGTCGGCAACCCGGAGGCCCACCCAGGCCGGAGCGGGCCTGCCCGCCTCCTCGGCGAAGCGGACCTGCTCCTCGTTGGTCCACACGCCGGCAAGTGCCGCCGCAGCGGCGAGGAGGCCCATCATGGCCGGGCGGCGGCGCGCTCGGCCTCGATGAACCGGCGGAACTCGGTCCAGGTCGTGGCGTTCGGCCGCGCGTCATCGGCCGGCGGCGGCACGCGATACTCCGGATAGCGGCGGGCGATCTGATCCTGGATGACCCTGGGAAGCGCCTCGATCCCGCCCACCACCTGGCCGGTCGCGTTGAAGACGAGCGAGCCCGGCCGCGAGCCCATTTCCATGAAGGGCATCCAGCCCGACAGCCGCACCCAGGAGACGGCGGCGTTCGCGTTGCGGCTGCGCGGGTCGGCAAGCGCCTTCGCGTCGACAACGAAGTTGAAGATCTCCATCGCGTGGTAGTGGTTGCCGACATAGGCCTGGAAGTCGCCGCCGAGCGGGTTCTCGTAGAAGAGCGGCACCTCGATGTTCCAGAAGGCGCGGCCATCCTCAATGCGCAGCGGCAGGCGGTAGTGCGTGCCATCGGCGCCGCGCGGGAAGACGGGGCGCTGGTTCACCGGATCGTTCGCCACATGGAAGATGCGGTTGACCTTGCCCGTCCAGGGGTTCTGCCATTCGTCGATGACCGCGCCGGTCTTCGGGTCGAGGTAGAACATGAGCTCGCGGCTCACCATGCGCACGCCCCGGCCGCGCGCCGGGTCTTCCACCGTCACGCACTGGCGGATGTTCATGCCCTCGACGTTCCAGAGGTGACGATCCGGCTCGCCCGGCACGCGGGACCAGACCCGCCCCGACCAGTGGTAGACGACCGGCTCATTGTCGCGCGTCGAGCACTGGATCCGGCGGAACATGGCGATCTGCTGGTCGGGGCTTTCGGGGTCGGGGCGCTGGGCATGCGCCGTTCCGCCTGCCGCTGCCAGCATGGCTGCGATGACCCAGTGCCGCATGCGTCGTCCTCCTGCTTTTCCTTGACAGCGAAGTTGTCCGGACAAATAGCCGGTGGGTCAAGCGGGAAAGGACGATGCGATGCGCCCAGGCGTGATCGAAGTGGGGCCCCAGCGCTACCGGGAGACGTTCGGGCGCTACTATGAGGAGTTCACCGTCGGCGATGTCTACGAGCATCGGCCCGGGAGGACCATCACCGAGACCGACAACATCTGGTTCACCCTGCTGACGATGAACACGCATCCGGCGCATTTCGACGCCGAATACGCGAAGAAGACCGAGTTCGGCCGGCCGCTGGTGGCCTCGCCGCTCACCGTCGCCATCCTTGTCGGGATGAGCGTCTCGGATGTGAGCCAGAAGGCGGTCGCCAACCTCGGCTGGAAAGAAATCCGGCTGACCGCGCCGGTCTTCGCCGGCGACACGCTCTATGCCGAGAGCGAGGTCATCGAGAAGCGCGAGAGCGAGAAGCGCCCGCAGCAGGGAATCGTGACCATCCGCACCACGGGGCGCAACCAGCACGGCGTGGTGGTGTGCGACTTCCTGCGGACCATGCTGATCTGGAAGAAGGGCTTCGGCCCGTCCGAGAGCTGAGGAGAGCCGCCATGGCCACTGCCCACGACCTCAGGAGCATCGACCCTGCGTTCGAGAACCAGCTGATGGACGCGATCGACAAGTGGATCGACCGCGACCTGAGGCCCGCGGTCGTGCCGCACGACCATGGCGACATCTGGCCGGAGGAAACCGTCCGGCAGATGACTGAGCTTGGCCTCTTCGGCGCGACCATCGGCCAGGAGTGGGGTGGCCTCGGCCTGCCGGCCACGACCTATGCGAAGATCGTGGCCCGCATCGCCTCCTTCTGGATGGCGCCGACAGGCATCTTCAACTCGCACCTCATCTGCGCAATGGCGATCGAGAAGTTCGGAACGCCGGCGCAGAAGGCGAAGTGGCTGCCGCGGATGGCCTCGGGCGAGCTGCGCGGCGGCCTCGCGCTGACCGAGCCCGATGCCGGCACCGACCTCCAGGGCATCCGCATGACCGCCCGGCGCGAGGGCGACCATTATGTGGTGAACGGGACCAAGACCTGGATCTCCAACGGGATCAAGGGCCAGGTCTTCGCCCTTCTCGTCAAGACCGACCCGGAGGCTGAGCCGCGCCACCGCGGCATGAGCCTGTTCATCGCCGACAAGTCGCTCCCCGGCTTCCGGGTGGGCAAGAAGATCGAGAAGCTGGGCTACAAGGCGATCGATTCGGCCGAGCTCATCTTCGAGGACTGCCGCATCCCGGCCGACCAGCTCATCGGCGAGGTGGAGGGTCAGGGCTTCTACCAGGCAACCGGGGGTCTCGAGCTCGGGCGCATCAACGTGGCGGCACGCGGCGTGGGGCTCGCCGAGGGCGCGCTGCGCCTCGCGACCGAATATGCCCAGGTCCGCCGGACCTTCGGCAAGCCCATCGCCGAGCACCAGGCGATCCAGCTGAAGCTCGGCGAGATGGTGACGCGGGCAAGGGCGGCCCGCCTCCTCACCTTCGACGCGGCCGAGGCCTATGACCGGGGCGAGCGGTGCGACATGGAGGCCGGCATGGCCAAGTATTTCGCAAGCGAAGCGGCCGTCCGCAACGCCGAGGAGGCGATGCGGATCTTCGGCGGCTACTCCTATTCCAAGGAGTATGAGATCGAGCGCTACTACCGGGATGCGCTTCTCATGTGCATCGGCGAGGGCACCAACGAGATGCAGCGCATGATCGTGGCCCGCCAGTGGCTGAAGCGGAACCCGGCGTGACGGGTGGGCCGCTGGCGCACGGTCTGGCGGAGGGGCGCGCGTGACCCTGCCGCTTGCGGGCCTGCGCATCCTCTCCCTCGAGCAGTATGGCGCTGGGCCCTACGGCACCATGTGCCTTGCCCAGATGGGCGCCGAGGTCATCAAGCTCGAGCCACCGAAGGGCGGGGATTCGAGCCGCGCCACCGGCCCCTTCTTCCTCGGGCCCGACGACAGTCTCTTCTACCAGACGTTCAACCTCTCCAAGCGCTCGCTCACCCTCGACCTCAAGACCGCCGAGGGCCAGGAGATCCTGCACCGCCTTGTTGCGACGGCCGATGCCGTCACCAACAATGCGCGGGGCGACCAGCCGGCCAAGCTCGGGCTCGACTATGCCGCCCTCGGGCAAGTGAAGCCCGAGATCGTGTGCGTCCACGCCTCCGCCTACGGCCGCGGCAACGCGCGGGAGAGCTGGCCCGGCTACGACTACCTGATGCAGGCGGAAGCCGGCTTCCTTGCCATGACCGGCGAGCCGGATGCGCCCCCTACCCGCTTCGGCCTCTCGATGGTGGACTTCATGACCGGCCAGATGCTGGCAACTGCCACGCTTGCCGGAATTCTCGGGGCGCGTGCGACCGGCCGCGGCGGGGACTATGACGTGGCCCTGCTTGAGGCCGCGCTCCACCAGACCAGCTACCCCGCCACCTGGTACCTGAACGAGGGCTACGAGACCGGCCGGGCGCCGCGCTCGGCCCACCCCTCCGTCACGCCTTCGCAGCTGTTCCGCACCGCCGACGGCTGGATCTTCGTGATGGCGCAGCTTCCGAAGTTCTGGGAGCGGCTGACCGACGCGCTCGGGGTCCCCGAGCTCACGACGGACCCGCGCTTCGCCACCATGGAGGCGCGCCTCAGGAACCGGCCGGAACTCACCGATATCCTTGACGGCGTGTTCATGACGAAGCCGACCGCGGCGTGGGTGGAGCGCCTTGGCGGCATCTGCCCGGTCGCGCCCGTCCACGATCTGGCGCAGGCGCTCGACAATGCCTTCATCCGAAGCCGCGGCATGGTCCAGGCGGTGCCCCACCCCTCCCGGCCCGACATGCGCGCGCTGGCCAGCCCCATCATGGTGAACGGCGCCAGGCTGCCGGCCCGCCATGCCCCGCTGCTCGGCGCCGACACCGATGCGCTTCTCGCCGAGATCGGCCTTGGCGCTGCCGAAGTCGCGGCGCTGCGGGCGAAAGGGGTCGTGTGAGCGGCAAGCTCGAAGGGATCCGCGTGGTGGATCTCTCCATGTTCCTCCCCGGCCCGATGCTCACTCTGCTCATGGCGGATCATGGCGCCGAGGTGGTGAAGGTCGAACCACCGGGCGGCGATCCGGCGCGGGCCATGGGCCCGTTCGAGCAGGGCACGAGCTTCTGGTTCGCCAATCTGAACCGCGGCAAGCGCTGCATCACGCTCGACCTCAAGACCGAGGCCGGCCGGGTGGACCTGTGGCGGCTTCTCGAGGGGGTCGACGTGCTTGTTGAAGGCTTCCGGCCCGGCGTGATGGCCCGGCTCGGCTTCGGCTACGAGGCAGTCGCCGCGCGCAATCCGGGCATCGTCTACTGCTCCATCTCGGCCTTCGGGCAGGAGGGCCCGCTCGCCGATCACCCGGCGCATGATCTCGGCGCCTGGGCGCTTTCGGGGGCGCTTTCGGTCAACGACGGGCCGGATGGCACGCCCGTGGTGCCGGGGCTTCCGGCCTCGGACATGGCAGCGGGCCTCACCGGCTGCGCCGCGGTGCTGATGGCGCTCATCGGCCGGGCGCGGACCGGCCGGGGCGATTTCATCGATCTCTCGATGTTCGGCTCCCTCCTGCCCTGGACAGCGCACATCGCCGGCGAGGCCGTGGTCGAGGGGCGGCCGGTGCGCTCGGCCACGCAGCGCTCGCTGGGCGGGCACGCCTTCTACAACGTCTATGCCTGCGCCGACGGGCGGCACGTGGTGCTGTGCGGCCGCGAGCCCAAGTTCGCGCAGGCCCTGCTCGAGGCGCTCGGCCGGCCCGACCTCATCCCGGTCGCGGCCGAGGAGGCCGGGCCCGCGCACGCGCCCCTCATCGCGTTCCTGCGCGCAACCTTCGTCACCCGCACCCGCGACGAATGGGTGGAGTGGTTTCACGGCCGGGACGTGGCCTTCGCGCCCGTGCTCGACCTCGCCGAGGCGATGCGCCAGCCCGCCGTCCGCGAGGCCGGGCTCCTCACCGAACGCGATGGCGCGCACGCCTTCGCCTCGCCCATCCGCTTCCGCGGCGGCTGACGCGGCAAACCGCCCACATCCGGCAGGGTTGCGCCAGCGCGCGGGCGGCGGCAACGGGGCTGCGAAGGAGGTTTCCCATGCTCGACACCAGCCGCCGCATCGCCTTCGACGAGAACCACGAGGCCTTCCGCGAACAGGTGCGGAAATTCTACGCCCGCGAGCTGGTGCCGAACCTCGACCGCTGGGAAGCGCAGGGCATCGTCGACCGCGAGTTCTGGCGGAAGTGCGGCGAGGCCGGAATCCTCTGCCCCAATGTGCCCGAGCAATATGGCGGGCTCGGGCTCGACTTCGGCTACAACAGCGTGATCGACGAGGAGCTGGCCTATCTCGGCTCCTCGGCGGGGATCACGCTCCAGAACGACATCACGGCCGAATATTTCGTCGCCTATGGCTCGGACGAGCAGAAGGCGAAGTATCTGCCGAAGATGATCTCGGGCGAGTGCATCACCGCGATCGCCATGACCGAGCCGGGCGCCGGTTCCGACCTGCAGGGCATCCGCACCACGGCGCGGCGCGACGGAAACCATTATGTGATCAATGGCTCCAAGACCTACATCACCAATGGCCAGAATGCCGACGTGGTGATCGTGGTCGCCAAGACCGACCCCGAGAAGGGCGCGAAGGGCACCAGCCTCATCCTGGTCGACGCCGACACGCCCGGCTTCTCGCGCGGGCGCAACCTCGACAAGATCGGCCAGCATTCGGCCGACACGTCCGAGCTCTTCTTCGAGGACTGCCGGGTGCCAATCACCAACTGCCTCGGCGAGGAGAACAAGGGCTTCATCTACCTCATGAGCCAGCTGCCGCAGGAGCGGCTGTCGATCGCCTGCTCGGCGATGGGCGGCGCCCAGCGCGCCTTCGACGAGGCGGTGGCCTTCACCAAGGAGCGCAAGGCCTTCGGCAAGACGGTCTTCGACTTCCAGAACACGCGCTTTACCCTCGCCGAGCTCAAGGCCAAGCTGCAGGCCGGCTGGGCCCATCTCGACTGGGCGCTGAAGCGGCACATGGCCGGCAAGCTCGATGCCTATGAGGGCGCGGCGGCCAAGCTCTTCTCGACCGAGCTGCAGTGGGAGGTGGTCGATGCCTGCCTCCAGCTCCACGGCGGGGCCGGCTACATGAACGAATATCCGATCGCCCGGCTGTGGCGGGACGCGCGGGTGCAGCGCATCTACGGCGGCACCAGCGAGATCATGAAGGAACTGGTGGGCCGCAGCCTCTAGCCGCAAGGCCCCGGGGCCTGCCGCGGTTCAGGTGTTGGCGCGGGACGGGGTTCGCCGCGCCTTGCGGGCGAGCGCGCGCAGCCGCTCCGGCGTTGCCTTGGGCCCGTGGAGCGTCGCCGCCAGCAGCGTCGTGCGGGTCGTGGCCCTCCCGTAGCTGGTGAGCGACCGCCGCACCGGATGCCCAAGTTCGGGCGCGTAATCGAGGCTGATGCGCTCGATCGGCCGCATGGTGGTGGCCGAGTAGCGGTCGCAGCGGATGGGCACGGCCTCGAACCGGCCCGCTGGCACATCGACCCACGCCGGCCTGCCCGTCTCGCAGCGCCAGAGCGCAGTCGAACGCACCCAGGGCCGGTCGGGCCGGCTGCGGCTCTCGGTCACGACCCTGAAGCGGACCGACCTCGGCCTGTCGAGCGGCCAGAGCCGGTCGGGATCGCCATGGATCCGGCGCCGGCCTTCCTCGCCGCGCGCGGACCACTGGAGGATGGGGACGACGATGTTGCGATGCCGCACATAGGTGCCGGACCCAAGCCCGCCCCAGTGGATCCGCTCGCCCTCGACGCGGACCACCCGCTCGACCCGCCCGTCATCCCAGACATAGCTGTCCCCCGGCTGGTAGGACGGCAGCGACGCGAGGGCAGGTGCCGGGGCCAGGCCGAGCAGGAGGGCACTCGCCAGGGTCAGCCGGGCGCGCATCTCAGGGCTCCACAAGGCCATGGCCGAACACCGGGTCCCGGCCCGCCGGGCCCAGGTCGCGCGCGGCCTTCTCGAGGCCGGCGAGCACCTGGCGCGCGCGCAGCCGGTCGGGCGCCTCGAGGTCGCGGGCGATCCGCGCGGCGACGATGGGGGCAGCAAAGGAGGTGCCGGACAGCAGCCGCGGCGTGCCTGATGCGTCGAGGACCGGCACATCGACCCCGGGGGCGGCGAATCGGATGTGGGGCCCGCGATTGGAATAGCGGTAGGGCTGGCCATCGCGGGCAACGGCCGTGACGGCGACGACCTCAGGGTAGGCGGCCGGGAAGGCGGGCGGGGCTGCCGGGCCCTCGTTGCCGGCGGCGGCGACCACCACATGCCCGAGGGCCGAGACGCTCTGGATGACCCGCTCGACCGCCCGGTTGGGTGGCCCGGCAAGGCTCAGGTTGATGACGGCGACCTTCTCGCGCGCCAGCCAGTCGATGGCGCGGGCAACCGCGAAGGCCGAGCCCGCCGTGGCGCGCGGGCCGGCGAAGACATCGGCAACCAGCAGGCGCGTGTCACGCGCCGGGTGCCGCCGTGTGCCGCCGACGAGCGAGGCCACCGCGGTTCCGTGCAGGTCCGGCGCTGGCGCGCTGCCGTTGAAGGCGCGCGAGGCAAAGCGGACATGGGCGAGACTTGGCGACCGCTCGGCGACGCCGGTGTCGACCAGGCCCAGCCGGCAGCCGCATCCCGGCCGCTCGGGCAGGCTGACCCGCACGCCACGCCGCATGGTGACGGACTTGCGGTCGAAGAGATGGTTGAAGGCGACCGGCGCGTTGGCGGCAAGCGCGACCAGGCGCTCGAGGCCGGCTTCGCCGTCCAGCCGGTCCGGGCCCTTGAGGAGGTGAAGCGTCAGGCCGGAGGCGGCAAGCCGCTCGACGGCAATCTGGCGAAACCCTTCGCGGGACAGTGCCGCGAGCGTCGCCCGATCGAGCCCGATCGCCACGAATTCGCGGTCACGGTAGCGATAGCCATCGGCATCGGTGCGGATCCCTTCGGCCCGGTCGCGGCTGCTGCGCTCGGACCAGCTCTCCTCCGGCACCCAGACAAGGGGCGAGTCCGCGTCGATCTCGGCGTCGCCCCAGACCGAGCCCTCCCCATCGCGCTCCTCGGGCTCGGGCCGTTCGTCGTCGTCGTCGGGGTCGCCGTCACCGGATCCATCCCGTCGGTCATCGTCGCCGGGACCATCGTCGCCAGGTCCGTCATCGCCCGGACCATCGTCACCGGGGCCATCGTCGCCAGGTCCGTCATCGCCGGGGCCATCGTCGCCGGGGCCATCGTCGCCGGGTCCGTCATCGCCGGGGCCGTCGTCGCCAGGGCCATCGTCGCCGGGGCCATCGTCGCCAGGTCCGTCATCGCCGGGGCCATCGTCGCCGGGGCCGTCGTCGCCGGGCTCGTCCGGGGCATCCGGCTCGTCCGGCGTGTCGGGCTCGTCCGGGGCATCCGGCTCGTCCGGCGTGTCGGGCTCATCGGGAGTGTCCGGCTCGTCCGGCGTGTCCGGCTCGTCCGGGTCCTCTTCATCAGGGTCGTCCGGGTCCTCCGCTTCCTGCGCCGCCGCCGGCTGCTCCAGCACCGGCGCGATCAGAAGCGGAAGGGCGCACGGCAGCAGGCGGAGAAGAAGGGCGAGACCGAACGCGCGCATGGCACCAGAAAGCAGGGACTGCCGTGAAAAATCCCTTAACAGCGGAAGGCGCGTCCGCCAAGGCGAGAGAGCGCGCCCTCCGGGTCCGGGGCAACGGGCCAGGGAATAGCGGGACGTCCTGGAACGTTGAAGGGGCATGGCATGGATCGGCGGAACCGGCTGGTGCAGGAGATGGCGGAGCAGCTGCCCCGGCTGCGCCGCTTCTGCCGCTCGCTGGCGAACAGCCCGGATGCCGCCGACGACCTGGCGCAGGCGACGATCGAACGGGCGCTGCGCAACCTGGACAGCTTCCGGGACGGCACGCGACTGGATCGCTGGATGATCCGGATCGCCCACAATCTCTGGCTCGACGAGCGGCGCGCAGCGCGCAATCGCCTGCCGCACGACGACATCGCCGACATTGCCGAACCGCCCGCCGGCGACCTCGTCGCGGAGCTCGAGGCCCTCTCCGAGGGCGAGCGGGTGCGCGCGGCCATCGACCGGCTCGCCGACGAGCAGCGCAGCGTCGTTGCGCTGGTGCTCGTGGAGGGCCACAGCTACGCCGAAGCCGCCGAGATCCTCGACGTGCCGGTGGGCACGATCATGAGCCGGCTCAGCCGGGCAAGGGCCCGGCTGCAGCAGTGGCTCGGCCCCCTGGAGGCAGCATGACCGCCGTGACCGAAACCGATCTCATGGCCTATGTCGATGGCGAGCTGCCGCCGGCCGAGGCCGCGCGCGTGGCCGCGGCGATCGCGGCCGATCCGGAACTCGCCCGCCGCGAGGCGGAGCTGCGAGCGCTTGGCGCGCGCATCGGCGCGGCCTTCGATTCGGTCCTGGCCGAACCCGTGCCGGACCGGCTGACCGCCCTGCTCCGCGCGGCCGCCGCCGGGCCGGCGGCCCCGAGCGCCTCTCCACCCGCGACGGCGCAGCCAGCTGCGCAGGTAATCCCGCTTGCCGAAGCCCGGGCCCGCCGGCAGGCGCCGCGCTGGGCCGGGTGGATGGCCATGGCGGCCTCGCTCGCGCTCGGCCTCGTGATCGGCGGCCGGTTCGATCCCGCGGGGCTTGCGCCCGGAGGCGGGGTGGAGGCCGGCTTCCGCCTCGCCGCGGGCGCGCCGGTCGTGGACCCGGAAGTGGCGCGGCTCGTCTCGACCACCCCGAGCGGGGGCTCGGCCAAGTCCGGGGGCGCGACCCTTTCGCCCGTGCTGAGCTTCCGCGACGGCGCCGGCACGCTGTGCCGGCAGCTCGTCGTCAGGCGCGCAGACGGTGCCGTTGATGCGCTCCTCTGCCATGGGAAGGATGGCTGGCGCGTCGAGGCGCTCGCCGCGCGTCCGGCGGCGACCGGCGGCTATGCGACCGCCTCCGGGCCGGACGATGGGCCAGTCGCCGCAGCGGTTGCAGCGCGGATCGCCGGCGCACCGCTCGACGCCGATGCGGAGGCCCGCGCGCTTGCTGCGCTCAACTAGGCGCTGCCGCGCGGGCCGTTCCGCGCGGCGGCTCTCCCATTGGTTCAGAAGCTGAACTCGATCTCGGCGACGCCGACGACCCCCTTGCGACGCGGCCGGTCCGGCCGGGTCAGGTCGAAGCGGTTCACATCGGCCCGGAACTCGATGTTGCGGGTCAGGCGGAAGAAGCCGCCGGCCGCCACGCTGCGATCGGTGCGGGTGCTCGCCTTCTGCCGCGCGGCCGAGGCAGCGAGGCCCCAGCGCTCCGTCACCCAGGCAACGCCGGCGTTCACCTCGCTCTGGTCGAACCCGCGGTCGAGGCGGTTGCTGTCGCCCCGGTCGACATAGGCCGCGCCAATCCGCAGCGGACCCCGCCGCGCCTCGCCCCCCACGCTCCAGGAGTTGAGGTCGGCGCGGCCAGTCTCGGGATCGGCGTTGCCGCGCGCCCAGGTGCCGCTCGCGCCGAGGATCCACTGGCCCACCGGCTGCTGATACTGGAGCCCGAGTTCGACCGCATTCCTGAGCTTCGTTCGGGCCGTGGGATCGGGGGCATCGGGGTTGCGCGTCACCTTCGGCGACCAGCTGACGCCGCCGCGGAAGCCGCGAATGGGCGGGGAGAGGTAGATGAGCTTGAACGCGTCCTGCGTGTCGAGCGGCGAAAGCAGCGCCTGGGTTCCGGCGTAGCGGGAGCTGTCGCCGCGGATCTGGCCAAGCGCGATCACGGGCGCATGGAAGGAGAGCGTGTCGGCAGGGCCGTCCTGGCGGCCGATCTCCACCCGTCCACGCTCGGAGGCGAAGAAGAGATAGGCCTCGCCGGTCTCCAGTTGCTCGGTCTCGCGCTCGCGGTTGGAGGCCTTGACGTTGAACCCGACGAGGATCCCGCCCGGCGAGGTCCACTCGGCATTGGCCTCGCCGAAGAGATCGACATTGCCCTCCGGGCTGCCGGCGCCACGGCCGTCCACGCGGAAGGCACCCCCCTGCAGCGACGCCCCGCCGCCGAGGCGAAGATCGATCCCCCGCACCTGGAGGCGCACAGGTCCGAACTCGGGAAGCGGCGCTGCCGGCAGACTTGACGAGATTGAAAGAAACAGCCCGAAGGCCATGTATCCTGCTCGTTTCATGAAACTTTCCCCTCCGTTTCCGAGCCCTGATCGGCCCTGACAGCCTCTCCCACGCGGTGCAAGCAGCCGCCGCCGCGCGATGGCGCCGCAGCGTTGTCGAGCAGGCCGAAGGCCACGGCTTCCCCGAGCCCGAAGTGCATCATCGCCGCGCCGAAGTCATGGCCGGCACCCGGCAGGGGGACGAAGGCGATGTCGGCTGCGACACCGGCCGCGCGCGCCGCATCCTGCATCGCGGCCACCCAGCGGCGAGCGCGGCCGATGCGGCTGCGGCCCTGCCGTGCGTCGAGGTCGGGCGAGGAGCGGAACGCCCCGTCCCGGCTGCGGCGATCCCTGGTGCCGCAGATGACCCTGGTCGGGATCGCCAGCAGGCGCCGGACGTCAGGGGGCGGAAGACCGGCTGGCGGGCTGGCCAGGCCTTCGGGCCAGGCCAGCGCCGGGTCGGGCCAGAGATACCAGCCGGCAGCGACAGGGGCGAGCCGGGCCACGCGGTCGGGCCAGGAGGCCGCGAAGCGATGGGCGAACTGGGCGCCACCGGAGAAGCCGGTCAGCAGGATCGGCCGGTCGGGGATCCGCCCTTCTGCCGCGAGCCGGTCGAGCAGGCGCAGCAGGCCCTCGTCGGCACGGCCGCCGGACGCGCCGGGGTGGAGCTGCTGGTAGCGGCCGAACCGTGCCTTCTCGAACAGCGGGCACAGGATCGAAAGCCCGTCGAAGGCCGCCACGCGCGCGAGCCGTAGCGCATGCTCGGCGGCGTTGCGCGAGATGCCATGCACGCTGACCACCACGGGTGCGTCCGCTGCTCCCGGACGGAAGAAGGCATCCGGCTCCACGGGGCTCGCAGCCGGCAGGAAGCGGATGGCGGCATCATTCGGCATGGGAGACCTCCGCCGGGCCGCCGGGTGCGATGCTGGCGGCGCGCGCTTCGGCGAGCCGTGCGGCGATGCGTCGCAGCGCAACCTCGCCGGCGATGCGGGCGTGTTCGGCGCGCGCCATGTCGCGCAGGCGGGCGGCGACGAAGCCGACCAGCGCGAGCGCGCCGGCAGCCCCTGCCGGGCTGCCGGCGCCGACGATGGTCCCGAAGACCGCGAGGGCCCCGGCAAGTCCGCCCGCAAGCACGGCAAGCGCCTCGAGATCGGCCGCCATGGCGGCGCGGGCCACCGAGATCTCGGCAAGACGCCTCGAGCGTTCGGCCAGCGCCTCGGCATCCCGCGCGCGGGCCGCGCCGGCGTCGGGCTGCCGGCCGTGGCGCTCGAGCCTGCGCAGGACGAAGCGCGTCATGCCGCCGCGGATGTCCCGCTGCCGGCTGATCGTGCGGCGCAGGCGCCGGCCGACGGGCGCGGCAGCGAGCGGCGCGAGCCCCAGGGGCACCGCGCTCGGCCAGAGCGAGGGGTGGAGCGCGGCGAGGGCCGCCATGCCACCGGCGAAGGCGAGGCCCGCGCCCAGCAGCCGGATTGGCCCGCGCGCAGCCCAGTTGCGCACGGCAGCGAGGTCGCCGACGAACGGCACTGCAAGCCGGCCCCGGTCGAGCCGGTGGGCAACCGCGATGCTGGCCCCGAAGAGCCGCTGCCGAAGGTCCGCAACCAGGGACTGGGCGAGCCCCTCGCCAATCCGCCGCTCGAGCCAGAAGGCGCCGGCGAGAAAGCCGCCGCCAAGGACCATCGCCCCGACGAGGGGCGCGCCACACGCCGGGTCGGCGAGTGCCGCGCTGGCGGCCGCGGCAGCGACCGCCGCGCCGCCGGCCTGGGCCAGGCCCGAGCCGGCCAGCGCGATCGCCAGCACCCGCCGCCCGGGACCGAAGAGCGCGGGCAGGCTCATGCGACCAGCTCCCGAACCGACGGACCCGAGAAAGCGAGCTTGGTGGCGGCGACCGGATCGGTCAGGTCGCCGAGACCGAGCACCGGCACGCCCGTCTCGCCTTCGGCTTCGCGCGCGGCCAGCGGCGACGTGCTGAGGAGCCCGGAGACGGCGAGAAGCGGGTGGCCCCGCCGGCGGAGCCACTCGACGCCGTGGACGGCCGCCATCGCATCCCCTGCCGCGAAGAGGACGCCCTCGAACCATTCGCGCGAGCGGGCGATCTCGAGCATCATCGCGGTCTCGCGCTGGAACAGGCCATCGGCGATCTCGACGATGGCGACATCCACCTCCTCGCGGGCGAGCTGCACGAGCAATGTCTGGCCGATGCGGTCAAGCTCGTCCCGGCCGACGAGATAGGTCGAGGCGTGGCCGGCGTCGGTGAAGTCGAGCGCCACCGCAGCGCCGGCGTCGCGCATGGTCCACAGGTCGCCGCCCGAGCCCGTGCCGGTGAGCTTGGCCGCCCCCACCCTGAGCCCGGCCCGGGCGAGGCCGCGCACGAGGCCGGCGGCCGTCGTCGTCTTGCCGGCGTTCATCGAGCTGCCGACGACGGCGAAGGCAAGGGGCAGGCTGCGCACCGGCGCCGGATCGGGGAGAGCGTAGCGGGCGAGGTTCAGCACCTCGCCATTCTGGTCGAGGAGGAGGCCGACCGGCGTGATGCGGGTGGCAGGCCGCACTGCCGCGTGCTGACAGCGCACCAGCGCGGCAATGCCGCCGCCCGCGACGAGGTGGCAGGGGCCGAGGCTCGACGGCACGGTCGCCTCGAACTGGTCGGGCGCATAGCGGTTGCCATAGGCGACGATGATCTCGTCACCGACGTTCATCTGCTCGCGCCGGCCGTGGAGATTCTCCAGCCGCTGGTGGTGGCCCAGGCGGTCGACGCGGGCGAGCAGCAGATCTCCGGCCGCCGGCCGGTGCGCCGGATCGCGCAGCAGGCGCGCGGCATCCGACATGCGGACCCGCCGCGTCGCGAAGGCCCGGCGCGGCGAGGACAGCCGGTCGCCGCCGGCGCGCCGACGGAACGGGAAGGAGGAGGTGTCGAGGCTGGACATCGGGGCATCTCCCATCTGGTCGATGCCGGAAGAACGCCTGACCCCTGCGCGCTATTCCCGCCGTGCCGCGCGATGCCGCGTAGGGGCAGCGCCCCCCTAGCCGCGCAGGCCCGGCACCGGTAGGAACGGCGGCAGGCGACGGACGGAGACGCAGGTGATCGGGAGACTCTGGCGGTTCCTGGTGGGGGTGAAGGACGCGCTCGTCCTCCTCTTCCTGCTGCTGTTCTTCGTGGCGCTGTGGGGGGTGCTCGGCCTGCGCGCACCGGCGGTCAGCGTTCCCGATGGCGGAGCGCTGGTGGTGAGCCTCGAAGGCACGCTCGTCGACCAGGCGACGCCGGTGTCCGCGCTCGCCGCGCTCGACGGCAGCCGGCTGGCCGAGACCGAGGCCCGCGATGTCGTCCGCGCCATCGACCTCGCCGCGAAGGACGCGCGGGTGAAGGCGCTGGTGCTCGACCTCGACAGCTTCCTCGGCGGCGGGCTGGCCAATCTCGAGGCCGTCGGCAAGGCGATCCTCAGGTTCAAGGCAGCGAAGAAGCCGGTCTTCGCCTATGCGACCGCCTATGCCGACGACGGCTTCTTCCTGGCCGCGCACGCCGACGAGGCCTGGATCAACCCCAATGGCGGGGTGTTCCTGACCGGCCCGGGCGGGACCGGGCTCTATCTCAAGGGCGCGCTCGACAAGCTCAAGGTGGATGTCGAGGTGTTTCGCGTGGGCACCTTCAAGAGCGCGATCGAACCCTTCACGCGGAGCGAAGCCTCGCCCGAGGCGCGCGCCGCCGACCAGCTGCTGGCCGAGGATCTGTGGGCGGCCTACCAGGACGGGATCCGCCGGGCGCGGCCCGGGTTCGACGTGAAGGCCGCAGTCGAGAGCATGCCGGAGCGGGTCAGGGGCCTCAATGGCGATCTCGCGACGCTCGCCCGGGACATGGGCTTCGTGAACCGGATCGGCTCGGAGCTCGCCTTCGTTGCCCGGGTGCGCGAAGTGGTGGGCGCGGGCGAGGAGGAGGAACGTTCCGACACGCTGAACGGCATCGGCCTCTCGGCCTATCTCGCCTCCCAGGGCGAGGAGGGGGCACGAGGAGACGTGGTCGCGCTGGTGCATGCGGCGGGCAACATCGTCGATGGCGAGGCGCCCGAGGGCCAGTCCGGCGGGGACAGCGTCGCCGATCTCGTCGAGCAGGCGGCAGCCGATCCCCGCGTCAAGGCCATCGTGCTGCGGATCGATTCGCCGGGCGGCTCGGCAACGGCATCGGATGTCATCCGCGATGCGCTCATGGCGGCGCGGGCGAAGGGCAAGCCGGTGGTGGCCAGCATGGGCCCGGTCGCGGCCTCGGGCGGCTACTGGATCGCGACTGGCGCCGAGCGGATCTGGGCGGAGCCTTCGACCGTCACGGGCTCGATCGGCGTCTTCGGCCTCATCCCCACCTTCGGGCGCACCCTCGCCGACCTCGGGATCACGGCCGACGGCGTGGGGACGACCCCCTATTCGCGCCAGCCCGACCTGATCGGCGGGCTGAACGAGCCGGTGCGCGACCTCATCCAGACCGGAGTGGAGGATGTGTACCGCCGCTTCATCCGGCTGGTGGCCGAGGCACGCCGGCTGGAGCCCGCCCAGGTCGAGCCCATTGCCGAGGGGCGGGTGTGGTCCGGGGCCCGGGCGCTCGAACTGAAGCTCGTCGATGGCCTTGGCGGCCTCGATGCGGCCGTGGCCGATGCCGGCAGGCTTGGCGGCATTGCCGGCACGCCGGAGGTCCGGCCGTTCCGCCAGCCCAGGCCGTGGTACGAATCGCTCCTTGCCGAGGGCAGCCTCGTCCGCTCCCGGAGCGCGCCGGACGCGCTCGGGCGGCTGGTGCTTGCCGAACGGCTGCGCGCCGCCAGCGCGCTTTCGACGGCGCTCGAGGCGCTGCGCGGGCCGACGGTGCAGGCGGCCTGCGTGGCCTGCGCCGGGTTCCGCCCCGCCACCATCGCCCAGCAGCGCGGGCTCGAGCGGCTGCTCGCGGCCCTCCCCGGGGGACGTCCGCGGTGAAGACCCGGGCGGCGGTTGCGTTCGGCCCCCGGCGGCCGCTCGAAATTCTCGAGGTCGAGCCCGAGGGACCGAGGGCCGGTGAAGTGCTCGTGGAAGTGAAGGCAACCGGCGTGTGCCACACCGACGCCTACACGCTCGACGGGCTCGACAGCGAAGCGAACTTCCCCTGCATCCTCGGGCACGAGGGCGCAGGCGTGGTGCAGGAGGTGGGCGCGGGCGTGACAAGCGTGGCCCCCGGCGACCATGTGATTCCGCTCTACACGCCCGAATGCCGGCAGTGCAAAAGCTGCCTCAGCCGCAAGACCAACCTGTGCACCGCCATCCGGGCCACCCAGGGCAAGGGGCTGATGCCCGACGGCACGAGCCGCTTCCGCCACCGTGGCGAACTCCTCTTCCACTACATGGGCTGCTCGACCTTCGCCAACCACATCGTGCTCCCCGAGATCGCGGTGGCGAAGATCCGCCGCGACGCGCCCTTCGACACCGCCTGCTACATCGGCTGCGGCGTCACCACCGGAG
Source organism: Sphingomonadaceae bacterium (assembly GCA_029268145.1). Taxonomy (GTDB): domain Bacteria; phylum Pseudomonadota; class Alphaproteobacteria; order Sphingomonadales; family Sphingomonadaceae; genus Thermaurantiacus. The sequence continues at coordinate 83,732 of JAJUHA010000002.1, read as the reverse complement.
TCGGCGCCGTCGTCAACACGGCCAGAGTCGCGGCCGGGGACACGGTGGTCGTCTTCGGGCTCGGTGGCATCGGCCTCAATGTCGTCCAGGCGGCGCGGATGGTCGGGGCGGGGCGGATCGTCGGCGTGGACATCAATCCCGCGAAGGAGGCGTGGGGCCGCCGCTTTGGCATGACCGACTTCGTCAACCCGCGCGAGGTCGAGGGCGATCTCGTCGCCCATCTGGTGGCGCTGACCGACGGCGGGGCCGACCACAGCTTCGACTGCACCGGCAACACCGAGGTGATGCGCCAGGCGCTCGAGAGCTGCCACCGCGGCTGGGGCCAGTCCATCATCATCGGAGTCGCCGAGGCCGGCAAGGAAATCGCCACGCGCCCCTTCCAGCTGGTGACCGGGCGGGTGTGGAAGGGCACGGCCTTCGGTGGCGCGCGCGGCCGCACCGACACGCCGAGGATCGTCGACTGGTACATGGAAGGGCGCATCGAGATCGACCCGATGATCACCCACCGCCTGCCGCTCGAGCGGATCAACGAGGCCTTCGACCTGATGCGCGCGGGCGCGAGCATCCGCTCGGTCATCCTGTTCTGATGGCGTGCCGCCTGGCCCCCGCGCGCCCCGGCCCCTCCCGGGCGCAGCGTCCGCCGGAATCCTGCGGGGCATGAGCCTCCGGCACGCCCTTGCCCGCGAGATCCGCCGGCCCTTCCTCGAGCCGGGAAGCGCCCGACCCGCGGTGGTCCCGGCACCGCTCGACCAGCGGCTGCTTGCCGCCGGCTCGCCCTGCTTCGACGTGCACGCCGATGTCACCACCATGATGATCGGCGGCATCGCCTCGCTGCTCGTTCAGATGCTGCATCCGAAGGCAATGGCAGGTGTCTGGGATCATTCGGACTTCCGGCGGGACATGGGCGGGAGGCTGCGGCGCACCGCGGCCTTCATCGCCATCACCACCTTCGGCCCGCGCGAGCAGGCGGAGGCCGCGATCGCGCGGGTGCGGCGGATCCACGCGCGCATCGAGGGACACCTTGCCGATGGCACGCCTTATCGCGCCGACGAGCCGGAGACGCTGGCATTCGTCGGCGCCGTCGAGGCGCTCGCCTTCCTGAAGGCGTGGCGGCGCTATCGGGACCCCCTCATGCCTCCTTCCCGGCAGGATCGCTACATGGCCGGCATGGCCGAAGTGGCGCGCCGGCTCGGCGCTCTACCGGTGCCCGAGACGAAGGCCGGGGCGGAGGCGCTCGTCCGGCGGATGCGGCCGCAGCTCCGCGCGGACCTGCGCACGCGCGAGGTCTGTGGCCTGCTGCTCGCCGCCCCGCCCCCTTCCCCGGCCCTTGCGCCCGCGCACCGGCTCCTGATCGAGGCGGCCGTCGATCTGCTCCCGGCATGGGCCCGGGAGATGCACGGACTGCGCGCGCCGGGCCCGGCCGCGCCGCTGGTGCGCGCCGGCGCGACCGGCATGGGTGCGCTCGTCCGCTGGGCCCTGCGCCAGCCGGCCCTGAAGCAGGCCGGGCGCAATCTCCCTGCCAGGGCTTGAAATCTCCCGGACCGGTGCCAGATTTCGGGGGTCCGGGCCCCTCTGGCCGCGCGGTTGCGCGGTGATGTCGGACTTGAGGTGCGGGCCGCCCGGGCGGCCCCGGATGGCAGAGGGTGGCAGTTCATGGATCTCCTGCTCACCGCGTGGCTGGGAACGCCGCTGTGGCTCTGGCTGAGCTTTCTCGCCGTCGTGGTCGCGCTGCTCGCCCTTGACCTCGGCGTCCTCCACCGCACGGATCACGAAATCGGCGTCAGGGAAAGCCTGCGGCTCTCGGCGGGCTACATCGTCCTCGGCCTTGCCTTCGGCGGCTTCGTCTGGTGGCAGCTCGGCCAGCAATCCGCCATCGAGTATCTGACCGGCTTCGTGGTCGAGAAGAGCCTCGCGATGGACAATGTGTTCGTCATCGCGATGATCTTCTTCCATTTCGCCATTCCGCGGCTCTATCAGCATCGCGTGCTGTTCTGGGGCATCCTGGGGGTGATCGTGCTGCGAGGCGTGATGATCGGCTTCGGCGCGGCGATCATCTCGGAGTGGGGCTGGATCCTCTACATCTTTGCCGCCTTCCTGGTCTTCACGGGGATCCGGATGTGGACCATGGCGGGCGAAACTCACGACATCGGCAGCTCGGTTGCCCTTCGCTGGCTGCGCGGCCACATCCGGGTCACCGAAGAGATGCACGGCAATCGCTTCTTCGTGACCCTGCCCGACCCGACGACCGGCCGCCGGCTGCTCTGGGCGACGCCGCTGTTTCTCGCGCTCGCGACGGTGGAGTTCGTGGACGTGGTGTTCGCGATCGACTCGGTGCCTGCGATCTTCGCCATCACGACCGATCCGTTCATCGTCTACACCTCCAACATCTTCGCCATCCTTGGCCTAGGTTCTGAACCCAATCAGGTGCTTGCGCGAGCGATGTGATCGGGATGAGGTGCCTCATCACGGTGGGCGGAGGCGGCGATGGCGGACCTATTCTGGCTGTCAGACGAGCAGTGGGCGGTGCTGGAGCCGTTCATGCCCAAGAACCAGCCCGGTGCGCGGCGGGTAGACGACCGGCGTGTGATCTCCGGCATCGTCCACGTTCTCAAGACGGGCGGGCGCTGGCGCGACTGCCCGGACGCCTACGGCCCCCACACGACGGTCTACAACCGCTTCAACAGGTGGTCTCGCCGAGGCTTCTGGCGCGCCATGCTGGCCGCGTTGGCCCAGGCGGGCTGGGTCGCGGAGACAGCCGCTCTCGACTCAACCTACGTCAAGGCGCACCGCTCGGCGCACGGCGGCAAAGGGGGGCTCGGGCGCAGGCCATCGGTCCATCGCGCGGCGGGCAAACCACCAAGGTTCACGTCCTCACCGACGTTCTCGGACGGCCTGCCGTGGTCCACCTCACGCCGGGCAACGCCTCGGACGTAACGACCGCGCCCGACGTGCTCGCCGCCGCGCCGGGCCGCTTCAAGCGTCTTCTCGCTGACCGGGGCTATGATGCCAACCACCTGCGCCGCGACCTAAAGGCAGGCGGCACCAAGCCCGTGATCCCGAGCACCCGCTCACGCAGGCGCCCGATCCGGCACGACGAACGGCGTTACCGGGAGCGCTGGCGCATTGAGGCCGCGTTCTGTCGGCTGAAGGACTTCCGCCGCATCGCAACTCGCTACGATAAGCTGGCGGACAACTTCGCTTCCGCCGTGGCCCTGGCTGCCGTCATCGCGTTCTGGTGCTGATGCAAGCGCCCTGCTTCAGGGCAGGTCGGGCAGCCCGAGATCAGGGCTTTTCCATCAGTCGGGAAGGCCAGCCGACACGAACGAGCAGGCCATCCGGACCACCAATCCCGCACTCGTATAAGCCCCATTCACGGTGGCGCAGAATGCCGCCGGGGCGGATGATCAGATCGTCCACTCGCGCCGCAATAGCGTCGACATCGGGCGTGCGGATGAAGACGCCGAACGGGTTATGGGACGCCGGGACGGACCAAGGGCCGTCTCCTGCTTGGGTGAGGTGAACCTCGCAACCCCACCCATTCATGATGATGTATTGGTCTTCGCCGCCCGTCCGTGAGAAGCCAAGCCGCTGCCAGAAGTGGACCGCGGCCGAAAGGTCGTTGCTCGGAACGATGGCGAAAGCGCCAACGCTTGGTATCTCGGACATGCTGAAGGAGTAACACCAGCCCGTGCGGCGCGGAAGTCGTCGCGTCACACCTCAGATGGGCCTCCGCTCTGGTTTGACATCGACTGCCACCGTGAGGCCGATTGAGTCCGGACCCTAAGGGCACTCTATTTCGCGCTGGCGGCAATGGTGCACCGCTTCCACTATCTGAAATATGCCCTAGCCGTGCTGCTGGTCTTCATCGGGCTCAAGATCTTTCTGGCCGACATGCTCGGCTTCGCCGGAGGGAAGTTCCCGCCGGCGCTCAGCCTCGGCATCACCTTCGCGATACTTGCGGCCGGGATGGGCTATTCGCTCTGGAAGACGCAGGGCAGTCACCCGCTTCCCGCCTCCCGCCCCTAGGGCCGGCGGGCCGGCCGCGCGGGGGCGCCGGGCGGCGTCACATGTTCGGGTAGTTGGGCCCCCCGCCGCCTTCGGGCGCGACCCAGGTGATGTTCTGGGTCGGATCCTTGATGTCGCACGTCTTGCAGTGGACGCAGTTCTGCGCGTTGATCTGGAAGCGCGGGCCATCCTCGGTGGTGACCACCTCATAGACCCCGGCCGGGCAGTAGCGCTGCGCCGGCTCGTCGTAGAGCGGAAGGTTGTAGGCGATCGGCCGGTCCGGATCGGCCAGCTTCAGATGGACCGGCTGGTCCTCCTCGTGGTTGGTGTTCGAGAGGAACACGCTGGAGAGCTTGTCGAAGCTGTAGACCCCGTCGGGCTTCGGATAGTCGATCGGCGTGAAATGGCTCTTGGGCTGGAGCTGCTCGTGATCCGGCTCGTGCTGGAGCGTGAAGGGCATCCGGATCCCCAAGTGCTCGAGCCACATGGTCGCCCCGGCGAAGAGGGTGCCGAGCGCCGAGCCGAACTTGGCGACGAAGGGCTCGGTGTTGCGGACGAGACGGAGCTCCTTCTCGACCCAGCTCGACTCGTAGGCGGCCTGGTAGGACGCGAGCACATCGCCCTGACGCTGGGAGGCGATGGCGTCGACCACGGCTTCGGCCGCCATCATGCCCGTCTTCATGGCGGTATGCGTGCCCTTGATCCGCGGCACGTTGACGAAGCCGGCCGCGCAGCCGATGAGCGCGCCGCCAGGGAAGACCAGCTTCGGCACGGCCTGCCAGCCGCCTTCGTTGATGGCGCGGGCGCCGTAGGCGACGCGCCGGCCGCCCGTGAGCATCGCCTTGATGGCAGGGTGGGTCTTCCAGCGCTGGAATTCGTCGAAGGGGGAGAGATAGGGGTTGCGGTAGTTGAGGGCGACCACGAAGCCCACGGCGATCTGGCTGTTGGCCTGGTGGTAGACGAAGCCGCCGCCCCAGGCATCGGACAGCGGCCAGCCCTGGGTGTGGATGACCGTGCCGGGCACGTGGTTCTCGGCCGGCACGTCCCAAAGCTCCTTGAAGCCGATGCCATAGACCTGCGGGCTCTTCCCCTCGCGCAGGCCGAAGCGGGCGATGAGCTGCTTCGAGAGGTGCCCGCGCGCGCCTTCGGCGAACAGCGTGTATTTCGCGTGGAGCTCGAGGCCGGGCTGGTAGTTTGGCCCGTGGCTGCCGTCCCGGCGGACCCCCATGTCGCCCGTCGCCACGCCCTTGACCGACCCATCCTCGTGGAACAGCACCTCGGCCGCAGCGAAGCCGGGGAAGATCTCGACCCCGAGCACTTCCGCCTTCTGGGCGAGCCAGCGGCACAGGTTGCCGAGCGAGCCGGTGTAGGTGCCCTTGTTGTGCATGAAGGGCGGCAACAGCCCGTGCGGAAACTCGGTCTTGCCCGATTTCGTCAGGATCCAGTGATGGTTGGAGGTGACGGGGCAGTCCGCGAGCGAACATCCGTCGGTCCGCCAGTCGGGGAGGAGCTCGTCGAGCGCCTTCGGATCGATGACGGCGCCCGAGAGGATGTGGGCGCCGATCTCCGAGCCCTTCTCGAGCACGCAGACCGAAAGCTCGATGCCCTTCCCGGCCGCGGCCTGCTTGGCGCGGATCGCAGCCGAAAGGCCGGACGGCCCGCCACCGACGATCACGAGATCATAGGGCATCGCCTCGCGCGTCACGGACATGTCTCCTCAAGCAAGCCGGGCGGGCGCCGTTCGTCGCATGGCAGCCGACGCTCGCCGCGCGCGACCTAGAGGCCCATTGACCCATGACGCAAGCCTCGAAACTGTCACAGCCATGGTCGCGAGGGAGGGGTTGCGCACTGCGGACGGGCAGCGCACGCGCGCCGCAGTGGTCCAGGCCGCGTTCGACTGGTGGATGCTCGCGGGCGTCGACACGCCCGCGGCGGCAGAGCCGCGCAGCTGGCTCGCCGCACCCGCCGAACCGCCGCTGCCCGAACCCGTCTCCACAGCGGCACCCCGGCCTGCTCCCGCAGCGCGGCCCTTGGCGCGCGCACCCGGCGGGGCGGAGGATCTGTCCCGTTTCGCGACGCTGGACGCGCTTCACGCCCATGTCCGGGGCCTGTTTCCGGGCGCGCCGCTGTTCGACGGCGCGGCGGCATCGGGCATCCTCGTGATGGGCGAGGCGCCGAGTGCGGCAGATCTCGAGACCGGCCGGCCCTTCACGGGCCCGGCCGGCCGGCTGCTCGACCGCATGCTCGCTGCCATCGGCCTCGATCGCGGCAGCTGCGGCATCACCCTGCTCGTTCCGCGCCGGGGGGTGCCGGGCCCGCCGCGCCCCGAGGAGATTGAAGAGGATCTGCCGCTGACGAAAGCCCACCTCCGGCTTCTCGCACCGCGGGCGATCCTGCTCCTCGGCGCGACCGCCGCCCAGACGCTCGCGGGCGAGACGGCGCCCATCTCGGCGCTGCGCGGCCGGCGGCTCCGGGTCAGCTGCGGGGAGCGGACGGTGCCCGCGCTCGCCACCTTCAACCCCGCCTATCTGCTCCGCCGGCCCGAGGACAAGGCGCTCGCCTGGGCCGACCTCCTTGCCTTTCGCACCCTGCTCGAAGAAACGGCGCCGGCATGAGATCGATCCTCGCCTTGCTCGCGGCGCTCGCGGGAGCCTCGGCTGCACCGGCGCAGCCTGCCGACGCGGGCGGGCAGCAGGGGGACGCCCCTGCGCTGGTCGCGGAGGAGATCCCGACCCTGGTGGTGACCGGGCTGCGTCCGGCAGACATGCGGGTGCCGGCCCAGCTCGGGCCGGCGCAGCGCGCAGCCTATCGGCAGGTCTTCCGCGACATCGCCGCCGGCCGGCTGACCCGAGCCTCGGCGGCGCTCCAGGGCATGCCCCGCGGCATTCTCCACCCGACGGCGGAATCGCAGATCCTGCTCCGCCGCGGCGCCGGGGCGGGGCAGGCGGCCCTCGTCGCCTGGCTCGAGGCCAACCCGGACGCACCGCAGGCCAGGGACATCGCCGTGCTGGCGCGCCGCGCCGGGGCCGAGAACCTCCCGCCGATTGCCAGCGAGCGGGCGCTCGTTCCTGTCCGGCTGACGCCATCGATGGGCCCGCGCAGCGTGCGCGGCGAACGGCCGGCCGACACGGAGTTCGCGAGCCGGGCGCAGGCCGCGATCGCCCAGAACGCGGCACGCGAGATCCACGCGCTTCTCGATCGTTACGCGCCGGAGCTCACCTCTTCCGTCAAAAGCGAATGGGCCGCGCGCGGCGCCTGGGATCTCTATCTTGCGCTCGATGACGAAGCCGCCCGCGCGCTTGCCGGGCGCGCCGCCGACGGATCCGGCGACTGGGCGGCCTTCGGCAACTGGGTGGCCGGGCTTGCCTCCTTCCGGCTCGACGACTGCGCTTCGGCGGCCCGCCACTTCGACCGCATCGCCCGCCAGTTCGCCAATGACGAGCTGCGCTCGTCTGCCGCCTTCTGGGCGGCCCGCGCCCATGTCCGCTGCCGGCGACCCGAGCTTGCCGCCGAGCGGCTGAAGGTGGCCGCCGAGGCCGATCCGGCCGGCTTCTACGGGCTTCTCGCCACCCGCCTGCTCGGCATCGACCCCGGCTTCGACTGGCGCGAGCCGGACTTCATCACCGCCGACTGGACGACGCTTTCCAGCCTGCCCGGTGCCAGGCGGTCGGTGGCGCTGATGGAAGTGGGCGAGATCGGGCTTGCCGACCGCGAGCTGCGCCATCTCGCCCGCACGGCGGACAGCCAGTTCTACGAGCCGCTGCTGCGGCTTGCCGCCCGGCTCGACCTTCCGGCGACGCAATATTGGCTCGCCGCCAACCCGCCGCCGGGCATGAAGGCGCCCATGTCGGCGCGCTTCCCGACACCGGCCTGGCGACCGGTCAACGGCTGGCGGGTCGACCGCAACCTGGTCTTTGCCCATGCGCTGCAGGAATCGCGCTTCATCACCACCGCGCGCTCGCCGGCCGGCGCGCGCGGGGTGATGCAGCTCATGCCCGGCACCGCGCGCGAGCTTTCGCGGATGCTGGTGCTGCCTGCATCCGACGCGCATCTCGCCGACCCGAGCTTCAATGTCGAGTTCGGCCAGGCCTATCTCGAGATGCTGCGCGACAGCCCGGCAACCGGCGGCCTGCTGCCCAAGGTGATTGCCGCCTACAATGCCGGACCGGGGTCGGTGGCGCGGTGGAACAGCGGCGAGGTCAGGGACAACAATGACGTCCTGCTATTCATCGAATCGATTCCGTTCCGGGAGACCCGGCACTATGTCGAGGTCGTGCTGCGGAACTACTGGCTCTACGAGATGAAGGCGGAAGCCGAAGGGCAGCCGGTCGCTGCTTCCAGCCTGTCGGCCATCGCCGCGAACCGCTGGCCCCGCTTTCCGGGCCTCGCCGGCCTTCCCGCGGTTCCCTTCCCCGGCGCTCCCGTCGTCGAACGCTGACGCCCCATGCCCATCGACCCGGCGCGCCCCTTCCTGCCGGTCAGGATCGCTGTCCTGACCGTGTCTGACACGCGCGACGCAGCGAGCGACCGCAGCGGCGACACGCTGGTGGAGCGCCTGACCGCGGCAGGCCATGTGCTCGCCGGGCGGGCGCTTGTGAAGGACGAGGTGCCGGCGATTCTCGCGGCGCTCGAGGGCTTCGTCGACGACCCCGAGGTCGATTGCGTGATCACCACGGGAGGCACCGGCGTCACCGGCCGCGACGTGACCCCCGAGGCGCTGGAGCGGATCTGCGAGAAGATGATCCCCGGCTTCGGGGAGCTGTTCCGCTGGCTCTCCTTCCAGACCATCGGCACCTCGACCATCCAGTCCCGCGCCTGCGCCGGCGTTGCGCGCGGCACCTACATCTTCGCCCTGCCCGGCTCGACCGGCGCGGTGCGGGATGGCTGGGATGGAATCCTCGCCTCCCAGCTCGACAGCCGCCACCGGCCCTGCAATTTCGTGGAACTCATGCCGCGGCTGCGCGAAGGCGGATGATCTACATCCTCCTCAATGCCCTGCCGATCCTGGCCGCGACTCTGGCGGGGCTGGCGGCGGGCCACGGCCTCCTGCGGCTCGCCGGAACCCCCCTGCCGCTCCGGCCTCCCGTCCTCGTCGTCCTTGCGCTGGCCCAGGCCTGGCTTGCCGCCATCCTGGCCGGAGCGCTCATCCTCGCCCCCGACGAAGCGCCCCGCAAGGTCATGGCGCTCCTCACCCCCGTCGTCATCTGGGCCGGCTTCGTGCTTCCGGCGGTGGGGGCAACCCATGTCCTGCGCGGAGCGGGCGGCCGGCTTGCCCTGACCGATGCGCTGTTCTGGCTTGCCGTCATGCTGGTGCAGGCGGTCGTGCTCGACGCGATGGGCCTGGTGCCGCCACCGCGCTGAGGCGGCTGGCGCTCGCAAGCCGGTGGCGCTAGTCCGGGCGCATGCTGAGGGTCTATCGGGCTGGCGAGCAGGGCGGAAAGGTCATCGGCCCCGAGGCCGGGCCCGAGGCGCTCCATGGCGCGGTCTGGATCGACGTCTCCGATCCGCTGGCCTGGGAAGGTCCGCTGCTGTTCAAGGCCACGGGCATCGACCTGCCCAGCCGGGCCGACATGGTGGAAATCGAGGCCTCGAGCCGGATCTACCGCGAAGGCAATGCCAGCTTCATGACGGTGCTTCTGGTCGTCGGGCTCGACAGCGACAGCCCGACGTCGGTGCCCGTCTCCTTCATCCTGACACCCGAGCGGCTGGTGACGATGCGCTACTCGGACCCGCAGCCCTTCCGCAGCTTCGCGGCCGCCTGCGAGAAATCGGGCGTGCCGGGAACGCCGCTCGAAGTGCTCACCCGGCTCCTCGATGCCGTGGTCGACCGCACCGCCGACATCCTCGAGCGGATGGGGACCGAGATCGACAGCCTCAACGGCACCGTCTTCGCCCTGCGGGCGCCTTCCGGGCGGCGGCTCTCGACCGAGGACCTCACCATCATCCTGCGCCGGATCGGGCAGGTGAACTTCGTCCTCAATAAGGTGCATGACTCGCTGCAGACGCTGCTGCGGATGTCGAGCTTCCTGTCCGTGCCGTCGCGCGATCCCGAGCTTCGGCAGGCCAAGCAGACGCGCGACGAGCTGAAGTCGGTCGCGCGCGACATCGCCTCGCTCGACCAGAATGCCTCCTATCTCTCGGCCAATGTCGGCTTTCTCCTCGATGCCGCGCTGGGGCGCATCTCGATCGAGCAGAATGCGATCATCAAGATCTTCTCGGTGGGTGCGGTGGTGTTCCTGCCGCCGACCCTGGTCGCCTCGATCTACGGCATGAACTTCGTCAACATGCCCGAGCTGGAGTGGGACCTCGGCTATCTCTGGGCGCTCGTCCTGATGGTGGTGGCAGCCGTCGTGCCCTATCTGTGGTTCAAGCGGAAGGGCTGGCTCTAGCCGCTTTCGCGCCCCTTTTGTTCCTGTTATGTTCCCTGCATGGCGATGCGTGGCGCAACCGCGAACCCCGTCTCGGCCCGCTACGGCGACAAGGTGCGCGAGGCCGACGGCGACTTCCTCGACTGGCTTGCCGCCGCGCGGGAGGAACGGCCGCTGCGGACCGAGGTGGTCATCGAGCGGCCGCGTTCCGCGCTCACCCGCAACGACAGCCCCGACATCCCCTTCGAGACCAGCTTCAACGCCTATCGCGGCTGCGAGCATGGCTGCATCTACTGCTTCGCCCGGCCGACCCATGCCTACCACGGCCTGTCGCCCGGGCTCGACTTCGAGAGCCGGCTGTTCGCCAAGCCCGACGGGCCGGCGCTGCTGCGCGCGGCCTTCGCCCGGGCCGGCTACCGCCCCTCCCCCCTGGCGCTCGGCACCAACACCGACCCCTACCAGCCCATCGAGGGCCGGTTCCGCATCACCCGCGCCGTGCTCGCGCTGTGCCTCGAGACGCGCCATCCGGTCTCGGTGACGACCAAGTCGGCGCGCATCCTCGACGATCTGCCCCTGCTCGCCGCGCTGGCGAAGGAGGGGCTGGCCATGGCCATGCTCTCGGTCACCACGCTCGATCCCGCGCTCGCGCGGGCGATGGAGCCGCGCGCGTCGGCACCACGCCTGCGGCTCGCCGCGATCGCGGCGCTCTCCGAGGCGGACGTTCCCGTCGCGGTCTCCGCCTCGCCGATGATCCCGGCGCTCAACGATCATGAGCTCGAGGCGATCGTCGGGGCCGCGGCCGAGGCCGGCGCGGTTGCGGCCGCCGCCATGCCGGTCCGGCTCCCGCACGAGGTGGCGCCGCTGTTCGAGGCCTGGCTGCGCCACCATCGGCCGGACCGCGCCGACCGGGTGCTGAACGGAATCCGGGCGATGCGCGGCGGCCGGCTCAACGATCCGCGCTTCGGCAGCCGGCTGAAGGGCGAAGGGCCCTGGGCCGCGCTTCTCGCCGCCCGGCTTGCCCGGTTGCGCCGCGTGCACGGGCTGAAGCCGCGCGACTGGCGCCTGCGGACCGACCTGTTCCAGCCGCCGGAGGATCCCTGCCAGCCGCGGCTGCTCTGAGCGGCGCGCGCGGCCTGGACAGGCGCGTCAGAGCACGGCGTCGCCGACGAAGGGGTTGGTCTGCCGTTCCCGGCCGAAGGTCGAGACCGGGCCGTGGCCGGGCACGAAGACGGTGTCGTTGCCGAGCGGCCAGAGGCGGGTGGTGATGCTCCTGACCAGGGTGGCGAAGTCCCCCTTCGGAAAATCGGTGCGGCCGACCGAGCCCTGGAACAGCACGTCGCCGACGATGGCGAGCTTCGAGGGCGGGTGGTGGAACACCACATGGCCGGGCGTGTGGCCGGGGCAGTGATAGACATCGAGCACCAGCTTGCCCACGGTCACCTGGTCGCCATCGTGGAGCCAGCGGTCGGGCTCGAAGGCCTCGGCGCCGGGCACCCCATATTGGGCGCCGACGACCGGGTTCATCTCGATCCAGAAGCGGTCGTCGGGGTGAGGTCCTTCGATCGGAACCCCGAGCCGGCGGGCGAGCACGCCGGTCTGGCCGCAATGGTCGATGTGGCCGTGGGTGACGAGCAGCTTCTCGATTGTGACGCCCCTCTCGCGCGCCACCTCGAGCAGCCGGTCGAGATCGCCGCCCGGGTCGGTGAAGGCGCCGCGCATCGTCTCGGTGCACCAGATGAGCGTGGCATTCTGCTGGAGCGGCGTGACCGGGACGATCACGGCCTGGAGCGGAGGCTTCGACATGCGCTGCATGTGGGGCTTCGACCCGGCCCCGTCCATCCCTCGCGTGCAGGTCCCTGCGTGCGGGTCCTTGCGAGCCGGCGCGGCTTTTCCGGGCCACGCGGCTGGGGCATGGAGTGGCGATGCGACCTTCGGACCCGACCGCCGACGCGCCCGCGGCCGACGCCGATCTCGGGACCATCCGCCGCTTCCTGCCCTATCTCTGGCCCGCCGGGCGGGCGGACCTCAAGGCCAGGGTGCTGCTCGCGCTCCTGCTGGTCCTGGCGGCCAAGGCGGTGCTGCTGGCCATGCCCTTCGCGCTCAAGGCCATTGTCGACGGAATGGCCGCGGCGGGAGACGCGCGCGAGGAGGCGTCCGCAGTCGTCCTCGGCATGGTGGCGGCCTATGCGGTCGCCCGGCTGGGCGCGACGCTGTTCGACAACCTTCGCAACGTCGTGTTCGAGCGGGTCGGGCAGGAGGCCTGGCTGACGCTCGCCGTCGAGGTGTTCCGCCACCTCCACGCGCTCTCCCTCCGGTTCCACCTGGAGCGGCGCACCGGCTCGCTCGCCAAGGTGATCGAACGCGGCACCAAGTCGATCGACACCATGCTCTACCTGCTGCTGTTCAGCCTCGCGCCGGTCATCGTCGAGCTGCTGGCCGTCAGCGCGATCTTCGCGGCCCGCATCGGGCCCGGGCTTGCCGCAGCCACGCTCGCGATGGTGGCCCTCTACGCGCTCTACACCTGGAAGGTGACGACCTGGCGCACCGCGCTGCGCAGGAAGTCGATCGAGCTCGATGGCGAGACGTCCGGGCGCGCCGTGGACAGCCTGCTCAACTTCGAGACGGTCAAGTCTTTCAGTGCCGAGGAACGGGAGGTGGCCGCCTACGCCCGGGTCAGCCGCGCCTATGCCGAGGCCGCGCTCAGGACCGAGAATTCGCTTGCCGTGCTCAACATCGGTCAGGCGGCGATCACGGCGGTGATGCTGGGCGGAGCCATGGGCTGGATCGTGCTCGGCTGGCGCGACGGGCGCTTCACGCCTGGCGATGTCATCCTGGTGCAGGCGCTGCTCCTCCAGCTGTTCCGGCCGCTCGACATCCTCGGCATGGTCTATCGCGAGGTGAAGCAGGGCCTGATCGACATGGGGGCGATGTTCCGCCTGCTCGACACCCCGGCCGAGGTGGTGGATGCGCCCGGCGCGCCTGCGCTCGTGGTGACGCGCGGCGAAGTCCGTTTCGAGGATGTCCGCTTCGGCTATGACGCCAGCCGGCCGATCCTGAAGGGGGTGAACTTCACCGCCCCGCCCGGCAGCCGGATCGCGATCGTGGGGCCGTCAGGCGCGGGCAAGTCCACGCTCGCGCGGCTGCTGTTCCGCTTCTACGACGTGACCGGGGGCGCGATCCGGATCGACGGCCAGGACATCCGCACGGTCACGCAGGAGAGCCTCCGGCGGGCGATCGGGATCGTCCCGCAGGACACGGTGCTGTTCAACGACACGCTGGGCATGAACATCGCCTACGGGCGGGCGGGCGCGACGGCTGCGGAAATCGAAAGGGCGATCGCGGCCGCGCAGCTCGACGGCTTCGTGCGCAAGCTGCCCGAAGGCCTTGCCACCCGGGTGGGCGAGCGGGGCCTGAAGCTCTCGGGCGGGGAGAAGCAGCGAGTCGCCATCGCACGGGCCATGCTCAAGGACCCGCCCATCCTGATCCTCGACGAGGCGACGAGCGCACTCGACAGCGCGACCGAGGCGGAGATCGGCGAGGCCCTGCTCGCGGCCGGCTCGGGCCGGACCACGCTCGTCATCGCCCACCGGCTTTCGACCGTGGCCGATGCCGACCGCATCCTGGTGATGGAAGACGGCCGGATCGTCGAGGAGGGCAGCCACGCCGAACTGCTGGCCCGCCAGGGGGTCTACAAGGCGATGTGGGAGCTTCAGGCGACCGAAGCCGGCGAAGCGCAGCCCGCACTTTCCTGACCCGGCCGATGAAGACCAAGGCAGCCCGGCTGGATGCGGGCCGGCTGGATGCGGGCCGGCTGGATGCGTCTCAGACGATTGCGTTCCAGACCAGCAGGAAGCCCGTGGCGAAGCCGACGACGACGGACAGGGCAACCGGCTTCCAGTTCACCTGAAGGGACATGCCCGACCTCTCTTCCGCCGGGCGCCTCCCGCCCGGGCACAGTCTGGCCCATAGACCAGCACTGTTGGACTCTTATGACACCCTGCAGCATTGGTGGCAAGCCCTTGCCTGGAAAGGAAAGGTTAACGATTGGGTCAGGCCGGGCCGAATGGCCGGGCCGGGCCGTCGGCGCGGCCCTCGACGAACTGGGCGACGAAGGCGTTTCCGGAGCGGTCGAGCGCCGCGACCGGGCCCTCCCACACGATCCGGCCTTCCGCCAGCATCGCCACCCGGTCGGCGATGTGGCGCACCGATCCCATGTCGTGCGTGATGGACAGCGCAGTGGCGCCGAGCGCTGCGACCTGCTCGCGGATGAGCCGGTTGATGACCCCCGCCATGATCGGGTCGAGGCCGGTGGTCGGCTCGTCGAAGAAGAGGATGTCGGGCCGGGCGCAGATGGCGCGCGCCAGCGCGACGCGCTTCTGCATGCCCCCCGAGAGGGCCGCCGGCTTCAGGTCGGCGACTTCGGGGCCGAGGCCGACCTTCGCCAGCTCCGCGATGGCGCGCTCGCGCAGCGCCCGCGCGCGGCCGCCGCGGCCGGCCGTGAGCGCGAAGGTGACGTTGCGCCACACCGGCAGCGAATCGAACAGGGCGCCCCCCTGGAACAGCATGCCGAAGCGCGCGCGGGCCGCATCGAGCCCTGCGCCCGCGAGCCCCAACAGCTCCTGCCCGTCGAGCCGGATGGACCCGGAGTCGGGCCGCAGGAGCCCGAGGATGCACTTGAGCAGAACCGACTTGCCGGTGCCCGAGCCGCCGATGATGACCATCGACTGGCCGGGCAGGATGTCGAGATCGACTCCATCGAGCACCTGCCGTCCCTCGAAGGCCTTGCGCACGGCGCGAAGCGCAAGGCGGGGAGCCGGCTGGTCGCGCGTCATGCGCCGAACACCAGAACGGTGATGACGAGGTTGGCAAGCAGGATGAGGATGAAGGCCGCGACCACGGCATCGGTCGTCGCGCGGCCCACGCCGGCCGCGCCGCCGGACGAGCGATAGCCGTTGTAGCAGCCGGCGAGCGCGAGGATGAAGCCGAACACCGCGGCCTTGACCAGGCTGGATCGCGTGTCCTCCCACTCGAGGTAGCGCGCGGTGGTGACGAGGTAGGTGGTGCCGTTGAACCCGAGCCGGGTGGTCGCGATCAGCCACCCGCCAAGCACGCCGATGATGTTGGCGACGATGACGAGCAGCGGCAGCATGAGCGTTGCGGCGAGCAGGCGGGGCGCGATGAGGTAGCGGAACGGGTCGGTGCGCAGCGTCACCAGCGCGTCGATCTGTTCGGTCACCCGCATGGTCGCGATCTCGGCCGCCATGGCCGAGGAGACGCGCCCGGCGACCATCAGCCCGGCGAGCACCGGGCCGAGCTCGCGGACGATGGCAATCACGGTGATCGCCGGCACGGTCGACTCGGCATTGAAGCGGGTGCCGCCCACGAAGACCTGCTGGGCAAGCGCTGCGCCCGTGAACAGCGCCGTGAGCCCGACCACGGGCAGCGAGAACCAGCCGACATGCGCCATCTGCTCGAGGAGGCGGGCAGGATACCAGGGCGGGCGCACGGCGCGCACCAGCGCCTCGGCCGCGAACAGCGCCATGCGGCCGAGCGCTCCGAAGGCCGCAAGCGTGAAGGCGCCGATCGCGACGAGGAGCCTCGAGAGGGCCATCATGCGGCGACCCGTTCGAACCGGCGCCCGAGCGAGACGAGCAGCTCATACTGCGACAGGCCCGCCGCCGCGGCAAGGCGCGGCACGTCGAAGTCGAGGGCGAGCCAGTCGCCCTCCCCCACCTCGGCGGCCGTCACGTCGACCGCGATCATGTCCATCGAGACCCGGCCGACCGCCGGGCAGGCGACGCCCCCGGCATGGAAGCGCAGCGCCGGCGCGCAGGCGCGGAAGATTCCGTCGGCATAGCCGAGGTTGACCGTGGCGACGCGCGCGCGCGCCGGGGCGCGCCAGGTCGCGCCATAGCCGACCGGATCGCCGGCCGCGAGCGCCTTCACCTGGATGACCCGGGCGGCGAGCGACACGACCGGCACCACCTCGGCGGCCGGGTGCGGCACTCCGCCGTAAAGGCCGAGACCCGGGCGCACGAGGTCGAAGGCGAAGTCGCGGCCGCGGCAGATGGCGGCCGAATTGGCGAGGCTGTGGCGATGGCCGGGCGTCGCGGCCGCCAGCGCGCGGAAGCGGGCGCACTGCACCTCGGCCATGGGGTTGGCGGGTTCGTCGGCGGTTGCGAGATGGCTGTGGATGGTCTCGACCGGGACGGCGGCGACAGCCGCCGCGACCGCGCCGGGGTCGAGGCCGAGGCGGTGCATGCCCGTCTCGACCATGAGGTCGGCCGGACGGCCGGGAAAGGCCGAGGCCCAGGCCGCGACCTGGCGCGGCGTGTTGAGCACCGGGCGGGCCCAGGGCATGCGCGCTGCAGCGGGCGCCTCGTCCGCGGTGAAGCCGTGGAGGACGAGAATCTCGCCGCCCTCGCCCGGCGCTCCGAGCGCCTCGGCCTCGGCGAAGGTGGAGACGAGGAAGCTGCGCGCCCCCTCCGCCCGGAGCGTCTCGACCACCAGCCGGGCGCCGAGCCCATAGCCGTCGGCCTTGACGGCAGCGGCGGCGGGAACGCCGGCCCGGTCGCGGAACCACCGCCAGTTGGCGGCGAGCGCCCGGCGGTCGATCGTCAAGCGAAGCGGAATCACGCGACGATGCCTAGGGCAAGGGGCCCGCGGGTCCTAGCCCCGGCTACTGCGACAGGATCTGGTTGAGCTCGATGAAGGTGCCATCAGGATCGAAGAAATTGCATCCCAGCACCCGGATCGGCGGGCCGCCGTTGCGCCCCTCATAGACCTGGAGCCGGGCCTCGGCCGTGAAGGTCACGCCCGGGACCGACTTCGCGAGCGCGCAGCGCTTCTCGGCATCGTCGGTGTTGGTGACGAGGACATGGCCGCCGGCTCCGAGCCGGGTCGGATAGGGGCCGGGATCGGGCAGGGGCGGATCGGTGTACTGCATGAGCCCGATCCAGCCGATCCACGGGTCATTGCCGTTGAGGAGCACCAGCCGCGTCCGGTTGCCGGGGACTCCGGCCGGCAGCGCCACGCCCGAGACGGTGATCTCGGCATCATAGTTGACCCGGAGCCCGAGGACGTCGCGGTAGAGCTTCAGGCTCCGCTCCATGTCGCGCACCAGGATGGTGAGCCGGCGGATGTCGGTCGGCACCCGCTCGGCCGGCACCTCCACGCCCGCTGCGCGGGAAGATGGAGGCGGGGACACTGGCGGGGAGGCCGTTGGGGAGGCCGTTGGGGAGGCGGGCGGCTGGGCGGCCGCGGCGGCAAGGAGGAGGGCAAGAGCAATCATGCGTCGGGTCCAAGCTCGGGGTCGAGATCGCGCGGGCGGACGAACCGGACGAGACGGCCCTGCCCTTCCCGGAGCCCGGCAAGCGAGCCGGCCGCGAACTCGAGGGTTGCAAGCGCGGCAGTCGGATATTTCTCGCCGAGGGCCTGGCGCAGCGGATCGGAGTCGTCGGTCGTGAGAAGGAGGGCAAGATCCTCGAGGCCGGGATTGTGGCCGACGAGGAGGAGGTGCGGCACGTCCGGCGTGGACTGGACGAGATCGAGGAGGCTCGCCGCGGAGGCCATGTAGATGCGGCGGTCGTGCGCGGCGCCGAGGCTCCGCCCCAGCCCTTCCTCGACGCCCTCGATCGTCTCGCGCACGCGGACTGCGGGAGAGGCGAGGACGCTGTCGAACGCGAGCCCCTCGTCGCGCAGGTAGCGGCCCATGCGGACCGCAGCGCGCCGGCCGCGGGCATTGAGGGGCCGGTCGAAGTCGCGCTGGACCGGATCGTCCCAGCTCGACTTGGCGTGGCGCAACAGGCTCAGCGTTCGCAAACCCCGGCTCCCTGGACCTCGCCCCGCGCTCTCCTAGGAAGGCAGGGCCGGGCTGGCAAGCGCGGCCGGCGTGTCGGCCAGGAAGGCCGCGGTTTCGGCGAGGATCGCGGCAAGCGGCAGCCGGCGCACCGGCACTGCCGCCGGGAAGGCCGAGAGCAGCCGCGAGGGCACCTGCGGCCCGAGCAGCACGAAGACGCCGCGGTCGTCGGCGCGCCGGATGAGCCGGCCGTAGCCCTGGGCAAGCCGGCGGCGGACCTGGCGGTCCTCATGGGCCTGCCCGCCGCCGGCGGCACGGCGCGCCGTCTCGAGGATGGTCGGGCGCGACCAGGGCACGCCCTCGAAGACGATGAGGCGGAGCGAATCGCCGGGCACGTCGACGCCGTCGCGCAGCGCGTCGGTGCCCAAGAGCGAGGCGCGCGGGTCGGCGCGGAACAGCTCGACCAGCGTGCCGGCGTCCATCGGGTCGACATGCTGGGCGTAGAGCGGCAGCCCCTCGGCGGCGAGCTGGTCGACGATCCGGGCATGGACGGCCTTCAGCCGGGCGATGGCGGTGAAGAGCCCAAGCGCGCCGCCCTGCGCCGCCGCGATCAGACGGGCGAATGCGAGCGCCAGCATGGCCGGGTCGCGCGGCAGGACGTCGGTGGCGATGAAGACCCGGGCGCGGGCGCCATGGTCGAAGGGGCTCTCGGCGCGGAACAGGCGGGGCGCGGTCGGGAGATGCCGGGCGCCGACGGCAGCCGCCAGCGCGGCATCATCCGCCCCGGCGTCGGCAAGCGTCGCCGAGGTGATGGCGACGCCATCGGCCCGGCCGGTGACGAACCTGGCCAGCGGTTCGAGCGGGTCGAGCCAGTGGCGGAACAGCCCGACGTCGCGCTCGCTGCCCTGGGCCCGGACGATTGCGAACCAGTCGACGAAGCGCGGATCGCTGCCGCCGCCCACCCGCTCGAGCATGGCGCACCAGCCGTCGAGAAGCAGGGCGCGGTCGGCAAGGCCGGCCCGGGCGGCCTCGATCCGGGCAAGGCCGGGGGCGTCGAGCCAATCGGGCCGCGCGGTTGCCAGCCGGTCGAGCGCGGCGTGGAGCGTCCGGACCGCGCGGGAAAGCGCGGCGAGGGCTGCGCGCGCGGCATCTGCGGCCTCGACCATGCCGGGCAGGAGGTCGGCGATCGCCGTCTCCAGGCTGTGGCCGAGCTCGCCATCCTCGGCACGCGTCAGGACCTGGCGGCGGACGAGGGCGAGGAAGGCCTCGACCGGGCCGTCCGGCTCGCCTGCCGCGAGCCGATCGAGCCACTGGTCGGCGGGAAGCGCCCGGGCAGCCGCGCATGCCGCGTCGATCGCGTCGCGTCCGCCCTCGTCATGGGCCGCGACGTCGAGGAGGCGGGCAGCGAGGCCCCGCCGGCGCCCGCCGCGGCGGCTGCTGCGCTCGGGCCCGAGGATCCAGCGGCGCAGCTCGATCGCCTCGCCGCCCGAGAGCAGCAGGGCGAAGGCGCTGTCGGCGGCGTCGAACAGATGGTGACCTTCGTCGAAGATGAGGCGCCTCGGCACATCCGCCCCGCCGCGCGCGGCGGCCGAAAGGGTGAGCGCATGGTTGGCGATGACGAGTGCGGCCTGCTGGGCGGCGCGGACGCTCCGCTCGATGAAGCAGGCCCGGAAATGGGGGCAGGCCGCGCGGACGCATTCGCCGCGCCGGTCGGAGAGGGTGGGAAGGGCCGCCCGGGCGCGGAACAGGGCGGGAAGCCAGCCGGGCAGGTCGCCGCCCACCATGTCCCCATCGGCGGTGAAACGGGCCCAGCGGGCGACGAGCTCGACGAGGATGGCGCTGCGGCCACCGAGGCCCGACTGGAGGGCATCCTCGAGGTTGAGGAGGCAGAGATAGTTCTCGCGCCCCTTGCGCACCGCGATGGCACGGCCGCCGATGCGGGCCGGGAGGCTGGCCCGGGTTTCGGCGCGAAGCTGGCGCTGGAGCGCGCGGGTGAAGGTCGAGATCCACACGGCGCCGCCGGTGCGCTCGGCGTGGAGCGCGGCCGGTGCGAGATAGCCGATCGTCTTGCCGATGCCGGTTCCGGCCTCGGCGATGACGAGGTTGGGGCCCTCCCGCCGCTCCTTCGGCTGCAGCGCGTGGAGCATGGCGCGGGCATAGTCCCGCTGCTTGGGCCTGGGCTCGCGGCGGTGTCCGCGCAGGCCCTCCAGCACCGCGTCCACCTCGTCCTGGCCAAGGCGGACGACAGCCGCCGGCGGACGCGGCGGGGTCTCCTCGAACCTCGGGAGCGCGTCGAACAGGGAGCGCTCGGCACGCGCCGGCGGCGCCAGCCTGCGCTGGACCTCGGCCGCCCAGCCCCAGCCCCTCCGCGCGAGGCGAAGCACGCTCTCGAAGGCGCCGGCGCGGGCCGGCCAGTCCGGCCTCTCGACGGAGGCGAGAAGCGCCCCCGCGGCGCGGGCGAGGAAGGCGGCCTCGGCCGCCGGGCCCTCGGGTGCCGGCTCCTCGAGGAAGGCGGCGAGGCCTGCCGCGGAGGGCACCACGAAGCGCGCCGGGTGGACGAAAGCGAACAGCTCGAGAAGGTCGAGGCCCGGGCACTCGGGCAGACCCAGGCGCGCGGCGGCAAAAGGCGCGTTGAGGAGGAGATGTGGCGTCTCGGCCAGATGCCGGGCCGCCGCGCGCGGGTCGACCGGCCGGGCCGGAGCGCCCGGGGCGGCGATCCACGCGGTGCCGTGGGTTGCGACGCACGCGGGATATGGCAAGGGGGCGGCCATGGAGACCGGACTTGCCGCATTCAGCCTGGAAGAGCTAGCCGCGCTGCGTGCCGAGGCCCGGGAGAACAGGGCCTGGCCGTTCGAGGAGGCGCGCAAGCTCGTCGCCCGCTACCCGGAGGGGTTTCCGGCAGGCGGCGTGCTGTTCGAGACCGGCTATGGCCCCTCGGGCCTGCCCCACATCGGCACCTTCGGCGAAGTGGCGCGCACCACCATGGTGCGGCGCGCCTTCGAGCTGATGTGCCCGGGTGTCCCCACCCGCCTCGTCGCCTTTTCCGATGACATGGATGGCATGCGCAAGGTTCCGCCCGGCCTTCCCAGCGAGGAGCTGCTCGCCGCCCACCTCGACCGGCCGCTAACCGCCGTTCCCGACCCGTTTGGAACCCACGACAGCTTCGGCGCGCACAACAATGCCCGGCTGCGCGCCTTTCTCGACCGGTTCGGCTTCGACTACCAGTTCCTCTCGGCGACCGACTGCTACCGCTCGGGCCGGTTCGACCGCGTGCTGCTGCTGATCCTCGAGCGCTACGAGGAGGTCCGCGACGTGGTGCTCCCCACCCTCGGGCCGGAACGGCGGGCGACCTATTCCCCCTTCCTGCCGCTGTGCCCGCGCACCGGGCGCGTGCTGCAGGTGCCCATCGTCGAGCGCGACCTCGCGGCCGGCACGATCGGCTATGACGATCCCGAGACCGGCGAGCGCGTGACCGTGCCGGTGACGGGAGGGCATGTGAAGTGCCAGTGGAAGGTCGACTGGGCGATGCGCTGGGTGGCGCTCGGCGTCGATTACGAGATGGCGGGCAAGGACCTCATCGACTCGGTCACCCTCTCCTCGCGCATCGCCCGGATCCTCGGTGCCAGGCCGCCCGAGGGGTTCACCTACGAGCTCTTTCTCGATGCCGAGGGCGCCAAGATCTCCAAGACCAGGGGCAATGGCCTCACCATCGAGGAGTGGCTCGCCTATGCCCCGCCGGAGAGCCTCGCGCTCTACATGTACCAGCAGCCGCGTGTCGCGAAGAAGCTGCATGCCGGCGTGATCCCGAAGGCGATGGACGACTATTTCCAGTTTGCCACTGCCTTTGCCAGCCAGCCGGCGAAGGAGCGGCTCGGCAACCCGGTGTTCCATGTCCACAACGGTCCGCCGCCGCCGCTGCCGCCAGTCAGCTTCTCGCTGCTCCTCAACCTCGTGGCCGCTGCCGGCCAGGCCAATCCGCACCTCATCGGCGAGTATCTCCAGCGCTACGCACCCGCCTGCGACCCCGTCGGCGACCTGCGGCTTGCCGCCATGATCGAGCATGCGCTGGCCTTCCACCGCGACCATGTGGCCCGAACGCTCGCCCGCCGCGCTCCGGATCCGCGCGAGGCCGCCGCCCTTGCCGAGCTCGACCGCTGGCTGGCCGATCATCCCGACGCCCCGGCCGAGGCGATCCAGGACGAGGTCTACGAGATCGGCAAGCGGCATGGTTTCCAGCCGCTCAGGGCCTGGTTCCAGGCGCTCTACGAAGTGCTCCTCGGCCGCTCCGAAGGTCCGCGCATGGGCACCTTCATCGCCCTGTATGGTCCCGCGAATACACGGCGCCTCATTGCCGAATCGCTTGCCGAGCCCGCCTGATGATGCGCCTCCTCCTGCTTGCCCTGCTCGTTGCCGGCCCCGCCGTCGCGACCCCGGCAGCCGATGCCTTCGCCGCCGGGAGGTTCGCCGAGGCCGTGGCGCTGGGGCGCAGGGGGGCAACCGCCGAGGACCGGATCGCGGCGGCGCGCGCGGCCTCCGTGATCGCGACCTACGAGGTGCGCGACAAGGCGGAGGCCCGGCGGCTGCTCGAGCAGGCCGTGGCGGATGCGGACGCGGCGGTCGCCCTTGCGCCGCGGAGCAGCCGGGCCCTGCTCGCGCGCGCGATCGTCACCGGCTATCTCGGCAAGCTGAAGGGCTCGGCCGGCAATGCGAAGGCGTCGCGCCGCGATGTCGAGACGGTGCTCGCCCGCGAGCCCGACAACGCCCTGGCCCACGCCGTCCTGGGTGGCTGGCATGGCGAGGCGGTGGCGACGGTGGGCGCCTTCATCGCCCGCACGGCGATCGGCGCGCGCAAGGAGGAGAGCAGCCGCCACTTCGACCGCGCCATCGCGCTCGACGGCGGCTCGGTGCTCTACCCGGTCTTCTACGCCTTCACCCTCCTGGCGCTCGATCGGCGCAACGCACCGAAGGCCGAGTCGCTGCTGGCCCGCGCCGACCGCAACCGCGCCGCGGATGCCTATGAGCGGCTGGTCCAGGCCAATGGCCGCGCGGTGCTGGCAGCCCTGCGCGCGCGGGACGAGGCGCGCGCCATGGCCCTGGCGCGGCGGCTCTCGCCGCTCGGGCAGATCGCCGCCGGCTGACCGGTCTCGGCGCTGCCGGCCGCGTCTTTGGCGAGTCGGGCCGCCAGCGCTCAGCGCTGGGGCCCGCCGCCTGCGACCGTGACGTCGGACAGGCCGCGTTCGCGGGCAAAGCCCGCAAAGCGGGCCTGCCGGCCGCGCCTCCGGCGAGTCGGGCCGCCAGCGCTCAGCGCCGGGGCCCGCCGCCTGCGGCGATCCAGCGGTCGATCTTGGCGTCGAGCACTTCGAGCGGCAGCGCGCCCGACATCAGCACCTGCTCGTGGAAGGCGCGAATGTCGAACTTGGGCCCCAGCGCCCTCTCGGCCCGCCGCCGCGCCTGCTGGATGCGGATGTCGCCCACCTTGTAGGCAAGCGCCTGGGCAGGCATGGCGACATAGCGGTCGACCTCGTTGACCACGTCCGTCTCGCCCTGCGACGAATTCTCGAGCATGTAGGCGATGGCCTGCGCCCGGCTCCAGCCCTTGGCGTGAAGCCCGGTGTCGACGACAAGGCGCATGGCCCGCAGCATCTCGTCATCGAGCCGGCCGAACCACTGGTAAGGATCGGTGAACATGCCGAGCTCCAGCCCGAGGCTCTCGGCGTAGAGCGCCCAGCCCTCGACGAAGGCGGTGTTGCCGCCGAAGCGCTGGAAGGCCGGAAGCGCGGCATTCTCCTGGGCAAGCGCGATCTGGAAATGGTGCCCCGGCGCACCCTCGTGGAGATAGAGCGTCTCCATGCCCGGCGTGGTGCGCGAGGGAAGGTCGTAGGCGTTGAAGTAGAAGATGCCCGGGCGGCTGCCGTCCGGCGTGCCGGGCATGTAGGAGCCGCCGGCGGAATCCTTCTCGAGGAAGGCGGGATAGGGCCGGATCTCGAGCCGGGTCTTCGGCAGGGTGCGGAACAGCTTCGGGAGCGCAGCATCGACCCGCCTGCCGATGGCGACATAGCCTTCGGTGAGCGCCTCGCGGCTTGCCACCTTGAACTTCGGATCGGTGCGAAGATGGTCGAAGAAGGCCTTGCGATCGCCCCGGAACCCGACGCGGGCGATGACCGCATCCATCTCCTTGTGGATGCGCGCGACCTCGGCGAGGCCAAGGGCGTGGATCTCCTCGGGGGTGAGCGCCGTGGTGGTCTGGGTGCGCACCAGATGGGCGTAGAGCGCCGGGCCGCCGGGCATGGAGACGAGGCCGGGGCGATCGTCGGACCGCGAGGCGGGGAGATAGACGTCTCTCACGAAATCCCTGAGCGCGGCGTAGCGCGGCAGGATCTCGCGCTCGACCTTCGCGCGATAGGCGGCGCGCAGCCGCTCCTGGTCCGCCGCGGGCACGGCCTCCGGAAAGGTCTGCACCGGCATCATCAGCGGCATCGCCTCGACGCCGCCGGCGACCATGCGGTCGAGCTGGTCGAGCACGCGGACCGAGACGAGCCGCGGCTGGACGATTCCGGCCGCAACGCCCTCCTTCAGCCGGGCAAGGATCCGGTCGAGCGCGACGGCGAAGCCGTCGAGCCGGGCGAGATTGGCCTCATGGTCGGCAACGGTCCGGAACGGCGCGATCGACTGGCCGGAGAAGAGCTCGGGAACGAGCTGGTGCAGGCCGTTGAAATGGTCGATGGCGAGCAGCTTCGAGGCGCCGATCACCTCTGGTGCATAGCCGTCGAGCACCGACTGCCGCTGCCAGCGGAACACGTCGTAGCTGACCTGCTCGTCGGGCGAAAGAAGGGCGCGGTCGATCATCGCCAGCCGGCGCAGGTCGTCCTCGGCAGCAGCCTTTTCCGCGGCATGCCAGGCGTCGCTCACATAGTCTCCGAACTGGTCGGCGTAGCGCGTGTCGCCCCTGAGCAGGGCGAACAGGGGGTTGCGGCGCAGATTGGCCTCGTCGCTCTCGAGGAACAGCCGGGCGAGCTGCGCGGACGGCGTCTCGACTGCGATGACGGCGGCAGGCGTGTCGCGGATCTGGGCAGGGGCGGACTGGGCCGGGGCAGCAAGGGCAAGCGCAGTGGCCGCAAGCAGGGATGGGCGCATGGGAACCTCAGTTCATCGGGATGATGCGGCCGGCGGCCATCACGAAGACGGGCTTCGTGAGCGCGCGCGGGTCGGCCAGCGGATCGCCGGCAAAGGCGGCGATGTCGGCGATCTTGCCCGGCGCCAGCGTGCCGATCTCGGCGTCGAGGCCGAGCATGGTCGCCGCCCCGACCGTCGCCGAGACGAGGGCAGCGCGCGGGGTCATCCCGCCCTTCTCGACCATGAGCGCGAACTCCTCGCCGTTCCTGCCATGCTCGAACACGCCGGCATCGGTGCCGAAGGCGATGGGAACGCCCGCGCGCACCGCCTCGGCGAGCGCCTTGCCCCAGGCGTCGATCGCCTGGCGGGCCTTCACTTCGACGACCGGCGTGTAGATCGACTTGCCCACCCGGTCGACGAGCCCCTGGGTCGCCATGAGGGTGGGCACGAACCAGGTGCCGCGCGCCCGCATCAGCTTCATGGTCTCGGCGCGCATGAAGGTGCCGTGCTCGATCGAGACGGCCCCGGCCGCTGCCGCGCCGGCGATGCCGCTGTCGCCATGGGCGTGGGCGGCCACCTTCAGGCCGAGGCTGATCGCGGTCTCGACGATGGCGCGCATCTCGGCATCGGTGAAATGCTTTTCCAGCCCGCGCGCCTGCTGCGACAGCACGCCGCCGGTCGCGGTGATCTTGATGGTGTCCACCCCCCGCCGCGCCGCCTCGCGCACCCGGGCCATGCACTGCTCGGGCCCGGTGCAGGTGTTCCCGCCCGACAGCGCTTCCACCACTTCCGGGCGGAAGCCCGAGACGTCGCCATGCCCGCCGATGATCGAGATGGCCGGCCCGGAGGCCAGGATGCGGGGCCCTGGCAGCTCGCCTTCGCGGATCGAATCCCTGAGCGCCATGGCGGTCAGGGGCGCCGAGCCGAGATCGCGGACGGTGGTGAAGCCCGCCCGCACCGTCAGCAGCGCATTCTTGGCGCCGATGGCGACATGGCGCTCGGGCGGCACGGTCACGGCGTAGATGGGCCCGCGCCCGGGATCGCTGGTGATGTGCACGTGGGAATCGATGAGGCCCGGCACCACGGTCGCGCTGCCGAGATCGACGAGCCGCGCACCGGCCGGCAGTGCTGCATCGACGGCGAGGATGGCGGTGATGCGCTGGCCCTCGACGATGAGGGTGGCCGGCACCGGCTGGCCCGCCCGCGGGTCGGCGAGAAGCCTTGTGGTGCGGATGGCCACCGTCTCGGCCAGGGTCGGCGTGGCCATCGCGAGCGCCAGCACGGCCATCAGTCGTCTGCGCACTTCCTCTCTCCCCACTGGTCTCCGGCCCCGCCCCTGCCGGGATGCGGCGCGGTTGACAAGGGCGCGGGGGCTGGCGTATCGCCCGCCATCCCGCGCGAGGCCCGGCCTTGCGCGACCTTTCCCTTTCGGGTCGCGATGCGTGCCGGCCAGGCGTGCGCAAGGCCCCTGGTTTTCGAGGTTGACGATGTTCGCGGTGGTTCGCACGGGCGGGAAGCAGTATCGGGTCGCGCCCGAGGACAGGATCACGGTGGAGCGCCTGCCAGGCGAGGCGGGCGACACGGTGACGCTCGACGTGCTCCTCGTCGCCGAGGACGGCGCACTGAAGGCCGCAGAGGGGGTCAAGGCGACCGCCGAGATCGTCGCCCAGAACAAGGGCGAGAAGGTCATCATCTTCAAGAAGCGGCGGCGCCACAACTATCGCCGCAAGAACGGCCACAGGCAGCTTCAGACGGTGCTGCGCATCGTCTCGATCGCCTGAGCAGGCCCGGCACGGAGGCGATACCATGGCACACAAGAAGGCAGGCGGCTCCTCGCGCAATGGCCGAGATTCGGCCGGGCGGCGGCTTGGCGTCAAGAAGTTCGGCGGCGAGGCGGTGCTTGCCGGCAACGTCATCGTCCGCCAGCGCGGGACGAAATTCTACCCCGGCGCCAATGTGGGCATCGGCCGCGACCACACGCTGTTCGCGACCGCCGATGGCGCCGTGCGCTTCCATGATGGCAAGCTCGGCCGGAAATATGTCTCGGTCGTCGTCGCCGAGGCGGTTGCCGCCGAGTAGGTCGCAGGCGCAGGTGGCGCGCGGAAGGCCGGGCGCCCGCCCGGCCTTTTCCATGTCCCGAAGGCGCGCGCGATGATGTTCCTCGACCAGGCGAAGATCCACCTCCGCTCAGGCTGGGGCGGGGATGGCTGCGTTTCGTTCCGGCGCGAGAAGTTCCTCGAATTCGGCGGCCCCGACGGCGGCGATGGCGGCAAGGGCGGGGACATCGTCTTCGAAGCCGTCGCTGGCCTCAACACCCTCATCGACTTCCGCTACCGGCAGCATTTCCGCGCCGCGCGCGGCGTGCACGGCATGGGGGCCAACCGCACAGGCGCGGGCGGGGAGGATCTCGTCATCCCCGTCCCGGTCGGGACGCAGATCCTCGCCGACGACGAGGCGCGCACCCTGCTCGCCGATCTGGTCGCGCCCGGCCAGCGCGTGGTGCTGCTGCGGGGCGGGGACGGCGGCAAGGGCAATGCCCATTTCAAGACCTCGACCAACCGGGCTCCGCGCCAGTTCCAGAAGGGCTTTCCCGGGCAGGAGATGTCGGTCTGGCTGCGCCTGAAGCTCCTCGCCGACGTCGGGCTGGTCGGCTTGCCGAACGCGGGCAAGTCGAGCCTGCTCAACGCGATCACCCGGGCGAACGCGAAGGTGGGCGGCTATGCCTTCACCACGCTGAAGCCCCAGCTCGGCGTGGCCGCGCACCGCGGCCGCGAGCTGGTGGTGGCCGACATTCCCGGTCTCATCGCGGGAGCAGCCGAGGGCGCGGGCATCGGTGACCGCTTCCTCGGCCACATCGAGCGCTGCCGCCTTCTGCTGCACCTCGTCGATGCCACGAGCCCGCACCCGACACAGGACTGGCGCACCGTGCGCCGCGAGCTCGAGGCCTATGGCGCGGGCCTTGCCGGAAAGCCCGAGATCCTGCTGCTCTCCAAGGCCGATGCCGCCGACTCCCGGCGACTGGCGCAGGCCCGGCGCAACCTCGCCCGCGCCGCAGGGAGCGAGCCGCTTCCCATCTCCTCGGCAACAGGCCAGGGGCTCGAGGCCATGCTCGACCGGGTTCTGGACATGCTGGGCCTGCAGGCCACCGAGCCCGCCCCGGCGGCGGCCTGGTCCCCGCTGTGACGGCGGGACCGGGAACGGCGGCGGATGCCGGTGCGGACCCTGGCGCCGGCCCGGGCGCAGCCGCGGACGGACGGCTCGCGCCCTTCCGCAGCGCTGGGCGGCTGGTCGTCAAGGTGGGCTCGTCGCTGCTGGTGGCGGCCGATGGCAGCGCCCGGCGCGAATGGATCGAGACGCTCGCTGCCGATGCTGCCGCGTGCTGCGCGCGCGGCCAGCGCGTCATCCTGGTCTCCTCGGGGGCGATCGCGCTCGGCGCGCGTGCGCTCGGGCTGAAGGCGGGGGGGCGGGCCAGCCTCGAGGATGCGCAGGCCGCAGCCGCGGTCGGCCAGATCCGGCTCGCCGGCCTGTGGGCCGAAGCGCTCGACCGACACGCCCTGGCGGCAGCGCAGATGCTGGTGACGCTCGGCGACTTCGAGGATCGGCGCCGCTGGCTGAACGCAGCCGCCACGCTCGACCGGCTGGTGACGCTGGGCGTCGTCCCGGTGCTGAACGAGAATGACTCGGTCGCGACCGAGGAGATCCGGTTCGGCGACAATGACCGCCTCGCCGCGCGGGTGGCACAGGCCGCGCGCGCCGATGCCGTGATCCTGCTGTCGGACGTCGACGGCCTCTACACGGCCAATCCCGACCGCACGCCCGGCGCCCGGCGGATCGACACGGTCGCCGATCTCGATGCGGTGGCGGGTGCGGCCGATTCGGGCTCGCGCTCGGGCATGGGTTCGGGCGGGATGGCAGCCAAGCTCGAGGCGGTGCGGATCGCGCGGGCCGCGGGCATCCCGCTCGCCATTGCGGCCGGGGCCGGGGCCCATCCGCTCGCCCGCTTTCTGGCAACCGGCGAGGGCACCGTCTTTCCGGCAGGCGCCGGCGCGCCCTCGCGCAAGGCCTGGCTGGTCGGGCGCATGGTGGTCGCCGGACGGCTGCGCATCGACCAGGGCGCAGCCGAGGCGCTGCGCCGCGGGCGGAGCCTGCTCGCGGCCGGGATCACGGCCGTCGAGGGCGTCTTCGCGCGGGGCGATGCCGTCGACGTGCTCGACCCGGAAGGCCGGGCGATTGCCCGCGGGCTGGTCGCCTATGACGCGGGCGAAGTCGCGCGGATCGCCGGCAGGCGCAGCGATGCAATCGCCGCGATCCTCGGCTATGCTCCGCGCGCTGCCGTGATCCACCGGGACCAGATGGTGATGCTGTGAACCTTGCGCTTTCGCCCGATGCCCTGATGGCCGAGATGGGCGCGCGTGCCCGCGCGGCCGCGCGCCTGCTCGCCGCAACCCCCACGCCCCGCAAGGCGGCGGCGCTGCGGGCGGCTGCCGCCGCCATCCGGCAGTCCGCCCCGGCGATCCGCGCCGCCAATGCCGAGGACATGGCGGCCGGCCGCGCCGCCGGCCTCTCTTCGGCCATGCTCGACCGGCTGATGCTCGACGACCGGCGGATCGAGGGCGTGGCGGCGGGGCTCGAGGCCGTGGCGGCGCTGCCCGACCCGGTGGGCGAGACGATCGCCGAATGGACCCGGCCCAATGGCCTGCGCATCGCCCGGGTGCGCGTGCCCATCGGCGTCATCGGGATCATCTTCGAGAGCCGGCCCAACGTGACCGCTGACGCAGGCGCGCTCTGCCTGATGGCTGGGAATTCCGCGATCCTCAGGCCGGGCTCGGAAGCCGCGCGGTCGGCCGCGGCCATCCACGCCGCGCTGGTCGCGGGGCTGGCGGCGGAAGGCCTGCCGGCCGAGGCCGTCCAGCTCGTCCCCACAACCGACCGCGCCTTCGTCGGCGCGCTGCTCCGGGCCGAGGGGCTCGTCGACCTCGTCGTGCCGCGCGGCGGCAAGGGTCTCGTCGCCCGGGTGCAGCAGGAGGCGCGGGTGCCAGTGCTCGCCCACCTCGACGGCATCTGCCATGTCTATGTCGACCGCGCCGCCGATCTCGCCATGGCCGCCGACATTGCCTTCAACGCCAAGATGCGCCGCACCGGAATCTGCGGGGCCATGGAGACGCTGCTCCTCGACCGGGCGATCGCCGGCCAGTCTGCCCCCCTCCTCGCGCGCCTGCTCGATGCGGGCTGCGAGGTTAGGGTGACGGAGGACCTGCGCGGCCTCGACCCCCGCCTGCGTCCCGCCACCGCCGAGGACTGGGACACCGAGTATCTGGAGGCCATCCTCTCGGTGGCAACCGTCGATGGCGTCGAGGGTGCGATCGCCCACATCGCGGCGCACGGCTCCAGCCACACCGACTCGATCGTGACCGCGGACGCGGCCACGGCCGAGCGCTTCCTCGATGCCGTCGATTCGGCCATCGTGCTGTGGAACGCCTCGACCCAGTTCGCCGACGGCGGCGAGTTCGGCTTCGGCGCCGAGATCGGCATCTCGACCGGACGGCTGCACGCGCGCGGACCCGTCGCGCTCGAGGGGCTCACCACCTACAAGTACAAGGTGCGGGGCAACGGCCAGGTGCGGCCCGGTTGAGGAGACGCGCCATCGGCCTGCTCGGCGGGTCGTTCAATCCGGCGCACGGCGGCCACCGGGCGGTCAGCCTCGAGGTGATGCGCCGCTTCCGGCTCGACGCGGTCTGGTGGCTGGTCTCGCCGCAGAACCCGCTGAAGCCGGCCGCCGGCATGGCGCCGCTTGCCGCCCGGATGGCCTCGGCCCGCGCGGTGGCCCGGCACCCGCGCATCCGCGTGACCGACATCGAGGCGCGGCTCGGCACCCAGCTGACGGTCGACACCATCGCGGCGCTGAAGGCGCTCCATCCCCATGTCCGCTTCCTGTGGATCATGGGGGCGGACAATCTCCTCCAGTTCCACCGCTGGACCGCCTGGCGGGAGATCGCCCGGGCCGTTCCGATTGTCGTCGTGGCGCGTGCCGGCTATACGGGGCGCAGCCAGTTCGCCCCGGCGATGGGCTGGCTGCGGCGCTGGCGCCGCACCTCACCGGCCGGCTGGAGACACGCGACGCTGCCTGCCCTCTACGTCCTCGACCAGGCGCTCGATCCCCGGTCCGCGACCGAGATCCGGCAGGCCAATCCCGAATGGGCCGCCGCCCTCCTCTCCCACCCTGCTGCAAAGGACCACGCTTGAGCCAACCCGACCGCGCGGACGCGCTGCACGCGCTGGTGCTGCGCTCGCTCGACGACGACCAGGCCGTCGACATCGTCTCCATCCCGCTCGCGGGGAAGTCGACCATCGCCGATCACATGGTGATCGCCAGCGGCCGCTCGACCCGGCAGGTCGCCTCGATGGCCGAGAAGCTGGCCCAGAAGATCCGCGAAAGCTTCGGCCTGCCGGTCCGCGTGGAGGGGCTTCCAGCCGCCGACTGGGTGCTGCTCGACGCCGGCGACGTCATCGTCCACCTGTTCCGGCCCGAGGTGCGGCAGTTCTACGCGATCGAGAAGATGTGGGCCTTCGATGCGGCGGGCGCCCCGGTGCGCGCGATCGCCGGCGGCGGCTGACGCTTGCGGATCACGATTCGCGCCGGCGGAAAGGGCGCCGGCACGGAGGAACAGGCGATCGCCGAACGCTACCTGGCCCGGCTTCCGGTGCCCGCCCGGCTGGTCGAGACCGGCCGCGGCCGGCAGGCTCCGCAGCAGGCCGACGTGACGGTGGTGCTCGACGCGCGGGGCGAGAGCCTCTCGTCCGAGGCGCTCGCCCGGCAGATTTCCGCCTGGCGCGCGCGGGGGGCGAGGGAGCTGTGCTTCGTGATCGGGGATGCCGAGGGGCATCCCGAGGCGACGCGGGCGGGCGCCGACCTCCTCCTCGCCTTCGGCCCGGCCACCTGGCCGCATCTCCTGGCGCGGGCGATGCTGGCCGAACAGCTGTATCGCGCCTTCGCCATCCTCTCGGGCCATCCCTATCACCGCGGCGAGGCGAACGGAGGATGACCGCGACACCGGCGCGGGCCACCTCCCCCTTCCATGGCCGAAGGGCTGTGCTAGACTTGCGCTTTCCAGCCGGGGAGCGTGAGACCGGATGACGAGCCGCCTGCCGACTGCCCTTCTCGCTGCGACTGCCGCGATTGCCATCGGCATGCCCATCGGCTCGGCCGTCTCGGCGGCCCGGCAGAACGAGACCTACCGCCAGCTCGACGCCTTCATCGAGGTGTTCCTGAGGGTGCGGGAGAATTATGTCGAGCAGGTCGACGACCAGACCCTTCTCAAGGGCGCGATCGACGGCATGCTGGCCAGCCTCGACCCGCATTCCTCCTATCTGACGGCGCGTGACAGCGCCCAGATGCGCTCGCAGACCGATGGGGAATATGGCGGGCTCGGCCTCACGGTCACGACCGAGGACGGGGCGGTCAAGGTGGTGGCGCCGACCGACGACACGCCGGCCGCGCGCGCCGGGATCCGCGCCGGCGACTTCATCACCCACCTCGATGGCGAGCTCATCTTCGGCTCGACCATCGACGAGGCAGTGGACCGGATGCGGGGCCGGCCGGGCACGTCGATCAAGCTGACCGTGGTGCGGCCGGGCGTCACCAAGCCGCTCGAGTTCACCCTGAAGCGCGAGATCATCAAGCTGCAGCCCGTGCGCTGGGAAGCGCGCGGCAATGTCGGCGTGATCCGCATCTCCTCCTTCAACCGGCAGACCGGCGACGCCGTGCGCCTCGCCATCACCTCGCTCGAGCGGCAGCTGGGCCCGTCGCTCAAGGGATACGTGATCGACCTCCGCTCCAACCCCGGCGGCCTTCTCGACCAGGCCATCGAAGTGACCGACGCCTTCCTGGAGCGGGGCGAGATCGTCTCCCAGCGCGGCCGGACCAGGGATTCGATCGAGCGCTACTATGCGCGCACACCCGATCTGACGGCGGGGCGGCCACTCGTCGTCCTGGTGGACGAAGGCTCCGCATCGGCGGCGGAGATCGTGGCCGGCGCGCTGCAGGACAGCCGCCGCGCGCTTGTGGTGGGGCAGCGCACCTTCGGCAAGGGCTCGGTGCAGACGCTCATCCCGCTTTCGGCCGACACCGGGCTCAGGCTCACGACGGCACGCTACTACACGCCCTCGGGCCGCTCGGTGCAGGAACAGGGGATCGACCCCGACATCGTGGTGCCGCAGCTGACCGATCCGGAGCGGCTCGAGCGGCCGCGCGTGCGGGAAGCGGACCTGCGCAACCACCTCGTCGCCGAGCGCGCCGCGGACGACAAGCTGGTCGAGGAGGACGGCAAGGTCGACCCGCGCTTCGCCTTCACGGCCGAGGATCTGAAGGCAAGGGGGATCACCGACTTCCAGCTGGACTATGCCGTGCGCATCCTGGGCCGGCTGGGCGGCGGGATCCAGTACGCCGCGCTCGAGCCCGGCGACCGCTGAGATCCGGCGATGGCAGCGGCACCGGCGCGCCGCCCTGCCTGGCTTCTGTTCGCCGTCTCGGGCGGGCTGCTGCTCGGCGCGCTGGCCTTCCAGCACCTCGGCGGGCTCGCGCCCTGCCGCATGTGCCACTGGCAGCGCTGGGCGCATCTGGCCGTGCTCGGCCTGGCCGCGCCCGTGCTGCTCTGGCCGCGCCTGCGGCCCCTGCTGCTTCCGGCAGCGCTCGCCGCCATGGCCGTCTCGGCCGGACTCGGCCTGTTCCACGCCGGAGTGGAGCAGCGCTGGTGGGACGGCCCGGGCTGCGCGGCCCCGCTGCGGCCGGGTGACGACCTGCTGGGCAGCCTGATCGCGGCCCCCGTGACCAGGTGCGACCAGATCCCCTGGTCCTTCCTCGGCCTGTCCATGGCAGGATGGAACATGGCGATCTCGCTCGCGGCGCTGGCTGCCGCGGGGCTGCTCTGGAGGCGGGGATGGACGTGACACGGATGATCCGGGTGGACCACGCCGGGGAATATGGCGCAGCGCGGATCTACGCCGGCCAGCTGGCCGTGATGGGCGACCGCGCGCCGGTCTCGGGCGAAATTGCCCGGATGGCGAGCCAGGAGGAGCGGCACCTTGCCGCCTTCGATGCGCTGCTGGTGCGCCGCCGGGTCCGGCCGACCCTCCTCCATCCGCTCTGGCATGTCGCCGGCTACGCGCTGGGCGTGGCCTCGGCCCTTGCCGGACCGAAGACGGCGATGGCGGTGACGGCGGCGGTCGAGACCGAGATCGACCGCCACTACCAGGAGCAGCGCGACGCGCTCGCCGGATCCGACCCGGAGCTTGAGGCGCTCATCGCCGACTTCCAGGCCGACGAGGTGGCGCATCGCGACGAGGCAGTGGCGCATGGCGCCGAGGAGGCGCCCCTCTATCCGCTCCTGTCGGCGGCCATCCGCGCCGGCTGCCGCGCGGCCATCCGGATTTCGGAGCGGCTCTAGCACGCCCTCCGGCACGGCGCGGGCCGCGCCTTGCCCGCAACAGGGGGAAGCGCCTCGGCGGGATGGCCCTGCTACTCGGCGGCGCGGCGGAGGGGAGCGGAGAGGAGGTCGGCAAACAGCGCGCCGTAGCGGGCCGCGATCGCCTCCGGGGCATGGGGCGCGAGCAGCGCGGTCACGTCGCCCAGCGGCTCGGGCTCGTCCAGCTGGGCCAGAAGGGCCCTGGCAAGCCCCGCCGCATCGCTTCCATCGACGATCCGGCCGCGGCCGGGGTGATCGAGAAGCCGGGGCAGGACGGGCGAGCAGGCCGTCGAGACCACCGGCACGCCGGCTGCCAGCGCCTCGAACACGACCGAGGGCGTGCCCTCGAACCGGGAGGAGACCAGGAGGATGTCGGCCGAATCGAGGACGGGCGCGAGATCGGCGACATGGCCGAGGAAGGCGACCCGGTCAGCGAGGCCGAGGCGGGCGACCTGCCGCTCGAGGTCCGCCCGTTCGGGCCCGTCCCCGGCAATGGTGAGGCGGAGGTCGCGGGAGGCGGCAGCGAGCGCAAAGGCCTCCACGGCGCGCGCGACATGCTTCTGCGGCACCAGCCGGCCGGCGACGAGGACATGGCGCGCCAGCTCGGCAGGCCGCGGCGCGCGCGCCCGGATCGTGACACTGACCGGCGGATTGGGCACCGGCTCCAGCCGCATGCCCGGAAGCAGCCGGGCAAGCTCGCCGGAAAGCTCCTCGGGCCAGAAGGCGAGGGCATCGACCGGGCCGAGGAGCGCGCGCAGGGTCCGCACGGCGAAGGGCCCGGCGCCGGGCAGAAGCGCCGGAAGCGGCGGATTGGAGAGCTTGGCCACAATGACCGGCCGCGGCCGTGTCCGGGCGAGCCCCCGGGCCAGGGCGAAATGCCAGTTGCCCGGCAGGAAGACGATGTCCGGCCGCGCTGCGGAGACGGCGCTGCGCAGCGCGCCGCCGATGCGGAACCTCGAGGTCAGCGAGCGCGGCACCTCGGGGTCCAGGCGGTTGACGGGAAGACCGGCAGGGACTTCCGCCACGCCATCGGACGAGACCAGGAGCAGCTCCGACTCGAGCCCGAGCCGGCGCCATTCGGCGGCAAGCCGAAGCGCGACCCGCTCGCTCCCGCCGGCGGAGAGATCGTGGAGGATGGTGAGAACGCGCATCGACGATCGGACCTTCCCCCGCCCTAGCGCCGCACCCGGGCGCCGGCAAAGGGGTGGGCACACCCGTCAGGCGCAGGCGGTGGCCTCGAGCTCGATCATGGCGGCCGGATCGTAGAGGCGGGTCACCCCGACGAGGGTGCAGCACATCTCGATGCCATCGGGCGCGAAGGCCGAGACCATCCGGTCCGCCGATGCCATGAAGCCCTCGACATCGGTCGTGCAGATGATGAGGCGGACGATGTTGGCCGCCGTCATGCCGGCCTCACCCATCGCCTCCTGGAGATTGGCCCAGGCGAGGCGGAACTGGGCCACGAGGTCGCCCTCGTGCATCACCCTGCCCTCGGCGTCGCTCGCGGTCTGCCCGGACAGATAGAGGGTTCGGATCGCCCCGGACACCTCGACTCCATGGTTGAGGTGGAAGTGCCGGAGCCAGGGGGTCGGGTTGATCGTGCGTCTCAGCATGCGGTCCTCCCCTCATCCCGGCTCGCGGCCAGCCAGTCCGCCGGGTCGATCGCATAGACCAGATGGCGGACGATCGCGCCTCCCAATTCCGTCTCGTCCACGCGCGACGTGAGGCGCGCGCCGATCTTCGCGAGTGCCCGGCGCGAGCGGACATTGGCCTCCCCGACGAGGAAGATGACCCGCCCGATGCCCTGGCCGAAGGCATGGTCGAGCATGAGGCGCTTCAGCTCGCCGTTGGTCGCCCCGCCCCAATGATCGCGGGCGAGGAATGTCCAGCCGATCTCGACCTCGCCGGCGAGAGCGCGCGCATGGTCGTAGCGCGAGGAGCCGATGACCCGGCCCGACCCGCGCTCCTCGACGACGAGCGCGCCGGCACTTGCCAGGGCGTCGGCGAAGAAGGCTCGGAACACGGGCTCCTGCCAGCGGTCGTGCGCCGGGTGCTGTTCCCAGAGCTTCGGATCGGACGCGACCGCGAACAGCGCATCCCAGTCCGCTGGCGCGAGGGGCCGCAGGCGGAGCGTGGGGCCAAGGAGCGTGGGCTGCCGGTCAAGCACGACGCCGCCCGCGCCCGAATGCGGCGGCGAGCGAGAGCGGTCGCATGGCTTGCGCGCTCAGTTTCGCGCCTTGTCGACCAGCCGGTTCTTGGCGATCCATGGCATCATCGCCCGGAGCCGGCCGCCCACCTCCTCGATCGGGTGGGCGTTCTGGAGCTTGCGGGCGGCCTTGAGCCTCGGGTTGCCGGCGCGGTTGTCGGCGATGAAGTCGGCGACGAAGCGGCCCTTCTGGATGTCGGCGAGCACCCGCCTCATCTCGGCCCTGGTCTCCTCGGTGATGATGCGCGGACCCGTGGAATAGTCGCCATATTCGGCCGTGTTGGAGATGGAGTAGCGCATGTTGGCAATCCCGCCCTCGTACATGAGGTCGACGATGAGCTTCACTTCGTGAAGGCACTCGAAATAGGCCATTTCCGGCGCGTAGCCGGCTTCGACGAGGGTCTCGAACCCGGCCATGATGAGATGGGAGAGGCCGCCGCACAGCACCACCTGCTCGCCGAACAGGTCGGTCTCGCACTCCTCGCGGAAGTTGGTCTCGATGATGCCCGAACGGCCGGCGCCCAGCGCCGAGGCGTAGGAGAGGGCAAGGTCCATGGCGTTGCCGCTGGCGTCCTGGGCGATGGCGACCAGCGCCGGCACGCCGCCGCCCTTCTGGTACTCGGAGCGGACGGTGTGGCCGGGCCCCTTGGGCGCGACCATGAAGACGTCGAGGTCGGGGCGCGGCTCGATGAGCCCGAAGTGGATGTTGAGCCCGTGGGCGAAGGCGAGCGCGGCGCCCTCGCGCATGTGGGGCCTGAGGTCCGTTTCCCAGATGGCGGCCTGGTGCTCGTCGGGGGCAAGCATCATGACGACATCGGCCCATTGCGCGGCCTCGGCGTTGGTCATGACGGCAAAGCCCGCGGCCCTGGCCTTCTCGGCCGTCGGCGAGCCGGGCCGCAGCGCCGTTGCCACCTCGGCGACTCCGGAGTCGCGCAGGTTGGCGACATGGGCATGGCCCTGGCTGCCATAGCCGATGACGGCCACCTTCCTGCTCCGGATGAGCGCGAGATCGGCATCGGAATCATAGTAGACGCGCATGCATGTCCCCCGGGAACGGATGGTTGGAAAAGCGGCTTTCTCAGGCCGGATCCTTGCCGCGGGCCATGGCGGCAACGCCGGTGCGGGCGACCTCGACCAGGCCGACCTCGCGCATGAGGGCAATGAACTGGTCCACCTTGCCGGTCGAGCCCGAGATCTCGAAGATGAAGCTCGACGTGGTGGTGTCGACCGGGCGGGCGCGGAAGATGTCGGCAAGCCGCAGCGCCTCGACGCGGGCCTCGCCCTTCCCCGCCACCTTGACGAGCGCCAGCTCCCGCTCGACGTGCGGGCCGGCCTCGGTCAGGTCGGTCACCGAATGGACCGGCACGAGGCGCTCGAGCTGGGCGTGAATCTGGTCGACCACGCGGCGCGGACCCGTCGTCACGATGGTGATCCGACTCACCGCATGGTCGGGCGAGACATCGGCGACGGTCAGCGACTCGATGTTGTAGCCGCGCGCCGAGAAGAGACCGGTGATCCGGCCAAGCACGCCCGCCTCGTTGTCGACAGTGACCGAGAGCGTGTGCCGCTCCGCCGGTTCCTCGGGAGCCAGCGGGCGCGCCTTGCGGGCCGCGGGCGGGGGCGGGCCGGCATTCATCAGACCAGCGCCTCCGCCGCCGTGTCGAGCTCGCCCGAGACGTCGGCGTCGGAGAGCAGCATCTCGGTATGGGCAGCGCCGGACGGGATCATCGGGAAGCAGTTGGCGTGCTTCTTCACCCGGCAGTCGACGAAGACGGGGCCATCGTGCGCCAGCATCGCGGCAATTCCGGCATCGAGCTGGTCTTCCGTGTCGATCCGGATGCCCTTCCAGCCGAAGGCCTCGGCGAGCTTCACGAAGTCGGGGAGTGCGGCCGTGTAGCTCTCGGCGTGGCGGCCCTCGTAGGTCAGATCCTGCCACTGGCGGACCATGCCCATGTACTCGTTGTTCAGCACGAACAGCTTGATCGGCAGGCGATACTGCACCGCGGTCGACATTTCCTGGATGTTCATGAGGATCGAGGCCTCGCCGGCAATGTCGATCACGAGCCTGCTGGGAAAGGCGACCTGGGCGCCGATCGCCGCCGGCAGGCCATAGCCCATGGTGCCGAGCCCGCCGCTCGTCAGCCAGCGGTTGGGCTTCTCGAACGGGAAATGCTGGGCCGCCCACATCTGGTGCTGGCCGACTTCGGTCGTGATGATGGGATCGCGCCCCGCCACCGCCTCGCGCAGGCGCGCGATGGCATGCTGCGGCTCGATCTCCGGCCCGGCCTGGGTGAAGGCAAGGCAGTCGACCGCGCGCCAGCCGCGGATCCGGTTCCACCATTCCTCCGTGATCGAGGGCCGGAGGCCGCGGCTCTTCCAGATCTTGACCAGGTCGTCGAGGACATGGCCGACATCGCCCTCGATCGCGAGATCGACGCGGACGGTCTTGTTGAAGCTCGACGGATCGATGTCGACGTGGATCTTGGCAGAGCGCGGCGAGAAGCCGTCGAGCCGGCCGGTCACGCGGTCGTCGAAGCGGGCCCCGAGGCAGACCATGAGATCGCACTGGTTCATCGCCATGTTGGCCTCGTAGGTGCCGTGCATGCCGAGCATGCCGAGCCATTGCGGCGAGGAGGCCGGGAAGGCGCCAAGGCCCATCAGCGTCGACGTGACGGGCGCGCCGGTGAGCCCCGCCAGCTCGCGAAGCTTCTGCGACGCCATCGGCCCGGAGTTGATGAGGCCGCCCCCGGTGTAGAGGATCGGCCGCTCCGCCGAGGCGAGCATTTCCGCTGCAGCGGCAATCGCTTGGAGATCGCCCTTGAGACGCGGCCGATAGCTCTTGTGGGCGATCGCCCCCGGCCGCTGGTAGCGGGCGCGCGCCACCTGCACGTCCTTCGGCAGATCGATGACGACGGGGCCGGGGCGGCCGGTGGTCGCGATGTGGAACGCCTCGTGCACGACCTCGGCGAGGCGCGCCGTCTCCTTCACCAGATAGTTGTGCTTGGAGCAGTGGCGGGTGATCCCGACGGTGTCGCACTCCTGGAAGGCATCGGTGCCGATCAAGTGGGTCGCGACCTGGCCGGTGATGACCACGACCGGGATCGAATCCATGAGCGCGTCGGTGATGCCGGTGACGGCATTGGTGGCACCCGGCCCGGACGTGACGAGCACCACCCCCGGCTTCCCCGACGCCCGGGCATAGCCCTCGGCGGCGTGGACTGCGCCCTGCTCGTGACGCACCAGGATGTGGCGAATGCGCTTCTGCCGGTGGAGCGCATCGTAGATGGGAAGGACCGCACCGCCCGGATAGCCGAAGATGACCTCCACCCCGAGGTCGGAGAGGGCCTCGAGCAGGATTTCGGCACCCGACAGGTCGCGGCCTGACATGGAACACTCCTTCGCACATGCGGCAGCGCCGCGGAAGGGCGGTGGCTAGGGAGCGAATCGCGGCCTGTCAACGGCGCAGGAATCGCATCATGACAGCGTGTTGCGCCTATGCGCAACAAGATTCCTCAACTCCGCGCGAAGATCTCGCTGGCCGAAGCCCCGCGGCCAGGGCTCGGGCGGCGCCTGCGGCTTGCCTGCGGCGCCGGAGCGCACCGCCCACCAGGCCGAAGCCGGCAATCATGGTTGCCCAGCTCGCGGGCTCCGGCACGACCGCGATCCCGACCAGCCGGCCGATCTCCACCGAAAGGGCGGTCTGGACCGCGCGGGTCACATGGATTCCATCGAAGGAGAGATAGCCGGTGCAGTCGATGCCGGGCCCGGGCGGCACGGCTGCGAGGCAGGGCGTGACGAGGTCGAGATCGGCGGGCAGGCCGAAGACGGTGGGATCGGCCGCCAGCGTGTTGAAGAAGGCGAAATAGTCGAAGCGGTAGAGGCTGACGGCCGGCGGCAGGCCGGCCGCGACGAGGTCGAGCTGGGCATCGAGCGCGGCCTGCAGCGCGACCCCGACCGGGTTGGTCGGGTTGGGCACGCCGAGGATCAGGATGTGGCGGGCACCGGCCGCGGCAAGGCCGGTCACCGCGCCTGCCATGTTGGCGACATAGGCATTGGCGATCAGCAGCTGGTCCGCCGGGTCGGGCGTCGCCATGAGGAGGTTCACGTCATTGTTGCCGAAGTTGATGACGTAGAGCGCGCCGGGATCGACCGTCTGCCCGGTGAAGGCGAGATACTGGCCATAGAGGCCGAGCTGGCTGGGCAGCGACGGAATGGTGCCGAGCGGCTGCACATCGTCGAACGAGGCGCGCGCACCGCCGACCGCGAAGCTGGTGGCGCCGGGCGTGAAGGGCGGCGGCAGCGTGAAGGCCGGGTTGGCGACATTGAACGGGTCGGTCGGCCGGCCGAAATTGGCATAGCCGAGCTGATCGGCCCAGGTGGGCCCTTCCGAGAACCGGCCGTACCAGTAGCCGAGGCTGGCATCGGGCGTGATGCCGCCGGTGAACTGGGCAACCACGCCGGCATCGATGAAACTGTCCCCGAAGAGGATGAACTGGGTGGGCGCGAATGCCGCGACCGGTGCCGCCAGCGCAAGCGCGGCCGCGGCGATGATCATCTTCCGCATCGTCTTCGACTCCCCCGTGACGCGCATGAACCTCGCACCGGTTGGCGGCGCGCGCAAGACGCTCTCAGGGCCCTGCGCCATTCGCGCGCGGCCAGCCCGGGGCCTGGGTGCGAAACCAGGTCATCTGGCGCTTGGCGTAGCGGCGGGTGTCGAGCTCCCAGCGGGCGATGGCCTCGGCTTCGTCCGTCTCGCCGCGGAGGAAGGCGAGGAGCGGCGGAACGCCGATCGCCCGCAGGATGGGCAGGCCGGCGGGAAGGTCGCGCGCGGCGAGGAGGCGCACTTCCTCGACCGCTCCGTGCGCGCGCATCAGGGCAATGCGCGCTGCAATCCGGGCGTGGAGCTCGGGCCGGGGCGGCGCGAGGACCAGCGCGGAGACGTCGGCGTCGCGCCCGAGGCCGCCGCACCGCGGCGCCCGCTGCCACGCCTCGAGCGAGCGGCCGGTTGCGCGAATCACCTCGAGCGCGCGGGCGTTGCGCTGCGGATCGCCGGGGTGCAGCCGGGCGGCCATCGCCGGGTCCTCGCGCGCCAGGGCCTCGCGCACGGCCCCGGGGGAAAGCGCGCGAACTGCCGAGCGGACTTCGGCGGGAATGGCGGGCACCGGCGCGATCCCTTCGAGCAGGGTCTTGAGGTAGAGGCCGGTGCCACCGACGAGGATGGGCAGCCTCCCCTCCTCCCACGCCGCCGCGATCTCGGCCCGCGCCAGCGCCGCCCAGCGGGCGGCGGACGCTTCATCCTCCGCAGCGAGGATGCCGTAGAGCCGATGCGGCACCTCGCCACGGGCGCGGTCGTCGGGCTGGGCCGTCAGCACGGGCAGATCGCGGTAGAGCTGGGAGGCGTCGGCGTTGATGATGACGCCACCGGCCTCCCGCGCCTCGGCCAGCGCACGCGCGGACTTGCCCGACGCGGTCGGTCCTGCGATGACCCGGAGCGGTCGCTGCATGCTGGTCGCAACCCTCATGTCCGCTGCCGGTGTGTCAAGCGCCGAGCGCGAGGCCGCCCGCGCCGCCCTCGCGGCGGCGGGCGGGCATGTCGCCGGCGAAAGCCCGGTGGACGCCGACATCGCGATCGACCTGCTGGTCGGCGGCATGGGCGCCCGGAACGTCCGGTCGCTTCTCGAGACGGCCCTTCCAGGGATCGACGTGGTGGTCCAGCCCGCGGACCGGCCGCGGCGCAAGCGGCTGCTCGTTGCCGACATGGACTCGACCATCATCGGCCAGGAATGCATCGACGAGCTGGCCGACTTCGCCGGACGCAAGGCCGAGATCGCGGCCATCACCGAGGCCGCCATGCGCGGCGAACTGGATTTCGCCGCCGCGCTCGAGGCGCGGGTGGCAGCGCTTGCCGGGCTGGAGGAGGAAGCGATCGCCCGGACGCTTGCCGAGCGCGTCCGGCTGAACCCCGGCGCGCGGACGCTGGTCTCCACCATGAAGGCCGAAGGGGCGCGCTGCGTGCTGATCTCGGGCGGCTTCACCGTCTTCACCGGGCCGGTTGCGGCGATGGCCGGGTTCGACCGGCAGGTGGCGAACCGGCTCGACCTCGCCGATGGCCGGCTCGCTGGCACCGTGCAGCGGCCGATCGTCGACTCGGGGACCAAGCGGGCGACGCTGCTGGCCGAATGCCAGGGGCTTGGAATCGGCCCGGAGGACGCGCTGGCAATCGGTGACGGCGCGAACGACATCCCGATGCTGGAGGCGGCCGGGCTGGGCATTGCCTACCAAGCCAAGCCGAAGGCCGCGGCAGCCGCGGACGGCCATGTCCGCTGCGGGGATCTGACGGCGGTGCTGCTGGCCCAGGGCATTCCCCGCAGCCGCTGGGTCTCCTGCTGAGGCCTCAGCCGCCGAGCAGCAGGACCATCTGGCGAACGGCGCGGGCGAGCGGCTCCTCCGATGCTGCCTCCTCGCGCACGGCAACCGCCGACCGGACATCGTCGACGATGACGCCGTCGACGCCCAGGTCGGCGAGCCGGCGCATCTGCTCCCGGCTGCGCACGTTCCAAACCAGCAGCCGGGTGCCGGAGCGGCGGGCCTCGGCGAGCAGCCGCGGGCGGACCCGCATCCGCTCGACCGACAGGAAATCGACGCGAAGCCCGCGCAGCGGCCCAGCCGGTGCTGCGACCAGATAGCCGACCGGAATGTCCGGGGCGAGCCGCTCTGCCGCGCGCAGGTCGGCGAGGCGGAAGGACTGGATCATGACCCGATCCGCCGCGCCCTCGGCCTGCACCAGGGCGACGAGCTTCGGCACGAGGTCTGGCGGCGTGTCGCGATAGGTCTTGGGCTCGAGCAGGATCTGGCCGCGGCCCCTGGCAAGGCGGAGGAGATCGCGCAGCGTCGCCACGCGCGGATCGCTGCCCGGAAGCCGGATGGCCTGGACTTCGGCCAGGGTCATCGCCGCCACGCGCCGGGGCACGCCGGCCACCCGGGCGAAATCGGCATCGTGGACGAGGA
Source organism: Sphingomonadaceae bacterium (assembly GCA_029268145.1). Lineage (GTDB taxonomy): Bacteria > Pseudomonadota > Alphaproteobacteria > Sphingomonadales > Sphingomonadaceae > Thermaurantiacus. The sequence continues at coordinate 39,773 of JAJUHA010000002.1, read as the reverse complement.
CGAGCACCCCATCGCGGGTGAGCTGGACATCGGTCTCGACGGCATCGGCACCGGCCCTGAAGGCAGCCTCGAAGGCCAGGAGCGTGTTCTCCGCCGCATCTCCCGAAAGGCCGCGATGGGCGTAGATGCGGATGTCCTCGGGCTTGCCGAGCGCGTCGAACGCGACCCGCACGCCGCTCGCTGCGACCCCCGCCGCAGCGAGGGCTGCGGCGGCGAGAAGGAGGGGATGGAGCCGATGCGGGGCAGCGGGCGGCTGGCCTGGTGCGACCGGTTCCCCGAGCGCTGCCCGCCGGCGGCGATAGACATGGGTGAAGGCCAGGGCGTCGAGCAGGCTCGCGATCCAGGTTGCGGCGAGGCCGAGCCCGGAGCGGACGAGGACGAGCAGGCCGAAGGCGAGAAGCAGCGAGCGCCCGCTGCCGGCGAGGCCGTCGAGCAGGGGCCGGGCGAGTGCGCTTCCGGCAAGGGCGGCGCCAGCACCGAGAAGAAGGGTGAGCAGCGCGAACGCGCCTGCGAGCAGGACGACGCGGAGCCGGTGACCCTCGGTCAGCCGGGCGCTGCGCGCGAGGGTGGCCGCCGGCCCCAGGCGCTCGAACAGCGCCACCTGCACGGCAAGCCGGACGCGGCCGACGAGACGGGCGAGGAGCGCGAGCGAGACCAGCGCGCCCACCGCGAGACCCGCCGCGACGCGCAGGGCCTCCGGCGGCCGCGTGTCGAGGTAGAAGTTGATGTCGTGGCGCGAAAGCAGCCAGAAACCGGCTGCGCCGAGGACGAGGAGGAACGGCGCAAGCGCGAGCAGGACCCGCAGCGTGACGGCAAGCGCGAGCCGGGCGAGGAGCGGCAGGCGGGCGAGAACGAGGCGCGCGGCGTCGGCCGCCGACAGGCGCTGGCCGTCTGCCGCCGCGAAGGCGATGGCCGAAAGCCCGGCATGCTCGAACCAGCGCAGCAGGAAGAAGAGGGTGCCCCCGAGCAGGACGAGAAGGGCCCCACGCGGCGAAAGCAGGAGGGGCAGGAGCGCCTTCGCATCGACGACGGCACCGCCGGCGAGCCACGCCCCGACAATCCCGGCAACCGGCAGGAACAGCAGGCCCTCGGCAAGCCGGAACCCGAGCGAGAAGCCGGCAAGCGCCGGCCAGCGGCTGGCAGGCGCCCGCAAGGCTCTGTCAGCCAAGGGCCTTCTTCAGCAGATCGTTGACCATGGCCGGGCTCGCCTTGCCGCCACTCGCCTTCATCACCTGGCCGACGAAAAAGCCGAACAGCTTGTCCTTGCCGGCGCGATACTCGGCCACCTTGTCCGCATTGGCGGCAAGCACGGAGGCGACCGCGGCTTCGAGGGCGCCGGTGTCGGTTACCTGCCTCAGGCCGCGCGCCTCGGCGATTGCGGCCGGATCCTCGCCGGTCTCGAGCATGATCTCGAAGACCTGCTTCGCCAGCGGACCCGAAAGCGTGCCATCGGCCAGGAGCGCCAGAAGCTCCGCCCCCTGCTCCGGCGAGACGGGCGAGTCCGCAATGCCCCGGTCGAGGCGCTTCAGCGCGGCGAACAGGTCCCCCGTCATCCAGTTGGCGGCCTTCTCGGCGACCTCGCGCTGTGCCCTGCCCTGCCGGCGCGCGGTCTCGGCGAGCAGATGCTCGAACCACAGCGACTCCTCGATGTCGGCAGTGAGCACGCCGGCGAGATAGGGGGAAAGGCCAAGCTCGGCCTCGTAGCGGCGGCGGCGGGCATCCGGCAGTTCGGGCAGGCTTTCCCGGCATGCCGCGATGAACGCCTCGTCGATGAGGAGCGGTGGCAGGTCGGGCTCGGGGAAGTAGCGATAGTCGTGGGCGTCCTCCTTGGACCGCAGCGCACGGGTCTCACCCCGCTCCGGGTCGAACAGGCGGGTCTCCTGGATGACCGTCCCGCCGGACTCGATGAGATCGACCTGGCGCCGCGCCTCGTGGGCGATTGCCTGCTGGATGAAGCGGATCGAGTTGACGTTCTTGATCTCGCAGCGCGTGCCGAAGGGCTCGCCCGGCCGGCGGACCGAGACATTGACGTCGGCCCTGAGCGAGCCTTCCTGCATGTTCCCGTCGCAGCTGCCGATGGCGCGCAGGATGGCGCGCAGCGTGGCCACATAGGCGCCGGCCTCGGCCGGCGAGCGCATGTCGGGCCTGGAGACGATCTCCATCAGCGCGACACCGGCCCGGTTGAGGTCGACATAGCTCATCGACGGGTGGAGATCGTGGATGGACTTGCCGGCATCCTGCTCGAGGTGGATCCGCTCGATCCCGATGGTCCGGCGGGTGCCGTCGTCGAGGCTGATCTCGATGGCGCCCTCGCCCACCACCGGCTCCTTGTACTGGCTGATCTGGTAGCCGGCCGGCAGATCGGCGTAGAAATAATTCTTCCGGTCGAACCGCGAGCGGCGGTTGATGGTGCAGCCCAGCGCGAGCCCGGTGCGGACCGCCTGGCGGACGCATTCGCCGTTGAGCACCGGCAGCATCCCCGGCATGGCGGCATCGACGAGGCTGACCTGGCTGTTGGGCTCGCCGCCGAAGGCCGTGGGCGCACCCGAGAAGAGCTTCGACTTCGAGATGACCTGGGCATGGACTTCGAGCCCGACCACGATCTCGAAGGGTCCGGTTGCGCCATTGACGAGATAGGGAGCCGACATGGGCTGCTTGTGGCGACCGGTGCGGGCCATTTCAAGCCGATGGGTGGCGCCCGCGCGGCACGGCGGCTAGGGGCGGCGGGCAGTCCCGCCCATGAGTGACCTGTCCCCCTTCGGCCGCGTGCGGCGCCTGCTTGCCTCGCCGGCCCTCTCGGCCTTCGCGGTCAAGGGCGGCAATGCCGCAAGCGCCTTCTTCTCCGCCGTGCTGCTGGCCCGCCTTGCCGGCGCCGAAGTGGTGGGCAGCTACGCGCTGGCGACGGCGACCGCGACCCTCGTCGGCATCGGCGCCGTGGGCGGGCTGGACCAGGTCCTGGTGCGGGCCGTCGCCGGCGATCTCCGGGTGGGGCTCTCGGGCCGGGCCCGCGCCACCTTCAACCGGATCGTCGCGGCAGTCGCCCGCAACAGCCTGGTCTTCGGGCTGCTGTTCCTGGGCCTGATCCTCGCCGGGCTGGTCGCCGAGCCGCTGGGCGGCGAGCGCATCGCCTTCCTGGCAGCCGTGCCGGGCGTTGCCGCAGCGGCCCATTTCCGGCTCGGGCTGGGTGCCCTGCGCGCTGCCGGCCGGCCGCTCTCGGCCCAGCTTGTCGAAGCCCTGCCGAGCGTCCTCCTGCTGGCCATCCTCGCCGGGCTGTGGGCGGCGCGGTCGCCACCCACTGCCACGCTTGCCGTGCTGCTGTTCTACGGCACCTGGATGGTGGCTGCGCTCGCGGCCTTCGCGCTGGTGTCGCGGGAGCGGCGGCAATGGGCGGCGCCCGTGCCGGTCGATCTCCGCCCCCTCCAGCGTGCCGGGCTGCCCCTGCTGGCCGCCGGGCTGCTGCAGGCCTTCGTCGACTGGTTCGCGCTTGCAGCCGTCGGCCGCGAAGTCGGGGCGGCAGAGGCGGGTGCATTCCGCGTGGTGGTCCAGATCACGCTGCTGTTCGGCATGCTGGTCGCCGTTGCGGAAGGCTGGATTGCCGCCAATGTCGCAAGCGACATCCGCATCCGCGACGTGCGCGCAGCCTGGCGGCGGCACCGCCGTGCGGCCTGGACGACGACGCTGCTCGCAAGCCCGCTGCTCGCCGCGACAGTCCTCGCGCCGGAATGGATCCTCGGCACCTTCTTCGGTCCGGAGTTCACGGTCGCTGCCACGGCGCTCGCCATCATGTCGTTCGGCCAGCTGGCGAACGTGGCCTTCGGGCCGAACGGCACGATGCTGACCATGAACGGCAACGGCACGCAGGTGCTGCTCATCACCACCGCTAGCACGGTGATGCTGGTCCTCCTTGCCCTCGTGCTGATCCCCCGCCTCGGTCTCGAGGGCGCGGCAGCCGCCTACACCGGCGCCATCGTCCTGCGGAAGCTGCTGATGGCAATCGCCGCCCGCCGGGCGATCCGCTGATCGCCCGTCAGCGCCACCAGGGCTCGGGGGTGGCCGGGGCCGGCGCGCGCTGCTCGATCGCGCGTGCGGCGTCGAGCACGCCGGCCTCGTCGAGCGGCCGGCCGATGAGCTGGAGCCCGAGGGGCAGGCCCGCCGAATCGGTCCCGGCCGGCACCGACATGGCGGGAAGGCCGGCGAGCGACGAGGGCACGGTGAACACGTCGTTCAGATACATGGCGATCGGGTCGGCGTTGCGGGCGCCGAGCGGGAAGGCGCCGGTGGGTGCAGTCGGCGTGAGAAGGAGGTCGCAGCGGGCAAACGCCTCGGCGAAGTCGCGGGCGATGAGCGCGCGCACCTTCTGCGCCTTGAGATAGTAGGCGTCATAGTAGCCGGCGGAGAGCACGTAGGTGCCGATCATGATCCGCCGCCGCACCTCGGGGCCGAAGCCGGCCGCGCGCGTCGCCTCGTACATGTCGGCAAGGCTGCCGCCGTCCGGGACGACCCGCAGGCCGTAGCGCACCCCGTCATAGCGGGCGAGATTGGAGGAGGCCTCGGCCGGGGCGACGATATAGTAGGTGGGAAGCGCCTGCGCCGTGTGGGGCAGGCTGACCTCGACGATCTCGGCGCCAGCGTCGCGCAGCCATTCCGCGCCCTGCTGCCACAGCCGGTCGAGGCCGGCGTCCATGCCGTCCACGCGATACTCGCGCGGAATGCCGACCCGCCTCCCGCGCAGGTCCCCGGTGAGCGCCGCGCTCCACGCCGGGACGGGCGCATCGAGCGAGGTCGAATCGCGCGGGTCGAACCCGGCCATCGCCTCGAGGAGGAGGGCGCAGTCGGTCACGCTGCGGGCCAGCACCCCGGCCTGGTCGAGCGAGGACGCAAAGGCAATGATGCCCCAGCGCGAGCAGCGGCCGTAGGTCGGCTTGATGCCGGCAATGCCGCAGAAGGCGGCCGGCTGGCGGATGGAGCCGCCCGTGTCGGTTCCCGTCGCGGCGGCGACCACCCGGGCCGCGACAGCAGCCGACGACCCGCCCGAGGAGCCGCCCGGCACCAGCGCGGCATCGGAGCCGGCCGCGCGGATCGGGGAGACGACGGGGCCGAAGGCCGATGTCTCGTTGGACGAGCCCATGGCAAACTCGTCGAGGTTGAGCTTGCCGAGCGAGATCGCGCCGGCAGCCTGAAGGCGCGCCGTGACATGGCTTTCGTAGGTGGGCGTGAACCCGTCGAGGATGCGGCTCGCCGCCGTGGTCCGGACCCCCCGGGTGGCGAACAGGTCCTTGATGCCGATCGGAATCCCGGCGAGGGGCCCGGCCGTGCCGGCGGCCAGCGCCTGGTCGGCAGCGCGGGCGGCCTCCATCGCCGCCTCGAAGGTCTCGGTGATGAAGAGATTGAGCGGGCGCGCCGCCTCGGCCGCTGCGACATGGGCGCCAACCAGCTCGGCTGCGGAGAATGCGCCGGAGCGAAGGCCGGCCTGCATGGCGGCCACGGACATGCCCGTCAGGTCGCTCACTCGATGACCCTGGGAACCGCGAAGAAACCATGCGCCGACGCCGGCGCATTGACGAGGATGTCGGCGGCGATGCCACCATCGGTCACCTCATCCTCCCGCCAGCCGCGGGCGAAGGGGATGACCTGGTCGAGCGGCGCAACGCCCTCGGTGTCGACGGCCTGTAGCTGGTCGATCCAGCCGAGGATGCGGTTGAGCTCAGCGGCAAGGCGCGCGACATCCTCGTCACCGACGCGAAGCCGGGCCAGCCGCGCCACCCGCGCGACGGTTTCTGCATCGACTGCCATGGCCGTGCGCCTAGCAGCGCCTCCGCCCACCGGCAACGGCAGCGGCCAGGCGCAGGAAGATGCTCAGCGATCGCTCTCGAGCGGACGGCCGAACAGGGCGCGGAGCATGGGGCCGACCTTGGCGGTCCGGCCCTGCGCCGCTTGCCAGGCGATCTGGCCGAGCCCGTAGAGCCATTGCAGCGGCCACAGCAGCGGATGGTGCGCCGCGTAGAAGCGCAGCCGGGAGCGGAGCATCCAGTATTCGGCCCGCGGCGAGCGCTTCGCCCGCGAGGGCGCCGAGCCGATCGTCCCGCCGTGGCGGTGATAGACCCTCGCCGCGCGCGCGTAGCCGAAGCGGAACCGGTCCCTCGCGCGGGTCGCCCAGTCGATCTCCTCGTAGTAGAGGAAATAGCGCTCCGACATCTCGCCAATGGCCTCCCACAGCGCGCGCGAGATGGCGAGCGACGCGCCGGTCACGAAGCCCGTCTCGTCCGCCACCCGCTTCGAATCGACCGGCCCCATGGCCGGACGGCCATTGTCGATGAGCCTGCCGTTTCCGGTGAGGACCGAGAAGCGGGCGCCATTGCGCGCCTGGATGATCCCCGGCTGGTCATAGTAGCAGACCGTGGTGCCGGCCATGCCGATCTTCGGATCGGCTGCGAAGGTCCCGATGAGGGCCTGCACGGCGCCCGGAGCGACGATCGCGTCGTTGTTGACATACCAGATGATGTCGATGGCCGGGTCCGACAGGAGGTAGCGCGTGCCGAGGTTGTTGCCTCCGGCGAAGCCGAGATTGTCGGGCGATTCGAGGAGGGTGAGACGTGGCGCCGAAGCGCCGCGCGGCACCCGGGTCGAAGGGCCGGCAGGCACGAGCGCGACGGGCTTGGCAACCGGCGGCGTCGTCAGCCGGGCGAGCGGCCCGTCCGGCGCCACCCAGGGCTCGGCGCCGCTCGCCCAGGCGCGGAGCAGGGCGAGCGAGTCGTCGCCCGAGCCATTGTCGACCACCACGATCCGCACGTCGGGCGGCAGGCGCAGGAGCGATTCGAGGCACTCGATGGTGAAGCGCGGCTGGCGGTAGTTGACGACGACGATCCCGAGCCGGCCGGGGTCGCGCAGGTCGCGCCGGGCGAGCAGGGGTCGCGGTGCGACCGGCCCGGCAGGCGGCAGGCGTGTCGGCAGCGGGGACAGGTCGGCCATTGCGGCGGCCTATGGCCGGGGGTGCATGACGGTGCAACCGCGGCCGGCCCCGCTTCGGACGCGCCCTGCCGGGCCGCGCCCGGTCAGAGCATCGCCGTGTCGGCCGGCTGGCCCAGCAGCACCCGGCCGCCAAGTTCGTAGGTCGCCGCCTGGACCATGACGTGCTGGGTCATGGCGTGGGCGTCGCGGAAGCGGCGCTGCAGCGGGCTTTCGAGATAGAGGGCCGCGCCACCGCCGAGATCATAGCAGGCCCGGGTGACGTCGGCGGCGGTGCGCGTCATGTGGGTCGCGGCCAGCCGCAGCCGGGCCCGGGTGACGAGGCGGATGCCGCCGCCGAGCGCCTCGTCCCACGCCTGGGCAATCGCGGCCATCACGCCAGCCCGCGCTGCCATCCACGCCGCCTCGGATCGGCCGAGCTCGGCCTGGACGGTGGACCGTTCGGCCGCGGTCCGGTTGCCCGACCGTCTCGTCCCGAGCGCCGCGGCCAGGTCGTCGAGCGCGGCGCGGGCATTGCCGCTCGCCACTGCGGCAATCCCGAGCGCGAGAAGGCCGAAGGCGGGGAACCGGTAGAGCGGACCCGTCTCGAGCGGGGCATCGTCGATGAGCGAGACGGCGCGGTCGGCCGGCACCTCGACGTCCTTCGCCACCATGTCGCCCGAGCCGGTGCCCCTGAGCCCGGCGGCGTGCCACGTGTCCACGAGTTCGACTGCTGCCCGCGGCATCAGCATCATGCGGTGGCGGGGCCGGCCATCCGCTCCCATGACAGGTGCACCGCCCTCCTCCAGCACGGCGCCGCCGACGAGCCAGTGGCAGTTGGCAGAGCCCGACGCCCAGGACCAGCGGCCGGAGACGCGAAACCGGCCGTTTTCCCGCACAGCCTTGCCCAGGGGAGCGAACACGCCCGCGGTGATGACCTCGGGCGGGCCGAAGATCGCCTCGGCGTGCGGGCGGGGGAGATAGGCAGCGGCAAGCGCCGTCGTGACGCCGATCATGAGACACCAGGCGGCCGAGGCGTCTCCCTCGGCCACGGCCTCGAGCACGCCGAACATGGAATCGGGCGCAAGCTCGTGGCCTTCGAGGCTCCGCGGGATGGCGAGGCGGAACAGCCCGGCTGCCGCCAGGGTGGCGGCAAGATCGGCAGGCAGCCGGCGCGCCTCCTCGATCTCGGCGGCGCGTGCGGCAAGCCCGGGCACGAGCTCGCGGGCGACGGCGAGCAGCCTCGTCACAGCCTGAGCAGCCCTGCGAGGTTGTTCCGCTGCATGTCGGACGATCCTCCCACAATCGGCATGCCGAGAAGGTCGCGCACGTTGCGCTCCATCTCGCTCCCCTCGGCCAGCGCATAGGCCCCCATCACCTGCTGGCAGGCAAGCGCCACCTCGACGCAGCTGTCGGCGATGAAGAGCTTGGCCATCGAGGTCTCGACGGCGCACGGCCGCCCGGCATTGGCGAGATGGGCGGCATGGTAGAGCATGTGCCGGCAGGCCTGGAGGCGGGTGCGGGCCGTCACCAGCCGGTGGCGGATGGCCTGGTGCTGGCTGATCGGCCGGCCGAACTGCACCCGGCCCTTGGCATAGGCCCAGGCCTCGTCGAGGGCGGCCATGGCGATGCCGTAGGCAACCGCCGAAATCTCGAGCTTCTCGACATCGAGCGCGCGGCCGGCAAGCTGTTCCCAGCCGCGGTTCCACATCGCCTCGCCGCCAACGATGGCCGAGAGCGGCAGCCGCACGCCGTCGAAGAACACATCCTGGCTTTCGGTGTAGCGCAGGTTCACATGGCCGATCGGGCGCATGGTGATCCCGGCTGTCCCCGGCGGGATGAGAAGGAAGGTGAGGTTGCGATAGCGCGCGTCGGCCGGGCCCGAGCGGACGAGGCAGTAGAGGATGTCGGCCCAGTCGGCCCCGGTGCACCAGCGCTTGGCACCGCGCACCACCAGTTCGTCGCCATCCCGCCAGGCGCGGGTCTCGACGCTGGCGAGATCGCCGCCGACATTGGGCTCGGACAGCCCGTAGGCGAAGAAGGCCTCGCCACGCGCCAGCCTCGGCAGCCATTCGGCCTTCTGCTCCGGCGAGCCATTCTCGGCCAGGTTCATGCCGCCATAGAAGGCGGTGTGGATGTAGGGCCCGGCGAGGAAGGGCCCGGCGCGCGCCAGCTCGTCGATGACCGCGATGGCGGCCACAAGGTCCTGCCCGGCGCCGCCATGGGATTCCGGCACGGTCAGCGCGGTGAAGCCGAGCCGGTTGAACCGGGCATAGACGTCGCGCGGCCAGCGCCGCTCCTGGTCCCACGCCTGGCGCGCCGCGGGCGGGGCGTGGGCGGCAACGAACCGGCGCACCTGGTCGCGGATGGCGACGACATGCGCGGGCTCGTCGAACCAGCTCGCCGGCGCGTCCGGGGACTGCGGCGCGTTCATTCGCCGGTGAACCTGGCGCTGCGCTTCTCGCGCAGGGCGGAGACCGCCTCGGCGCGATCGGCGGTCATGTTCGAGAGCAGCTCATGGGCAAGGCTCGAGTCCATCATCTGGGCGGCAAGGGCCTTGAGCGGCTGGTTGGCGACCGTCTTGGTCCAGCGCACCGCCCAGCGCGGATTGGCGAGGATCTTCGCGGCCACCTCGGCCACCTTGGCATCCAGCTCCCCGGCGGGGACGGCGTGGTTGATGAGACCGATCCGCGCGGCCTCGGTGGCGGTCAGCAGGTCTCCGGTCAGCAGCAGCTCCTTCGCCCGGGCGAAGCCGATGAGCTGGGGCCAGATGAGGGCGCCGCCGTCGCCCGCCACCAGCCCGACCTTGACGTGCGGATCGCCGATGAGGGCGCGCTCGTCGGCGATGATCACGTCGCACAGCAGGGCAATCGTGGCGCCAAGCCCGGCGGCGCTGCCGTTGAGCCGGCAGATGAGGGGCTTCTCGAGATCGAGCAGCGACGTCACGATCCGCCGCGCCTCGTAGGCGATCGCCCGGAAGCGCCGCGGATCGCGGACCTGCTCCTCGAACCAGGCGAAGTCCCCGCCGGCCGAGAAGGCCCGGCCTTCGCCCGTGAGCACGACGAGATCGGAATCGGGGTCGTGCTGCAGGTCGGTGAACAGCCGCGCAAGCTCGGCGTGGAGGAGGCCGTCGATGGCATTGACCGGCCCTGGTGCGGCAATGGCGGCGGTCAGCACCCGCCCGTCGCGCCGGAAGCGGAACCGCGCATAGGCCTCCATGTCCATCGGCATCCTCCCCGTGCGTGCCCCTGCCGCATCGCGGCGCGCACGAAAAGCCTTGAAGCGCGCCGGAGCGCAAGCGAGAGGGGCGCCATGTCGCTCGCCGCGCTTGCCGCCGATTTCGCGCCCGCCGCGCTTCCGCCCGAGACGCGCGGCTTCCGCCGCGAGGTGCGCGACTTCCTCGATTCGGCTCTCTCCGGCCGCCGCCCGCGCGACCGGGCGAAGACCTGGACCGGCTGGGACGCCGACTTCAGCCGGGCGCTCGCCGCGCGCGGCTGGGTGGGGCTCACGCTGCCCGAGCGCTACGGCGGGGCCGGCCGGGACCATTTCCACCGCTTCGTCCTGGTCGAGGAGCTGCTCGCCAGCGGCGCCCCCTGCGCGGCTCACTGGATCGGGGATCGCCAGTCGGCGCCGCTGCTCCTCAAGTTCGGATCGGAAGAGCAGCGCCAGCGCTGGATTCCGGCCATCTGCCGCTCGGAGGCCTTCTTCTGCATCGGCATGTCCGAGCCCGGCTCGGGCTCGGATCTCGCCTCGGTCCGCACCCGGGCCGTGCGCGACGGCAATGGCTGGCGCCTCAACGGCGGCAAGGTTTGGACCACTTGGGGCCACCGGTCGGACATGATGATCGCGCTCGTGCGCACGTCGGGCGGGCCCGAGGACCGGCAGAAGGGCCTGTCCCAGCTCCTCGTCGATCTCCGTGCGCCGGGGGTGACGACGAAGCCGATCCGCCTCTCCTACGGCGAAAGCGAGTTTTCCGAGACGCGCTTCGACGATGTGTTCCTGCCCGCCGATTCGCTCGTCGGCGAGGAGGGCCAGGGCTGGGCGCAGGTGAATGCCGAACTCGCCTTCGAGCGGTCTGGGCCGGAGCGCATCTATTCCGCGCTTGCGCTCCTCGACCTGTGGACCCGCCATCTCGCCGCCTCGCCCGATCCGCGCGCCGTCGCGGCGCTCGGGCGGCATCTCGCAAGCCTCGCGACCCTCCGCTCCATGTCGATCGCGCTCACCGCGCGCCTGCACGAGGGCCTGTCCCCTGTCGTCGGCGCCGCCCTCCTCAAGGATCTCGGCACGGCGACAGAGCAGGCCATTCCGGCCGACATCGCCGACCTCATCGGGCCCGATACGGCGGATGCCGAGCTGATGGCCACGCTCGCCTTCCTCCACCAGCTCTCGGCCGTCTTCTCGATCCGCGGCGGCACGCGCGAGATCCTGCGCGGCATGATCGCCCGCGGCCTCGGCCTGCGCTGACGGCGGAAGGGCAAGGGAGGGGCTCGCCGATGCTGGCCGATGCATTCGAACGGCTGCTTCTGGCGCACTGCCCGCCCGCCCTGGTGCGGCGCGCCGAGGCCGGCGAGGCACCGGCGGCGCTGGCGGCGGAGCTCCTGTCCTCGGGCTTCCTCGACCTCCTCGTGCCGGAGGCGGCGGGCGGCGCCGGCCTCGCGCCTGCCGACCTCTTCCCGCTCGCCCTTGCCGCCGGGCGCGCGGCCGCCCCCCTCCCCTTCGCCGAGACCGCGGTGGCCCGCTCGCTTCTGGCCCGGGCCGGTCTGGAGCCTCCGGCGGAGGGCTGGATCCTGATCGCTCCGCCCTCCCCGCTCCATCCCCTGGCGCGCCACGCCACGCACGCGCTGGTGCCCGAGGGTGACGGAGTCGCGCTGGTCGAGGCCCGGCCGGAGGGCGACGACCCGTGGGGAACGGGTGCCGCGACCCGGCTTGCGACCGGGCCCCGGCTCGCCCGCATCGGACCGGTCGATCTTGCAGCCGTGGCCGCGGCGCTCGCCGCGGCGCGAATCGCCGGCCTCGCCGAGGCAGCGGCCGGCCTCACCCTTTCCCATGTCGCGACCCGGCAGCAGTTCGGCCGTCCGCTCTCCGGCTTCCAGGCGATCCAGCAGGCGATGGCGCAGCTTGCCGAGGAGGTGATCGCCGCGCGCACGGCCGCGAGCCTCGCCTTCGCCGGCGCCGACTTCGCCCTCCTCCCGGCCGCCGTCGCCAAGGCGCGCGCCTCGGAAGCCGCGCGCGCCGTGCAGGCGATCGCCCACCAGGCCCATGGCGCGATCGGCATGACGGCCGAATATGATCTCGGCCTCTTCACCCGGCGGCTGCAGGAGGCGCGCGTCGCCCATGGCAGCGAGGGGCACTGGCACGCGCGGCTCGGCGCCGCGCGCCTCGCCGACCGCGACGGAACGGCCGCCGACTTCCTGCAGCGGGCAATGGAGACGACATGACCGACACCCACGATCCGGCCGCGGCGCTGGCCCAGTTCGAGACGCTGCCCGTGCTCGGCAAGGGGCCCTACTGGCAGGATCTCCCCCGCGGCCTCGTCGGGCGGACGCTGCGCCGCACCGTGACCGAGGCCGATCTCGTCGGGTTCATCGGCGTGACCGGCATGACCGAGGCCATCTTCATCGACGCCGATTACCCGGGCGCCGCCATTCCCGGCCGGCTGGTCCCGGCCGCGCTCACCCAGTGCCTCATCGAGGGCATGCTGTTCCAGACGCTCATCCAGGGCGTGGGGCTCGCCCTGCTCGAGATCCACACCCGGGCGCACGCCCCGGTCCGGGTGGGTGACAGCATCTGGGCGACGGTCGAGATCGCCGACATCCGCCCGACCTCGAAGCTGAACCGCGCCATCGTCACCCAGGAGGTGAAGGTGATGAACCAGGAGGGCGCGCTCGTCCTCTCCTACACGGTGAAGCGCCTGGCCGCCGGGCGCAGCTGAGAGCTTTCCTCCCCGCGCGTTCGGCGGCAGGACGGCAGCCGGCATACAGGAGCGGAAGGAGAGCCATGAAGCGACTCGACGGGCGCGTCGCCATCGTGACCGGTGCGGCAAGCGGCATCGGCCGGGCGACGGCGGAACTGCTGGCAGCCGAGGGCGCCATCCTCGTCCTGACCGACATCGACGTCGGCGGCGGCGAGGAGACCCACGGCCGGATCATCGCGGCCGGAGGCCACGCCCGCTTCCTCGCCCATGACGTGGCCGACGAGGACCGCTGGAGCGACGTGGTGGCCGACACCCTGGCAAGCCACGGCCGGCTCGACATCCTGGTCAACAACGCCGGAATCGGCACCGGCATGCTGGTGACCGAAATGCCGCTTGCGGCGTGGAACCGGCAGATCGCGGTCAACCTCACCGGCACCTTCCTCGGCTGCAAGCATGCCGTCCCGGCGATGCGCGCCGGCGGCCGGGGCGGCTCCATCATCAATGTCTCGAGCGTCGCCGGCCTCGAGGGGGCGGCGGGCCTTGCCGGCTACTGCGCCACCAAGGGCGGGGTGCGGCTCTTCACCAAGGCGCTCGCCAAGGAGTGCGCCATGGCGAAGGACGGCATCCGGGTGAACAGCGTGCATCCCGGCATCATCGACACGCCGATCTGGACCAAGATCGACCAGGGCGGGCTCGACGCGCTGGCCGAGACCTTCGAGGCCCGCGAGGGCGCCAACGCGCTCGCGCCCGACCTCATCGCGGCAGCGGGCGCGCCGCTCGGCTACGCAGGCCAGCCCGAGGACATTGCCCGCGGCATCCTGTTCCTCGCCAGCGACGACAGCCGCTACATGACGGGCTCGGAGCTGGTCATCGACGGCGGCTGGACCGCCTGACGGCCCCTCAGCGGGAGAGGCAGGAATCGAGCCCATCCGATTGCACCACCCGCATCCGCCGCTCGATCGTGCGGGCGTAGCGGGCGGTGTATCGGCCCGGGCTCGCCGCGTCGCGGCGGATCGGCGAGGGGAGGATGGCGGCCAGCCGCGCCGACTGGCGGGGCGAGAGGCGCGCTGCGGACGTCCCGAAATAGCGCTGCGCGGCGGCTTCGGCGCCATGGACCCCCCGGCCCCATTCGGCGAGGTTCAGATAGACTTCCATCACCCGCGCCTTCGGCCAGAGCAGTTCGAGCCAGAAGGTGAACCAGGCCTCGAGCCCCTTGCGCACCCAGGTCCGGCCCGGCCAGAGGAACGCATTCTTGGCGACCTGCTGGGAGATGGTGGAGGCGCCCCGCAGCCGCCTGCCCTCGCGGTTGGCTTCCATCGCCGCCTCGATGGCCTCGACGTCGAAGCCGCGGTGGGAACAGAAGCGGCTGTCCTCCGCGGCGATCACGGCGCGCGGGAGCGACGGGGCGATGGCCGAAAGCGGCACCACCTCGCGGCGGACGGGAATGCCCTGGAGCCGGTCGCGGGCGAGCAGGAAGGTGAGCGGAGGATCGACCACCCTGTAGGCCGCGACCCAGGCGATCGAGAGCAGGGCAAGGCCGAAGACGAGCTGGACGAGGCGCCAGAGGCAGCCGGCCATCAGCCGAGCCGCGCCAGAGCGTGCCTGACCGCCCGCTCGAGGCGATCGGCCCATTGCTCCACCCCCGCGCGGCACGCCAGCAGGTCCTGGCGGACCTCGAAGCCGATGTAGGGGATGCCGTTCGCCTCGGCGTGGCGGTCCATGGTGTAGTTGAGGATGCGTCCCGAATAGGGCTCGTTCGCTCCGACCGGGCCGGGAAGGTCCGGCTCGCGGCGCAGCGCCTCGAGCGCGGGCTCGGCGGCGCGCGCGTCGCGGTTCCAGAGCACGGCAACGGGCCACGGCCTCGGCGCGGGATCGCTGGCGAGCGCGGGCGTGAAGCTGTGGACCGAGACGAGGAGCGCCGGCCGGCCGCTCCCGACACGTGCCGCCAGCCCGTCGTGGAAGGCCGCGTGGAGCGCCAGCCGGGCGGCGCGGGCTGCCGGCGTCAGATTCCGGTTGCCGGGGATCGCATGGCCGTCGCTCGCCTCGGGGATGGCGGCATCTGGCGGCCGGTTGCAGTCGACGACCAGGCGGCTCCAGGCGCCGAGCCAGGCCGGAGCGCCGAGCCGGGCGGCCAGCGCCTCGGCAAGCGCGCCGGCGCCGATGTCCCAGGCGACATGCGCGCCGAGCAGCGGGGCCGGAACTCCGAGGTCGATGCCCTCGGGCACGGCATTGCTCGCATGGTCGCAGACGAGGAGGAGGTCCCGCCGCGCGCCGGGCAGGAGCCGGTGGGCCTGCGTCATCGGCGGAAGCGCGCCGGCCGCTTCTCGAGGAAGGCCGCCACGCCCTCGGCGAAGTCGGGGCCGTGGCGGGCGGCATCGAACAGCGCCTCCGACTGGTCGTCATCGTCGCGCACGCCGGCAAGGATCCGGGCGATCGTGGCCTTGGTCCAGCGCTGGCTGTCGCCGGAGACCCGGCACAGCTCCTCGGCGAGGGCGCGGGCCGACGCGCCGGGATCCTCGGCCAGCTCCGTCACCAGGCCGATCGCCGCGGCCTCCGCCGCCGGCAGGAGACGGGCCGAGTAGAGCATGCGCTTGGCCTGGGCCGGCCCGACGAGATCGACCAGGAGGCGCGTGTCGTGGAGCGGATAGACGAGGCCGAGGCGCGCCGGCGTGATGCCGAACCGGCTGCGCGGGCTCGCAATCCGCATGTCGCAGGCAAGCGCGAGGCCGCAGCCGCCGCCCACGCAGTCGCCATCGACGACGGCGATGGTGGGGAGCGGCGCATGGACCAGTGCCTGCTGTGCGGCGCGGATGGCCCGGCGGTTGGCGGCCCACCAGGCGTCATCGGCCGCGCGTGCCGCGAATTCGCCGATGTCGGCCCCGGCGCAGAAGATTCCGGGAGTCGCCGAAGCGAGGAGCAGCACGCGCACGCCCGGTGCGGCGACCGCAGCCGCCACCGTGTCGGGAAAGGCCTCCCACATGGCCTGGTCGATGGCGTTCCGCTTGTCGGCCCGGTCGATGGCCAGCGTCGCCAGACCGTCGGCGACCTCGAGACGGAGACGGGGGTCCATGGCACCGCCCTTGGCACTGGCCGACGCAAAAGAAAACGGGCCGGTGGCGGGGTGCCACCGGCCCGCGGGTCTTGGACAGGCCTTGGGGAGGGGAGGAGGGCCTGTCCGGGGAGAAGGGTTACTGGACCGCGGCGGTCTTCGCGACGCCGGCCATGGCCGTCTGCAGGTCGGTGCCGAGCAGGGTGGCGGCAGCGCGGAACTTGCGCGCGGCTTCCGGCCGGTTGCGGGCTTCGCAGAGCTGCTCGCCGAGCGCGATGTCGCGCAGGGCCTTGCGCTGGACCGAAGCGTCCGCGGTGGCGGCGAGCGTGCGCAGCGCACCCGGGGCAACGGCGCAGACTTCGCTCGGGCTCGGGCTGGCGAGCGCCGGGGCGGCGGTCAGGCTGACGGCGACAGCGGCGGCGGCGATGGCGAGATCGGTGATGCGCATGTCATCTCTCCTCAGTGGCACGATCCCTGGCGGGGTCGCGGTGTCCGGTTGGCCGGGCGGAAATCCCGGGTGTCCCGAGTGCGGCTGGTCGAGTCGCACTCAAAACTACTGAGTGGCGCTTTAAAGTCGCGCTCAGATGGCGTCAAGCGGAAATCTGAGTGCCACGCAAAAGACCCGCCGAGCGCATGACGCAATGCAGCGTGGAAGGCCTCCAGAATGGGGAGATTCCCCTTTCTTTCAAGTGGGTTCCCTCGCACCCTAGCATTTTTGCAATGCACAATCCGACGGATCAGCCATGCATCCGCGAGGGGGTCCGATGCAGTGCGGCGCGCCGGCGCAGCGCGCCGTCAGGCTTCCCCGGCGGTCTCGATCAGCGCGGCGCGGAGCGCCTCCTCGGGCGACTTGCCCCCCCAGATCGCGAACTGGAGCACCGGGTAGTGGCGCTCGCACTCGTCGATCGCAGCATCGACCAGGCTGCGCGCCTGCTCCATCGAGAGCGACTCGTCCGAATCGAGCAGCACGGCGTGGCGGAAGAGGACCGCGCCGTCGACCGACCACCACTCGAAATGGCCGATCCACAGCTGCTCGTTGATGAGCGCGAGCACCTCGAACAGGGCGCTCCTGACGGCCGGGTCCGCCTTGTCCCGGGGAATGCTGATTCCGGTCTGGGCGATGAACTGGAGCACGCGGTCATCCTCGCGCCACAGCGCGCGCAGCTCATAGTCGGACCAGCTGCCCTTGACGGCAGCGACGATCTCCTCGTCGCCGTCCCGCTCGAACGACCAGTTGTGGCTCTCGAAATACTGCTCGAGCATCTCGATCGGCGGTGCCGCGCCATGCGGCTCCTCGACAGGGTTCACGATCAACCTCTTGTACCCCCACCTGACTGCGAGCCTCAACATCCTGCGTCATGCGCGAGGCCCATGCAATCCATCCGCAGGGCCGCCGCAGCACAAAGCTGTGGACATCGCGGTCGTCAGCCAGCCGTCTTGCGTGTCCTCGATTCCATGGCCGCGCGCAGATCGGCGACCTCCTGCTTCAGCCGCTCGAGCTCGGACCGGGTTTCGGCCGCGAGTTCCCGCAGCGCGTCATGTTCCTCGCGGCTCACGGCATCCGCGCCGCCGACGAAGGCGCGCAGCCGCTCGCGCATCCGCTCCTCGGCCTCGCGGCCGGCGCCCGCCATCGTCCCCGCAAGCGACGAGAGCAGCCGCGCGAAATCCTCGAACAGCTGGTTTTCCTTCTGCATGGCCCAAGCATAGCGGCAAAGCGCTGGAAAGGAAATCAGCAGCGGGACAGGTTCACCCTCTTCCCTATTCCGCCGGTTGCCGGACCCCGGCGAGGCCGGCATCGAGCTCGCGCTCCACCGTCGAGGCGGCCTTCGTCCGCCGGGCGAGCAGCGCATAGAACACCGGCACGACGAACAGCGTGAGGAGGGTCGCGAGGCTCACGCCCCAGACGATGACGATCCCGATCGCCTTGCGCGAACCGGCGCCGGCGCCGTCGGCCAGCATCAGCGGCACGGCCCCGGCAACGGTTGCGATCGAGGTCATCAGCACGGGCCGCAGCCGGCGTTCGGCAGCGTCGAGGATGGCGTCGCGCACGGTCGCGCCCGCATCGCGCAGCTGGTTGGCGAACTCGACGATCAGGATGCCGTTCTTGGCGGCGAGCCCAACCAGCATCACCACGCCCACCTGGGAATAGAGATTGAGCGTCCCCCCCATCAGCGCGAGGCCGAGAAGGCCGCCGCCGACGGCCAGCGGAACGGTGAGGATGATGACCGCCGGGTGAATCCAGCTCTCGAACTGGGCGGCGAGCACCAGGAAGACGAGGATGATGGTGAAGCCGAGGATGAGGGCGAGGCTCGATCCGGTCTGGCGCAGCGCCAGGCTCTCGCCCTTGTAGCCGATGGCAGCGATCTGCGGGTGGTTGCGCGCCTCCGCCTCGAGGAAGTCGAGCGCCTCGCCGAGCGTCGCCCCCGGCGCGAGATTGCCCTGGAGGGTGATGGCGCGCAACTTGTTGAACCGGCCGAGCTCGCCGGCCCGGGCCTCCTCGCGCAGGGTGACGAGGCTGGAGAGCGGAACCAGCTGGCCCGAGGTTCCGGAGCGGACATAGATGGTCGAGAGCGTGTCGGGGGTGGCGCGGTCGCTGTCCTCCGCCTGGAGGACGACATAATATTCCTCGCCCCGGTCGATGAAGGTGGTGACCCGGCGCGAGCCCATCATGGTCTCGAGCGTGGTCCCGATGTCGGCAACCGAGATGCCGAGGTCGCCGGCGCGCGTCGTGTCGATGTCCACCAGGAGCTGCGGCTTGGTCTCCTTGTAGTCGGAGTCGAGATCGACGATCGCCGGGTTCCGCGCTGCCGCCTCGAAGATCGCGTCGCGGGCGCGGGCGAGCTCCTCGAAGCTGGAGCCCGCGATCACGAACTGGATCGGCCGGCCGCGGCCGCGCGAGAGGCTGTTGCCGGTGGTGACATTGCCGCGCAGCCGCGGGTCGCTGGCGATGATGGCCTGCACCTCGTTGACGACATCGCGCGTGGTGAAGTCCCGCTCCTCCCAGGGGTGGAGGAACCCGGTCATGCCGCCATTGGCGAAATCCTCGGTCTGCCCCCAGCCGCCGGGGGCGCGCATCAGGAGGCGGCGGATCTTTCCTTCCTCGACGAGCGGCAGGATCCGTTCCTGCAGGTCGAGCATGTAGGCCGCCATGGTGTCGAACCCGGTGCCCTCCGCGGCGGAGAGGGAGACCATGAAGCTGCCGATGTCCTCCTCGGGCGCAAGCTCGCTGTCGAGCCGCGAGGCCAGCGCGAGACAGCCGCCGACGAACAGGACCGCAACCGCGCCGACGAGGACCGGCCAGTCGACGATGGCCTCGAGCGCGCGGCGGTAGGCAGCCGAGGCGCGGGCGAACTGGCGGTCGAACCAGCGGTTGAAGGCATTGTGCTCGCCGCCCTCGGCCTCGGACCGCAGCAGCTTCGAGCAGAGCATCGGGGTGAGCGACAGGGCGACGAAGCCGGAGAAGGCGACGGCGCCGATCATCGCGCCGGCCAGCTCCCGGAAGAGCGCGCCGATGTTGCCCGAGATGAAGTAGAGCGGCACGAACACGGCGCAGACGACGATGGTGGTCGCCACCACCGCGAAGCCGACCTGGCGGGCGCCGAGATAGGCCGCGACCAGCGGCGGTTCGCCCTGCTCGATGCGGTGGTAGATGTTCTCGAGCACCACGATCGCATCGTCGACGACGAGGCCGATCGCGAGCACGAAGGCAAGCAGCGTCAACAGGTTGAGCGAGTAGCCGAGGGCGTAGAGGACGGCGAAGGTGGCCACCAGGCAAATGGGGACCGTGATGGCCGGGATGAGCGTCGCGCGGGCGCTGCCGAGGAACAGGAAGATGACGAGGACGACGAGCGCAGCCGCCTCGGCGAGCGTCACCCAGACGTTGCGGATGGCCCGGTCGATGAACAGCGAACTGTCGAAGCTGACCGCCATCTCCATGCCCGGCGGCAGCATCTTCTGGACCTCGGCCATCTCGGCCTTGACGGCATTGGCCACGGCAAGCGTGTTCGCGCCCGACTGGCGGACGATCCCGAGGCCGATGCCGACCTCGCCGTTGGAGCGGAACAGCGAATAGCGGTTCTCGGGCTCGAGGCTGACCCGGGCGACATCGCCAAGGCGGACCAGATAGCCATCGCTGCCGCGGGTGACGATCAGCCGCTGGAATTCCTCGGGAGTCGAGAACTGCCGCGTGACGCGGACCGTGAGGTTGCTCGCCTTGCCCTCGATCCGGCCGGCGGGAAGCTCGACATTCTGCTGGCGGAGCGCCTGCTCGATGTCCTGGGTGGTGAGGCCGAAGGCGGCAAGGCGCTGGCGGGACAGCCAGACCCGCATGGCCGGACGGGCGTCACCGCCGATCTGCACCCGCGAGACTCCGTCGATCGAGGCGAAGCGGTCGGCGACGACCCGGTCGGCATAGTCGGCGATCTGCATCATGGTCCAGCCGGGGTGGATGAGGTTCAGCCACAGGATCGGCTGGGCATCGACGTCGACCTTGTTCACCTCGGGCGGGTCGGCCTCGACCGGCAGGCTGTCGAGGATGCCCGCGACACGGTCGCGCACGTCGTTGGCTGCCGCATCGAGATCCCGGCTGGTGGAGAACTCGATGGTGATCTCGGAACGGCCGTCGCGCGAACGCGAGGTGATCGATTCGACGCCCTCGATCCCCGAGATGCGGTCCTCGATGATCTGGGTGATCCGGTTCTCCACCACCTCGGCGTTGGCGCCGCGGTAGCTGGTGTCGATCGAGATGATCGGCGGCTCGATCGCCGGCAGGTCGCGGACCGGAAGGCGGAAATAGGAAATGGCTCCGGCGAGGACGAGGACGAGGCTCAGCACCGCGGCAAAGACCGGCCGCTTGACCGAGACGTCGGAGAGGATCACGCCGCCTGCTCCGCCGCCGGAGCCGGCGTTCCGGGAAGGCTCCGTTCGACCGGGCGCACCACCATGCCGTCGCGGACCTTGACCGTGCCTTCGACGACGATCCGCTGCCCGGCGGCGAGCCCCTCGCGGATCTCGACCTTGCCGTCGCGGCGCACCCCGGTGCGGACTTCGGTGCGGCGGACGCGGTTGTCGTCCTCGAGGAGATAGACGAAGCTCCGGTCGCCCTGGCCGACGAGGGCGAGATCGGGGACGACGGCGGCGGTGCGCGGCGCGGCTTCCACTGCGACCGTCATCAGCATGCCCGGGCGCAGGCGCAGGTCAGGGTTGGGAATGATGGCGCGCACCGTCGCCGCGCGCGTCACCGGATCGACCAGGGGATCGATCGAGTTGACGGTGCCCGAGAAGGCCTCGCCCGGAAAGGCCGCCGCCTCGGCGACGATCGGGTTCCCCGGCCGGATGGTCGAGAGGAACGTCTCCGGCACCGGGAAGTCGAGCTTGATCCGGGAATAGTCGACGATGGTGGCGATCGTGGTTCCCGCGCTCACCACCGCCCCCGGCGAGACCCGGCGCAGCGACAGCCAGCCGGCAAAGGGCGCGCGGATCACCCGGTCGCCGATCTGCGACCCGGCGGCTGCCACCT
Source organism: Sphingomonadaceae bacterium (assembly GCA_029268145.1). Lineage (GTDB taxonomy): Bacteria > Pseudomonadota > Alphaproteobacteria > Sphingomonadales > Sphingomonadaceae > Thermaurantiacus. The sequence goes on along the minus strand of JAJUHA010000002.1, from coordinate 18,347 downwards.
GCCCGCGCGCGACATCGACTGCAGCCTGCGCGGCATCAATCTGGGCGCGCGTCGCGAAGCCCTGCTTCTGCAGGGCCTGCAGCCTCTGCAGCTGCGATTCGGCCTCGCGCAGGCGGGCCTGGAACTGGGCCAGCTGGGCGCCCTGTTCGGAGCGCACCAGCTCGGCGATGACGGCGCCCTTGGGCACGAACGCCCCGTCGGTGAAGTTGACCCGGGCAATCCGCTCGGTGACGGTCGAGTTGAGATCGGCCTGCTCGTTCGCGAACGCCGTTCCCACTGCCTCGATCCGGTCGACGAGCGCCATGGTCTCGACCTCGCCGACGACCACCGAAGGATTCCGCCCGGCCTTGCCCGCGCCCCCGCCGCCACCGGCACCGGCGGACTTCGACGTGCCGGGCGCTGCCGTGTCGCCGACCAGCGAGCAGGCCGCAAGCGCAAGCGACGCTGCGACTGCAAGGCTCGTGCGAAGCGCGCGCAGGCCCGGTCGACGCAGGCGAGAGGGCACAAGGCAGGTCAAGCTCGTCTCTCCATGGTCGTGACTTGCAGCACAGCCATCCGGAACGAGGACCTGTGCCGCCGATTGTCCCGCTGTCCCAGCCGCGAACATGTGCCACATGGAGCGGCAGGATGAGCGGTGCAAGCCCCAAGCGGCACACGCGTCTCCCGTGCGGCGACGCTGCACCCCCGGGCCCCGGGTCCGGCACCGTCCCGCACCGGGGTTGCAGAGCGTCGGCCGAATCCGGTAAATTTGGAGCCTGCCATGGCGAACGAGCCGAACCAGGACGATGATGGCCCGGGCACCGGAACCGGTGTCGTCACCCGCACGCGCCCCCAGACGAAAAAGCCTTCGCTCTACAAGGTCTTGATGCTGAACGACGATTACACGCCCATGGAATTCGTCGTCCATGTCCTGCAGCGCTTCTTCCGGATGAGCCTCGAGGATGCGACGCGGGTGATGCTGCATGTCCACCAGAAGGGCGTCGGGGTGTGCGGCATCTTCACCTACGAAGTGGCCGAGACCAAGGTGACGCAGGTGATGGACTTCGCCAAGCAGCACCAGCACCCGCTGCAATGCACGCTGGAGAAGGCCTGACCTCGCAATCCCCGGAGTCTTGACGGACCCGCCCGCCCCCTCCCACAGGCGGGCGCCGAGGGGAGTCACGGGTGCCCGACAAGCTGTTCTCGAAGATCCTGATCGCCAACCGCGGGGAAATTGCCTGCCGCGTCATCCGCACGGCCCGCCGCCTCGGCATCAGGACCGTGGCGATCTATTCCGACGCCGACGCCGCCGCGCTCCATGTCGAGATGGCTGACGAGGCCGTCCATCTCGGCCCGCCGCCGGCGGCGCAGTCCTATCTGCTCGGCGAGAAGATCGTCGAGGCTTGCCGGATGACGGGAGCGGAAGCCGTGCACCCGGGCTATGGCTTCCTCTCCGAGCGGGAATGGTTTGCGAAAGCGCTTGCCGACGCCGGCATCGCCTTCATCGGCCCGCCGGCCGCCGCCATCGCCGCGATGGGCGACAAGATCGAGTCGAAGAAGCTGGCAAAGACTGCCGGCGTCAATGTCGTCCCCGGCTTCGTGGGCGAGATCCTGGATACCGACCATGCCGTCGCGATCGCCCGCGAGATCGGCCTCCCGGTCATGATGAAGGCTTCGGCCGGCGGCGGCGGCAAGGGCATGCGGCTCGCCTTTTCGGAGGCCGACGTCCGCGAGACGTTCGACGCGGTCCGGCGCGAGGCGAGCGCCAGCTTCGGTGACGATCGCGTCTTCATCGAGAAGTTCGTCGAGCAGCCGCGCCACATCGAGATCCAGGTGCTCGGCGACCGCCACGGCACCATCCTGCACCTGAACGAGCGCGACTGCTCGATCCAGCGGCGGCACCAGAAGGTGGTCGAGGAAAGCCCCTCCCCCTTCGTCACGCCCGAGATGCGCGCGGCGATGGGCGCGCAGGCGGTCGAGCTGGCGCGCGCCGTCGGCTACCATTCCGCCGGCACGGTCGAGTTCATCGCCGGTGCCGATCGCAGCTTCTACTTCCTCGAGATGAACACCCGGCTCCAAGTCGAGCATCCGGTGACCGAATGCGTGACCGGGCTCGACCTCGTCGAATGGATGATCCGGATCGCCGCGGGCGAGAAGCTGCCCTTCACGCAGGCCGACATCCGCCTCGACGGCCATGCGATCGAGACCCGCTTCTACGCCGAGGATCCCTATCGCGGCTTCCTGCCCTCCACCGGGCGGCTGACCCGCTACGCCGAGCCGGCGCCGGCCCCGGGGCTCCGGATCGACTCGGGCGTGGTCGAGGGCAGCGAGATCTCGATGTTCTACGATCCGATGATCGCCAAGGTCATCACCCATGGCGCGACCCGGCTGGAGGCCGCCGACCGCCAGATTGCCGCGCTCGACCGTTTCCTCGTGCGCGGGATCAGCCACAATGCCGACTTCCTGTCGGCGCTCATGCAGCACCCGCGGTTCCGGGCTGGCGAGACGGTGACGACCGCCTTCATCGCCGAGACCTATCCGGAGGGCTTCGCGGGCGCCGAGGCCGGGCTGGAAGCGCGCCGCAATGCGCTGGTGCTTGCGGCCGTCGAGGCGGACGCCCGGGCCCGACGCGCGGGCGCGGTCGACCACCGGATGAACGGCGGGGCAACCGACGGGCCGCGGCGCTGGGTCGCCGAGCTCGACGGCGAACAGCATCGCCTTGCCATCTCGCCGACGCCCGAGGGCATCGCGGTCATGCTGGACGACACCTCGCTGGCGCTGACGGCGGTCCGCCTGCCGCGCTCCGTCGCCGACGTGATGACGGCGGAAGTGGATGGCGTGCCGGTCGCCGTCCAGATCGACCGGGGCGCGGGCACCACCCGGGTGACCCACGGCGGCAGGGCCTATCGCTTCCGCCTGCTGACCGAGCGGGCCGCGGAGCTTTCCGCGCACATGCTGCCCAAGGTCGCGCCGGATCTCTCGCGCTTCCTCCTGTGCCCGATGCCGGGACTCGTCGTCTCGATCGCGGTGGCCGAAGGCGACCGGGTCGAGCCGGGCCAGCCGCTTGCCGTGGTCGAGGCGATGAAGATGGAGAATATCCTGCGCGCCGAGAAGGCGGCGGTGGTGGCCAAGCTCCACGCCCGCGCCGGGGACAGCCTCGCCGTCGACCAGGTGATCCTGGAGTTTGCGGAAGGCTGAGCAGCGTGCGGGGCCAAGCCCCATTAACCTGGTCGTAACCCAAACCTGTCAAGATTCTTTACACGTCTGTCATGCGCTGAAGCGTGAACAATCTGTGATGTCTTGCGTTCTTCCTCGCGTCGGGGTTGGCACGGATCTTGCACTTACAATGGCAGCGGACGGCAGTCCACGATCAGGAGTCGGAACCCATGACCAAGTCCTCTGCAATCCTCGCCGCCCTCGCGGGTCTCATGGTTGCCGGAACCGCGTCGGCCGCGGTCACTGGCGGCGCCATCACCGGCGGCACAGCGAGCCCCGGCAGCTTCACCATCCTCACCCCGCCGTTCGCCGTGGGCAACAACGACCAGCAGTCGAACAACGAGCTGTTCGCCTGGGACGAGAAGCAGAATGTCGTGCTCGCGGCACCGCTCGCGACCGACCTCGGCGGCGTCATTGCCGCGGGAACCCGGGTGGCGAGCCACGGGGTGGTCTTCGACCCGAGCGGCACCCGCACCGTCATCGGCTCGGTCACCTTCGATCGGCCGATCCTCGGGATCATCTGGACGCGCAGCGGCCTCATCGCGACCGACGGCCTGCTCGGCCTACCCACCATCACCTACAACAGCCCGAGCGCGCGCGGTCTCGAGACCCGCGACATTCCGGGCACCAGCTTCTCTGGAAGCACGCTCTTCATCGACGACTGGCAGGCCTCGTCTCCCGGGGACAATATCCGGGTGATCACCTCAGCGATCCCCGAGCCGGCCACCTGGGCGATGCTGATCGCCGGCTTCGGCATGGTCGGTTTCGCGCTGCGGCAGCGCCGGCGCACTGCCCTCGCCTGAGGAGCGCGCGGCGGCCTCAGGCCGTGCGGCATCCCCAGCGGGCCGGCGCCTGGAACAGGCAGTCGGCCCGCTGACCCCCACGGTTGAGCCGAAGCAGCGTCTCGCCTGGCGATGCGCGCAGCAGCCTCGCCACGTCGTCGACGCTCGCCACGCGCTCGCCGTTGATGGCCTCGACCACGTCGCCTGGCCGGGGAAAGCCCGTGACGCGGGCGGGCGCATTCGGTGGCACCTCGACCACGACCACGCCGCGCTCCGGCAGGCCCGCGCCCAGCTCCTGGGCCAGCGCCGGCGAGAGATTGGCAATGGCGACACCAGCGAGGATCGACCCCGCGCCGAGGCGCGTGAGCTGGCGCGGCGGCACTTCGGGCGGAGCGACGAGCTGGAGCCGGATGGTCGCCGGCCGGCCGTCGCGAAGGATGCCGACTCCAACCGTCTGGTCCACCCCGAGCGTCGCGATCCGGTAGCGCAGCGCTGCCGGGTCGGCGACGTCCTTGCCATCGACCGTTGCGATGATGTCGCCGGGGCGAAGCCCGGCGCGCGCCGCGGGCGAACCCGGCGTGACGCCCGTGACGAGCACGCCCTGCGGCCGGTCGAGGCCGGCGGCGCGGGCGGTCTCCAGCGTCAGGGCCTCGCCTTCGACGCCCAGCCAGGCAGTCGTCACCCGGCCGGTTTCGGCGGCGCGCAGGAAGACCCGCACCATGTTGGCCGGGATCGCGAAGCCGAGGCCGATCGAGCCACCCTCGCGGCCCGCGGTCAGGATGGCGGTGTTGACCCCGATCAGCTCCCCCCGGAGATTGACAAGAGCGCCGCCGCTGTTGCCCTGGTTGATGGCGGCATCGGTCTGCAGGAAGAACTGGGTGTCGGAAATGCCGAGCCCAGAGCGCGCCACCGCCGAGACGATCCCCTGCGTCACCGTCTGGCCGACGCCGAAGGGGTTGCCGATCGCGAGCACCAGGTCGCCGACCTCGGCGCGGTCGCTGTCGCCGAGCCTGAGGGTCGGAAGCGGCGTCGCGCCGGGGTCGACCTTGAGCAGCGCGAGATCGAGCCTCGGATCGGCGAAGACGAGCCGCGCCGGATATTCGCGGCGGTCGGCCAGCGCGACGACGATCTGGTCGGCGCCGGAAATGACATGGTTGTTGGTGATGACGAACCCGCTGGCGTCGATGATGACGCCCGACCCGAGCGAATTCTCGACCCTCGGCTGGCTCTCGTAGAGGGTGAAGAAGGGGCCCATGCGCGCCCGGTCGCGTACCACCTTGGCCGTGAAGATGTTGACGACCGCCGGCTGGGCCGCCTTCGCGACGGGCGCGAAGGAGAGCGCGACTTCGCCCGCCGAGCGCGGCGCGCGCGCCTCCGCGGGCCCCTCGGCCGGCGGGGGCTGGGCGGTCAGGGCCTCGGGCAGCCGTGACCCGCCCTGCCCGCCCGGCAGCGCCACATAGGCAAGTGCCACTCCGGCGCCGAGCGCCGCAAGCGCGATGCCGAGGGTTCGCAGGCTGGTCATGACCGGGCTCCACACCGAAGGATCCTGTCCTCTCCCCTTTGTCATGCCGCGCGCCGGCTACCAACGGCCCGTGAAGGCGACGTGAACGGCGGCAGGGCGCTTTACATCAGGGGCCAGCCGGCGCAGCATCCTGCCCTTCGCAAGGAGACCGCAGATGTCCGGGCGGGAGGGCGATGGCGGGTGCAGGCGGGACGGCGCGGCCGTCGCGGGCGTTCTCGGCCGGCTCCCGGCAACCCGGCCATGACCCGGCCCATCCGCCGGCTCGAGACGAGCCTGCTTCTCAAGGCCTATGCCGCCGGGCTCTTCCCCATGGCGGACACGCGGGATTCGCCCGACATCTTCTGGGTCGAGCCCCGCCGGCGCGGCCTCATCCCGATCGAGCGCTTCCATCTCTCGCGCTCGCTTGCCCGGACGCTGCGGCGCGAGACCTTCCGGCACAGCGCCGACCTCGCGTTCGAACGGGTCATCATGGCCTGCGCCGAGCCGGCCGAGGGGCGCGAGCAGAGCTGGATCAACCATTCGATCGAGGATGCCTATGTCCGGCTGCACCACGAGGGCCATGCCCATTCGATCGAGACCTGGGACGCGAATGGCGAGCTGGTCGGCGGCCTCTACGGGGTCCGCATCGGGGCCGCCTTCTTCGGCGAGAGCATGTTCAGCCGCCAGACCGACGCCAGCAAGGTCGCCCTCTCCCACCTGGTCGCCCGGCTGCGGGCGGGCGGCTTCGTGCTGCTCGACACCCAGTTCTGGACGCCGCATCTCGCCCGGTTCGGCGCGATCGAGGTGAAGCGCTCGCGCTATCTCTCCCTTCTCGCGGATGCGCTGGCGCGCGAGGCGGACTGGACCGCCTTCGGCCCGGTCGGCGCCCGCTGCGACGCGGTGACCGGGGCGGGGATCGTGCAGGCCCTAAGCCAGACATCGTAGCCGGGGTGCACGAAGGGGTTGAGGGAGGGCGACTCGGCGAACATCCAGCCGGCGAACAGCCGGCGGGGCCGGGCCTCCGCCCCGATCGCACCGGGGCGCGGCACCGAGGCGATCTCGACATAGGCCGCGGTCTCGCGCCGTTCGTGCGGCGGGGTCTGGTCGCAGCTGCGCAGCACGCCGGTGATCCGGCCGACGGTGAAGCGTTCCCCAGGCTTCAGCGTCACATCGGTGACGGCCCCGCTGCGCTTGTCGAGGATGGCAAGGGTCGCGGTGCGGCCGGCAGCGGGCGCCGGGCTGGCCCGGGCGGCCGCGGGCTTCGCCGGAGCAGGGGCCGCCTGCCCCTTCGCGGGGGCGGGCTGTGCCTCCCGGGGCGGCGCCTTGGCCGGAGCGGGGGGCGCCTGGGCAGCAGCCGGCCCGGCAAGCACGAGCAGGAGCGCGGTTGCCGCCGCGCGCATCACTCGGCGGCCGGCGCCGGCGCGGGAGGCGGCGCTGCGCCGGTCCGGTTGATGACGGCACCCACCAGGCCCATCAGGTCGGTCGCCCCCTGGGTGTCGATGATCTCGTCGCCGGGGCCGAGGCGCTCCTCCTCCCCGCCGGGAATGAGCGCGATGAAGCTGCCGCCGAGCAGCCCCTCGCTGGTGATCGCGGCCGAGCTGTCGGCGGGCAGCGAGACCTTCCGGTCGATCGCAAGGCGCAGCACGGCCTGCCAGGTCGCCGGGTCGAGCTCCTGGGCGATCACCCGGCCGACCTTCATGCCCGACACGCGCACGTCGGTGCCGACGCTCACGCCGGTCACATTGGGGAAGCGGGCGACCAGCTCGTAGCTCTCCCCCACTGCGCTGCCGCTGCGGTTCCAGGCGAACAGCAGGAACCAGCCGGCGACGAGCAGGACGACCAGCCCGGCCAGCGCTTCGGCCAGATGCTCCCGGATGACCGGCAGGTCAGGCCTCCGGAGTCCAGGGCCGGTAGTCGGCCGTCGCCCGGGCCCGTCGCCCGCCCGCCTCGAGCGCGCCGGCCGGGCGTTCGGCAAGCGGCGTGCCGGTCGGGTTGGGCCGCCACGGCCGCTCCCAGGGTCTTGCGGGCAGCGGCGCCTCCGTCGGGGGCGACGTGCGGCTGTGGTGGAGCCAGAGGTGCCATTCGGGCGGCACGCGGCTCGAATCATTCTCCCCCGGATAGATCACCCACCGCCGGCTGCCGTCGGCCGTCTCGTAGTAGATGTTGCCGAGCGCGTCGCGGCCGACCTCGCGGCCCTTCGACCGGGTGAACATGGCGGTGGCGAGCGTCGGGCCGTTCCACCAGGTGAGAAGCTTGGACAGGATGGACACGCCGCTTCCCTAGCTCCGCGCGCGGCGGACGCCAAGCGCGGCCGCCATGGCCCTGGCATCCCACGTCACCCGGTCGCCCGGCTTCAGCCCGATGCGCGCGGCCTCTCCCCCGGCCAGCTCGAGGACGGCCGCAACCGGACCTTCGGACTGGCGGAGGTCGAGCGACAGCGGCGTGGCATTGGCGGCGATGTTGCGCACCCGCCCGTCGGCACCGATGAAGATGATGTCGAGCGCGACATAGGTGTTGTGCATCCAGAAGGCGGCCGGACGCGGCGGATCCATCGGGAACAGCATGCCGGTGCCGGGCGGCACCGACCGGCGGAACATCATTCCGGTCTGCTGCGCGGCGGGCGTTGCCGCGACCTCGACGCGGTAGCCATAGCGGGCGCGCGCCGTTTCGACCGTGACGGTGATCTGCGGAAGGCCGGAATTTGGCCTGCCCAGCGGGTCGGGCTCCGGCTCCCGCGACGGGGTGGGCGCGGCCAGCGCGAGGAGGAGCATGCCGGCGAGCAGCAGCCGGCCGGCGCGTGCAATCCGGCCGGCGCGTGCAATCCGGCCGGCGCGTGCAGTCTGGCCGGCGCTTGCAATGCGGTGCCTGGCGGGGAATAGCATGCCCCGGCATTAGCCGAACCGCACGGGCAGGAACAGGCGCATGGAATTGCAGGGCGAGGCACGGATTGCCGCCCCGCGGGAGCGGGTGTGGCAGGCACTGAACGACCCCGCCGTGCTGGCGCAGTGCATCGAAGGTGTCGAGGCCCTCGAGCCCGATGGCGAGAACCGGTTCAAGGGCCGGCTCGACGCCAAGGTCGGCCCGGTGCGCGCGAGGTTCAGCGGAACGGTCGAGCTGACCGAGATCGACCCGCCCAGCCGCTACGTGCTGCTCGGCGAGGGCAAGGGCGGCGTGGCCGGCTTCGCCAAGGGTTCGGCGGAAGTCCGCCTCGCCGAAGCCGAGGATGGCACCACCATCCTCAGCTACACCGCGCGCTCGCAGGTCGGCGGCAAGCTAGCCCAGCTCGGGGCGCGGCTGGTGGAAGGCGCAGCGCGGGGCTATGCCGATGGCTTCTTCCGCAACTTCAAGGCACTCGTCGAAGCGCCCGACACGGTATCGCAGGTCGAGGACGCGCTGGCCGAGGGCGGGCCGGCCGAGGGCGGAACGGCGGCTCCGGCCGACACCGGGCCCGAGGCTGCGCCCCCGGCGCCGATCGGCAGCGGAATTCCCCCGCTCGCCTGGTCGCTGATGCTGGTGGCGGCGGTCATCCTGCTGCTCCTCGTCCTGCTCGGCTGAGCGATGGACGAGCTCGGCCATCTCCTCGCCACCGCCCGGGCGTGGCTTGGGGCGGGGGAGCAGGCAGCGCTTGCGACGGTGACGCGGACCTGGGGGTCGGCGCCGCGCCGGGTCGGAAGCCACATGCTGGTGCGGGCCGACGGGCTGTTCGAGGGCTCGGTCTCGGGCGGATGCGTCGAGGGCGAAGTCCTTGCGACGGCCCAGCAGCTGGCCCGTTCGGGCGGCTTCCGCCTCCTGCGCTTCGGAGTCGCCAACGAAACGGCCTGGCAGGTCGGACTGGCCTGCGGCGGCGAGATCGAGGTGCTGGTGCAGGCGCTCGACGACAGCGCCTTCCCCCCCGCCCTCCTCGACCGGATTGCCGAGGCCCGGGCCGGTGGCCGCGCGCTTGCGCTTGCAACCGACCTCGCGACCGGGCGCACGCACGAGGCCGCGGAGGGCGACTTCGTGCGGCGCTACGACCCGCCGCTCCGGCTGCTGCTGACCGGCGCGGTCCACATCGCCCAGGCGCTGGTGCCCATGGCGGCGTCGCTCGGCTATGCCGTGTCCCTCGTCGATCCGCGCGGGGCGTTCGCGGCCGGCCCGCGCTTCGCCGGAATTGCGGTGGACAGCCGCTGGCCCGACGAGGCGATGGCAGACTGGAAGCCCGATGCCGCCTCGGCCGTCGTCACGCTCACCCACGACCCCAAGCTCGACGACCCCGCCCTCGAGGCGGCGCTCAACAGCGACGCCTTCTACATCGCGGCGCTCGGCTCCAGGAAGACGCACGCCGCCCGGCGCGAACGGTTTGCCGCGCGCGGGTTCGATGCTGCTGCGCTCGACCGCATCCACGGACCCGCGGGCCTGCCGATCGGCGCTGCCAACCCGGCCGAGATCGCGCTGTCGATCGCCGCCGAGATGGTGCAGGCCTTCCGCGCCCGCGGCTGAGCCGTGCAGTTCGGCGAAGTCCCTCTCGAGGCCGCCGAGGGCGGAGTGCTGGCCCATGCCATCCTCCTCGGCGGACGTCGCGTGCCCAAGGGGCAGCGCGTCGATGCGGTACTGCTCGAGGCGGCGCGGGCAGCCGGCCTTGCGACGCTGTGGGTGGCGCGGGCCGACCCGGACGACGTGCCGGAGGCAGAGGCGGCACGGGCGATCGGCGAAGCGCTCGCCGGCAAGGGCGTGGTCGCCGAAGCGCCGGTCCATGGGCGAGTCAACCTGCGGGCGACGCGCGCCGGCCTGCTGCTGTTCGACCCGGCCCGGCTGCAGGCCGCCAACCTGATCGACGAGGCGATCGGGATCGCCACCCGCCCCCCGTTCGCGCCGGTTGCCCCGGATGACCTGATCGCATCTGTCAAGATCATTCCCTATGCTCTTGGCGAGAAACTGGTTTCCAGCGCAGCAGCAACCGTGCCCAGGCTTTCGGTGCAGGCCTGGATGACCGGCGGGCGGGCAGTGCTCATCGCCACCCGGCGCGAGGCCGAAGAGCCGGGCGAGGGGCCCGACAAGCTGGCCGCCAAGACCGCGGCTGTCACCCGCGAACGCGTGGAGCGGCTGGGCATGACGCTCGAGCTTGCCGGGCCGGTTGCGCACGCGGTCGGCCCGCTGGCCGATGCCCTCGCCCGCTGCGCGGCGGACCTCGTGCTCATCGCCGGGGCCACGGCAACGTCGGACCGCCAGGATGTCATCCCGGCCGCGATCCTGCGGGCCGGCGGCAGCGTCCTGCGCGTCGGCATGCCGGTCGACCCCGGGAACCTGCTCGTCCTCGGCCGCATCGGAACGCGCCCGGTGGTCGGGCTTCCCGGCTGCGCGCGCAGCCCCAAGCGCAACGGGCTGGACCTGGTGCTGGAGCGGCTGGCGGCCGGGCTCGAGGTCACCTCCGATGTCGTCGCCGGCATGGGCGTGGGCGGGCTGCTCGAGGACTCCGGCCGGCCCGTCCCCTGGGGCTGGAGCGGGTGAACCGCCCGCCCGTCGGCGCGATCGTGCTCGCCGCCGGCCAGGCGCGCCGCATGGGCGCCGCGAAGCTCGCCCTTCCCTTCAGCGGGCGGACCGTCCTCGAGGAGGTGCTGGATCGGGTTGCGGCGGCCGGTCTTCCGGCACTCGTCGTGCTCGGTGCCCACGCCGAACGGCTGCGGCCGCTCACGGGATCGGCGCTGGCGGTGGAGGCGGCCGACCATGCCCTCGGCCTTGCACATTCGCTCCGCGCCGGCGTGGCCGCGGCACCACCGGAATGGGCCGGCGCCCTGGTCGTCCTTGGCGACATGCCGCTGGTGCGCGCCGAAACGCACGGCGCGCTGGCGCGGGCGCTCGCCGCCGGGGCGGCGGCGGTCCGGCCGGTTCACGCCGGCCGGCCGGGCAATCCGGTCGGGTTCGCCCGTTCGCTCTTCCCGCGGCTGCTCGCGCTCACGGGCGACCGCGGGGCCGGGGCGCTGCTGCCCTTCCTGCCGGTGCAGGACGTCGAGGTGCGCGATCCCGGCATCCACCGCGACATCGACACGCCGGCCGACCTCGCAGCCGCAGCGGCGGAAGGGCAGGCGCCGGCCTAGAGGCCGCGCATGTCGGCATGCGCCGGCGGCAGGCGGACCTCGAGGGTGGCCAGCGCCGGGTCGAGCACGATCTGGCAGGCAAGGCGCGAGGTCGGGGTCGCGTGCGGCGTGAAGTCGAGCATGTCCTCCTCGTGCACCGAAGGCGGCTCGAGCCGGGGAAAATCGGCTGGCGCGACGATGACATGGCAGGTCGAGCAGGCCATCGCGCCCTCGCAGGTGCCCTCGAGCGGCAGGCCGAGCTGCTGGGCAAGTGCGAGCAGGCGCACGCCGGGCTCCGCCTGCGCCTCGGCGGCGACGCGCCCGCTGGCGTCGAGGAACCGCACCTGGATCATTGGCCGATACCCTGCATCTCGCGCGCCGTCTTCGCAACTGCGGAAAAGGCCTGCTCGAGCTCGGCCGCCGTGGTGTGTCGTGTCCAGCCCAGCCGCAGCGTCTCGGCCACCCGGTCGCGTGGCAGGCCAAGGGCCGCGAGCACATGGCTCGGCCGGCCCGCCCCCGAGGAGCAGGCCGCGCCCGACGACATCAGGATGTCCGGCAGCCGGGCGATGAGGCGCGTGGCCGCAACGCCGGGAAAGGTGACGCTGAGGTTGGTCGGGATCCGGTCCGGCCCTTCGGGATCGGGGCCGTTGATGCGGAAGCGGACGCCGCTGTCGCGGAGCGCGGCAAGCGCGATCGCCATGAGGGCGCGGGCGTGGCCGGCGTGCGCTGCCATGCCCGTGCGCGCGAGGCGGGCGGCAGCGCCGAAGCCGGCGGCGAGCGCCGGGCTCTGCGTTCCGGAGCGGAACCGCTCCTGCCTTCCGCCATGCAGCAGCGGCTCGAGCGCGACGTCGGCGGCGGCGACGAGCGCGCCGATGCCCTTGGGCCCGTGGATCTTGTGCGCCGAGATGCTGACGAGGGCCGCGTCGCCGAGGTCAAAGACAAGGTCGCAGGGCAGCTTGCCGAAGGCCTGGGCGGCATCGCAGTGGAGCCGCGCGCCATGGGCCCGGGCCTCGCGGGCCATGTCGGCGATGGGCCAGATGCTGCCGATCTCGTTGTTGACCCGCATGGCCGACACCAGCGCCACGTCGCCGGCAGCGAGGGCGCGGCGATAGGCGGCAAGATCGGGCATCCCATCGGAACGCACGGGGAGGATGGTGACGGGAACGCCGCGGCGGGCGAGGGCGTTCGCCGTCTCGAGCACGCAGCTGTGCTCGGTGGCGAAGGTGAGGAGGCGGCCCCGGCCCTCCCCTGCCCCGGCGAAGAAGCCCTTGAGGGCAAGATTGTTGGCCTCGGTTGCGCCCGAGGTCAGGATGACGGCGTCGGGCGCGGCACCGAGGACGGCGGCGATCTCGGCCCGCGCGGCCTCGAGCGCGGCCTTCGCGGCACGGCCGGCACGGTGGGCGCTGTGCGGGTTGGCGTGGTTCTGCTCGAGGAAGGGCAGCATCGCCGCCAGCGCCTCGGGCGCGAGTGGCGTCGTCGCCTGCCCGTCGAGGTCGATCATGCCGCCCGCCGCCGCGCGGCAAGCCCCGTCCAGACGCTGAGGAAGCGATCGATGTCGGCTTCGGTCGTGGTCCAGCCGGTCGAGACCCTGAGCGATTCCGCGGCCGCTTCCGTCTCTCCCATCGCCGCGAGGACGGCCGAGGGGCGCAGCGTGCCCGAGGAGCAGGCCGGCCCCTGGCTGACGGCCACTCCGGCGAGATCCATGGCCATCAGCTGGTTTGCTGCCGGCACGCCGGGGAGGTGGACGCAGCTGATGTTGGGAAGCCGCGGCGCCCCCTCGCCGATCACACGCCCTCCGGCAGCACGGACGCCGGCCTCGAGCCGGGCCTGGAGCCGGCGCGCCCGGGCCGGGACGTCGGCGTCGAAGGCGGCAACGGCCGCCGCGAAGCCGAGGATGCCGGGCAGGTTCTCGGTGCCGCCGCGCCGGCCCTGCTCCTGGCCGCCGCCGCGCTGCAGGGGCGAGAACCCGTCGCGGCAGCGCAGGACGAGCGCGCCGACACCGGGGGGCCCGCCCAGCTTGTGCGCCGAGACGGCAACGGCGTCCGCGCCGCCCGGAAGGGGCAGCTTGCCTGCGGACTGGACGCAATCGGCCACCAGCCTGCCACCGCGGGCATGGACGGCCGCGGCCACGCGGGCGAGATCCTGGAGCACGCCGGTCTCGTTGCTGGCGGCCTGGACGGCGACCAGCGCGCCTTCGGGCAGGCAATCAAGCGCCGCCTCGACGAGACGCCCCTCGCGGTCGACCGGAAGGACGAGGGCTCCCGGCGCCGCCTCGCGCACCGCCGCGTGCTCGGTGGCAAGGACCGCGCGCGCCGGCGCGGCGAGGCCGCCGAGCGCGAGCGCCAGGGCTTCGGTTCCGCCGCTGGTGAAGACGAGCGAATCGGCGGGCACGGCGAGGAAGGCGGCGATGCTGGCTCTTGCCTCCTCGAGCGCCCGGCGGGCGGCCCGGCCGGGGCCGTGCTGGGACGAGGGATTGGCCCATTCCCCCGAGGCCAGCCTGGCGCAGGCGGCGGCAACGGCATCCGCGGCCTCGCGGCGGAGCGGAGCGGTCGCGGCCCAGTCGAGATAGGTCATGGCCATGGAACGGCTTGCGATTGCCCTTTGCCTCACCCACTTCCTATAGGCCAAGGCGAAGGAGAGGCGACAGCCTCCCTGCGCGGTCGGGCCAGCTCCGGGCCCGGATTGCGCAAGTCAGAAGGGGATCTATGCCCGAAGTCATCTTTCCCGGCCCCGAGGGCCGCCTTCACGGCCGTTACCAGCCGTCCCCCCACCCGCGGCCGATGCTGGCGATCATCCTCCACCCGCATCCGCACAGCGGCGGGACGATGAACTATCCGATCACGCTCGCCCTCTACACCATGTTCGTGAAGCGCGGCTTTGCGACGCTGCGCTTCAACTTCCGGGGCGTCGGCCGGTCCGAGGGCGAGTTCGACAATGGCGTCGGCGAACTGTCGGACGCAGCCTCCGCGCTCGACTGGCTGCAGGCGATGAACCCGGAAAGCTCGGGCACCTGGGTCGCCGGCGCCTCGTTCGGAGCGCTCATCGGCATGCAGCTGCTGATGCGCCGGCCGGAGGTGAAGGGGTTCATCTCCATCGCCCCGCCGGCCAACCTCTATGACTTCGGGTTCCTCGCGCCCTGCCCGTCCTCGGGCCTCATCGTCCAGGGCACGGGGGACGAGGTGGTGGCCGAGCCGGCGGTTGCCAAGCTGGTCGAGAAACTCAAGACGCAGAAGCACATCACCATCGACTATGCGACCATCGAGGGGGCCAACCACCATTTCCAGCACGAGATGGACCAGCTGATGGGGACGGTGGAGGCCTATCTCGACCGGCGGCTGCGGGCCGACGCCGGCAGGTGATTCGCAACCTCGGCTTGCAGATTTCCATTACACGATGATGACAGTCGTTTGACATCTGCGTGACGCATGATAGGCTCGCCCGCATGCCGGCATCTTCCGGCCCTGAGGGAGACCATCATGAAGCTCAGCCTTCTCCTCTATCTTGTCGCAGCGGCCATCGGCCCAGCGCCGCTGGCCGCAACCGAACCCGCCACGGGAGCCGCTTTTCGTGCCGCTTCCGCCACCTTCAACCCCGCCGAAGTCATCATCCGGACGAGCCAGCTCGATCTCACCACGGTCGAGGGCCGTGCCCGGCTCGACGCCCGGATCGCCCGCGCCGCCGAGGCCGTCTGCGACCCCGAGCCCAACGCCCGCTCCACCGCGCTCGATGCCGCGAGGGCCGAGTGCGTGGAGGCCACCATCGCGGCAAGCCAGCCCGCGCGCGCCCGTGCGATCGCGGAGCATCGCGCCCGCGGCCAGGCGACCGCCGCAATCCTCCGGGACTGACCGGAGGCCACCACCTCGCCGCGGCGCTGTCTCAAGGCAGCGCCCGGCTTTCACGGAAAATTCACGCACCCTCCCCGGCCGCGCTCACGCGGGTCGGGCATCCGGCGGCCATGACGCAACAAAGACGTCAGACGCCACGGGAGCCCGACATGCCGACCCATCGCCACCGCATCCTCACCTCCAGGGCCACGACAGGCGCCCTGCTCCTCGCCGCCGTCGCGATGCTGATCGCGGCGGGAGATGCGCGCGCCACGGCCCGTGCGCCCGGCCCGGCTCCGGCGCTCGTCATGGAGCGCGGGCCATGCTGAACCTGCTCAACATCCTCATCCTGTTCGCGACCGCCGTCATCCTGCTGCCGATCCTGTGAGCCCCGATCCGCTGGGCACGGTCGGCCGTCTGCCGAGGAGCGCACCCATGCCGTCACCACTGCGCTGCCGCGCGCGCACCGGGCGTGCACCGCCGGTTCCGGGCACCGCGCTTGCCATCCTGCTCGCGATCCTCTGCATCGGCCAGCCGACGGACAGGCTCCGCGCGCTCGGGGCGGCCGGGGCGCTCAGGGATGGGCCAGCTGCCCTCCGCTGACGGGGCGGGACACGCCGGTCGTCTCGGGCCAGCTCGTCGGCCTGCCGTCGGCCGCGCGGACGGCGAGCCAGGCGAAGGCCTGGGCCTCGAGCGAATCGCCGTCGAGCCCTTCCGCCTCGACGGGCGCCACGTCGATCCCGGTGCGTGCGGCCAGCGCCCGCATGAGGGCCCGGTTGCGGCGGCCGCCGCCGCACACCAGCAGCCGCGAGAGGCGCACGGGAAGCCCGCGCAGAGCGAGTGCGACCGCCTCGGCCGTGAACGCCGTCAGCGTCGCAGCGCCGTCGGCAAGGTCGAGCCCGCGCGCCGGCCGGATGGAGAAATCGTCGCGGTCGAGCGACTTTGGGCCCGGCTGGTCGAACCAGGGATTGTCGAGGAGCGCTGCCAGCACATCGTCGCGGACTCGCCCGGCCGAGGCCAGCGCGCCGTCCGAATCGCGGCTGCCGGCGCCATGGGCGGCGACCCAGTCGTCGATCAGGGCATTGCCCGGCCCGGTGTCGAACGCGCCCCATGCGGAGTCGGCGAACCAGGTCAGGTTGGCGACACCGCCGATGTTGAGCACGCCCATGGGGCGCGGCAGATGGCCGGTCACGGCGCGATGGAAGCCCGGCGCCAGCGGTGCGCCCTGCCCGCCTTCGGCCACGTCGGCGCTGCGAAAGTCATGCACCACCGGCCGCCCCAGGATGCGCGCGAGAAGGCCCGCGTCGCCGATCTGCCAGGTCCAGCCCCGCTCGGGCCGGTGGGCGACGGTCGCGCCATGGAAGCCGATCAGCTCGGCCCGTTCCCAGCCCGGCAGCAGGCGCACCGCCTCGGCATGGGCAAGGGTCAGCATCCGCTCGGCTTCGCGGATGGCGGGCTCGGCGGAAGGCGCGGCGAGCGCAAGCGCGCGCCGGGCCGCGTCGCGGATCTGCGCCCGCTCGGCCGGGGCATAGGGGCGCTCGACGGCAGCCACCAGCCGCACGGCGCCTTCGCCGTCGGTCTCGACCAGCGCGGCATCGACCGCGTCGGCCGAGGTTCCCGACATCAGGCCGATCACCATGTGCCTCCTCATGGGTGCCGCCCCACCGGCGCCCGCCTCATGGCCGCTTTTCCATGGCCGCTTTCCCTCCTAAGGCGCCCGGTGCCATGTACCGGTCGGATTTCCTGCAGAGCCTCGCAGCCCGGGGCCATATCCACCAGCTGACCGACGCGGAAGCCCTCGATGCCGCGGCCGCGGCGCCGGGCCTTGCCGCCTATGTCGGCTATGACTGCACGGCGCCATCGCTCCATGTCGGCAATCTCGCCACCATCATGCTGCTGCGCCGGCTGCAGCAGCATGGCGGCAGGCCCATCGTGCTGCTCGGCGGCGGCACCACCCGGATCGGCGACCCCTCGGGCAAGGACAGCCAGCGCCAGCTGCTGGGCGACGCCACCATTGCGGCCAACAAGGCCTCGATCCGCACGGCCTTCGAGCGTTTCCTCCGCTTCGGCGACGGGCCTGGCGACGCCATCATGGTCGACAATGCCGACTGGCTCGACGGCCTCGCGCTCATCCCCTTCCTGCGCGACTATGGCCGCCACCTCTCGGTCAACCGGATGCTGGCGCAGGATTCGGTCCGGCTGCGGCTGGAGCGCGAACAGCCGCTGTCCTTCCTCGAGTTCAACTACATGGTGCTCCAGGCCTATGACTTCGTCGAGCTGGCAAGGCGCCATGGCTGCCGGCTGCAGATGGGCGGCTCGGACCAGTGGGGCAACATCGTCCAGGGGATCGAACTCGGTCGCCGGGTCGGCTGCCCCGACCTGCTGGGGCTGACGACACCCCTCATCACCACGGCGGACGGGGCCAAGATGGGCAAGACCGCGCGCGGGGCGGTCTGGCTCAACCGCGACCAGCTGCCCGACTGGGACTATTGGCAGTTCTGGCGCAACACCGACGACCGCGACGTCGGCCGGTTCCTGCGCCTGTTCACCGACCTGCCGGAGGACGAGATCCGCCGGCTCGAGCGGCTCGAGGGGGCCGAGATCAATGCCGCCAAGGTGGCGCTCGCCAATGCCGCGACCGCGATGTGCCGCGGCGAGGAGGCCGCGCGCCAGGCCGAGGCCACCGCCCGCGCGACCTTCGCCGAGGGCGCGGCCGGCGACGCGCTTCCGGAAGCGCGGGTGCACTTCCCCGTCGGCGTCGTCGATGCGCTGACGGCCGCCGGGCTCGCCGCCTCGCGCGGGGAGGCTAGGCGGAAGCTCGCGGAAGGCGCGGTCCGGTTCGACGGCGACGTGGTGACCGACCCGGACGCGCGTCTCGCCGGGCCGGGGCGGCTCAGCCTCGGCCGCAAGCGCCACGCCCGGCTGGTCGCGGCCTAGCCCGGCCCGACACGCGGGTCACGTGATAGTTGTATTTTAACTTGGTCCAGATGAT
>JAJUHA010000001.1 GCA_029268145.1 Sphingomonadaceae bacterium | reverse complement strand
GGCGCGCGCCCGGGCCGAGGCGGAGCGGCAGGCGCGCGCGCTCGCCCGGGCGCGGAAGCCTCCTGCCGCCGAGCCGGATCTCCCCATCCTCATCCGGCGCCTGACGATCGCCGATGGCACCTTTGCCTTCAGCGACTTCGTCATCGAGCCGGACTTCCGGGCCGAGATCAAGGCCGTGCGCGGCACGCTTGCGGGCGTGAGCAACCGGCCGCGGCAGGTCGCCGAGGTCGACCTGGCGGGCCATGTCGTCGACCGCTTCTCGCCGGTCACCATCCGGGGCCGGATGAATCCCTTCGACTATGCCGAGGCGACCGACATGCAGCTCGTCTTCCGCAACATCGACCTGCCGGTGTTCAACCCCTATTCGGGCACCTATGCGGGCTATGCGATCGCCAGGGGCAAGCTGACCGCGGAGCTCGACTATCGCGTGGCGAACGCGGCCCTTGCCGCCAACCACAGGGTCATCATCGACAGCCTCGAGTGGGGCGAGGCGACCGAGAGCCAGCAGAAGGTGGGCCTGCCCGTGCGGTTCGCAACCGCAATCCTCAAGGACCGAAACGGCGTCATCACGCTCGAGCTGCCGGTCTCGGGCACGGTGGACGACCCCGAGTTCCGCCTTGGGCCGCTGGTCTGGAAGGCGCTCGGCCAGTTCATGGGCAAGCTGGTGACGGCGCCGTTCCGCGCGCTCGGCGGGCTGTTCGCCGACCGCGAGGACGCGCAGTTCGTCGACTTCGCGCCCGGGTCGGCAGCGCTTCCCGAAGGTGCCGCGGAAACGCTCGCCGCGCTCGGCAAGGCGCTTGCCGAGCGGCCCGCGCTCCGCCTCGACATTCCGGCATCGCCCGCGCTCGATGCCGATGCCGCAGCGCTTGCCGAACGGGCGCTCGATGCCGCGCTGATGGCCGGCGGGCGCAGGGCCGAGGCCGGCATGGCCTTCGCCGACCTGCCGGTCGAGCGGCAGCATGACCGGCTGCGCGCGCTCTATGCCAGGCGCATGCCCGGCAAGCCGGCCTTCCCCGAGGAGGAGGGAGACCGGGAGGCGCGGCGCAAGGCGCGGGTGGCGCAGATGCGGTCCGAACTGGTGCCCGGCTTCCGCCCCGATGCAGCGGCGCTGCGCGCGCTGGGCGAGGCGCGGGCGCAGGCCGTCCGCGCGGCCGTGCTCGCCGAGCCCGGAGTCGATCCGGCGCGGGTCTTCCTCGACGGCAACGACCCGTTCCGCGCGCAGGGGGACAGGGTCCGCATGGAGCTCAGGCTGCGCTGAGCCGGACGCGCAGGGCCTCAGCCGGCGGCCACGGCCGTCCCGGCCGCGGCGTGGGCGAGCAGGCGCTGCGCCTGCAGCCGCGCCTCGGCCGTGACCTCGGCGCCCGAGAGCATGCGCGCGATCTCCTCCACCCGCTCGGCCGGGTCGAGGGCGGCAACCCGGGTGCGCCCGTCGGCCTTGTGGATCCGGACATGGGCGCTGCCGGCGGCTGCCACCTGCGGGCTGTGGGTGACGACCAGCACCTGCGCGCTCTCGGCGACCCGGGCGAGCCGGCTGCCGATGGCGCTTGCGGTTGCGCCACCGACGCCACGGTCGATCTCGTCGAACACCAGCGTGCCCGCCGTGCCGGCCCGGGCAAGCGCGACCTTGAGGGCGAGGACGAAGCGGGAGAGCTCGCCGCCCGAGGCGATCCGGGTCAGCGCGCCGAACTCCGCGCCCGGGTTGGTCGCCACCTCGAACTCGGCGCGGTCGGTGCCCAGCGGGCCGGGGTCGGCCGGAGCAAGCCGGGTGCGGAACCGCGCCGCCTCGAGCCGAAGCGCGGGAAGCTCGGCGTTGACGGCGCGATCCAGCCGCTCGGCGGCTGCCGCGCGCAGGGCCGACAGCGCGGCCGCGGCCGCGGCGTGCGCGGCGCGGGCCGCGGCGACTTCGGTCTCCAGCGCGGCGAGCGCCGTCTCCCCGCACGCGATCGCCTGCAGCCGGGCGGCGAGCCCGGCCGCCACCTCGGGCAGGGCATCGGGGGGCACCCGATGCTTGCGGGCGGCAGCGCGCAGATCGAACAGCCGCGCCTCGGCGGCCTCGAGCGCGTCCGGCGTGACCAGCCACCGGCGGCGGGCGGCAGCCAGCGCGGCTTCGAGCTCATCGCCCTCGACGAGCATCCGGTCGACGGACCCGACGGCTTCGGCCAGCGCCGGGTCGGCCTGCGCCAGCCGCTCGAGCCGCCGTGCCGCCTGCCGCAGCAGGGCGAGCGCCCCGTCGGCGCCCGAGATCTGGCGGTCGAGCGCATCGAGCGATTCGGCAAGGCGCGCGCCCTCCTGGATCCGCCGCCGCGTCTCGGCGAGCTCGGCCTCCTCCCCCGGCTTCGGGTCGAGCGCCTCGAGCTCGGCGAGCGCGTGGGCGAGGAAGTCGCGTTCCGCGCGATCGGCCTCAAGCCGCGCGTGCGCGGCCGCATGCGCGGCTTCGGCCGCCATGCGCCGGTTCCAGGCGTCGGTTGCCGCGCTGCGGTCGGCCCCGGCATAGGCGTCGAGCAGGTCGAGATGGCCGCGGGGGCTGAGGAGGCCACGGTCGTCATGCTGGCCATGCACTTCGACGAGCAGGCTTCCAAGCTGGCGGAGCAGGCCGGCCGAGACGGGCGTGTCATTGACATGGGCGCGGCTGCCGCCGTCGGCGCGGACGACCCGGCGGACGAGGAGCGGATCGGCATCCGGGATGTCGCTTGCCGCAAGGAGCGCACGGGCGGGGTGGTCGGGGGCCAGGGCGAAGCTCGCGCTGACGCTTGCCTGCGGCGCGCCGGCGCGGACGAGCGCTGCGTCGGCCCGGTCGCCGAGCACCAGCCCGAGCCCGTCGAGGAGGATCGACTTGCCGGCGCCCGTCTCGCCGGTGAGAACGGTCAAGCCCGGGCCCGGCTCGAGAACCGCGGTCTCGATGAGGACGAGATCGCGGATCGTGAGCTGGACGAGCAAGGTCAGCCCGCGTGGCTCTGCATCAGCCTGTAGCCGCGCTCGTACCACTTCGAGCCCGGGAAATTGGCGCCGAGCACGGCGGCCGAACGCTTCGCCTCCTCGGGGATGCCGAGCGCGAGATAGGCCTCGACGAGACGGTAGAGCGCCTCGGGGACATGGCTGGTGGTCTGATACTGGTCGATGACCCGGCGGAAGCGGATCGAGGCTGCGATCCACTGCCGGTTGCGCGCGTAGAAGCGGCCGATCTCCATTTCCTTGCCGGCCAGATGGTCGTCGATGAGGTCGAGCTTGAGGCGGGCATCGGCGGCATAGGGCGAGGCGGGGAAGCGGCGGACGAGCTCGTTCATCGCATCCTTGGCCTGCTGGGTCACGCGCTGGTCGCGGTGCACGTCGGCGATCTGCTCATAATAGCTCATCGCGATGATGTAATGGGCATAGGGTGCGTCGCGGTTGCCGGGGTGAAGCGAGAGGAAGCGCTGCGCCGAGAGGATCGCCGCCGAATAGTCCCGCGCCGCATAGTGGCTGAAGGCCGACATCAGCTGCGCCCGCCGCGCCCAGATCGAATAGGGATGCTGGCGCTCCACCTCGTCGAACAGGCCGGCCGCGGTCTTGTAGTTCCCCTGGTCCAGCGTGGTGCGGGCGAGCGTGTAGAGGGTCTCGGCGTCGCGCGCGATGTAGGCGGCCTCGCGGGGCCTGTTGCGGTCGCGGGCGCAGCCGGGCGCGAGCACCAGGGCGGCCGCGGCAAGCAGGAGCGCCGCGCACCTGCCGGCACGGGAAGGGATCGACATGGCCCCGGTCCTTACCGGCCAAGGCGCAGCCTCACAAGCAAGGACCATGCCATGGGCCGCTTCGGCGCCGCCTCCGCTCCGGGCCGGGGCAGCAACTGCCACAGCAGGAGCGCCTCGGCGCTGGCGCGCGCCGGGAGCCCGCTCTCCGCCAGAGCCGCCGCGCGGTTCCTCGCGGCCCGGGGCGCCAGCCCGGCGGCCAGGGTCACGTGGAGGTCGGGCCGCTCCCGGTCCTGCAGGCGGAGCATGGGGTGGAGCCGGTGGACCAGCGCGGCGTGGAGGTCGGAAAGCTCCTCCCCGCGGGCAGGCAGGAACAGGGCGTCGCCGTGGGCGCGGGGCGCAAGGAAGCGGATCGGGAACGGCATCCGCCCGCGCGCCTCCGTGGCAAGCTCGGACCTGATGACGGGCAGCTGCGGCCCTGGAAGCTGGCGCAGCAGGCTGAGATGCGCGGGCACCCCGGGGTTGGCGCCGGGCCAGGCGGCGCGCCGCAGCGCATCGAGCGCGGCCTCGCTCTCCCGGTCGAGGCCGAGCGTCAGGATCAGCGATCCCGGGACCGGGGGTGCGGCGCGCGCCACGGCCGCAACCCTAGCCAAGGCCCATCGGCACCGCTAGGAGCCCGCCAAACCAGGGACGGGGAGTTCAGGGGCCGGCATGCTCGACGCCATCCGCAGGTCGACGAAGTCTTGGGTTGGCGCGACCATCCTCGGCCTTGCCCTCCTCGCCCTCGTCGTCACCCTGTTCTACGGTCAGGCGACTCCGCCGGCGACCGGTGCCCGTGGCCGGGAAGTCGCGCGTGTCGGCACCACCGGGATTGGCGAGACGGACCTGGCCGATGCGGCCAGCCGCGCGCTCGCGCGCGAGCGCGAAGCCAACCCTCAGCTCACCATGCCGTCCTTCGTGCAGCTGGGCGGGCTCGACATGATGCTCGAACAGCTTCTCGTCGGCCGCGCGCTCGCCGCCTTTGCGGAGAAGGCGGAGATCCCGATCGGCAAGCGCATCGTCGACGGCGAGATTGCCAGCATTCCGGCGCTGCAGGTGGCCGGCAAGTTCGACGACGCCGCCTTCCGGCGCTTCCTCCAGCAGCAGCGCATGTCGGAGGAGATGCTCCGGCTGGAGATTGCCGCCAACTTCGCCCAGCGGCTGCTGCTGCGGCCGGTGCTGCTCGGCACCACCGTGCCCGAGATGCTGGTCGAGCCCTATGCCACCCTGCTGCTCGAAGCGCGCCGCGGCACGATCGTTGCGGTTCCTGCCGCCCTGGCCCCGGCTCCTCCTGCGCCGGACGAGCCGACGCTGCGCGCCTTCTGGGAGCGCAACCGCTCGGCCTGGACCGTCCCCGAGCGCCGGGCCTGGCGCGAGGCGGTCATCGACCGGGCCGCGCTGGCCCGCGAGGCGACGCCTTCGGCCGCCGGCATCGAGGCCTACTGGCGCGCCAACCCGGCCGAGTTCGGCGGGATCGAGCGGCGCGCGCTGCGCCAGGTGGTGCTGCCGTCCGAGGCCGAGGCGAAGGCGCTGGCCGACCGGATCGCCGGGGGCACCGACTTTGCCGCTGCCGCCAGGGCCGCGGGCTTCGGCCCCGCCGACACGGCGCTTGGAACCCTGAGCCAGGCCGAGCTTGCCGCACAGCTCAACGCCGAGGTGGCGAAGGCGGCCTTCGCCGCCCCCGAGGGTCGCGTGTCGGCGCCGGTCCGGGGCCCCATCGGCTGGCATGTGGTGCTGGTCGAGCGCGTGGTGCCCGCGCGCCTTCGGCCCCTTTCCGAGGTTCGCGAGACCATCGCGGCGAAGCTGCTGGCCGAGCGGACCGAGGCGCTGCTCGCCGAGCGGGTCGCCGCCATCGAGGACCGGATTGAGGCCGGCGAGCCGCTCGGCGACGTTGCCGCCGCCTTCGGGCTCACGCTGGTCGAGGTTGCGCCCACGACGGCCGATGGCCTGGTGCTGGAAGAGGGCAGCCGCCTCGTGCCACGGCCGGCAGCCCATGTCGCGCGGGCGTTCGCCGCCGAGCCGTCGGACGGTGCGGCCGTGGTCGAGGACGGGACCGGCAACTACCTGCTGCTCGAAGTGACGGAGGTGATCCCGCCGGCCCCGATCCCGCTCCAGGCGGTCCGCGACCGGGTGCTTTCGGCCTATCTCGCCGACGCCCGGCTTGCGGCCGCGCGGACGATCGCCGACGGCCTGGCCAGGGACGGGGGCGATCTCGCCGCTGCCGCCCGCGCCCGCGGCCTGCCGCCCCCGCAGCAGGTTCTGGTGCGGCGGCTGGAGCTTGCCCGCGCTGCCCAGACCGGGGAGCGGATTCCGCCGCCGGTGCTGATGCTCCTCAGCCTGCCGGCAGGTGCGGCGAAGGTCGCACCCGCCCCGGGCGGGCAGGGCTGGTATGTGGTCCGCACCGAGGAGATCCAGCGGGCCAAGCCGGCGGATGCAGCGCAGCTGTCCGGCCCGATGCGGCAGAGCCTTGCCCAGTCGGCCGCCAACGAGCTTGCCGAGACCTTCGTGCGCGCGGTGCAGCGCGACGTCGGCGTCACCCGCGTGCCGGCCGCGATCGATGCCGTGAAGGCCCGGCTTGCGGGCGACGCGTCGTCCGCGCCGTGACCTCGCCCGCGTCGTGACGGCTGCATTGGCGCGCCGGCACCGGCTGCTCGGCCTCCGGCTTTCCGCCGACGTCGAGACGCCCGTCTCGGCCTGGCTCAAGCTTTCCGAGCCCGGCCGGGGCGACTGGCTGCTCGAATCCGTCGAGGGCGGCCGCACGCGCGGGCGCTGGTCGATGCTGGGGCTCGATCCCGATCTCGTCTTCGAGGTGCGCGGCACCGCGGCGCGGATCAACCGGGCCTGGCGGCGGGACCGCACCGCCTTCGTGCCGGTTCCCGGCGATCCGCTGGCCGCGCTGCGGTCGCTGGTCGGCGGCATCGCCATGGAGCTGCCGCCCGGCACGCCCCCGGCCACGCCCTTTCTTGCTGGCTATTTCGGCTACGAGACGGCGGCGCTGGTCGAGACGCTGCCGCAGCCGGAGGCCGACCCGCTCGGGCTTCCGGACATGCTGTTCGTTCGCGCCGGCCTCCTGCTCGTCTTCGACCGCCTGCGGGACGAGCTGCACCTGCTGGCGCCCGTCTGGGACGAGGGGGACGATCCGGCCGCAGCCGCTGCCGCAGCCGAGCGGCTGGAGGCCGCCGCCGCGCGGCTCGGCCAGGGCCTTCCCCCCTGCGTCCGCTGGCAGCCGGCCGAGGCCGCGCCGCCGCCCCTCGCACCCGTCCTTCCGGAGGCGCGCTACCGGGCCATGGTGGAGGCGGCCAAGGCCTACATCGCTGCCGGGGACATCTTCCAGGTGGTGCTGGCCCAGCGCTTCGTGCGGCCCTTCGCGCTGCCGCCCTTCGCTCTCTACCGCGCGCTCAGACGGGTGAACCCGTCCCCCTTCCTCTACCATCTCGACCTTCCCGGGTTCGCGGTCACCGGATCGAGCCCGGAGATCCTGGTCCGGGTGCGCGACGGCGACGTGACGATCCGCCCCATCGCCGGGACGCGCCCGCGCGGTGCCGACGAGGAGGAGGATGCGCGGCGGCATGACGAGCTTCTGGCCGACCCCAAGGAGCGGGCCGAGCATCTGATGCTGCTCGATCTCGGCCGCAACGATGTCGGCCGGGTGGCCGCTGCCGGCAGCGTCCGCGTGAGCGAACGCTTCACGGTCGAGACCTACAGCCACGTGATGCACATCGTCTCGAACGTGGTGGGCCGGCTGGCGGCCGGGCGCGACGCGATCGATGCGCTGCTCGCCGGCTTTCCTGCCGGCACGGTCTCGGGCGCGCCGAAGATCCGGGCGATGGAAATCATCGCCGAGCTCGAGCCGGAACGGCGCGGGGTCTATGCGGGCGGAGTCGGCTATTTCGGCGCCGACGGCAGCATGGACAGCTGCATCGTGCTCCGCACGGCGGTCGTGAAGGATGGGCTGATGCACGTGACCGCCGGCGCCGGGATCGTCGCCGATTCGCGGCCCGAGGCGGAGGCGGCCGAATGCCGGGCCAAGGCCGGGGCGCTGGCGGCCGCCGCCGACGAGGCCGAGCGCCTCGCCGCCGAGCCCGGCTTCGGCCAGTAGCCGCGAAGGCACGTCGGCTTGCCTCGGCGGGCCCGAGACCCTATCTGCCCGGCCGCGATCGCCGGCGGGTCCGGCCGGATGATGGACATGACACGATGCTGATGACCTTCCTTCTCGTGGTGCAGGGGCTGCTCGCCCTGGCGCTCGTCGGCGTCATCCTGATGCAGCGCTCGGAAGGTGGCGGCCTGACCGGCGGCGGTTCGGCCGGCGGGCTGGTGTCGGCCCGTGGTGCTGCCGACCTCCTCACCCGGACCACGGCGATCCTCGCGGCCCTGTTCATCGCAACCTCGCTCGGGCTTGCCATGCTTGCCGGGGCGACGCGTGCCGACCGGCCGATCGACACCAGCCTTGCCCGGCCCGCGACCGGCGAGGCGCCGGCAGCCCCGGCGGCGCCTGCGCCCGCTTCGCCTGCGCCTGCCGGACCGGCGCTTCCGGCCGATCTCCCGCCGATCCAGAAGTAGCTGTGGACAAGTGCGGGGGCCGGGCCGCCCGCGGGTGACAAGCCGGAGGCGGCTCGGCTAGGGCTTTTCTCCCATGGCGCGGTTCGTCTTCATCACCGGCGGCGTGGTCTCCTCGCTCGGCAAGGGCCTCATGGCGGCAGCGCTCGGGGCGCTGCTGCAGGCCCGCGGCTATCGCGTGCGGATCCGCAAGTTCGACCCCTATCTCAACGTCGATCCGGGAACGATGAGCCCCTACCAGCACGGCGAGGTCTATGTGACCGACGACGGCGCCGAGACCGACCTCGATCTCGGCCACTATGAGCGCTTCACCGGGGTGGCCTCGCGCCGGTCGGACAATGTGACGGCCGGCCGGATCTACCAGACCATCATCGCCCGCGAGCGGCGCGGGGACTATCTCGGCGCGACCGTCCAGGTGATCCCGCATGTCACGGACGCGATCAAGGCCTTCGCCACGGCCGACACCGAGGATGTCGACTTCGTGCTGTGCGAGATCGGCGGCACGGTGGGCGACATCGAATCGCTCCCCTTCATCGAGGCGGTCCGCCAGCTCAGGAACGAGCTGGGGCGCGGGATGAGCGTCTCCATCCACGTGACGCTGGTGCCCTACATCGCCGCCGCCGGCGAGCTGAAGACCAAGCCCACCCAGCACTCGGTGCGCGAGCTGGCCTCGCTCGGCGTGCAGCCCGACGTCCTGGTGTGCCGCTGCGAACACCCGCTTCCCGAGAGCGAGCGGCGCAAGATCGCGCTCTTCTGCAACGTGCCGAAGGAGGCGGTCATCCCCGCGCTCGACGCGCCCTCCATCTACGCCGTGCCGCTCCAGTATCATCAGGAGGGCCTCGACGCGCAGGTCATCCACGCCTTCGGCCTTCCCCCGGGCCGCGAGCCCGACCTGTCCCGCTGGGCCGACATCGTCGACCGGCTGAAGAACCCGGAAGGGACGGTGACGGTCGGCGTGGTCGGCAAATATGTCGGCCTGCCCGATGCCTACAAGTCGCTCAACGAGGCGCTGGTGCACGGCGGCATCGCCAACCGGGTGAAGGTCGACGTCCGCTGGATCGACGCCGAGATTTTCGAGGGCGACGCGAGCGAGATCGCCCCCCGGCTCGAGCCGCTGCACGCCATCCTCGTGCCCGGCGCCTTCGGTGAGCGCGGCGCCGAGGGGAAGATCGCCGCCATCCGCTTCGCCCGCGAGCGGCGCGTGCCCTATCTCGGCATCTGCTTCGGGATGCAGATGGCGTGCGTCGAGACCGCCCGGAACCTCGCCGGCATCCCTGCCGCCTCCTCGACCGAGTTCGGGCCGACCGATGAGCCCGTGGTCGGGATGATCCACGAGTGGATGTCGGCCGAGGGGCTCCAGCAGCGAAACGAGGGCGGCGATCTCGGCGGCACCATGCGGCTCGGGGCCTATCCGGCCGTGCTTGCCGGCAACAGCCATGCCGCGGCGATCTACGGCACGACCGAAATCTCGGAGCGCCACCGCCATCGCTACGAGGTCAACACCGCCTATCGCGAGCGGCTGGAGGCCGGCGGCCTCGCGTTCACCGGCATGTCGCCCGACGGGCGGCTTCCCGAGATCGTCGAGCGGCCCGATCATCCCTGGTTCGTGGCCGTCCAGTTCCACCCGGAACTGAAGTCGAAGCCCTTCGCCCCCCACCCGCTGTTCGCCAGCTTCATCGCCGCGGCCGTCCGCCAGAGCCGCCTGGTCTGAAGGCCGCCTGGTCTGAAGGCCGCCTGGTCTGAAGCTGCCTGGGCTGGCAATGGAAGCGGCGCCGGACCGCGCGGACCCGGCGCCGCCCCGTCCCCGATTGGTCCCTGAACCCCGACCGTGTTGCTCCGGCCACGCGGGATTGGAGCGCTGCCCATATCCCTTCGCGCAGCCGCTGTCATGAAAGCGAAAAGGACAGGGCCGGTTTGGCCCTGCGCTGTTGCCGGGCTGCCACAGCTTCGCTACCCCGGCGCCCTCTCAAGTCTCCAGAGGTCCGATGCACCCGCGTTCCCAGCGCCTGTCCCGCTATCTCCTGCCGGTCCTGAAGGAGACTCCGGCCGGGGCCGAGATCGTCTCCCACCAGCTCATGCTCCGCGCCGGGCTCATCCGCCAGACCGCCGCCGGCATCTACGCCTGGCTGCCGCTGGGCTTGCGGGTGCTCGACCGGATTGCCGCGATCGTCCGGCGCGAGCAGGACCGCGCCGGCGCGATCGAGATGCTGATGCCGACCATCCAGCCCGCCGACCTGTGGCGCGAATCCGGCCGCTACGACGCCTATGGGCCGGAGATGCTGCGGATTGCCGACCGCCACGGCCGCGAAATGCTCTACGGCCCTACCAACGAGGAGATGGTGACCGCGCTGTTCCGCGACTGCGTGAGGAGCTACCGCGACCTGCCGCGCACGCTCTACCACATCCAGTGGAAGTTCCGCGACGAGGTCCGGCCGCGCTTCGGCGTGATGCGCGGTCGCGAGTTCCTGATGAAGGACGCCTACAGCTTCGACCTCGACATGGAGGGCGGCCGGGCGAGCTATGACGCCATGTTCACCGCCTATCTGCGGACCTTCGCTGCGCTCGGCCTGCGCGCCGTTCCCGTAAAGGCCCCGACCGGCCCGATCGGCGGGGATCTTTCCCACGAGTTCCACATCCTCGCCTCGACCGGCGAGAGCGAGATCTTCTACGATTCGGCGCTGGACGAGGTGGACCTGTCCGATCCCGACGCCCCGGCGAAGCTGCGCGGCCTCTACGCCATGGAGGCCGAGGAACATGCGAAGATCGCCGACTGCCCGGTGCCGCCGGCGCGCCTCGCGCAGCGGCGCGGGATCGAGGTGGGGCACATCTTCTTCTTCGGCACCAAGTATACGGCCGCCATGGGAATGCAGGTGCAGGCGCGCGACGGCACGATGGTCACGCCGCTGTGCGGCAGCTACGGCATCGGCGTCTCGCGCCTTGCCGGCGCGATCATCGAGGCGAGCCACGACGCGGCGGGCATCATCTGGCCCGACAGCGTCGCGCCCTTCGACGTCGGCCTCGTCAATCTCCGCCCCGAGGACCCGGCGGTCATGGCGGGCGCGGCCGATGTCGAGGCCCGGCTCGGCGCCCTCGGCCGGTCGGTGCTCCACGACGACCGCGACGCGCGGCCCGGCGAGAAGTTCGCGACGATGGACCTGATCGGGCTTCCCTGGGTGGTCACGGTCGGACCCAAGGGCCTCGCCGCCGGCACCGTCGAGCTGAAGCGCCGGGCGACGGGCGAGCGGGCGGAGCTCTCGCTCGAGGCGGCGCTCGCGCGGATCGCCGGCTAGAGGCGCGCGCAGCAGCACGAGGGACCCCCCGCCCATGATCTCCCGCACCGAGCGGTTCATTGCCGGCCGCTACCTTCTGCCGGGGTGCGGCGAGCGCTTCATCTTCCTGGTGGCGGCCATCTCGCTCCTTGCGGTCGCGCTGGGGGTTGCAGCGCTGATCGCGGTCATGAGCGTGATGAACGGCTTCCGGGCCGAGATGTTCGACCGGATGCAGGGCCTGAACGGCCATGCCGTGGTGCAGGGCTATGGCGGCCGGCTCGAGGCGTGGGAGACGGTGCTCGCGCGCGCCCGGGCGACGCCGGGCGTGGTCTCGGCCATTCCGCTCATCGAGCAGCCGCTGATGGCGACGGCGAAGTCGCGGGTGGAAGGCGCGCTGGTGCGCGGCATGCGGATCGAGGACATCCGCGCCAACCCGGTCATCGCCGGGAATGTCATCTCTGGCTCGCTCGACCGGCTTGCCGATGACGCGCCGCGCGTGGCGATCGGCGTGCGCCTCGCCGAGAACCTCGGCATCCGTGTGGGCGACACGATCGCGCTGGTCTCGCCCGACGGGCAGGTGACGCCGTTCGGCAGCGTGCCGCGGATCGTCGCCTACGAGGTCGTCGCGCTGTTCGAGATCGGCCTGTTCGACTTCGACCGCGCCTTCGTGCTGATGCCGATCCCGCAGGCGCAGACCCTGCTCCGGCTCGGGGATGCGGTCGGCCTCGTCGAAGTGACGACGCGCGACCCGGACCAGGTCGGGACGATCCTCGCCCCGCTGGCCGCGGACGTGGCGCCGGTCGGCCGGATCCTCGACTGGCGGCAGATGAACGCGGCGCTGTTCGAGGCGCTCGTCGTCGAGCGCACCGTCATGTTCTGGGTGCTCTCGATCATCATCCTGGTTGCCGTCTTCAACATCCTCTCCTCGCTCATCATGCTGGTGAGGGCCAAGACGCGCGACATCGCCATCCTGCGGACCATGGGGGCGTCGCGCCTGGCGATGATGCGCATCTTCATGAGCGTCGGCACGCTGATCGGCGGGCTTGGCGTGGTGCTCGGCCTCGCCCTCGGCTTCCTCGTGCTGCACTTCCGGCAGGAGATCGTGGTCGGCGCGGCGCGGCTGACGGGAATCGAGCTGTGGGACCCGTCGATCCGCTACCTGACCGAGCTTCCGAGCCGGACCGATCCGGTGGAGGTCATCGGCATCGTCGCGCTTGCGCTCGGCCTGTCGTTCCTCGCCACGCTCTACCCGGCCTGGCGGGCGGCCTCGACCGACCCGGTCACCGTCCTGCGCTACGAGTAGGCCATGGCGACGGCCCATCCCGCCCTTGCGATGCGCGGCCTGTGCCGCAGCTTCTCCCAGGGCGGCCAGACCATCGAGGTGCTGAAGGGCGTCGACCTCGACGTCGCCCGGGGCGAGATCGTCGCCCTGCTCGGGCCCTCGGGGTCGGGCAAGTCGACCCTGCTCCAGGCCGCCGGCCTGCTCGAGGGTGGCTGGACGGGGCATCTCTCGATCGATGGCCGCCGCGCCGACGGCCTCGACGATGCGGCCCGCACGGCGCTCCGCCGCGACCGCCTCGGCTTCGTCTACCAGTTCCACCACCTGCTGCCCGACTTCACCGCGGCCGAGAATGTGATGCTGCCGCAGCTGGTGGCGGGCGTCCGCCGGGCCGAGGCCGAGGGCCGGGCCCGGCAGCTTCTCGTCGCGCTCGGCCTCGGCGAGCGGCTCACCCACCGGCCGAGCCAGCTCTCGGGCGGCGAGCAGCAGCGCGTCGCGGTGGCCCGGGCGCTCGCCAACCGGCCGGTGCTGGTGCTGGCCGACGAGCCGACCGGCAACCTCGACGAGGACACGGCCGAACGCGTGCTCCACGCCTTCCTCGACCTTGTCCGCGGCGAGGGTGCCGCCGCGCTCGTCGCCACCCACAACCGGGCGCTCGCCCTGCGGATGGACCGAATCCTCCGGCTCGACCACGGCCGGCTGGCGCCGGCCTGAGGCCATCCACAGCTTTTCCGGCCCGGCGGCTCCGGGGCGCCTTGAGCCGCTCCGCCCGCGCGCGCACAGTGGCGGGGCGATGCACGTCCCCCTCCGGATCCAGTCCTGCTACTCCATCCTCGAATCGACGATCGAGGTGAAGCCCCTGGTCAAGGCCGCGGCGGCCCTCGGCTTCCCGGCCGTGGCGCTTGCCGACCGCTGCAACCTCCACGCCGCCATGACCTTCTCGCAGACCTGTCTCGCCGCCGGCGTGCAGCCGATCGTGGGTGCGCTTGTGCCCCTTGCGCCCGCCGGGCCGGCGCGCGCCGTGCCCGGCCATGCCAGGGCGGAGCCGGACTGGCTTCCCCTGTTCGCCCAGGATGCCGAGGGCTATGCCAATCTCATCGCGCTGGTGAGCGCCGCCCACCTCGAGCATGGCGAGGGGGCGGGCCTTCCGCTGTCCGCGCTGGCCGGGCGGACGGCCGGCCTCATCGCGCTCACGGGCGGCGCCGATGGCCCGCTGGTGCGCCGCGCGGCGGCGGGGCAGGAGTTCGGCGCCACCGGCGAGGCGCTTCTGCAGCTGTTCGGCGACCGGCTGTTCGTCGAGATCCCCCGCACCGGGGAGGCGGAGGAGGCGCGGGCGGAGGATGCCCTGCTCGCCTGGGCGCACGCCCGGGGGGTTCCGATCGTGGGCACGGCGCTGGCGCGCTTTCTCGCGCCCGAGGACCATGCCGCCCACGATGTCATGCTCTGCGTGCGCCACGGCGCCTATCTCGAGACGGCGGACCGGCCGCGCTCCAACCCTGGCCAGTTTCTGCTCGACCCCGACGCCTTCGCCGAACGCTTCGCCGACCTGCCCGAGGCCGTCGCCAACACCCTTCTCGTCGCCCGGCGGACGGCCTTCGCGCTGGGAAGCCGCGCGCCCGTCCTCCCCAAGCTGGTGGCCGACGAGGCAGCCGAGCGCGCCGAGCTCGACCGGCTGGCGCGGGAGGGGCTCGAGGCCCGGCTCGCCGTCCGGCACGGTGCGACCGACCGGGACGCCTATGCCGCCCGGCTCGCCCACGAGCTCGCCATCATCCACGAGGCCGGCTTCTCCGGCTATTTCCTGATCGTCGCCGATTTCATCCGCTGGGCGCGGGCCCAGGGGATACCGGTGGGGCCGGGGCGCGGTTCGGGCGCGGGCTCGCTCGTCGCCTGGGCGCTCGGCATCACCGATCTCGACCCGCTGCCCTTTGACCTCCTGTTCGAGAGGTTCCTCAACCCCGAGCGGCGGTCGATGCCGGACTTCGACATCGACTTCTGCGAAACCCGCCGCGACGAGGTGATCCGCTACGTCCAGCGGAAATATGGCGCCGACCGGGTCGCCCAGATCGTGACCTTCGGAAGCCTGAAGGCGCGCGCCGTGGTGAAGGATGTCGGCCGGGTCCTCCAGATGTCCTACGGCGAGGTCGACCGGATCGCCAAGATGATCCCGCACGAGCCGGCCGACCCGTGGGATCTCGAGCGGGCGCTGCGCGAAGTGCCCGAGCTTTCGGAAGCCATGGCCGCCGACCCGCGGATCGCGCGCCTCGTCTCCATCGCCCGGCGGCTCGAGGGCCGGCCGCGCCACACCTCCACCCATGCCGCCGGAGTCGTCATCGCCGACCGGCCGCTTGCCGAGCTGGTGCCGCTCCAGCGCGACCCGCGTTCCGACCTTCCCGTCACCCAGTTCGATCTCAAGAGCGCCGAGGCGGCAGGCCTCGTCAAGTTCGACTTCCTCGGCCTCAAGACCCTCTCGGTCATCGACCGCGCGGTCAAGCTGCTGGCCGCGCGCGGAGTCGCGGTCGACATCGCGGCCCTGCCGCTCGACGACCCCGAGGTCTACCGGCTGCTCACCCGCGGCAACACGGTCGGGGTGTTCCAGTTCGAAAGCCCGGGCATGCGGCGCGCGCTCGCGCTGGTCCGCCCGACGCTGTTCGAGGACATCATCGCGCTCGGCGCGCTGTTCCGCCCCGGCCCGATGGACAACATCCCGAGCTTTGCCGCGCGCAAGTGGGGGCGCGAGCCGGTGGACTGGCTCCACCCAGCGCTCGAGGGGATCCTGAAGCCGACCTACGGCATCATCGTCTACCAGGAACAGGTGATGCAGATCGCCCAGACGCTCGCCGGCTACTCGCTCGGCGAGGCCGACCTGCTGCGCCGCGCCATGGGCAAGAAGGACAAGGCGGTCATGGACGCCCAGCTCGAACGGTTCGTCGAGGGGGCGGTGGCCCGCGGCGTCGACCGCGAGCAGGCCGCGCACATCTTCCGCCTGGTCGAGAAGTTCGCCGGCTACGGCTTCAACAAGAGCCACGCCGCCGCCTACGCGCTCATCGCCTACCAGACCGCCTGGCTGAAGGCGCACCACCCGGCGGCCTTCTTCGCGGCCTCGCTCGCCTTCGACATCGCCGACACCGACAAGATCCGGCTGCTGGTCGACGACATGCGGCGCAACGGCGTCACGCTGCTGCCGCCCGACGTCAATGCGAGCGGCGCGGACTTCACCGTGGAGGACCATGACGGCGCGCCGGCGGTTCGCTACGCGCTCGGCGCGCTGAAGGGCGTGGGCGAGGCGGCCATGGGCGCCATGGTTGCCGAGCGCGCGCGGGGCGGCCCGTTCCGCTCGCTCGAGGACTGGGCGGCGCGGGTCGACCCCCGGGCGCTCAACCGCCGCCAGGTCGAGGCGCTTGCCAGCGCCGGCGCCTTCGACTGCCTCGAACCCCGCCGCGACCGCGCCCATCGCGCCGCCGAGATCCTGCTCGGCACGGCGCAGGCGGCGGCGCGCGCCCGTGAGACCGGGCAGGGCGGGCTGTTCGGCGCCGGGTGCGGGGCCGCGCTGGCCCTCCCCGAAGGCGAGGACGCGCCCTGGCGCCTCGGCGAGGCGCTCGCCCACGAGCGCGAGGCCTTCGGCTTCTTCCTGTCGGGGCACCCGGTCGACCGCCACGCGCTCGTCCTTGCCGCCGAGGGAGTGGTGAACTCGGCCGAACTGCGCGCGCGCACGCCAGGCCGGGCGGGCACGCGCGAGACGGTCACCATGGCCGGCCTTGTCGAGAAGCTGTTCTGGCGCAGCCGCCAGAACCGGGGGCCCGAGGCGCGCTACCTCGGGGTCGACCTCTCCGACGGTGGCGGGAGCTTCAACGCGTCCTGCTTCGAGCCCGACCTGTTCCCGCTGCTGCGCGAGGCAGAGGAAAGCGGCGAGCCGCTGCTGCTGACGGTCGACCTCCTGTGGCGCGAGGGGGATGCCGAGCCGCGCCTGGCGATCAGCGCGGCGCGGCCCCTTTCCTCCGTGGCCGCCAGCGTCCGCGCCCGGCTGTGCCTGCGGCTCGTGCCCGAGGCCGATCCCGCGCGCCTGATCGGCCTCCTCAAGGGTCTGCCGCGCGATGGCCGGACCCGGATCGAGGTGGAGGTGCCGACAGCGGCCGGGCTTGCGACCGTGGCGCTCGGCCGCCGGTTCCGCTGCGATGCCGCGCTCATCGAGGCGCTGCGCGTCGACCCCGCGATCGCCGAGGTCTCGGCCGTGCCGCTTTCGGCGCCGCTGCGCCTGGTGGCCTGACGGGCAGCGGAGCCCGGCCCGGCGGGGTCGCCGGTCGGCCGCTCCCCGATCCGGGAGATCCGGACAGACCCGCGGCCACCGGATGGAATTCTGCCAAACAGCGGGAGATCGACCATGCGTATCAGGCTCTTGGCCTTGGCCCTGACAGCGGCATCCGCGGCCTTGCCGGCGTCGGCGGCCACCACCATCACCTTCACCGAGCTCGGGCTTCCGAACCTGACCCCGGTGACGAACCAGTATGCCGCGTTCGGCATCACGGCCGCGAACTTCTACCAGTATTCGGACCCCCGCGACACGTTCGATGGGCAGGGGATTGCGCTCGACGGGTCGAGCGGAACCATTACCTTCACCGGCATCGTGTCGGCGGTCTCCTTCGACCTTCTCGTGGTTCCCGACAGTCCGCTCTCCGTGTCGCTCCTCGATTCGGGATCGAACCTGCTCGAGACCTTCGACTTTCCGCCTTCGGGCCCGGAAGCGACTGGCAGCCACGCCTTCACGGCGACCGGCGTGAAGTTCTTCGTGGTCGAGGGCGTGGATGGACGGGTCGGAATCTCCACGCTGCGGTTCACCGGTGGCGTGATCCCGGAGCCGGCCAGCTGGGCCCTGCTGATCGCCGGCTTCGGCCTGGTGGGCACGGCGCTGCGCCGGCAGAGGCTCGCGGCGGCCTGACGGCCGACCCCTCGGGGAGTCCGCCCGGTGCAGCCGGGCGGACGCTCCGGGTTGACTTCCCTCGATGCGGCGCGTAGCACCCGCATCCATTCCTCATGCGCGGGGCAACCTTCCGGTGCCGGGCATAAGTCCGGCTCATCCGCGCAGCGGCAGAACCGGTCAGGAGACGATCATGAACCTGGACACGCCCGTCGTGTCGATGCAGGCGCTTCTCGAGGCAGGCGCCCATTTCGGCCACCAGACCCACCGCTGGAACCCGAAGATGAAGCCCTACATCTTCGGCGAGCGCAACGGGGTCCACATCCTCGATCTCTCGCAGACGGTGCCGCTGTTCGCCCGCGCGCTCGACTTCGTGCGGGCCACCGCGGCGGCGGGCGGCAAGCTGCTGTTCGTCGGCACCAAGCGCCAGGCCCAGGAGCCGATCGCGGAAGCGGCACGGCGCTGCGGCCAGCATTTCGTCAACCACCGCTGGCTGGGCGGCACCCTCACCAACTGGAAGACCATCTCGGCCTCGATCAAGCGCTTCAAGATGCTGGAGGAGCAGCTCTCCGGCGACCTGCACGGCTTCACCAAGAAGGAAGTGCTGAAGATGACGCGCGAGCGCGACAAGTTCGAAGCCTCGCTCGGCGGCATCCGCGACATGAACGGGCTTCCCGACATCATGTTCGTGATCGACGTGAACAAGGAGGATCTGGCGATCAAGGAAGCCAACACGCTCGGCATTCCGGTCATCGCCATCCTCGATTCGAACGTCGATCCCGCCAACATCGCCTTCCCGGTGCCGGGCAACGACGATGCGTCGCGCGCCATCAAGCTCTACTGCGATGCCGTCGCGGATGCCGTGCTGGCCGGCCGCCAGGGCCATGCCATCGCCTCGGGCCATGACATCGGCGAGGCGGTCGATCCGCTGCCGGAGCCCGCGCTCGAACCCTGATCCCTCGCCCGGCCTTGGGGCCGGGCCCGATTCCCCTTCCGGAGGACACCCCATGGCCGAGATCACCGCCGCAATGGTGAAGGACCTGCGCGACCGCACGGGCGCTGGCATGATGGACTGCAAGAAGGCGCTCGCCGAGACCGGCGGCGACGTCGAGAAGGCGATCGACTGGCTCCGCTCCAAGGGGCTGGCGGCAGCCGCCAAGAAGGCCGGCCGCACGGCGGCCGAGGGTCTGGTCGGCGTGCGCGTCGACGGTCGGCGCGGCGTGATGGTCGAGGTCAATTCCGAGACCGACTTCGTCGCCAAGATCGACCGGTTCCAGGATTTCGCGAGGGCGGCGCTGGCAGCCGCGCTCGTGGTCGGCCCCGATGTCGCCGCGATCCTCGCCCGCCCCAACCCGGCCGGCGAGGGCACGCTCGCTGACGCGCTCGCCGCCAATGTCGCGACCATCGGCGAGAACCAGACGCTGCGCCGCGCGGCCCTGCTCGAGGTCGGGAACGGGATCGTCTTCCCCTATGTCCACAACGCGATTGCCGACGGGCTGGGCAAGATCGGCGTGCTCGTCGCGCTCGAGAGCGCGGCGCCGGCCGAGGCACTGGCCGATCTCGGCAAGCAGCTTGCGCTCCACATCGCCTGGGCCAACCCGATGGCGCTGACGCCCGAGGACGTGGACCCGGTGCTCGTCGAGCGCGAGCGCGCCGTCGCTGAGGCCAAGGCCGCCGAGAGCGGCAAGCCGGCCGACATCGTCGCCCGCATGGTCGAGGGTGCGGTGCGCAAGTTCGCCGGTGACAATGCGCTGATGACCCAGGGCTTTCTCGGCGACAGCAAGACCAGGGTGGCCGATGTGGTGGCGAAGGCGGCGAAGGAGGCCGGGTCTTCCGTCACGCTGGCCGGCTTCGTCCGGTTCCAGCTCGGCGAGGGGATCGAGAAGGCCGAGACCGACTTTGCCGCCGAGGTGGCGGCAGCAGCCGGCGTCTGAGGGGTCGCGCGGGGTTTGCAGCAGCGCCGCGTGGCGCTAAGCGCGGGACGATGGGTGAGGCGGCCGAGGCACAGGAGGGATCAGCGATGAACGCCCGTCCGGCCTTCCGGCGGATCCTTCTCAAGCTCTCGGGCGAAGCGCTCATGGGCTCCGATCCGTTCGGGATCGACCCGCAGGCGACGGCGCGGATCGCCGGCGAGATCGCCTCGGCGCAGGCGTCCGGGCACGAGCTCTGCCTCGTCGTGGGCGGCGGCAACATCTTCCGCGGGCTTGCCGCAGCCGCGCGCGGCTTCGATCGCGCCTCGGCCGACTACATGGGGATGCTGGCAACCGTCATGAACGCGCTCGCGCTCCAGAACGCGCTGGAGCAGCAGGGCGTGGCCACCCGCGTGCAGTCGGCCATTCCCATGGCGAGCGTGTGCGAGCCCTACATCCGGCGCCGCGCCGTCCGCCACATGGAGAAGGGCCGGATCGTCATCTTCGCGGCCGGCACCGGCAATCCCTTCTTCACCACCGACACGGCAGCCGCCCTGCGCGCGGCCGAGATGGGCTGCGATGCGCTGTTCAAGGGCACCTCGGTCGACGGCATCTACGCCAGCGACCCGAAGCTCGATCCCGGGGCCGAGCGCTACCCGGTCATCAGCTTCGACAAGCTGCTCAACGACAATCTGAAGGTGATGGACAGTGCCGCGGTCGCCCTGTGCCGCGACAATGGCATCCCGATCATCGTGTTCAATGTCCGCGAGCAGGGCAATCTTGCGCGCGTGCTTGCCGGCGAGGGACGCGCCACGATCGTCCGCCAGGCAGCCTGAAAGGGGAAGGGATGGCCGAGTTCGATGGCAAGGAGACGCTCGCCGACCTCGAGCGTCGGATGAAGGGAGCAGTCGAGACGCTCCGGCACGATCTCGCGGGCTTGCGGACCGGGCGGGCATCGGCAGCGCTGCTCGATCCGATCACGGTCGAGGTCTATGGCAGCGCCATGCCGCTCAATCAGCTGGCGACGGTGACCGCGCCGGAGCCGCGGATGCTCTCCGTCCAGGTGTGGGATCGCAGCAATGTCCAGCCGGTGGAGAAGGCCATCCGCGCCGCCGGCCTCGGCCTCAACCCCATCGTCGAGGGGCAGACGCTGCGGCTGCCGATCCCGGATCTGACCGAGGAGCGCCGGCGCGAGCTGGCCAAGCTCGCCGCGCAATATGCCGAGAAGGCCCGCGTTGCCGTGCGCAACGTGCGCCGCGACGGCATGGAGGCGCTCAAGGCCGCCGAGAAGAAGGGGAAGATCTCGCAGGACGAGCAGAAGCGGCTCGAGGGCGAAGTGCAGAAGCTGACCGACCGCCACATCGCCGAGGCCGACAAGGCCGCCGAGGCCAAGGAGAAGGAGATCCTCGGCAAGTGAGCCCGACCCGTCCTGCCTGCTGGCCCCAGCTGCCGGTGCGTCCGGCGTGGTGAAATGGTGGCTGCCCGCCAGCAGGGCCCCCATGGCTGAGCCGGTCGCGGACCGGGCGGTGCCCGACCTTTCTCCCGGGCCCGGGGTGGATGCGGCCGGGACCACGCCGGGCGGTCCGCGCCATGTCGCCATCATCATGGACGGCAATGGCCGCTGGGCGAAGGCGCGGCGGCTGCCCCGGCTCGCCGGGCACCGGGCCGGGGTCGAGGCGGTCCGCCGCGTGGTCAGGGCCGCACCGGA
Source organism: Sphingomonadaceae bacterium (assembly GCA_029268145.1). Lineage (GTDB taxonomy): Bacteria > Pseudomonadota > Alphaproteobacteria > Sphingomonadales > Sphingomonadaceae > Thermaurantiacus. Next base: position 234,708 of record JAJUHA010000001.1, on the reverse strand, counting down.
CCTCGGCATCGGGACGCTCACCCTCTATGCCTTCTCCTCCGAGAACTGGCGCCGCCCGCCCGAGGAGGTCTCGGACCTGATGGGGCTCCTGCTCCAGCACATCCGCGCCGAGCTCGACGAGCTCGACGAGGCCGGGGTGCGGCTGGGCTTCATCGGCCAGTGGCGTGCGCTGCGGCCCGACATCGTGGTCGAGCTGGAGCGCGCGCGGGCGCGCACCGCGGGCAATCGCCGGCTCAATCTCGTGGTCGCGCTCAACTATGGCGCGCAGGACGAGCTGGTCCGCGCCGTGCGCCGCCTGGCTGCCGAAGCTGCAGCCGGCGCGCGGGATCCGGCCGCGATCGGCCCGGCCGACATTGCGGCCGCGCTCGACACTGCGGAGTTCGACCCCGTCGATCTCATCATCCGCTCGTCGGGCGAAGTGCGGCTCTCCAACTTCCTGCTCTGGCAGGCGGCCTATGCCGAGCTGTGGTTCACGCCCGTGCTCTGGCCGGACTTCGACGCGGCCGTGCTGCGCCAGGCGACGGAGGCCTTCGCCCGGCGGGAGCGGCGCTTTGGCGGGCGCTGAGCCGATGCGCGCCCGGCCGTCGGGCGAGCTTCCGACCCGCATCGTCGCCGGCGCCTGCCTGGCCGCGCTGGCCGGCGCTGCGGCCTGGCTGGGCGGCTTCGCCTTCGCCGCGCTCGTCGCGGCCGGTGTCGCCATCGGCCGGTGGGAATGGGGCGGGCTGGTGGGCGAACCCCGGCTCCATCGCCTCCCGCAGATGGCCCTGCTTCCCGCCGTCGTCCTCGTCACGCTCGCGCGCGATGCGCTGCACGGCCTTCTCGCCCTTGGTGCCCTCCTGTTCGTCGCGGCGGCCTGGCGCCTTGCGGCCGTTCCGCAGGTGCGGGCCGGCTGGCGGGCAACGCTTTCTGGCACCCTCTATCTCGGCCTTCCCGCAGTCGCGCTCGTTGCCCTGCGCGCGCGGCCGGACGGGCTCCTCCTCATCGCCTATGTGCTCGGGACCGTCTGGGCGACCGACATCTTCGCCTATGTCGCCGGGCGCGCCATCGGCGGGCCGAAGCTCGCGCCGAGGATCAGCCCGGGCAAGACCTGGGCGGGCCTTGGCGGCGGCATGCTCGCCGCCGCGCTGTTCGGCGCGGTCCTTGCCCGCGTGGCCGGCTGGAGCCCGGCCCCCACGGCGCTGGCCGGCGCGCTGCTCGCCGCGGTGGCGCAGGCCGGCGACCTGTTCGAGAGCCACCTGAAGCGCCGCGCCGGCTGCAAGGACAGCGGCACGCTCATTCCCGGCCACGGCGGCGTCCTCGACCGGGTGGACGGCCTGATCCCGGTCTCGGTCGTGGTCGGCGCGGCCGTGCTGGCAACCGGCCTGTGCGGGGAGGGCGGCGCACGGTGAAGGCCATCACCCTCCTCGGGGCCACCGGCTCCATCGGCACCTCGACGCTCGACCTCGTCGCGCGCAACCCCGAGCGCTTCCGCATCCACGCGGTGGCCTCGGGCCGGGACTGGGCGAAGCTCGCCGACATTGCCCGGGCCAGCAGCGCGCGCGTGGCCGTCATCGCCGACGAGGGGGGCTATCGGCCGCTCCGCGAGGCGCTCGCCGGAACCGGCATCGACGTGCGCGCCGGCGAGGCGGCGATGGTGGCGACTGCGGCCGAGCCGGTCGACCTGGTGGTCGCCGCCATCGTCGGCGCGGCTGGCCTTGCGCCGACGCTTGCAGCGCTCGAGGCCGGCACGACGGTCGCGCTTGCCAACAAGGAAGCGCTCATCTGCGCCGGCGACGTGATGACGGCGGCCGCGCGGCGCTCGGGCGCGCGCATCCTGCCCGTGGACAGCGAGCACAACGCCATCTTCCAGGTGCTCGAGCATGTCGAGCGGGTGAGCCGCATCGTGCTCACGGCCAGCGGCGGCCCGTTCCGGGAGCGGAGCCGCGCCGAGATGGCGGATGTCACGCCGGCCGAGGCGGTCCGGCATCCCAACTGGTCGATGGGCGCCAAGATCTCGGTCGATTCGGCGACGCTCATGAACAAGGGCCTTGAGCTCATCGAGGCGCACCATCTGTTCGGCGTGGGCCCCGACCGGCTGGGTGTGCTGGTGCACCCGCAGAGCCTCGTCCACGGGCTTGTCGAATATGTCGATGGCTCGGTGCTCGCCCAGCTCGGCCCGGCCGACATGCGCGTGCCCATCGCCCATGCGCTCGCCTGGCCCGAGCGGATTCCGACGCCGGTCAAGCGGCTCGACCTTGCCATGGCCGCGCGCCTCGACTTCGAGGAGCCCGATCGGGCCCGCTTTCCCGCGCTGGCGCTGGCCGAGGCCGCGCTCGCTGCCGGCGGCTGCCGCCCCTGCGTTCTTTCGGCGGCGAACGAGGTGGCGGTTGGCGCCTTCCTCGACGGGCGGATCCGCTTCCTCGAGATCGCCGACGTGGTCGCCGAGACGCTCGAGGCGCTTCCTGCCGCGCCGGTCGCGACGCTTGCGGAGGTGGCAGCGGCCGACGCCGAGGCGCGCGCCCGGGCGCATTCATTCGCGGCTCATCGCGCGCGCCGATAGGAGCCGAGGATGGAGGCGGTCGCGCAACCCGGCATCGGCCTTTCGGCCCTGGCCTTCGTCCTCGTCCTTGGCATCCTCGTGTTCGTGCACGAATATGGCCACTATGGCATGGCCCGGCTGTTCGGCATCCGGGTCGATGTCTTCTCGGTTGGCTTCGGGCGGGAGATCCTCGGCTTCACCGACCGGCGCGGGACGCGCTGGAAGATCGGCTGGATCCCGCTTGGCGGCTACGCCAAGTTCGCCGGCGACATGAACGCGGCGAGCCAGCCGGACCCGTCGCTTCTCGCGCTGCCGGACGCCGAGAAGGCGCAGCTCTTCCAGTTCCGCCCCGTGTGGCAGCGCGCGCTCGTCGTGGCGGCCGGCCCGGGCATCAACTTCCTGTTCGCGATCCTGCTGTTCGCGGGCTTCTTCATGACCTTCGGCCACCAGTTCACGCCGCCCGTTGCCGGCAAGGTGCTGGCCGACAGCCCGGCGGCGGCCGCCGGGATCCTGCCGGGCGACCGCGTCCTCGAAGTCGACGGCCGGAAGGTCAACCGCTTCGAGGACATGGTGCGGGTGGTGGCGCTCAAGCCCGGCGAGCCGATCACGCTCGTCGTCGCGCGCGGCGGCGCCGAGCTGCGCCTCGTCGCGACCCCGGGGACCCGCACCGAGGTCGATCGCTTCGGCAACCGCTATGTGAAGGGCCGGCTTGGCATCGAGAGCGGGCCGCCCGTCGTCGAACGGCGCGGGCCGCTGTCGGCCCTGGCCTGGGCGGTCGACGAGACGGTGCAGATGACCCGGCTGATGGCCGAGACCCTGGTCCAGGTGGTGACCGGCCGCCGCGCGCTCGACGAGCTGGGCGGGCCGCTCAAGATCGCCCAGTTCGCCGGCCAGAGCGCCGCCCTGGGGCTGGCCTCCTTCATCACCTTCATGGCGCTCATCTCGATCAACCTCGGGTTCGTGAACCTGCTCCCCATTCCGGCACTGGACGGCGGGCACCTCCTGCTCTACGCCGCCGAGGCCGTTCGCCGACGGCCCCTGGAGCCGCGGCTCCAGGAACTCGCCTTCCTGTCGGGTTTCGTCCTTCTGATCTCGCTCATGCTCCTGCTCACGATGAACGACCTCGCCTCCTTCGGCATCTGGGAGGGGCTGAAGAGCTGGGCCGGTTGAGCGTGCCCGTCCCGGCGACATTGATGGCCGCGGGCCGCACCGCGCGGCGCCTGCCGCTGGCCTTCGCCCTGCTGGCATCGGCGGCGCCGCTCGCGGCCCAGCAGCCCCCGCCTTCCACGCCCGCCGCGCCCGCTGCTCCCGCGGCGCCGGCCGCCGCCATGGTGACGCAGGGCGGGACGGTGCGGTCGCTCCGGGTGATCGGCGCGGAGCGGCTGGAGCCGGAGACCGTGCTCTCCTACACCGACCTTGCCGCCGGCCAGCCCTATGACCGCGAGGTGCTCGACCGGGCGCTCAAGGACCTGTTCGCGTCCGAACTGTTCGCCGACGTCCGGATCCGCGACGACGGCGACGGCAATCTCACGATCGAGGTGCGCGAGAACCCGGTCATCAACCGGGTCCTCATCGAGGGCGCGAAGCGGGTGAAGGAGGAGAAGATCCGCGAGGAGATCAGGGTCGCCCCGCGGCAGATCTTCACGCGCTCGCGCGCCCGCGCCGATGTCGCCCGCATCCTCGAGCTCTACCGGCGGTCCGGGCGGTTCGCCGCCCAGGTCGAGCCCAAGATCGTCCAGCTCGAGCAGAACCGGGTCGATCTCGTCTTCGAGATCTCGGAGGGGCCGAAGTCGAAGATCCGGCAGATCAACATCCTCGGCAACGAGCGCTACAGCGATGGCACGCTGAGAGGCGAGATGGCCTCGCGGCAGGCGCGCCCCTTGCGGATCTTCACCTCGCGCGACACCTACGATCCCGACCGGCTCGCCTTCGACCAGCAGAAGCTGCGGCAGTTCTACCTGACCGAGGGCTATGCCGACTTCCGGGTGGTCTCGGCCATCGCCGAGCTGACGCCCGATCGGCGCGACTTCATCGTCACCTACGTGCTGGAGGAGGGCGAGCGCTACAGGTTCGGCGAGGTCGGGCTCACCAGCCAGATCCGCGACATCGACGCCGAGGCCTTCAAGTCGATCCTGCCGATGAAGGAAGGCGACTGGTACAACGCCAAGCTGATCGAGGACACGATCGACTCGATCACCGAGACGGTCGGGCTGCTCGGCTACGCCTTTGCCGACGTGCGCCCGCAGTTCCGCCGCGACCGCGACGATCTCAGAATGAACATCACCTTCGTCATCAACGAGGTGCCGAGGGTCTATGTCGAATCCGTCACCATCAACGGCAACACCATCACGGCCGATGACGTCATCCGCCGCGAGTTCCGCATTGCCGAAGGCGACGCCTTCAACAGCTTCAAGGTGAAGCGCTCGCGGGACCGCATCCAGTCGCTCGGCTTCTTCCAGGAGAAGCTCGAGGTGGAGCAGAAGCCGGGCACCGCGCCCGACAAGGTGGCGCTTCAGGTCGATGTGGAGGAGCGCCCGACCGGCTCTATCCAGGTGTCGGCCGGCTACTCGTCGCTCGAAGGGCTCATCCTCAACTTCGCCGTCGAGCAGAGGAACTTCCGCGGCCGCGCCCAGAACCTGCGGTTTGGAGTCAACTGGTCGCAGTTCTCGCGCGGAATCGATATCGGCTTCACCGAGCCCTATCTCTTCGGCCGCAACCTCGCGCTTGGCGCCGACGTCTTCCGGCGCGACTTCTCGAGCTTCCGCTTTGGGAGCCAGGGCGAGCGGATCGACACCTACAACCAGCTCACCACCGGCTTCCAGGTGCGCACCGGCTTCCCGATCACGGAATACTGGTCGGCGTCGGTCCGCTACGGCCTCACCTTCGACAATGTCACGGTCGACGAGGAGCTGTTCTTTACCGACGGCCAGTGCGACCCGATCAAGGCGGGACGCTTCATCTGCGACGCGCTGGGCAAATACTCGACCTCGCTCCTTGGCTACAGCCTGGCGTTCGACACGCTCGACAACCGGCTGCGGCCGACGCGCGGGCAGCGGCTGGTGCTGAGCCAGGACTATGCGGGTCTCGGCGGCACGGTGAACTATCTGCGCAGCCGGCTGAACTATGACCGCTACCGGCGCCTGTTCGGCACCCAGTTCGTCCTCAACCTCGGCGGCGAGGTGGGGCACATCTTCAGCCTCGACAGCGACGAGATCCGGCTCACCGACCGCTTCTTCCTCGGCGAGCCCCGGTTCCGCGGCTTCGATATCCGCGGCGTTGGTCCGCGCGTTATCCGCAAGCCTCTGCTTGCCGACGGCACGGTCAACCCGGACGAGGACACCTGGGCCAATGATTCCGTCGGCGGCCGGATCTACTATCTCGGCCGCGCCGAAGTGATCATCCCGCTCGGCGCAACCGGCGACGAGCTGGGGCTGCGGCCTTCGGCCTATGTCGACGTCGGCTCGCTGTGGCGGTCGAACCCGGGGGTGCTCATCTCCTGCCCCAATGTCCCGCTCGAGGGCGCTCTGCCGACCATTCCGCCGGGCTGTCCGACCGCGCGCGGGTCGATCGGCTTCCAGGAATTCTATGTCGGCGACACGGCCAGCCCCCGCATCTCGGTCGGGGTCGGGGTCAACTGGAACTCGCCCTTCGGCCCCTTCCGGATCGATATTGCCAAGGCCATCAAACAGGCCGATGGAGACCTCGACCAGCTCTTCCAGTTCAACGTGGGAACCCAGTTCTGATGCGACAAATGCTTGCGGCCCTCGCGGCCACGCTTCTTCTTGCGGCTCCGGCTGACGTCGCGGCCCAGCAGCTCTCGCCCGCCGTCATCGTCATCGTCGATCTCGATCGCGTGGTGAACGAGAGCGCGGCCGGCAAGGCCGCCGCGACCGAGCTCCAGGCGCGCGCGGCCACGCTCAACGCCCGGCGCAACGCGCTCGCCCAGCAGCTCCAGACCGACGCCCAGGCGATCCAGCAGGGCCAGCAGAACAAGACGCTCGCCGGCCCGGCCCTCGAGGCGCGGGTGAAGGCCTTCCAGGACAAGGAGAATGCCGCGAACGCCGAGCTGCAGCGCGGGCAGGAGGACCTGGCGCGGTCCCAGCAGTATGTGGTGCAGCAGATCAACACCGCCGCCCAGCCCATCATCACCCAGATCATGCGCGAGAAGGGCGCCTCGATCGCGCTGGCCGAGCGGGCGACCATCCAGCATTCGGGTTCGCTCAACATCACCAACGATGTGCTCGCCCGGCTGAACACGGCGCTGCCCAAGGTCTCGACCACCGCGCCGCCGCCGCAGCAGCAGCCCGCCGCCCAGCCGCGCCGCTGACCGTCATGGCCGAAGGCGCGCGGGACATCCTCGCGATCCTCGCGATGCTGCCGCATCGCTTCCCGATGCTGCTCGTCGACCGGGTGGAGGAGATCGTCCCGTTCGAGCGGATCCGCGCGGTGAAGGCGGTGAGCGTCAACGAGCCCTTCTTCGCCGGCCATTTCCCTCAACGGCCGGTCATGCCCGGCGTCCTCCTGGTGGAGGCCATGGCCCAGGCCGCGGGCATTCTCGCGATCGACTCCCTCGGTCTCGCCGGGTCGGGCAAGCTCCTCTACTTCATGGCGGTCGAGGAGGCGAAGTTCAGGAAGCCGGTCGAGCCGGGATGCCTCGTCGCGCTCGAGGTGGCCTATCTCCAGCGCCGGTCGAACGTCTCGAAGTTCCAGGGCCATGCAAGGATCGGGGATGCGGTCGCGGCGGAGGCCCGGTTCACCGCCATGATCGCCGACCCGCCGGCCTGAGGCGCGAGGTCCGACCGGGGCGCGAGGTCAGGAGGAGCGCCGGTTCTGGCCGCCGATCACGGTGCGCCGGACCGCCACGATGAGCACGAGGAAGCCGACCACGGCGGCCAGTTCCGCAAGGAGCGGGGTTTCCGCGAGGGTCTCGAGAAGCCTCTCCATCGCACGCTGCCTTTCTCGTGATGCAGCGCAGCATTACCCTTTGGCAGTGTCAGGACGGAGTCGCGCGCGTGACATTTTCGACAGGCCGTGCCGCGCAGCGGGCAAGTCGCCGGGCCGGTTCACGTTGAGGAGGCCGGCGATCGCCACGGGGCGCGCTCCGCTCGCCTCGGCGAAGCCGCGCAGCGACATCGGCCCGCCGCTGCTCACGCGGGCGGCAAGGGCGTGGCCCAGCCCGGCCGGCCAGAGGCCGATGGTCCAGTGCCCTTCGACCACCGCCGGGCCGGGCGACAGGCGCTCCGGAAGGTCGGGCGGCAGGCCCGGCATATCGCAGGGGATGGCAAGCACCTCCCCGAACCCGTGCGCAGAGGCGTGGAGCAGCGCGCCGCACAGCCCGGCAAGCGGGCCGAGGCCGGGGCCGGGGTGATCCTCGACGCGGGCGAGGCCCGGCCAGTCGCGGCCGACGACGACGACACAGGCGCACCAGGAGCGCAGCAGATCGAGCGCGTGCGCGATGAGCGGCTTCCCGTCGACCAGGGCGAGCGCCTTGTCGCTGCCGAACCGGCGCGATTGCCCGCCCGCCAGCACCGCCCCGAGCAGAGGCGCGGCCGTCATGCCGTTTCCTGGAACAGCTCCCGGCCGATCAGGAAGCGGCGGATCTCGGAGGTGCCGGCGCCGATCTCGTAGAGCTTGGCGTCGCGCAGCAGCCGCCCGGTCGGATAGTCGTTGATGTAGCCATTGCCGCCCAGCGCCTGGATCGCCTCGAGCGCCATCCAGGTCGCCTTCTCGGCGGAATAGAGGATGGCGCCGGCGGCATCCTTGCGGGCGGTCTCGCCGCGGTCGCAGGCCTCGGCCACCGCATAGACATAGGCACGCGCCGTCGAGAGCGCGACATACATGTCGGCAAGCTTGCCCTGCATCAGCTGGAAGGTGCCGATGGGGCGACCGAACTGCTGGCGCTCGTGGACATAGGGAAGCACCACGTCGAGGCAGGCCTGCATGATGCCCAAGGGTCCGCCGGCGAGCACGACCCGCTCGTAGTCGAGGCCGGACATGAGCACCTCGACCCCCTTGCCCTCCTCGCCCAGCACATTCTCGAAGGGCACCTCGCAGTCCTCGAAGACCAGTTCGCAGGTGTCCGAGCCGCGCATGCCGAGCTTGTCGAGCTTCTGCGCTGTCGAGAAGCCCTTCATGCCCCGCTCTATCAGGAAGGCGGTGATGCCGCGCGGGCCGGCCTCGGGGTCGGTCTTGCCGTAGACGATGAGCGTGTCGGCGTGCGGCCCGTTGGTGATCCAGAACTTGCTGCCGTTCAGGATGTAGCGGTCATTCCGCTTCTCGGCCCTGAGGCGCATCGAAACGACGTCCGAGCCGGCGCCGGGCTCGGACATGGCGAGCGACCCGACATGTTCGCCCGAGATGAGCTTCGGCAGGAAGCGCGCCTTCTGCTCCTGCGTGCCCCAGCGGGCGAGCTGGTTGATGCAGAGGTTGGAGTGGGCGCCATAGGAAAGCCCGACCGAGGCCGAGGCGCGGCTCAGTTCCTCCACCGCGATCACATGGGCGAGATAGCCGAGCCCGGCGCCGCCGTCGGCCTCGGGCACGGTGATGCCATGGAGGCCGAGCGCCCCCAGCCTGGGCCAGAGATCGCGCGGGAAGCTGTTGCTCGCGTCGATCTCGGCGGCGCGCGGCGCCACTTCGGCCGCGGCAAAGGCGGCGACGCTGTCGCGGAGCATGTCGAGGGTCTCGCCATGGGCGAAGCGCAGGGGGCTGAACATGCGGCTGCCATAGCCCTGCATGGGTCTCGCTCCAAGCCGGGCCCGCGCCGCCGGTTGCGCCGCTGCCCTCCCGCCCTGGTCGATGGCGCCGCCGGCGGCCATCCTCGCGTGGCGAGGCCGGCCGCTGCGGGACGCGCGCGATGTTCATCGCCCGTTCGGGAAGCGGGCGGCAGGGCGGCCGCGCGCTGGAGGTGGGGATGGCCGCAGGCCCGGGGCAGAAGCGGATGTCGGCACGCCGGCCGCGGGCGGCCGGGCTTGTCGTCGGGCTGATGCTGGTCCTCGCCTCCGCCTGCTCGGTACCGCCGAGCCCGCAGGAGCGCTGCCAGCCGGACTGCCCGCCGCCGCGCCTGCCCCACCCGCTCTACTGACCGCCCTCTTCCCCGGCGACGAGGGTGAGGAGAAGGGCGCCCTCGGCCACCTGCTGGCCGGGGCTGGCCGCCACCGATTCGACCCGGCCGGCGAAGGGGGCGGTGAGCCGGTGCTCCATCTTCATCGCTTCCAGCACCAGCAGCCGCTCCCCGGCTGCCACGAGGTCACCGGGCGCGACGTGGAGGCTCAGCACCCGGCCGGGCATGGGCGCGGCGATCCGGCCGTCGCCTGCCGCATCGCCCGCGTCGCTGCGGCGGGGGTTGCGGCGATGGAAGAGCCAGGTCTCGCCCCCGCGGCGGGCCTCGATCCGCTCTTCGCCGGAGACGAGGATGGCCGAGCCGTCGGGCTGGACCTCGGCGCCATCGACCAGAACCCGGCGCGCCGCGCCGGCTCCTGCCACCAGGGTCTTCCAGGCCCGGCCGTCGGGCGCGAACAGGGCGCCGTGCACGGTCACGGGAAGGTTGAGCCGGAAGGGCGCGGCAAAGCCGACCGCGGCCTCGGCGAGCGGTGCCTCGGCGCGCGCGACGGCAGCGACGATTCCCGGATCCTCGGGCGGTGGCGCGAAGAGCGCGGCCTCGTGCGCGGCGAGAAAGCCGGTCGAGACGTCGCCGGCGACGAAGGCCGGGTGGGCGGCGAGGCGGGCGAGGAAGGCCCGGTTGGTGGTGAGGCCCTCCACCACGGTCGAATCGAGCGCCGCCACCAGCGCCGCGGCGGCCTCCTCGCGCGTCGGCCCGTGGACGATGATCTTGGCGAGCATCGGGTCATAGTGGACGGTCACGGCATCGCCGGCGCGGACGCCGGTGTCGGTGCGGGCGGCGGCGGGCGTCTCGAAGCGGGCAAGCGTGCCCGTCGCCGGCAGGAAGCCGGCATCGGGATTCTCGGCGCACAGCCGCGCTTCCATCGCCCAGCCGGCGGGCTCGATCGCCTCCTGCATGAGCGGGAGCATCTCGCCCTGCGCCACGCGCAGCTGCCACTCGACGAGATCGAGCCCGGTGATGGCCTCGGTCACCGGATGCTCGACCTGCAGCCGCGTGTTCATCTCCATGAAGTAGAATTTCGGGTCGCCCGCCTCGTCGCGATCGTCCATGTCGAGCAGGAACTCGACCGTGCCTGCGTTCACATAGCCGATCGCGGTGCCCGCCGTGACGGCCGCCACGCCCAGGATGTGGCGCAGCCGCTCCGAGAGGCCGGGGGCGGGGGCTTCCTCGATGAGCTTCTGGTGGCGGCGCTGGAGCGAGCAGTCGCGCTCGAACAGGTGGACGATGTTGCCGTAGCGGTCGCCGAAGATCTGCACCTCGACATGGCGGGGCGTGCGGACGAGCCTTTCCAGCATCACCGAATCATTGCCGAAAGCGGCGGCTGCCTCGCGCTTGGCGGCGAGCAGCCCCTCGACGAACTCCCCGGCCGCGAACACGGGCCGCATGCCCTTGCCGCCGCCGCCGGCAACCGCCTTGACGAGCAGCGGGAAGCCCATGGTCGCGGCCATGCGCTCGAGCCGCGGGAGCGACTGGTCCTCGCCCTGGTAGCCGGGCACGATGGGAAGGCCGGCCGAGCGCATCCTCGCCTTGGCGGCGTCCTTCAGGCCCATGACGCGGATGGCATCGGCCGGCGGGCCGACGAAGACGAGGCCGGCATCGGCCACGGCCTGCGCGAAATCGGCATTCTCGGAGAGGAAGCCGTAGCCGGGGTGGATCGCGTCCGCGCCCGTGCGCCGCGCCGCCTCGAGCAGCGCTTCGGCCCGGAGATAGCTTTCGCGCGCCGGCGCCGGGCCGATGGGGACCGCCATGTCGGCCATCTCGACATGAAGGGCGCCCGCGTCGGCCTCGGAGAAGACGGCAACCGTCCGCAGGCCCATGGCCCTTGCGGTGCGGATGATGCGGCAGGCGATCTCGCCGCGGTTGGCGATGAGGAGCGTCTTCATCGGCTGGTGGCCCAGGCCGGCGCCCGCCTGGCGAGGAAGGCGGCCATGCCTTCCCGCGCCTCGTCGGTCGCCCGGCGCGCGGCGATCCGGGCAGCCGTCTCGGCGCGCAGGCCTTCGTCGATCGGGCGGCCGGCGATGTCGGCGACAAGGCGCTTCGCCTCGGCGACGGCGCCCGGCGCGTTGCCACACAAGGCGGCTATCCAGCCCTCGGCCACGGTCTCCGGCGTGTCGCTCACCTCGTGCACAAGGCCCATCGCCCGCGCGTCGGCCGCGCCGAACCGTTCGGCGGTGAGGAACCAGCGGCGCGCCGCGCGCGGGCCGATCGCCCGCAGCACGAAGGGCGAGATGGTTGCCGGCGTGATCCCGAGCTTCACTTCGGAGAGGGCGAAGCGGGTCTCCGGGTGGGCGACCACCAGGTCGGCGCAGGCGAGAAGGCCGACTCCGCCCCCCATCACTGCGCCATGGGCGATGGCGATGACGGGCGCGGGGCATGAATCGATGGCTGCCAGCATGTCGGAGAGCGTCTGCGCATCGGCGCGGTTCTCGGCCTCGCTCCAGCCGGCGGCGCGGCGCATCCAGTCGGCATCTGCCCCCGCGCAGAAGCTCCTGCCCGCACCGAGGAGGAGGACCGCGCGCGGGGGCGCGGCGGCGAAGGCCCCGAAGGCATCGAGGAGCGCGGCAATCAGCGCCTCGTCGAAGGCATTGTGCTTCTCCGGGCGCTGGAGCATCACCCGGGCAACGCCGCGTGCGTCGGTCGAGACGTCGAGCATCCTCACATCCGGAACAGGCCGAAGCGGGTGTCCGGCACGGGCGCGTTCAAGGCAACCGCGAGTGATAGGGCGACCACCCGGCGCGTGTCCTCGGGCGCGATGATTCCGTCGTCCCACAGCCGCGCGCTCGCGTAGAAGGGGTTTCCCTGCCGCTCATACTGGGCGCGGATCGGGGCCATGAAGGCCTCCTCCTCGGCCGGGCCGGCAAAGCCTTCCGAGCGCACCGTCGCCAGCACCCGCGCTGCCTGCTCGCCGCCCATCACCGAGATGCGCGCGTTGGGCCACATCCAGAGGAAGCGGGGCGAATAGGCCCGCCCGCACATGCCATAGTTGCCCGCGCCGAACGAGCCGCCGATGACGACCGTCACCTTGGGCACGCCCGCCGTGGCCACCGCCGTCACCAGCTTCGCCCCGTGCTTCGCGATCCCCTCGTTCTCGTAGCTGCGGCCCACCATGAAGCCCGAGATGTTCTGGAGGAACAGCAGCGGGATCTTCCGCTGGCAGCAGAGCTCGATGAAGTGCGCGCCCTTCTGCGCCGATTCCGAGAAGAGGATGCCGTTGTTGGCGAGGATGCCGACCTTAAGCCCCTCGATGCGGGCGAAGCCGCACACGAGCGTCGGGCCGTAGAGCGGCTTGAACGCGTCGAGCACGCTGTCGTCGACGATCCGGGCGATGACCTCGTGGACATCGACCGGGTGGCGGGTGTCGACGGGGGTGAGCGCGTGGAGATCCTCGGCCGGAAAGCGCGGCGGGCGGACGGCGGCGCGCTCGGGCACGGCGCCCCTCGGGCAGGTCGCGACGATGCGGCGGACGAGCTCGAGCGCGTGGGCATCGTCTTCGGCCAGGTGATCGACCACCCCCGAGACGCGCGCGTGCACATCGCCGCCGCCCAGCTCCTCGGCGGAGACGTCCTCGCCGGTGGCGGCCTTCACCAGCGGCGGGCCGCCGAGGAAGATGGTGCCCTGGTTCGCCACGATCACGGCCTCGTCGGCCATGGCGGGCACATAGGCGCCGCCGGCGGTGCAGCTTCCCATCACCGCTGCGATCTGCGGGATGCCGGCCGCCGACAGGGTGGCCTGGTTGTAGAAGATGCGGCCGAAATGGTCGCGATCGGGGAAGACCTCGTCCTGCCGCGGCAGGAAGGCACCGCCGGAGTCGACGAGATAGATGCAGGGCAGGCGGTTCTCGCGCGCGATCTCCTGCGCGCGCAGGTGCTTCTTGACCGTGAGCGGATAGTAGGTGCCGCCCTTCACCGTCGCGTCGTTGGCGACGATCATGACGAGCCGGCCTTCCACCTGGCCGACGCCGGCGACGAGGCCGGCGGCCGGCACCTCGTCCGCATAGACATCCCATGCGGCGAACTGCCCGATCTCGAGGAAGGCGGTGCCGGGATCGAGCAGCCGCTCGACCCGCTCGCGGGGCAGCAGCTTGCCGCGGGCGACATGCCGGGCGCGCGCCTGCTCCGGCCCGCCGAGCGCCACCTGCGCGGCCCTGGCGCGCAGCTCCGCCACCAGCGCCTGCATCGCCGCGCGATTGGCGCGCGCCTCCTCGTCCTCGCTGACGGGCGTGCCGATCCTCCCCATGGGCGAGCGCCCTAGCCGGGCGGGGCGCGGCAGGGAAGGGCGCTCAGGCGAAGGGGCCGTCGAAGGCGGCGACCCGCACCGGCTGCGAACAGGAGCAGGCGGCCGGCTGGTGGAAGGGCCAGTCCCAGCGCGGCGCGCTTTCGCGGCATGGCCTGACGCCAGACAGCGGCCCGTCTTGCGTCAACGCGCCGGCGTGGCTATGCGCGCGGGCTTTCCGGGCCGGTCAGCATCGGCCGCGCAGAGAAGGACGCTCCCCATGCCCAAGGCCGGCATCCATCCCGACTATCATGTCATCAAGGTCCAGATGACCGATGGCACCGTCTTCGAGACCCGCTCCACCTGGGGCAAGGAGGGTGACACGCTGGCGCTCGACATCGACCCCAAGAGCCATCCGGCCTGGGTGGGCGGGCAGCAGCGCGCCAACGAGAAGGCGGGCCAGGTGGCCAAGTTCAACAAGCGCTTCGGCGGGCTGGCCGGCCTCGGCAGGAAATGAGCCTCAGCCGCCCCGGGGGTGGCTGTTGCGGTAGACATCCATGAGGTGCGCGGCGTCGACCGCCGTGTAGATCTGCGTCGAGGCAAGCGACGCGTGGCCGAGAAGCTCCTGGATCGCCCGGAGATCGGCACCGCCGGCGAGCAGGTGGGTGGCGAAGCTGTGCCGCAGCGCATGGGGCGTCGCGCTTTCCGGCAGCCCCAGCGCGACGCGGGCCTGGCGCATCGCGCGCCGCAGCACGTCGGCCGAAAGCGGGCCGCCCTTCGCCCCGCGGAACAGCGGCTCCCCGGCCGAGGGCGGATAGGGGCACAGGCGCACATAGGCCGCGATCGCCTCGCGCACCTGCGGCAGCAGCACGATCGTCCGCACCCGGCCGCCCTTGCCCGTCACCCGGAGCGTCTCGCCGAGCGGCAGGACGCCGCCGTCGAGCCCCAGGGCCTCCGAGATGCGGAGGCCGGCGCCGTAGAGCAGCAGGAGCGCCGCCGTGTCGCGCGCGCCAATCCAGGGCTCCCGGCCGGCATCCCCGGCAGCCGCGGCAAGCGCCAGCGCGTCATCGGGCGTGACCGGCCGGGGGACGCAGCGCGGCACCCGGGGCGGCGCGACCCGGGCAAGCGCGGTTGCCGGCAGGCCGCGATGGCGCGCGAGGAAGGCGAACCAGGTCCTGAGCGCGGAGAGCTCGCGCGCGGCCGCACGCGGCGACAGCCCGGCCGCGCGCCGGGCGGCTAGGAAGCCGCGCACGTCGGCCGGCGCGAGGCCGGCGAGACGCCGGGCATCGGCGGGCGTGCCGAAGGCCGTCTCGAGGTGGGCGAGGAAGCGCCGCCCGGTCTGGCCATAGGCGCGGATCGTGTGGGGCGAGAGGCGGCG
Source organism: Sphingomonadaceae bacterium (assembly GCA_029268145.1). GTDB lineage: Bacteria > Pseudomonadota > Alphaproteobacteria > Sphingomonadales > Sphingomonadaceae > Thermaurantiacus. Next base: position 219,480 of record JAJUHA010000001.1, on the reverse strand, counting down.
GGCGCCGGCAAGGCTGTCGAGCCAGTCCGCGAGCAGGTCGGCGCCGCTTTCGGCCACCGTCAGCCGATGGTCTGGCCGGTCTTCGCCCAGTCGGCGAGGAAGGCGGCCAGCCCCCTGTCGGTCATGGGGTGGCCGGCGAGCTGGCGGAGCACGGCGGGTGGCATGGTCGCGACATCGGCGCCGATCTTCGCGGCGGCGAGCACATGGACCGGGTGCCGGACCGAGGCGACGAGGATCTGGGTTGCGAACTCATAATTGTCGAAGATGAGGCGGATGTCCTCGATGAGGGCCATGCCGTCGAACCCGGCATCGTCGTGGCGGCCGACGAAGGGAGACACGAAGGTGGCACCCGCCTTGGCCGCGAGCAGCGCCTGCGGCGCCGAGAAGCAGAGCGTCACATTGACCATCGCGCCGTCGCTGGTGAGGGCCTTGCAGGCGCGCAGCCCGTCGAGCGTGAGCGGCAGCTTGACGCAGACATTGGGCGCGACCGCCCTGACCACCGCGGCCTCGCGCATCATGCCCTCATAGTCGGTCGCCACCACTTCGGCCGAGACCGGGCCCGGGACGAGTGCGCAGATCTCCTTCACCACCTCGAGGAAGTCGCGGCCGGCCTTGTGGACCAGGCTGGGGTTGGTGGTGACCCCGTCGACGAGGCCCGAGGCAGCGAGCGCCGCGATCTCGCCGACGTCGGCCGTGTCGAGGAAGAACTTCATGGACGCCGTCTCCGGTTTGCGCCCCTTTCGCGCCCGGCCTAGGCAAGGTCAATGGCCGAGGTGGCGCGCGTTCCGGTGCTGCTGGTGGGGCTGCGGCTCGGCCCGTTCGACTATGCCGTGCCCGAAGGCATGGAGCTGGCCCCGGGAGACCTGGTCGAGGTGCCCCTGGGCGCGCGCCGCGCGGTCGGCATCGTCTGGGACGGAGCGCCCGGCGGCATCGGGTCGGGCCGGCTGAAGCCGGTGCGGCAGCGCCTTTCCATCCCCCCGGTGGCGCGGCCGCTCCGCCGGCTCGTGGACTGGATCGCAGACTATTATGTGGCCGCACCCGGCGAGGTGGCGCGCATGCTCCTCCCGGCGGTGGCCTTCGCGCCGGCGCGGCCGGAAGCGCCGGTCCTCGCGGTCGATCCCGCCGCGTCGCTGTCGGGGCTCCGGCTGGAACGGCAGCGGGCGCTGGCCGAGGCGGCACGCGCCGAGGCCATCGCGGAGCCGCTGCCGCTTGCCGGCTGGGCGCGCCGGCTCGGCGTCTCCGCGGCGCGGCTGGCGCCGCTGGTGAGGGCCGGAATCCTCGTCCCTTCCGCTGCGCCCGGCCGTGCCGCGCGAACCTCCCCCCGCCCCCCATCGCCGCCATCCCGGCTCTCCCCGGCCCAGGCCGAGGCTGCCGGCGCGCTGCGCTCGGCCGTGCGCTCCGGCGGCTTCCAGCCCTTCCTGCTCGACGGCGTGACGGGAGCGGGCAAGACCGAAGTCTATCTGGAGGCGATCGCCGAAGCGCAGGAGGCCGGGCGGCAGGCGCTCGTCCTCCTGCCCGAGATCGCGCTCACCGAGGCCTGGCTCAGGCGCTTCGAGGCCCGCTTCGGCCGCCCGCCCCTCCAGTGGCATTCCGCCCTGCGCCCGGCGGAGCGGCGGGCCACCTGGCACGCGCTCGCGCGCGGCGCGGCGGAGGTGGTGGTCGGCGCGCGCTCGGCCCTGTTCCTGCCGCTGCCGCGGCCGGGCCTCATCATCGTCGACGAAGCCCATGACGGCGCCTTCAAGCAGGAGGAAGGAGTGCACTATCATGGCCGGGACGTCGCCGCGGTGCGCGCCCGGCTCGAGGACATCCCCCTGGTGCTCGCGACCGCCACGCCGAGCCTCGAGACGCTCGAGAATGTGGCCCGCGGCCGCTATCGCCGCCTCGAGCTTCCCGACCGCCATGGCGGGGCGCGGCTGCCCGATGTCACCCTCATTGACCTGACCCGGCACCCGCCGGCGCGCGGCCGCTGGCTGGCGCCGCCGCTGGTCGCGGCCATCGACTGCGCGCTTGCGGCGGGCGAGCAGGCGCTGCTGTTCCTCAACCGGCGCGGCTACGCCCCGCTCACCCTGTGCCGGGCCTGCGGCGCCCGCATCCGCTGCCCCGACTGCACCGCCTGGATGGTCGAGCACCGGCTGGCCCGCCAGCTGCGCTGCCACCATTGCGGCCGGACCGACCCGGTGCCCGAGGCCTGCCCGGCCTGCGGCACGGCGGGGAGCCTGGTTGCCTGCGGCCCCGGCGTGGAACGGGTGGCCGAGGAGGTGGCGGCGCGCTGGCCTTCGGCGCGCACGGCGATCGTCACGTCGGACACGGTGCGCACGGCCGCCGAGGCGGCAGCGCTGTTCGCCCGGGTCGAGGCGGGGGAGATCGACATCCTGGTCGGCACCCAGATGCTCGCCAAGGGCCATGACTTCGCCCGGCTGACGGTGGTGGGCGTGGTCGATGCCGACCTCGGGCTCGACGGCGGCGATCTGCGCGCCGGGGAACGCACCTTCGCCCAGCTGGCGCAGGTGGCGGGCCGGGCCGGGCGCGGAGAGCGGCCCGGGCGCGTCCTCGTCCAGACCCACCAGCCGCAGGCGCCGCTGATGCAGGCGCTGGCGCGGCACGACCGGGACTCCTTCCTCGCCGCCGAGCGCGCCGCCCGGGCTGCGGCCGGGATGCCGCCGTTCGGTCGGCTCGCCGCCGTCATCCTCTCCGCCGAACGCGAGGAGCGGCTGCGCGAGGCCGCCCGCCTCCTCCGGCGGACCGCCCCGTCAGCCGAGGGTCTCCAGACCTTCGGGCCCGCGCCGGCACCGCTTGCGATGCTGCGCGGGCGGCACCGGGTCCGGTTCCTCGTCCACGCCCGGCGCGGCGTGCCGCTCCAGCAGCAGCTGAGGGCCTGGCTCGACCCGCTGCGCCTGCCCGCGGGCGTGCGGATGACGATCGACGTCGACCCGCAGAGCTTCCTCTAGGCCGGCGCCGGCGCGCCGAGCGGAACCTCGAGGACCGGGGCATAATGGGCGCCGCCCCGGGTCAGATGGCTCTCGAAGAGGGTGACGGAGGCGACGGTGAAGCCGAGGTCTGGCGGGCGCCGGTCGCCGAGGAAGCGCACGAGCGAAGCCGGCGCGGCACCGCGCGCCGGAAAGCGGGCGAGCGTGACATGCGGCACGAACTTCCGCGTCGGAAGCGGAATGCCGGCCGCCAGCAGGAGGTGGGAGACGCGGCTGGCGAGCGCGGCCACGGCGGCCTGGGGCGTCAGGCCGATCCACAGGGTGGAGACCTGCCCGCGCGGGGTGAGGAAGGTGTCGAACGGGCCGAAGCCCAGCCTGAGCGGCGCCGCCTCCAGCCGCGCCAGCGCGGCCGCCACGGCCTCGGCCTGATGGCGGTCGAGCGTGCCGAGGAAGGCGAGCGTGGCATGGAGCTGGGCGTCGCTCTGCCAGCGGGCGTCGGCCACGCCGCCCATCAGCGCGAGGAGGGCGCTGCGCGCCTCGGCAGGCGGCCGGAGCGCGACAAACAGGCGGTGGCTCACGCCGGGCGCGCAGCGCGGGGTGAAGCCGCCTCGGCCAGCGCGCTGCGGACGAGCGGCAGGATGCCCTTCACCATCACCGCCACGCCCTGGGCATTGGGGTGCATCCCGTCGGTGAGCAGCAGCCTCGGGTTGGCGGCGACGCCCTCGAGGAAGAAGGGGTAGAGGCGGATGCCGTGCTGCCGCGCAAGCTCAGGAAACACGGCCTCATACTCCCTTGCGTAGGCGCGGCCCAGGTTGGGCGCGGCGCGCATGCCGGCCAGGATGACGCGGGCGCCACGGGCCTTCAGCGTGGTGATGATGGCGTCGAGATTGGCCTTCATGGGGGCGGGCGGCTGGCCGCGCAGCATGTCGTTGGCGCCGAGCGCGACGATCGCGACCGAAGGCGGCGCCGGAAGCGCCTTCAGCACCCAGGCAAGGCGCGCCCGGCCCTGCGCCGAGGTGTCGCCCGAGACGCCGGCGTTGTGCACGGTGGCGCCCACGCCGCTCCGCCGCAGCGCTGCTTCGAGCTGGGCCGGAAAGCTCGCCGCGGGCGGAAGCTGGTAGCCGGCGGTCAGGCTGTCGCCATAGGCCAGCACCAGCGGCGGGCGGAGCGAGGCCGCGCGCGCGGCGCCCGCGGACAGCAAAAGGCCAAGGCCCGCCTTCAAAAAGCCGCGCCGGCTGCCATATGGAGGCAGCGCCGTTCGCCTGCTGGAGCCTTCCGCCCCGATGTCCACGTCTGCCGTGCCCGTTCCTGCCATGGCCGGGGATATCGTGATCGATGCGGCCGATGTCACCCTCTCGCTTGGAAGCGGCGAAAGCCGGGTCGAGATCCTGCGCGGCGTGACCCTTGCCGTGCGCGCCGGCGAGCGGCTGGCCATCCTCGGCCCTTCGGGCAGCGGCAAATCGTCGCTGATGGCCGTGCTGGCCGGGCTCGAGCAGGCCGGCGGCGGACGGATCCTGGTGGCGGGCACGTCGTTCCGCGGCCTCGACGAGGATGGGCTGGCCGAGGCCCGGCGCGGCCGGATCGGCATCGTGCTGCAGGCCTTCCACCTCATCCCGACCATGACCGCGCTCGAGAATGTCGCCGTGCCGCTCGAGCTTGCCGGCCACGCCGATCCCTTCGCCGAGGCGCGCCGCGAGCTCGAGGCGGTCGGCCTTGGCGCCCGCACCGGCCATTATCCGGCCCAGCTTTCGGGCGGCGAGCAGCAGCGCGTGGCGCTGGCCCGCGCGCTCGCGCCGCGGCCGCGCATCCTGTTTGCCGACGAGCCCACCGGCAACCTCGATGCCACGACCGGCGAGGGGATCGTGAGCCTCCTGTTCCGCCGCCTGGCCGAGACCGACGCCACGCTGGTGCTCATCACCCACGATCGGGACCTCGCCGACCGCTGCGACCGGATCGTCACCATGCGTGACGGCCGGATCGTGGCCGACACGGCAGCCGCAACGGCGGTGCCGGCGTGACCGCGCCCCGCTCCGGGCGCCCTTCGGGTCGGCGCGGGTGAACCTCGAGGTTCGCGCCGAGGCGCCGGCAACCTTCGCGGCTTCGGCCGGCCGCGAAGGCGCCGCGCCACCCGGCCGCTGGGCGCTGGCGGCGCGGCTCGCCCGGCGCGAGGCGCGCGGCGGCCTCGGCAGCCTGCGCCTGCTTCTCGTCTGCCTCTTCCTCGGCGTCGTGGCGCTGGCCGGGGTCGGCTCGCTTGCCGCGTCGATCCTTGCCGGCCTGTCCCGCGAGGGGCAGACCATCCTCGGCGCCGACCTCGAGGTCCGCCTGACCCAGCGGATGCCGACCGCGGCCGAGCGGGCCGGGATCGCGCGCTTCGGCGACGTCTCCGACAGCATCCGGATGCGGGCGATGCTGCGCGGCCTCAGCGGGAAGGCGGAAGGTCGGCAGCTCCTTGGCGAGATGAAGGCGGTGGACGGCAAGTGGCCGCTCTATGGCGAGGCGCGGCTGAAGGGCGGTGGCGGCAACGCCGAGGTCCGGGCCGCGATCGCCCGCGGCGCGGTCATCGGCGAGGCCTTTGCCGATCAGCTGGGGCTCGCCGTGGGCGACCGGATCGCGCTTGGCGAGGGCGCCTTCACCGTGACCGGAATCCTCGTGCAGGAGCCCGACAAGGCGGCCGAGGGCTTCACCTTCGGTCCCAGCGTGCTGATCCCGCTCGACCGGGTGGCGGCAACCGGACTCGTCCAGCCGGGCAGCCTCTACCGCTCGCACACCCGGCTGAAGCTGCCGCCCGGAACCGATCCGGCCGATGTCCGCGCCGCGCTCGAGGCCGAATTCCCCGACGCGGGCTGGCGGATCGCCGACCGGCGCGATGGCGCGCCCGGCATCCGGCGCTTCGTCGAGCGGCTGGCGCAGTTCCTCACCCTCGTCAGCCTGACCGCGCTCGCCGTCGCCGGGATCGGCGTCGCCGACGGGGTTCGCAGCTTCCTCGACCGCAAGTCGGGAAGCATCGCCAGCCTGAAGACGCTGGGCGCTTCCTCGGGGCTCATCGTCCGCACCTACCTCCTCCTCATCCTTGCCCTCGGCGCGCTGGCGGCAGCGGTGGGCGCGGCGGTGGGCGCGCTGGTCCCCTGGGCGGTGGTGGCGGTCGCCGGCGATGCCATGCCGGTCCCGCCGGCGCTCGGCATCTATCCCGCGCCGCTGCTCGCTGCCGTCACCTTCGGCCTCCTCGTCGCGCTTGCCTTCGCGGTCCCGCCGCTGGCGCGCGCCGGTGCGCTTCCGGCGCAGCGGATCTTCCGCGGTGTCGCCGAGCCCTGGCCCTGGCCGGGCCGGCGCGCGCTTGCCCTGTCCTCGGGTGCCGGACTTCTGGTCGTCGCGCTCGCCGTCTGGCAGGCGCCCGAGCCGCTGTTCGCGTTCGCCTTCGCAGCTGCGGCGGCTGGCATCTTCCTCCTGCTCTGGGCGCTGGGCCTCGGCATCCGCCGGCTTGCCGCCGCCCTGCCGCGTCCCCGCCGGGCGCTGCTGCGCCTCGCGCTTGCCAACCTGCACCGGCCCGGCGCGATGACCGGCCAGCTGGTGGTGGCGCTCGGCCTCGGCCTCAGCCTGTTCGCAACCCTCGCGGTAGTGGAGACCAGCTTCAACGCCGAGCTGCGACGGACGATCCCCGATCGGGCGCCCGCCTTCTTCGTGCTCGACATTCCCAAGGAGGAGGCCGCCCGCTTCCGCGCCACCGTGCCCGGGGGGAGCGAGATCCGCATGGTGCCGAGCCTGCGCGGCCCGATCACGGCGCTGCGCGGCACGCCGGTCGCCGAGCTGGCCTCGCCGCCCGAGGGGGCGTGGATCCTGCGCGGCGATCGCGGCCTGACCTTCTCCGCCAGCGTGCCCGAGGGCAACCGGCTGGTGGCCGGCCGCTGGTGGCCGCCGGGCTATTCCGGTCCGCCGCTCGTCTCGATGGATGCCGAGCAGGCGGGTCTCCTTGGCCTCAGGGTTGGCGACAGCATCGGCGTCTCGGTGCTGGGGGCCGAACTCACCGCGACCATCGCCTCGCTGCGCGAGATCCAGTGGGATTCGCTCGGATTCAACTTCGTGCTGGTGTTCGACCCGGCGACGCTCGCCGACGCGCCCTTCACCTGGATGGCGACCGTGACGCCGCCGCCGGCGGCCGAGGCCGGCTTCACGGCGCGGATGGCCGAGGCCTTTCCGACCGCCTCGGTGGTCCGCGTGAAGGATGTCGTCGGCCAGGTCGGCGCGCTGCTCGGCCAGGTCGGGATCGCGGTGCGCGCGGCGGCGAGCGTCGCCATCCTCGCCGGCCTTGCCGTCCTCGTCGGCGCGATCGCCGCCCAGGCCCGGTCGCGCATCTACGATGGCGTCATCATGAAGACGCTGGGTGCCACGCGCCGCCAGCTGCTCCTCTCTGCCGGCCTCGAATATGCCGTGCTCGGCCTCCTGGTCGCGGGGATTGCGCTGCTGCTGGGGTCCGTCCTCGCCTGGCTGGTGCTGACCCGCGTGCTCGAGCTGGGGTTCCAGCCGGACTGGGGCGTCGTGGTGGCAACGGTGATGGCGGGAGCCCTCGCGACGATCCTGCTTGGGCTCCTGGGCGCTGCGCGCGCACTGGGCGCGCCGGTTGCCGCAACGCTGCGCGATCTCTGAGGCGCCCGCGACCAAAAAATCGGCCCCCGCCAGTCCGCTTTTCCTTGAAACCGGGGGTGGCGTGGGCGATATTGGAGCCACTGCCGGACATGGCCGGCACAACGGAGAGTGGTGATGAACAATCGCGTGGATCCCCGTCTTGCGGGTCCTGTGCTTGGTCGCGGTCGAGGGAGCGTCGCGGGCGTCGCCTATGACGCCGGGCTGCGGTCCCACATGCTGTCGGTCTACAACTACATGGTCTCGGGCGTGCTGCTGACCGGCCTGGTCGCGCTCGGGATGGCGATGACCGGCACGGTCGCCATGCTGTTCAATCCCGCAACCGGCGCGCCCTCGCTCCTCGGCTGGATCGTCATGCTGGCGCCGCTCGCCTTCGTGTTCGGCCTCGGCTTCCGCATCCATCGGATGTCGGAAGGGGCGGCCCAGGCGATGTTCTGGGCGTTCGCCGCCGTGATGGGCCTGTCGATGTCGACCATCTTCCTGCGCTACACCGGCACCTCGATCGCGACGACCTTCTTCGCGACCGCGGCGGCCTTCGCCGGCCTCAGCCTCTGGGGCTACACGACGAAGCGCGATCTCTCGGGCCTCGGCACCTTCCTCATCATGGGCGTGGTGGGGCTTCTGGTCGCCATGCTGCTCAACCTGTTCCTCGGCTCGCCCGCGCTCGCCTTCGTCATCTCGGCCGTCGGGGTGCTGATCTTCGCCGGGCTCACCGCCTATGACACGCAGAAGATCAAGGAGATGTACGACTATGTCGCGGGCACCGAGATGGCGGGCAAATCGGCCATCATGGGTGCGCTCACCCTCTACCTCGACTTCATCAACATGTTCAGCTTCCTGCTGAACTTTCTCGGCGAGCGCGAGTAGCGCAGCCCCTTGCCGCAACGCGGGCCCGCCGGCATCCGCCGGCGGGCCTTTTCTTTGCGCCGCTGCTGTTGCAATGCGCAGCCGGGGGCGGGAGGAGAGCCGGAGTTGAGCGACATCTACCATCATCGCGCGCGCACCCTCGATGGCCGCGACGTCAGCCTCGAGGACTATCGCGGCAAGGTGCTGCTCATCGTCAACACGGCCTCGCGCTGCGGCTTCACGCCCCAGTTCACCGGTCTCGAGGCGCTCCACCGCCAGTTCGCCGACCGCGGCTTTGCCGTGCTGGGCTTTCCCTGCAACCAGTTCGCCAACCAGGAGCCTCTCGACGAGGCCGGCATCGCGACCTTCTGCCAGACCAGCTACCCGGTGAGCTTCCCGATGTTCGCCAAGGTGGAGGTGAACGGGCCCGGCACCCATCCGCTCTGGGCCCAGCTCAAGGAGGAGGCGCCCGGCCTTCTCGGCTCGCGCGCGGTCAAGTGGAACTTCACCAAGTTCCTCGTCAACCGCGAGGGCCAGCCGGTCGAACGCTTCGCGCCGACCGTCAGGCCCGAGGACATCGCGCCGAAGATCGCGAAGCTGCTCTAGCCCGTGGGCCTCGTCATCGCGGTCGATGGCCCGGCAGCGTCGGGCAAGGGCACCATTGCGCGGGCGCTGGCGCGGCACTTCGGGCTTCCCCACCTCGACACGGGCGCGCTCTACCGCGCCGTTGCGCTCGCCGCGCAGCGGGAGGAGGTGCCGGCGGACGATGGCACGGCCCTTGGCCGGCTGGCGTCGCGGCTCGACCTGTCGCTGCTCGAGGATCCCGCGCTGCGGACGGCCGAAACCGCGGAGCGCGCGTCGCGCATCTCCGCCCACCCCGAAGTGCGCCAGGCGCTGCTCGCGTTCCAGCGCGGCTTCGCCGGCCAGCCCGGCGGCGCCGTCCTCGACGGCCGCGACATCGGCACCGTCATTGCCCCCGACGCAGCCGTGAAGCTGTTCGTGACCGCGACCCCCGAGATCCGCGCCCGCCGCCGCTGGCTCGAGCTGGGCGCACCCGACGGCGAGGCCGGGCTCGCCGCGGTCGAGGCGGACATCCGCGCCCGCGACGCCCGGGATCGCGACCGCGCGTCGGCACCGCTCCGGATGGCCGATGACGCCATCTTGCTCGACACCACGGACCTTGATAAGGACGCCGCCGTTCGGCGGGCCATCGCGTGCGTGGTGGACCGTCTGGGCCCGGCTTCCTGACGCCGCGCCGGCAGGGCTTTTCCTGCCTGCGCCTTTTTTGTTTGTGACAGGGCCGGCGTCCCGCCGGAACGGTGGCGCGGGCAATGGGGCCCGGGCTGCCGAACAGACCGCCGGAGACAACCGGCAGGCAGGAACAGCAACGGAAGGCGCTTGATGGCAACCATGGCAATGCCCAGCCGCGAGGATTTCGCGGCACTTCTGGAAGAATCGCTCGGCACCAGCCGGTCCTTCGAAGGTCGCGTGGTGAAGGGGCGGGTGACCGCGATCGAGAATGACCTGGTGGTCATCGATGTCGGGCTGAAGTCGGAAGGGCGGGTGCCGCTGCGCGAGTTCGCAGGCCCCGGGGGCGAGCCGCAGGTGGCCGTGGGCGACGAGGTCGAGGTCTATGTCGACCGGGTCGAGAATGCGCTCGGCGAGGCGATGCTCTCGCGCGATCGCGCGCGGCGCGAGGCCGCCTGGGACAAGCTCGAGCAGCAGTTCGCGGCCGGCGAGCGGGTCGAGGGCACCATCTTCGGCCGGGTCAAGGGCGGGTTCACCGTCGACCTCGGCGGTGTCGTCGCGTTCCTGCCCGGAAGCCAGGTGGACATCCGGCCGGTCCGCGACGTCGGGCCGCTCATGGGCATCCCTCAGCCCTTCCAGCTCCTGAAGATGGACCGCAAGCGCGGCAACATCGTCGTCTCGCGCCGGGCCATCCTCGAGGAAAGCCGCGCCGAGGCGCGCACCGGGCTCATCCAGTCGCTGCACGAGGGGCAGATCATCGACGGCGTGGTCAAGAACATCACCGACTATGGCGCCTTCGTCGATCTCGGCGGCATCGATGGCCTCCTCCATGTCACCGACATGAGCTACAAGCGCATCCAGCACCCGAGCGAAGTCATCAGCATCGGCGACACGGTGAAGGTGCAAATCGTCCGCATCAACCGCGAGACGCAGCGCATCTCGCTCGGCATGAAGCAGCTCGAGAACGACCCGTGGGAGGGTGCGGCGGCCAAGTATCCGGTGGGCGCCAAGCTTCGTGGCCGGGTCACCAACATCACCGAATATGGCGCCTTCATCGAGCTCGAGCCCGGGATCGAGGGCCTCGTCCATGTCTCCGAGATGAGCTGGACCAAGAAGAACGTCCATCCCGGCAAGATCGTCTCGACGAGCCAGGAAGTGGACGTGATGATCCTCGAGGTCGACGCCGACAAGCGCCGCATCTCGCTCGGCATCAAGCAGGCCACCCGCAACCCGTGGGAGAAGTTCGCCGAGGAGCATCCGGTGGGCACGCTCGTCGAGGGCGAGGTCAAGAACGCGACCGAGTTCGGCCTGTTCCTGGGGCTCGACGGCGATGTCGACGGCATGGTCCACATGTCGGACATCGCCTGGGGCCTGACCGGCGAGGCGGCGCTGTCGCTGTATCGCAAGGGCGACGTGGTGACGGCGCGCGTGCTCGAGGTCGATGTCGACCGCGAGCGCATCTCGCTCGGCATCAAGCAGGCGAGCGAAGGCGGATCGAAGGAGCTCCGCAAGAACGAGATCGTCACCGTCACCGTCCGCGAAGTGAAGGATGGCGGCCTCGAGGTGCAGGTGGGCGAGGATGGCCCGACCGGCTTCATTAGGCGTACCGATCTTTCGCGCGACCGCGACGAGCAGCGGCCGGAGCGCTACCAGGTCGGCCAGAAGATCGACGCCATGGTCGTCGGCTTCGAGCGCGGCAAGCGGCCGAACTTCTCCATCCGGGCGATGCAGATTGCCGAGGAGAAGCAGCAGGTGGCGCAATATGGCTCGTCGGACTCGGGTGCGTCGCTCGGCGACATCCTCGGGGCTGCTCTCAACAAGGCGCGGGAAAACGGCTGACGCCCCCGCGCGGGGCCGGAGTGGCCGGCCGGGTCCTCTTGCTTGACCATGGGGACACGGCCGGGCCATAGTGCCCCGCCTTGGCGCGCATCGCGAGAATGCCGCCGGGAAGGGGAGCACGTCGTCATGATCCGGTCCGAGCTCGTCCAGAAGATCGCTGACGCCAACCCCCACCTCACGCTCAAGGATGCGGAGCGGATCGTGGGAACCATCCTCGACTCGATCACCGAGACGCTCGCGGCGGGGGGGCGGGTCGAGCTGCGCGGCTTCGGCGCCTTCTCGACCCGGGCGCGCGATCCGCGCACCGGCCGCAATCCCCGCACCGGAGTTGCCGTTGCCGTCGAGGCGAAACGGGTGCCCCATTTCAAGGCCGGCAAGGAGCTGCGCGACAGGCTGAACGCGCGGGGGTGAGCGTACGCCGCGCCTGGGGCCCCTCGCGCCCGGCCGGCCGGGCGCCACGCACCAACCGGGGGACTGGCATGCGGACGTGGCGGAACTGGCAGACGCAGCGGACTTAAAATCCGCTTGCCCGATGGGGCAGTGCGGGTTCGATCCCCGCCGTCCGCACCAGCCGGCGGGCAGGGCGTGACCCGCCGGCCGCGGCCTGCCGGCGGATTGGGCCTTAACGCAGGCCCCTGACTGCGCTACCGGCGGCGGCACCATGGATCTCGCGTTCCTGGCGGACCCGTCCGCGCTGCGCGCACTCGCGCTCGTCATCCTCATCGACATCGCACTCGCCGGCGACAATGCCATCGTCGTCGGCGCGCTTGCCGCCGGCCTGCCGCCCGAGCAGCGGCGCCGGGTCATCATGTTCGGGGTGGTCGCCGCCCTCGTGCTTCGCATCGGCTTCGCCCTCATCATCAACCAGCTGCTCGACATCATCGGCGTGCGGCTGGCCGGCGGGCTGCTGCTGCTGTGGGTGACCTGGAAGATGTATCGCGAGCTTCGGCCCGACACGCGCGTGGTCCTCGACAGCGGCGTGGTGGTCCACGACGCGCCGCCATCCCCCAAGAGCTTCTGGGGCGCGGCCTGGGCGGTGGCGGTGGCCGACGTCTCGATGAGCCTCGACAATGTGCTCGCGGTTGCCTCGGCCGCGGGCGATCATCCCGAGGTGATGGTGATCGGCATCGTGCTCGCCGTCATCCTGATGGGGGTCGCCGCAAACGTCATCGCGCGGCTCATCGAGCGCTACCGGTGGATCGGCTGGCTCGGCGTCCTCATCATCCTTTATGTCGCGCTCAAGATGATCTGGGAGGGCGGTGTCGAGGTCGCCCCCATCGTCGACACGCTCGCCGCGGCCGCCGGAACCGCCAGCCTCAGGGGATGAGGATGGACGAGCCGGTCGTCGCCCGGGCCTCGAGCTCGGCATGGCAGCGCGCCGCCTCGGCGAGCGGGTAGCGCTGGCCGACGCCGACCGCGAGCGTCTCCCACATCGCGAACACCCGGGCCGTGCCGGCGGCGAAATCCTCGGGCGTGGCGTAATAGTCGAACAGGGTCGGCCGGGTGGTGAACAGCGATCCCTTGGCGGCAAGGATGCCGAAGTCGACCGGCCCGACCTTGCCCGAGGCATTGCCGAAGCTGACGAGGAGACCGCGCCGGGCGAGGCTGTCGAGCGCGGCATCGAAGGTCGCCCTGCCGACGCCGTCGATGACGACCTCGGCGCCGCGCCCGCCGGTCAGCTCGCGGATGCGCGCGGGCATGTCGGCATAGCCCAGCGCATGGTGCGCGCCGGCGGCCTCTGCCAGCGCGCCCTTCTCCGCGCTGCTGGTGACGGCGATCACCCGTGCCCCGACGGCGGCAAGCCAGCGGCACAAAAGAAGGCCGACACCGCCGGCGGCGGCCGTCACCACCACCGTGTCCCCGCGCTGCACCTTCGCGCAGCGCTCGACGAGGAACTCGACGGTGCAGGCCTTGAGCCAGGCCGCGGCCGCCTCCTCGTCCCCGATTGCCGCCGGCAGCTTCACCAGCCAGCGGGCATCGAGGGTGCGGCGCTCGCAGTAGGCGCCGGGCATAGGCGCGAAATAGACGATCCGGTCACCCGGCGCGACATGGGTGACGCCTTCGCCGACCGCCTCGACGACGCCGGACGCCTCCATGCCGGGCACGCAGGGCAGGGTGGCGGGATAGACTCCGCTGCGATGGTAGGTGTCGATGAAGTTCACGCCGATCGCGCTGTGGCGGACGCGGGCCTCCCCAGCGCCCGGATCGGGCACGGCGAGGCGGACCTCCTCGAGCACCTCCGGCCCACCCGTGGTGCGGAACTGCAGCGCGCGTGTCTCCATGGCCGTCCTCCGATTGGCCCCGCCCCTCTGGGAGGCTTGTCTCGCCAAGGCAAGCGCGTAGGACGGGCGCGGGAGGATTGTCGATGGACCCGCAGGATTTCCTGATCGTCGGTGCCGGCTCGGCCGGCTGCGCGCTTGCAGCGCGGCTGTCCGAGGATCCCGGAACCCGGGTCACCCTGCTCGAGGCCGGCGGCAATGACCGCTCGATGCTCATCAACATGCCGGCCGGGATCGCCCAGATCCTGCCGCCCGAGCACAAGTCCGAGTTCAACTGGGGCTACTGGACGGTGCCGCAGCGCCATCTCGATGGCCGCCGGCTGTTCTGGCCGCGCGGCAGGGCGCTCGGCGGGTCCTCGGCGATCAACGGCATGGTCTACATCCGCGGCCACCCTTCCGACTATGACCGCTGGGCGCAGATCGGCTGCACCGGCTGGGGCTGGGCCGACGTTCTGCCCTGGTTCCGCGCCGCCGAGGACAGCGATCGGGGGGCTTCCGAATGGCACGGCACCGGCGGGCCGCTCGCCGTGACCCGGCGGATGCTGCCCCACCCACTCAACCACGCCTTCATCGCCGCGGCCGTCGAGGCCGGCATACCGGCGACCGACGACTTCAACGGGCCACGGATGGAAGGCGCGGGCAGCTACGATTCGACCATCCGCAACGGCCAGCGCTGCTCGGCGGCGCGCGCCTACCTCACGCCCGAGGTCCGCCGCCGGCCGAACCTTTCCATCCTGACGGGGGCGCTCGCCGAGCGCGTGCTCTTCGACGGCCGTCGCGCCACGGGGGTGCGGGTGCGCCTCGCCGACGGCCCGAGGGACATCGCGGCCCGGCGCGTGATCCTCGCCGGCGGGGCCGTGAATTCGCCGCAGCTCCTCATGCTCTCGGGCGTTGGACCTGCCGCCCATCTCGCCGCGCTCGGCGTTCCGGTGGTTGCCGACCGGCGCGGCGTCGGCGCCAACCTCCAGGACCATCTCGACATCATCGTCCAGTGGCGGTGCCGCGAGCCCATCACCTTGAACGGCAACGCCAATCCGGTCACCAAGATCGTCTCGGCCCTCAAGTGGATCGTCGCGAAGACGGGCAATGCCAGCTACATGCCGACGGCGGCGGGCGCCTTCGTCGCGACCCGCGAAGGCCTCGCCGCGCCCGACATCCAGATGCACTTCATGCCGGTGATGGGCAATGCGCACGGCGTGGGCGGCGTCCAGCCCGCGCATGGCTACCAGGTCCATGTCTGCCAGCTCCGGCCCGAGAGCCGGGGCACCATCCGCCTCGCCTCGCCCGATCCCGCCGCCCACCCGCTGATCGACCCCAACTATCTCGACGCGCCCGAGGACATGGCCACCCTGCTGGCCGGGATCGCCATCGCCCGCAGGATCGGCCGCCAGCCCGCGCTCGCCCGCTACAATGCCGGGGAGGCCTGGCCAGGCGAGGGGGTGGAAGGAGATGCGCTCCTCGCCAAGGTCCGCGCCTGGGCAGAGACCATCTACCACCCGGTCGGCACCTGCCGCATGGGCGCCGACCCGGATGCCGTGTGCACGCCCGCGCTCCATGTGAACGGGGTGGAGGGGCTGATGGTGGTCGATGCCTCGGTCATGCCCTTCCTCGTCTCGGGCAACACCAATGCGCCGACCATCATGATCGCCGAGAAGACGGCGGCTGCAATCCGCGCCGAGCGTCGGGTCCGCGCTGCGGCATGACGCCCTTCACCATCCCCGTGAACGCGGACGAGGCGGCCTGGATCCGCCGGCGCGTCGCCGAGTGGCGCCCCTTCCCCGAGCCGGCCGGCCATGGCTGGGAGCATGGCGCCAACATGGCCTACATGGAGCGGCTGCGGGAGCGCTGGCTCGACGGCTTCGACTGGCCGGCGGTCGTCGCCCACCTGAACCGCCTGCCCCAGCTCCGCGTGCCGCTGGAAGGTGCGCCGACCCTGCACTGCGTCCATCTGCGCTCGCCGCGGGCCGATGCCATCCCGCTTCTCATCGCCCATGGCTGGCCCGGCTCTATCCTCGAGTTCGACGCCCTCTACGAGCGGCTCGCCGCGCCCGAGGACCCGGGCGCGCCCGCCTTCCATGTCGTTGCCCCCTCGCTTCCGGGCTACGCCTGGTCCGACGCGCCGCCGGCCCCCATCGGCCCGCGCGCGGTCGCCGGCCTCTACGACCGGCTGATGGCGGCGCTGGGCTACGACCGCTACCTCTACCAGGGCGGGGACTGGGGCTCGGTGATCGGCGGCTGGCTCGGGCTCGATTCGCCCCGGCTCATCGGGCTCCACCTCAACGGCTATGGCCTGCGCGCGGCCGACATGTCCCCCCGGACGGCCGAGGAGCGCGAATGGCTCCGCTGGGCCCGGACCATCCGGGCGACCGAGACCGGCTATCTCCAGCTCCAGGCGACCAAGCCGCAGTCGCTGGGCTTTGCCATGATGGACTCACCCATGGGCGTCGCCGCCTGGCTCGCCGAGAAATACTGCGGCTGGTCGGACACGCGGGGCACCATCGTCGCGCCGCCCTTCCCGCTCGACACGCTGCTTGCCACCATCATGATCTACCTCACGACGCGGAGCTTCGCGACTGCGACCTGGCTCTATCGCGGCATGTTCCTGGAGGGCGGCTTCACCATTCCCGAAGGCCGGCGAATCGAGGTGCCGACTGGCGTTGCCGCCTTCCCGCGCGATCTCCTCGCCTTCCCGCCGCGCACCATGGTCGCGCGCGGCTATCATGTGGTCCACTGGACCGACATGCCCCGCGGCGGCCATTTCGCGGGGCTCGAGGAGCCCGACCTCCTGCTGGCTGACCTTCGCGCCTTCGCGGCTGCCCTTGGCTGAGCGGTTCGCGGGCGCTCCCGTTGCCGCGCTGATCCTCGGCTCGTCCCTCCTCGCCTTCGGGCCGCTCCTGGTGCGGCTGGCCGACGTGGCGCCGGTTGCCTCGGCCTTCTGGCGGATGGCGCTCGCTGCCCCCGTGCTGGTGGCGGTTGCGCTGTGGCGTCGCCCAGGCCCGATCGGGCACCTGCCCTGGCGGCTGGGGGTGGCGGCCGGCGCCTTCTTCGCCGCCGATCTTGCCGTCTGGCACGCGGGCATCGTGCGCACCACCACGGCGAACGCGACGCTCTTTGCCAACACGACCGCCTTCATGCTCGCCGCCTGGGGGCTTCTGGTTCTGCGGGAGAAGCCGGAGCTGTCGCGGCTGGGGCCGCTGGCGCTTGCCGGGCTTGGCGCGATCCTGCTGCTCGGCCAGTCAGCGGAGGCGTCACCGAAGAACCTGCTCGGCGACCTGCTGAGCCTCGCGGCGGCCGCCTTCTACACCCTCTATCTCCTCGTCGTCATGCGGATGCGCGACTCCCACCCGACCGCAACCGTCATCGCGCTGGCGACAGTCGCGTCGGCCGCCTTCCTGCTGCCGGCGGCGCTCGTGGCAGGAGGGGCCTTCTGGCCGGAGGACTGGCGCCCGGTCGTCGCGCTCGCGGCCTCGAGCCAGCTTGCCGGCCAGGGCCTCATGGTCTTCGCCTCGGGCCGGCTTCCGGCCTCGGTGCTGGGGATCGGCCTCCTCGTCCAGCCGCTGGTCTCGGCGGCCGCCGGGATGCTCGTCTTCGGCGAGCGGCTCTCCGCGCTCGAGCTTTCCGGCGCGTCGCTCATCCTCCTGGCGCTTCTCCTCGTCCGGCGCTGAGCCTGGCGCCGGTTACCAGAGGCTCGCCGAGCGGGCGGAGATGTTGATGCAGAGGAAGTCGCGCGGCACGCCCTGGCTGGTGACGGCGGTGACGCCATGGTAGCTCGTGTTGCAGCAGGGGAAAAAGACGGCGAGATTCTCGCGCGGCTTGAGCGTGGCGACGACCTCCACCTCCTCCGGGCGCGCATGGCGCGGGGCCTGCGCGGTCGGAGCCTCCCGCTTCGCCCGGTAGATGAGGAGGTCGCCGCCCTTAAGCCAGGTTGCCTCCGCATCGCTGAAACAGACGATGAGCGGGCACAGACGGTTGGGCCGGTCGCAGTGTGGCGGCTTGGCATAGCCGCCGAGCGAGCGGGTGATGTCGAGCCGCGTGAAGAGGTCGACCGGCGCCCTGGACTTGAGGCCGCGGGTGAGCCGGCGTGTGAGGGTGCCGAGCTTCTCGCCCAGCGTCGCATGCTCGGTCAGCGTCTCGCGGGGCTCGATGAAGCCGCGGTCGTAGCGCGCCGGGTCGATCTCGGCGGTGAGTCCCATCGCCTCGCCGTCGGGGCCGAACAGCTCGAGATATTTTTCCACGAACGCAGGCGAGTTGATCCAGTCGTCGAACGCCGCCCAGGCGTCCGAACGGGCGATGAGGGCGTCATGGGCGGCATCGCCGCGGTAGATGTCGAAGCCGGTGCCCCTGCCGGCGCGGCTGGCCCGGCTTCCGGTCGCGCTGGCGGTCGCCTCGAAATCCCCGCCGTCGGGCCAGTCGGCCTTGAGCGCCGCGAAGAGGCCATCGGGCAGGAGCCGGGGCGTGACCACATGTGGAAACGGTGACCGGGACACATCCGAACGGCTGACCTGGAGCATCGACCCCCTCCTCCACCAGCGCGCACACAGTAGCCGGATCGTGTCTCCTGTGCAGCGAACATTGCGCCGATGCCGCTTGCGGCCCACCTCGGGGAGCGGCATGGACGCGCCATGCCCGAAACCCCCGTCACGCGCCGGCGCGCGCTCCAGTTCGCGGCCGGCCTTGCGCCGCTCGCCTTCCTCCCCTCCTCGCCCGGATCTGCCATGGACCAGCGCTCGATGCCCGCTCCCCCCATCGCCCGCCGGGGTGACCATGTGACGCAGCTGCACGGGAGACGCGTGCCCGACCCGTATCGCTGGCTGCGCGATCCCGGCTATCCCAAGGTGACGGACCGGGAGATCCTCGCCTATCTCGAGGCGGAGAATGCCTATCGGGAACAGCGGATGGCCGGCTCCTCGATGCTCGAGGAGGCGCTGTTCGAGGAACTGAAGGGCCGCATAAGGGAGGACGACGAGAGCGTTCCCTACCCGGACGGCGACTTTCTCTACTGGTGGAAGTTCGCGCCCGGGGCCCAGTATCGCGACTGGTACCGCCGGCCGCGCGGCGGGGGCGAGGACCGGCTCATCCTCTCGGAGGCGGCGCTGGCGGAAGGAAAGGCCTATTTCCGCCTCGGGGCCTTCGCGGTTTCGCCCGATGGGCGGCTGCTCGCCTGGTCGGCCGATACCAGCGGGGACGAGCGGTTCGCGCTCAGCATCCGGGACCTCGCCTCGGGCCGGGACATCGTGACCGTCGCCCCGGACAGTCTCGGCCAGCCGGTCTGGACCGCCGATTCGCGCGCGCTGGTGTGGACGCAGGCGAGCGCCGAATGGCGGCCGGATCGGGTGCGGCTGCACCGGCTCGGGACGGCGCCCGGCAACGATCCGCTCCTCCACGAGGAGGAGACGACGCGCTGGGTCTCGGTCGATCGCACCCAGGATCGCCGCTTCATCCTGATCACGACGAGCGAGTCCGGCGCGAACGACGTCCGCCTGCTGGACGCTGCCAACCCGCTGGCGCCCGCGCGGCTGGTGCGGCCGTTCCAGCCGGGCCTGCGCTATTCCGTGGACAGCCGCGGGGACACGCTCTTCGTGCTTGCCAACGACACGCACCCCAATTTCCGCCTGGCGACGGCGCCGCTCTCCGATCCCAGCCGCTGGACCACGATGATCGAAGGCTCGAATGCCCGCTACCTGCGGGGCCTTGCCGCCTTCGCCTCCTATCTCGCCCTCGAGGAACGGGTGGACGGCATCGACCAGCTGAGCCTGCTGTTTCCCGACGGCAGCACCCGCCGGGTGGCCTTCCCCGAGGACGTGCGCACGGTGTCGCTCGGCACCAACGCCGAGCCGGATGCGCCGGTGCTGCGCCTTGGCTATGCGTCGATGGTTACGCCCGAGACCGTCTATGACTATGACGTCGCCGCCGACCGGCTGACGGTGCGGAAGGTGCAGGAGATCCCCTCGGGCTACGATCCCTCGCGCTACACCTCCGAGCGGATCATGGTGACGGCGCGCGACGGCGCGAGGGTTCCGGTCTCGATCCTCTACCGCAAGGACTATCGCCGCGACGGCTCCGGCCTGCTCCATGTCTATGGCTATGGCGCCTACGGCATCGGCACGCCGCCCGGCTTCTCGGCCTCGCGGCTCTCGATGGTCGATCGCGGCTTCGCCTATGCCATCATCCATGTCCGCGGCGGCGACGACATGGGCTACACCTGGTATCTGGATGGAAAGCTCAACCGCAAGGCCAACAGCTTCAACGATTTCGTCGACGCGACCCGGGCCCTGCACAAGGCCGGCTTCGGCGCCCCCGGGCGGACTTCGGCGAGCGGCGGGTCGGCCGGCGGGTGGCTGATGGGCGCGGTTGCGACCCAGGCGCCGGAAACCTTCCGCGCGATCGTGGCGCATGTGCCCTTCGTCGACGTGCTCAACACCATGCTCGATCCGAGCCTTCCGCTCACGCCCGGGGAGTTCCCGGAATGGGGCAACCCGATCGCGGATCCGGCCGTGTTCGACCGCCTTCTCGCGCTGTCTCCCTATGACCAGGTGAAGCGGCAGGACTATCCGGCGCTGCTGGTCACCGCCGGGCTCAACGACCCGCGCGTCACCTACTGGGAGCCGGCCAAGTGGGTGGCGCGCCTGCGGGCCGAGAGCGGAAGCCGCAATCCGATCCTGCTCAAGACCAACATGGGCGCCGGCCATGGCGGAAAGTCCGGGCGGTTCGACCGGCTGCGCGAGGTGGCGGAGGAATTCGCTTTCATCTTCATGGTGATGGATGGGAAGCTCTGAGGGCGCGGCGCGCCTGCGAATCCCCATCCATCCCGTCGCCGCGGACATCGACGCGCTCGGCCATGTCAACAATGCCGTCTATGTGCGCTGGCTGCAGGAGGCCGGCACGGCCCACTGGCACGCGCTGGCCACGCCCGACGAGCAGGCGCGGCTCATCTGGGTCGTGGTGCGGCACGAGATCGCCTATCTGAAGCCCTGCCATCTCGGCGAGGATCTCGTCGCCGAGACATGGGTGGACAATCCCCGCGGCGCCCGCTTCGACCGGCTGGTCCGGATCCTTGGCGCCGGCGACGAGGTCCGGGCAGACGCCCGGACCACCTGGGTGCTGATGGACCGGGCGCGGATGCGGCCGCTGCGCATCCCGGCCGAGCTGGCCCGCCGCTTCTTCGCGCAGCCGGGCTAGTTGCCGAGCCGCTCGCGCGCGAGCCGCGCGGCATCGCTTGCCGGCGCGACGCGGACCACCATGGCCCAGACCCGCCGCGCGGTGTCCGCATCGCCGCTGGCGGCGGCGATGTTGCCCTGCTCGAACATCACGTCCGGGTCCGATGGCGCGCGCTCCGAGGCGGCGGCAATGTCGCGCTGGGCGCGGCCGAGATCCCCTTCGCGGCGGGCGAGCGCAGCCGACAGCATCAGGGCGTGCGGATTTCCGGGATCGAGCGTGGTGGCACGGTCGAGATCGCGCCGCGCGAGCGCGAGGTCCCCGGCCTCGACCGCGGCGCGGGCGCGGTCGAGGTGGAGGCTGGCCGAAAGCCGCGGCGCGAAGCTGCCGGCTGCCGCAATCGCGCTGGTGAAATGGCCGAGGGCGCCGGCCGCGTCGCCCGCGAGCAGCAGCGCGTTGCCGGCCTGGCCCCAGAGGTCGGCCACCAGCGGGTTCCTGAGCTGCTCGGCGAGCCTTGCCGCCTCCACGAAAGCGCGGGCGCCATCGGCATAGCGCGTCTGGGAGACGAGGGCGAGCCCGAGGCACTGGCGCGCCGGGATCCCGCCGTTGCGCTCGGCAGCCCAGGCCCGGGCGAAGGATTCGGCGAGCTGCGGATCCGTGCCGGCGGCCTTCACGCATCCCTCGTAGAGCGCGGCCATTTCCGGATCGGCCGAGGTGCTTGCCGGTCCTTCCGCCGGCAGCAGGGCGGCCGCGGCAAGCGCGACGAGAAGGGCAGGGCGGATCATGGCAGGGCCTCGAGCGTGGCCGTGAGCAGGGCGAGATCGGCGGGCGTGGACAGGCGGTGGTCCCCGGCCTTGACGAGATGGACCCGCACATCGGTCGAGGTGAGCGCCTCGGCCAGCCGCAGCGAGAGGGTCCAGGGAACGTCCCGGTCGGCCATGCCGTGGAGCAGCCGCACCGGCCCCTGGAACGGGATGGGGCCATCGAGCAGGCAGGCCGCCTCGCCATCCTCGATGAGGGTGCGGGTGTAGCGGTAGGGCTGTGGCCCGTAGGCGCTCGGGCGCAGGATCTCGCCGGCTTCGGCAAGCGCGGCGCGGTCGGCAGCGTCGAGGGCGAGCCCCCAGCGGACGAAGTCGGGCGCTGCGGCGATGCCGACGAGGGCGGCCAGCCGGCCGGGCAGGGCGAGCGCGAGGTGGAGCATGATCCAGCCCCCCATCGAGGAGCCGACGGCGATGACCGGTCCTTCGGTCAGGCCTTCGAGAAGCGCGCGGGCATCGGCCGCCCAGCGGCGGATGGTGCCGGCGGCGAAATCGCCTTCCGAGGCGCCGCAGCCCGAATAGTCGAAGCGCAGGAAGGCCCGGCCCGTGGCTCTCGCCCAGCCCTCGAGGTGAAGCGCCTTGGTGCCGGCCATGTCCGACATGTAGCCGGGCAGGAACAGGACCATCGGTCCCCGCCCCGGGGTGAAGGCATGGGCGAGGCGGACTCCATCGCCGCGGTCGAGAAGGCGGACGGCCATGTCCTGCGCCCTAGTCCCCGCCGGGTCGGGGCGCCAGCCCGGGCTCATTTGCGCAGGCGTGCCGCCAGCGTGTAGAAGAAGCGCGTGCACCGCCCTCTCGTCAGCCTCCTCGTGCTGCTCGGCCTGTTGGCCGCGAGCGCGCACGCGCCGGCGATGGCGTTGCCCGAACCCTTCGCGCCGGCACCGTCGGCCACTGCCGGGCATGCGGACTGCCACGACGAAGGCGCCGGTGCAGCCGTCGACGAGGCGAAGCTCCCCACCTGCTGCCCCGACGGCTGCAGCGGCGGCTGCCTCCTGCCCGGTGCCATGATGCCCGCGCGCGGGCTCGCGGCGCGGATTGCCGTCCGCACGGCCCCGCGCCTCCCTCCGGGGGAACGACCGGCGCGGGCCGAGGCCTCCGGCCCCTTCCACCCACCGCGCGCCTTCGCCTGACGCGCCCGGCCGCAGCCGCGGCCAATCTTCCCGTCAGCGAAAGGACAAGACATGCGAACTGCAACTGCCGCGCTTGCGGCCGCGCTTGCGCTCGGCGCAGGCCCCGCGCCCGCCCGCCCGGTCTCCTGGCCGGGAGGCTGGACGGCGATCCAGGACTGGAACCCCGACATGGGGTCCGTTCTCCTTCACTACACGCCCAGCCGGCACTGGTCGGCGGGGCTTGCCGCGCGCCGGATGCGCGAGGGTGACTGGACCCTCGTCGGCCCCCAGGCGACCTGGCTGGTCCACCGATGGAACCTCCCGGCAGCCCAGGCCAATCTCTACGTCTCCGGCGGCGCGGGCGCGGCCTGGCGCGACGGCGGCCAAGCGCGGCCCGGCGGCTTCGCCCGGGTCCAGGGAGACTGGGAGAACCGCCGACTCATGGTGATGGGCATGGCCGAGCTGAGCCATGGCGACGGGATCGAGACGGTCGACATGCAGATGCTGCGCGCCGGGTTCGCGCCCTTCGTGGCGGGCTATGGCGCCGTGCACCTGTGGCTGTTCGGCCAGCTTCGGCGCGACAGCGCGGCGAGGAACCGGGTCGAGCCGGCCTTCGTCGCCCGCGCCTTCCACCGCACCGTCATGCTGGAAGCCGGCGTGACCGGCACCGGCGGTGTCATCCTCAACTCCACCTTCCGCTTCTGAAAGGACTGGCGATGCGTTCCATTCTCGTTGCTGCAGCGCTTGCGCTGCTTTCCGCCCCGGCGGTCCTTGCCGCCCCCGCCCAGCGCGTGGCGGTCAGGGTGAACGGCCTCGTCTGCGACTTCTGCGCCCGATCGATCGAGGCCCTGCTCAAGCGCCGGGAGGATGTCGAGCGGGTCCATGTCGACCTCGACAGGGGGGAAGTGCATCTGGCCCTCCGGCCCGGCTCGACGCTGACCGACCCCGAGCTTGCGAAGCTCATCACCGACTCCGGCTATGCCGTCGCCGCGATCCGCCGGGAGGACCGGCCGTGACGGAAAGGGTGATGGGCTGGCGCGACACGCTCGCGCCGACGCTCAGCCTGTTCGCTTCGGCCTCGACGCTCCTGTGCTGCGCGCTGCCGGCGCTCATGGTGACGCTGGGGCTGGGGGCGGCGCTTGCCGGGCTCGTCGCGGCGGCGCCGTGGCTGGTGGCGCTCTCCCGCTGGAAGGCCTGGCTGTTCGCTGCGTCCGGGCTGCTGCTTCTTGCGGCCTTCCTGATGCACCGGCGGGCGGCCCGGCTGCCCTGCCCGGCGGACGCGGCGAAGGCTGCGGCCTGCGCCCGGCTGCGGCGCATCTCGGCGGCCACGCTGGCGCTTTCGGCGCTGGTCTGGGCGATCGGTGGCTTCTTCGCCTTCCTTGCCGCCGATCTGCTGCTCTGAGCGCGGAGAAAGGGAAAGGGCCGCGATCCTGGTGGATCGCGGCCCCGCCCCTGTGTGACGAAGATGTCAGGCCGTGGCGATCATTGTCCGGCGGCGGCGGGCAGCGAAGCCCACCATGCCGAAGCCGGCGATCAGCATCGCCC
Organism: Sphingomonadaceae bacterium; assembly: GCA_029268145.1. Taxonomy (GTDB): domain Bacteria; phylum Pseudomonadota; class Alphaproteobacteria; order Sphingomonadales; family Sphingomonadaceae; genus Thermaurantiacus. Next base: position 195,076 of record JAJUHA010000001.1, on the reverse strand, counting down.
AGGTGCCGGGTTCGGGAATGCCCGGGGGCACCACGACGCCGCCGACGCCCTTGAAGCCGAAGATGAAGACCGACCGGTCGGCGAGCGTTCCGGCAAGGTTGTCGTTCGACTTGCCAAGCGAATAGACTTCCGCGCCCACCGCGTTCAGCGCATTGAAGGCCCCGATCTGCGTCGGCGAGGCGCCGTAGAAGATCGAGAAGGAGACCGACTCGCCATCGGCGAGCGGGCCGAAGCTGAAGTCGAAGTTGGCGCCATGGTCGGCCGGGCCGAGGTCGACGAAGTCTCCGACGCCGCCGGGCACGATCGGCGTGCAGCCGGCGAGCGGGTTCACGTTGCAGAAGCCGTTGTCGACCGCGCCGATCACGGCAGTGGCTGCCGCGGTGCCGCCGATCGTCACATATTCGCTGAAGGGCGTCGGCTCGACGTCCCAGTCCATCCCGCGGCGGTAGAGCGTGTTGGCAACGGGTGCGCCCGAGATGTTCTTGATGGTGACGATGACTTCCATGAGGTCCGCCGAAGCCGACGGCTGGAAGGCGTGGGTCACTTCGAAGATGCCACCCGCAGTGGTGACGCTGGTCGCGGTCGAGGCGGTCGCGCCGAAGCTGACGAGGCCGACCGAGACGCCGCCGGTATCGACGGAGGCCGCCCAGCCGTTGGTCCCGTCCGAGATGCCCCAGCCTTCGCACAGGCAGCCCGGCGCGGTCGCCTCATAGCCGGTGCGCAGATCGCGCAGGCCATAGGCAGAGGTGCCGCCGGCGCTCGGCGGGCCGCCGAAGAGGTTGAGGTGGCCCTCATCGTTGACGCCGAGACCGATCGTCCCGTTGCCAATGATGGCGGCTGCGCTTGCGCCGGTGGCGCCGAGAGCGGCAGCGGCCGCTGCCGCAAGAAGCTTCATCTTCATTCCTGTCATCCTTGTCCCCTGAAACCAGGACATTTACTGTCGTGCAAGAATCATGCCAAGCTCGGGAAGTTCGTAACTTTCTGGCGATACGTGGAAAATTCTCGCGGCCTCGACGCCGGTTGTAAGGAAGTTTTACAGATACGAGAATCGTGACGTTCCAGAAACGTCAGCCCCGGACTTCGCGCCGGGCATGCCGCCCGTGATCAGCGGCGACCGCGCGGCGGGACGTCCTCCTCGAACAGCTGGGCGAGCTGGTCCACCATCGCGCCGCCGAGCTGCTCGGCGTCCATGATGGTGACGGCCCGGCGATAGTAGCGCGTCACGTCGTGGCCGATGCCGATGGCGATGAGCTCGACCGGCGAGCGGTTTTCGATCCAGCCGATCACCTGCCGGAGGTGGCGCTCGAGATAGTTGCCGGAATTGACCGACAGCGTCGAATCATCGACTGGCGCGCCATCGGAGATGACCATGAGGATGCGCCGGTCCTCGGGTCGGCCGAGCAGGCGCTCGTGCGCCCACAGCAGCGCCTCCCCGTCGATATTCTCCTTGAGCAGCCCCTCGCGCATCATGAGGCCCAGGTTGCGCCGGGCGCGCCGCCACGGTGCGTCGGCGGCCTTGTAGATGATGTGCCGGAGATCGTTGAGGCGGCCAGGCTTGCCCGGGCGGCCGGCCGCGAGCCATTTCTCGCGGCTCTGCCCCCCCTTCCAGGCCCGCGTGGTGAAGCCGAGGATCTCGGTCTTGACGGCGCAGCGCTCGAGCGTGCGGGCGAGGATGTCGGCCGAGATGGCCGCGATCGAGATCGGCCGGCCGCGCATCGAGCCCGAATTGTCGATGAGAAGCGTCACCACCGTGTCGCGGAAGTCGGTGTCGCGCTCCACCTTGTAGGAGAGCGGATGTTCGGGGCTGACGACGACGCGCGTGAGCCGCGCGGTATCGAGAAGGCCTTCCTCCTGGTCGAAGTCCCAGGCGCGGTTCTGCTGGGCGAGCAGGCGCCGCTGGAGCCGGTTGGCAAGCTTGGTGACGGCGCCCTGCAGCGTGACCAGCTGCTGGTCGAGATAGCCCCTGAGGCGGGTGAGCTCCTCGGCGTCGCACAGGCTCTCGGCGGTGACCTGCTCGTCAAATTCCCGGGTGAAGACCCGGTAGTCGAACTCCGGGGGCAGCTTCTCGGTGGGCAGGTTGGGCCGCCAGGGCATCATGCCCTCCTCCCCCTCCTCGCCCATTTCGGCGTTCGCGAGATCGTCCATGTTCATGTCGACCTCGCGGCTGTCCTCGCCCTCCTCCTCGCCCTCGGCGTCGCTGCGCGTCTCGACCGAGGAGTCCGCGGCCTCGCCGGCCTCGTCCTCGGTCCGTTCCTGCTCCTCCTCGGCGCCTTCCTCGCCCTCGCCCGCCTCTGCCTCCTCCTCCTCGTCGAGCTCGGCATCCGGATCGTCGGCGAGGCCGAGATCGGAGAGGACGCGGACGAACGCCTCGGCGAAGGCGGCCTGGTCGTCCTGGCAGGCGGCCAGCGCATCGAGATGGGTGCCGGCCTTCTCCTCGAGGCGGGCGCGGACGAGCTCGAGGGCGGCGGCAGCAGCGGCCGGAGGTGCGGCCCCGGTGAGGCGCTCGCGCACGATGAGCTGCATCGCCGAGGCCATGGGCACCTCCTCGGCGGTGCGGGCGCGGGCGATGGGGTCGGTGCGGAAGCGGACTTCCGTCATCCGGTCGAGGTTCTGGCGGACTCCGGCCATCTCGCGGCCGCCGACCGCCTCGATCCGGGCCTGTTCGGCAGCGTTCAGCAGATCGCGGGCAAGCCCCGGGGCGACCGCCACCTGGGCGTGGGCGCGGGCGTCGTGCAGGCGCTGGCGGAGCGCGAAGCTGTCGGCCCAGCCACGCGCTTCCGCCACCTGCTCGGGGGGAAGCGCGCGGCCGGGCTGCGGCACGCGGGCGCTGTCGCCGGAAAGGGTGGGCCTGTCGGCGGTGTAGGAAAGCTGAAGCTCGGCCCGCCTGCCGAGCGCGCGCGCGCAGGCCTCGAGCGCGACGCGCAGCTCCTCGATCGGGTTCTCATTGGCCATCCCCGCTGACATAGCGGCGGCACGGCGCCGGGCAAGCGGCAGCCGCAGGCCGGTGCGGGGACAGTCCAGAACGCGGCTGGCGCAGGGGCCCTTGCCCGGCTAACGGCCGGAGCATGCATGTGCCGCGGGCGCGCCGCCCCCTCTGGAAGACCGGACTGCGCCTGTTCGGCGGGCTCCTCCTGATCCTCCTGCTGCTCACGCTTGCCTGGGCCTTCGCCGTCTGGCGGGCGATGGAAGGCTCGAAGCCGCGGCTCGAGGGCAGGCTGGCGCTTGCCGGGCTCGGCGCGCCGGTCGCCATCGTGCGCGATGCCGAGGGCGTGCCCACCATCACCGGTGCCTCGCGCGCGGATGTCGCCCTGGCGCTTGGCTATCTCCATGCCCAGGAGCGCTTTTTCCAGATGGAGGCGCTGCGGCGCGCGGCCGCGGGCGAGCTGGCGAGCTTCCTCGGGCCGCCGGCGCTCGTCCTCGACCGGCAGGTGCGGCCACACCGCTTCCGGGCGCGGGCGCGGGCGATGGTGGCGCGGCTGACGCCCGCCGAGCGGGCCATCCTCGACGCCTATGTCACGGGCGTGAACGCCGGGCTTGCCGACCTTGGCAGCCGCCCGTTCGAGCACATGGTGCTCCTGAAGGCGCCCGCGCCCTGGGCGCCGGAAGACACGGTGCTCGCGGTCATCGCCATGTATCTCAACCTCCAGCCGGCTGTGCCGCAGCGGGAGATGGACCGGGCGCGGGCCGAGGCGCGCGGCGGCCGGGCCTTCGCCGACTTCCTCTACCCCGAGACGACCCCGCTCGATGCACCGCTCGACGGCAGCCGCCTGCCCGAGCCGCCACTGCCCGACCGGCTGGTCCCCGTCGCCCGAGCGCGGGGCGGCGAGGTGCGCGAGGCCCCGCTTCCCGGCAGCAACAACTGGGCGGTTGCAGGCGCGCTGTCGACCAGCGGTGCAGCGCTGGTTGCCAACGACATGCACCTCGGGCTTTCGGTGCCGGGCACCTGGTATCGGGCGCGGCTCGTGGTGCCGGGCAGGCTCGACGCGACGGGGGTGACGCTGCCCGGGGCCATGTTCGTGGTGGCGGGCTCCACCGGGCGGATCGCCTGGGGCTTCACCAACAGCTACATCGACACGGCCGACGCCGTGATCGTCGAGGAGACGCGGCCCGGCTTCTACCGCACGCCCGAGGGCGAGCGGCCCTTTGCCGTGCACCAGGAGACGCTCGCCCACCGCACGGGCGCCGAGCGGCTCGAGGTGCGCGAGACCCTCTGGGGCCCGGTGGTGGGGCGCGATGCGCTCGGCCGGCTGATCGCCATGCGCTGGACGGCGCACGAGCCGGATGCCGTGCGGCTTGCGCCCTTCCTCGCGCTCGAGCAGGCGCAAAGCGTGGCCGAGGCCGTCGCCATCGCCCACACGGCGGCGATGCCGCAGCAGAATCTCGTGGTGGGCGACCGGGCGGGGAACATCGCCTGGACCATCATCGGGCAGGTGCCGGCCCGCTTCGGCTTCGACGGGCGCGATGCCGTCTCGTTCGCCGATGGCCGGGCCGGCTGGGCCGGCATGCTTGCGCCCGACGCCGTGCCGGTGGTGATGAACCCGGCCTCGGGCCGCATCTGGACGGCGAACGCGCGCGTCATCGGCGGCAACGCCTACCCGCTTCTCGGGGACGGCGGCTATGACACCGGCGGGCGCGCCGCGCGCATCCGCGATCTCCTGTTCGCCAGGGACCGCTTCGCCCCGGCCGACATGCTGGCCATCCAGCTCGACGATGTCTCGCCACGGAACGGCTGGTGGCACGCCCGGCTGGTCGCCGAGATCCGCCGGCGCCCGGAAGATCCGGCCCTCCAGGCGCTGCTGCCGCATCTTGCGCAGTGGAATGGCCGGGCCGTGCCGGAATCGGTCGGCTTCCGGCTCGTCGACCGGTTCCGCCGGCTGGTGCTGGAGGGGCTTTACGAAGCCTGGCTCGGCGGCGTGCCGGAGCAGGGGTTCCGGAAGACCTACGCGCCGGCACAGGCCGAAGGGTCGCTGCGCCGGGCGCTCGAGGCGCGGCCGCAGGCGCTGCTGCCCCCCGGCTTTTCCAGCTGGGAGGCCTTTCTCGACGCGAAGCTCGCCGAACTTGTGGAGGAGGTGGGCGACGATCCGGCCGACTTCACCTGGGGCGCCTACGGGCTGGCAGGGGTGAGGCATCCGCTGTCGCGCGTGCTGCCCTTCCTTGGCCGCATCACCGACCCGCCCGACGTGCCGGTGCCCGGCGACCGCTCGACGGTGCGCGCCCAGGCGCCCGGGTTCGGCGCGTCCGAACGCTTCGCCGTCTCCCCGGGGCACGAGGCCGAGGGGCTCTTCCACATGCCGGGGAGCCAGGCCGGCAACCCGCGCGCGCCCTACTATCTCGCCGGCCACCAGGCCTGGGTCGAGGGGCGGGCCACGCCCTTCCTGCCGGGTGCGCCGCGCTGGACGCTGACGCTCGTGCCGGAGGGACGCGCGCCATGACCGGAAGGCTCGAGGTCGCTGTCACCGAACCCGAGGGCGTGCGCGCGGTCGAGGCGTCCGAGATCGCCGGCCGGCGGCTCCGCTATTATGACTATTGCATGGCGGCCTTCGCCGTCATCCTCATCTGCGCCAACCTGATCGGCGCGGGCAAGGTAGCCGAAGTCGAGCTGCCGATCCTGGGCGCGACCGTCTTTGGCGCCGGCATCCTCTTCTTCCCGCTCTCCTACGTGCTGGGCGACGTGCTGACCGAAGTCTATGGCTATGCCCGTGCCCGGCGCGTGGTGTGGGTGGGGTTCGTCGCCTCCGCCTTCGCGGCCGGCATGGCGGCCTTCATCGTCTGGATCCCGCCGGCGCCCGACTGGAAGGGGCAGGAGGCGATGGCGCAAGTGTTCGGGCAGGTGCCGCGCATCTTCGCCGCCTCGATCCTCGCCTTCTGGGCCGGCGAGATGGCCAATGCCTATGTGCTGGCGCGGATGAAGGTGCTGACCAGGGGCCGCTGGCTCTGGACCCGCACCATCGGCTCGACCGCCGTTGGGCAGGGGGTGGACAGCCTCATCTTCTATCCGCTCGCCTTCTGGGGCGTGTGGGAGAGCGAACTGGTGCTCCATGTGATGCTCACCAACTATCTCCTGAAGGTGGGCTGGGAGGCAGCGCTGACGCCCGTCACCTATGCGGTCGTCGATCTTGTCAAGCGCAGGGAGGGGCTCGACGTCTATGACGTCGAAACCGACTTCACGCCCTTCCGGACACGGGTCTAGGCGAGGACGGACACCAGCCCCGCGAACAGCCGGCGGCCGTCGAGGTTGCCGTGCGCCTCCTCGACGCAGCGCTCCGGGTGCGGCATGAGCCCCAGCACGTTGCGGCGGTCGTTGAGGATCCCGGCGATGCGGCGGGCCGAGCCGTTCACCTCCCCGGCGTAGCGGAAGGCGACCTGGCCCTGCTGCTCGAGCCGGTCGAGCGTCTCGGCATCGGCCTGGAAATTGCCGTCATGGTGGGCCACCGGCACGGTGATGGTCTCGCCGGGCCGGTAGCCGCGGGTGAAGGCGCTGTCCGTCGTCACCACCTCGAGCGCCACGTCGCGGCAGATGAAGTCGAGCCCGGCGTTGCGCATGAGCGCGCCGGGCAGCAGCCCCGCCTCGGTCAGGACCTGGAAGCCGTTGCAGATCCCGAGCACGAGGCCGCCGCGCCCGGCATGGTCGGCAACAGCGCGCATGACGGGCGCGCGCGCGGCGATCGCCCCCGAGCGCAGATAGTCGCCATGGGAGAAGCCGCCGGGAAGCGCGATGAGGTCGAGGCCGGCAGGCACCTCGGCCTCGGCGTGCCAGAGCGCGACCGGCCGCGTCCCCGTCACCAGTTCGAGCGCGACCATGAGGTCGCGGTCGCAGTTGGAGCCGGGGAAGACGACAACGCCGGACTTCACGGCCGCGGCCTCATGCCGGCTCGACGCGAAAATTCTCGATGACGGTGTTGGCGAGCAGCCTGCGCCCCATCTCCTCGACCGTCTCGAGCGGCGTGCCCTCCGCAAGCTCGAGCTCGATCAGCTTGCCGACCCGGACATCGGTGACGCCCGAGAAGCCGAGCCCCTCGAGCGCATGGAGGATGGCGCGCCCCTGCGGGTCGAGCACGCCGGGCTTGAGCGACACGGTGACACGGGCCTTCATGGGGCCTGCTTAGGCGAGCAGCGCACGGCTGGCTAGCGGGTGAAGCCCTCGAGTGCGGCAGCGACGATGTCGAAGGCGCGCGTGCCCGGCGCGATCCCTTCGAAATGGCCGGAATTGGGCACGACGAAGATCTCGGCCCTGTCGCCGGCGCGCCGGGCGCGCTGGGCATGGGCGAGCCCGAGCGCCGGATAGGCCACGCCGTCGTAGATGCCATGGACCAGGGTGACCGGGACGCCGGTGGGCAGCAGGCCGACCGGGGAGGTCTCGGCGAAGGGCTTCTCCGCGTCCCGGTTGGCGAGCGATTCGGCCGGGTCCACGCCGCAGACGTCGCGGATGAGCGCGGCCTCGCCCTCGAGGTCGACCAGGCCGCCGACCGCGACCACGCCCTTCGGCCGGAGCGGGGAGGCCGCCGCGAGCGGGCTCTCCTTCGGCAGGCGGTGGCGTGCAGCCGCCCAGAGCGCGAGATGCGCGCCGGCCGAATGGCCGAGGAAGGCGACCCGGCCGGAGTCGATGCCCCGGTCGGCGGCCTGCGCGGCGAGGAGGTCGATGGCAGAAGCGACATCGGCGTAGGTGCCGGGAAAGCCGCCCCCCTCCTCGTCGACCCGGCGATAGCCGATCGACCAGACCGCGAAGCCCTTCTGCGCCAGCGCCCCGGCGGCGGGCCGGACCAGCTCGCGCCCGGCCACCTTCGCCTGCCAGCAGCCGCCGTGCACCAGAACCACCGCCGGCAGCAGGCCCTCGGGGCGCTGGCGCGGCAGGAAGAGCTCGACGACCTGCGACTCCGCCTCGCCATAGCGGATCGTCTCGGCGGGCTCCGGCTGGGGGAGCGCGGCGAGGCTGCGGACCGTCATGGGCTGCGGCAATGCCGGCGCCGGAAGCTGCGATCCGGCCGGTGACGCGGCAAGGACCAGGGCGAGGAGCGCCCAGGCGGAACGGCCGGCGCGGGCAGCCATGCTCAGCGCTGTTCGCGGGCCTTGCGCGCCTCGCCGAGGTCGAGGACCGCGGTTTCCTGCCCCTCGGGCAGCAGGCCGAGCCGGCGGGCGACCTCCTGATACGCCTCCACCTCGCCGCCGAGGTCGCGGCGGAACCGGTCCTTGTCCATCTTCTCGTTGGTCTTCATGTCCCACAGCCGGCAGCCATCGGGGCTGATCTCGTCGGCGAGGATGACGCGGGAATAGTCGTCCTCCCACAGCCGGCCGAACTCGAGCTTGAAGTCGACGAGGCGGATGCCGATCCCGGCGAACAGGCCGGCGAGGAAGTCGTTGATGCGGATCGCCATGTCCTGCATGTCGGCGAGCTCGTCCTGGCCGGCCCAGCCGAAGCAGGCGATGTGCTCCTCGGTCACCATCGGGTCGCCGAGCGCGTCATCCTTCAGATAATATTCGAGGATGGTGCGCGGCAGGGGCGTTCCCTCGTCGATGCCGAGGCGCTTGGAGAGCGAGCCGGCCGCGACATTGCGCACCACCACCTCGAGCGGGATGATTTCCACCTGGCGCACCAGCTGCTCGCGCATGTTGAGCCGGCGGATGAAATGGTGCGGCACGCCGATGGTGCCGAGAAGCGTGAAGAGATGCTCGGAAATCCGGTTGTTGAGGACACCCTTGCCCGAGATGGTGCCCTTCTTCTGGGCGTTGAAGGCGGTCGCGTCATCCTTGAAATACTGGATGATGGTGCCCGGCTCCGGACCCTCGTAGAGGATCTTGGCCTTGCCCTCGTAGATCTGGCGGCGGCGCGACATGGCAGGTTTCCCGTGCGTGAGGAAGCCTTGGCGCATAGCCCTTTCCCGGCCTCGGCACAACGACTGCCGCCCGCCGGCGGCGCGCCCTGCCTCAGCGGGCGACGTTGTAGGCGAGGCTCGCGTCGTCGAGCTGGAAGCCGAGAAGGACTTCGAAGCTCGTGGCCCTGATGGCCGCGCGCACCACCGGGTCCGACATCGGGTCGATGAGGGCATCCGGGTCGGTCGGCTTGCGCTCGCGGGTCAGGCGCGCGACGACGTCCGGCGGCGGAGTCACCACCGCGCGGGCAAGCTCGCTGCGCGCACCGCCGCTGCCCCGGCCGCGGATCGAGCCTTCCGGGAAGCTGACGCGGACGGCGGTCAGCTGCTTGGCGACGAGCACATTGCCGCCCTGCACCAGGCTGACGAACAGCGGCAGGTCCACCTCGCGCGCCGGGAGCGCGCCGCCCGCAGGCGCCCGCCTGACCGCGGTCACCTCGTAGCGGATCTCGGACGCGACGATCGCCTCGGCAGGGGTGCAGGTGGCCGAGACGTTGACGATCTGGGCGACGAAGTCGATCGCGTCGGCATCGCGGCTCTCGGGCGGGTTGAAGCGGGTCAGCTGCCCGACATGGTTGGGGATGGCGACCGCGGGGCAGGGTGAGCGCGTGACCTTGAGCGGGTTCTGCTGGCAGGCCGCCAGCGCAAGCAGCAGGAGGAGGGCAGGGCGCACGTCAGGTCTCCCGATCATCGGCCATCCGGAAGGGCCCGGCCGGAAACCGGACCTTCCGCATCCTTGTTTTCGCGGCCGGATGGTCTATGGCAGCCGCATGGCCAGTCTCAAAGTCCTTGTCGCGGCACCGCGCGGCTTCTGCGCCGGGGTCGACCGCGCGATCCATATCGTCGAGCTGGCGCTCGAGCGCTATGGCGTGCCGGTCTATGTGCGCCACGAGATCGTGCACAACAAGCATGTCGTCGACAGCCTGAGGGCCAAGGGCGCCATCTTCGTCAAGGAGCTCGACGAGGTGCCCGATGGCGCCACCGTCATCTTCTCGGCCCATGGCGTGCCCAAGACGATCCCGGCGCGGGCGACCGAGCGCGGTCTCGGCTGGCTCGATGCCACCTGCCCGCTGGTCTCCAAGGTCCACCGCCAGGCCGAGCGGATGGTCCAGGCCGGGCGGCACATCCTCTTCGTCGGCCATGCCGGCCACCCCGAGGTGATCGGCACCTTCGGCCAGGTCCCGGAAGGGGTGATGTCGCTGGTCGAGACGGTCGAGGACGCCGAGACGGTGGCGCCGGCCGATCCGTCGAACCTCGGGTTCCTCACCCAGACCACGCTTTCGGTCGATGACACGGCCGAGATCGTCGCGGTGCTCCGCCGCCGCTTCCCCGACATCGTCGGGCCGCGCGGCGAGGACATCTGCTACGCCACCTCCAACCGCCAGGCGGCGGTCAAGGCGATCGCGGCCGATTGCGACCTCATGCTGGTGATCGGCGCCGAGTACAGTTCCAACTCGCAGCGGCTGCGCGAGGTGGCCGAGCGTGAAGGCGCGCGTGCCCACCTGATCCAGACGGCGGCCGCAATCGACTGGAGCTGGTTCGACGGCGTGCAGACGGTCGGGCTGACGGCGGGGGCCTCCGCGCCCGAGATCCTGGTCCAGGAAGTGCTCGATGCCCTGCGCCAGCGCTTCGAGCTCACCATCCAGGAAGTCACCACCGCGGTCGAGGAAGTCACCTTCAAGCTCCCGCGCGAACTGGCCGCCTGAGCCACGCCACCGCGGGCCGGCCCATGGCGGTCTACACCGAGGTTCCGGCCGACACGCTGGAGCGGTTCCTGGCCGGCTATGGCGTCGGCAGCCTCGTCATGGCCAAGGGCATCGCCGAGGGCGTCTCCAACTCCAACTATCTCGTCGAGACCTCCGGCGGCCGCTTCATCCTGACCCTCTACGAGCGGAGGATCGCGGCCGCGGAGCTGCCCTGGTTCCTCGGGCTGATGACCCATCTGGCCGAGGCCGGCCTGCCGGTGCCGCGCCCCCTCCCGGACCTCTCGGGGCGGGTGCTGCAGCGTCTGTGCGGGCGCGATGCCGCGCTCATCGCCTGGCTGCCCGGCGTCTCGGTGAGCGAGCCGACGGTCGGCCAGTGCCGGGCCGCGGGCGAAGCGCTGGCGCGGCTGCACCTCGCCGGCGCCGGCTATCCGCCGACGCGCGCCAACGGCCTCGGCCTCGTCTTCGCGCACCAGGCCGCGGCAACGCTCGGGAGCCGGCTCGACACGCTGGAGCCGGGCCTTGCTGCGCTGGTCGCGTCGTCGCTCGACCGGCTCGACGCCGGCTGGCCCGGGGGCCTGCCGCGCGGCATCATCCACGCCGACCTGTTTCCCGACAATGTCCTCTTCCTCGGCGAGAGGATCTCGGGCCTCATCGACTTCTATTTCGCGGCTTTTGACCTCTTCGCCTATGATCTGGCGGTCCTGCGCATGGCCTGGAGCTTCACGGCCGACGGCGCGCGCTTCCTTCCCGAGCGGGACGCCGCGCTCAGGGCCGGCTACCGGGCCGTTCGCCCGCTCGCCGCGGAGGAGGAGGCCGCGCTTCCCCTGCTGTCGGAGCTGGCGTGCCTGCGCTTCCTCCTCACGCGCGCGCTCGACCTGTTCGAAGGCGACGCCGGCGCGCTGGTCCAGCGCAAGGATCCGCTCGCCTTCGCCCGGCGTTTGCGCCATGTGCGCGCGCATGGCTGAGCCGGCCCTGCCGCATGTCCTCATCGCGACCGACGGGGCCTGCCGCGGCAACCCGGGGCCGGGCGGCTGGGCGGCGATCCTGCGCTGCGGAAACGCGGAGAAGATCCTTTCCGGGCACGCGGCCGCCACCACCAACAACCGCATGGAGCTGACGGCGGCGCTCGAGGCGCTGCGGGCGCTCAGCCGGCCGGCGCAGGTGACGATCGAGACCGACAGCCGCTATCTCGTCGACGGGATGACGAAGTGGCTCTCCGGCTGGATCCGCAGGGGCTGGCGCACCGCCGACGGCAAGCCCGTCGCCAATGTCGACCTGTGGCAGGCGCTGGCCGAAGCCGCAGCGCCGCACCGGCCGCGCTGGCTGTGGGTGAGGGGCCACGCCGGCCACCCGGCCAACGAGCGGGCCGACGCGCTCGCCAATGCGGCGATGGACCGGCTTCTCGCCGGGCAGGAGGGCTGATGGCGTCCGGTCTCTTCGCGCTGCTCGACGATGTCGCAGTCATCGCCAAGCTCGCGGCCGCCTCGGTCGACGACGTGGCCGCCGCATCCGCCAGGGCCACGACCAAGGCCGCCGGCGTGGTGATCGACGACGCCGCCGTCACGCCTCGCTACGTCACCGGCTTCACGCCGGATCGCGAACTCCCGCTCATCTGGCGGATCGCCCGGGGCTCGCTGCGCAACAAGCTCCTCATCCTGATGCCGGGGTTCCTGCTGCTTGCCGCCTTCCTGCCGCAGGCGCTGACCCCGCTGCTGATGGTGGGCGGCGCCTTCCTCTGCTTCGAGGCGGCGGAGAAGCTCGCCGAGAAGCTCGGCCTGCACGCCGACCATGCCGACGATCCGGTGGAGACGCTGGCGAGCGCCGACCACGAGCAGCGCATGGTCTCCGGCGCGATCCGCACCGATCTCATCCTTTCGGCCGAAATCCTCGCGATCGCACTCGGCGAGCTCGGCCGCTACTCGCTGGCGATGAAGGCGGCCGCCCTCGGCGTGGTGAGCGTCGCGGTCACGGCAGGTGTCTATGGCTTCGTCGCGCTCCTCGTGAAGATGGACGATGCCGGGCTTCGGCTGGCGGCGACGGGCCATCCCGCCGGGCAGGCGGTGGGGCGTCTGCTGGTCCGCGGCATGCCGGCGGTGCTCGCCTTCCTCTCGGCCCTGGGGATCGCGGCCATGGCCTGGGTCGGTGGCGGGATCGTCGTCCACGGGCTCGAGGGCTTCGGGCCGCTCGCCGGCATTCCGCACGCCTTCCACGACTGGGCCCATGCCGCTGGCGCGATGCTGCCGGCTGCGGCCGGCGCGGTCGAATGGACCGCCAACGCGGCCCTCGCCGGCCTCTTCGGTGTGGCACTCGGAGCAGTCATCGCCCTCGGGGTGACGGCGGCACGGCGCCTCTTCGGCCGCGAGGCGCCAGGCCACTGAAGCTGCGGCCGCAGCGGCCGGGGCTGCGAAGCGGTGCCCGGCGCAGGGCGGCCGCAGCTCCGGGGCTTGCCTCGCCAGCGCCCGCCGGCCAATGCGGGGCCCGAGGAGGACCGCCCATGGATGCGCGCGAAATCCGGCTGAAGAGCCGGCCGGTGGGGCTGCCGCAGGCAGCGGACTTCGAAGTTGCGACCGTCACGCTCGGCGCCCCCGGGCCGGGCGACGTGCTGGTCCGCAACCGGTTCATGTCGGTCGATCCCTACATGCGCGGCCGGATGGTGGACCGGAAGAGCTATGTGCCGCCCTTCGCGCTCGGCAAGGCGCTCGAGGGCGGGGCCGTCGGCCAGGTCGTCGAGAGCGGCGACCCCGGCTTCGCCCCCGGGGACTGGGTGCTGTCGATGTGGGGGTGGCGGGAGGCCTTCGTGATGCCGGCGGCAACGCTCACCAGGCTCGCCATTCCCGAGGGCACGCCGCCCCAGGCCTTCCTCGGCGTCCTCGGGATGCCGGGACTCACGGCGTGGAGCGGCCTTCTCGAGATCGGCCAGCCGAAGGCCGGCGAGACCCTGTTCGTCTCGGGCGGCGCGGGGGCGGTGGGCTCGGTCGTGGCCCAGATCGGCAAGATCCGGGGCTGCCACGTGGTGGCAACGGCCGGAAGCGACGCCAAGTGCCAGTGGCTGCGCGATGCCGGCATCGACGCCGCGATCAACTACCGGACCTGCGGGAACCTCCTTGATGCGGTGCGCGCGGCGGCACCGCGCGGCATCGACATCTATTTCGACAATGTCGGCGGCGAGCATCTGGAAGTCGCGATCGAGCTCGCCAATCCCTTCGCCCGGCTGGTCGAGTGCGGCATGATCGCGAGCTACAACGCGACCGATCTTCCGCCGGGGCCGCGCAACATCATCATGGTGATCGGCAAGTCGCTCAGGATGCAGGGGTTCATCGTCACCCAGTTCCAGCATCTCGAGCCCCGCTTCCGCGCCGACATGCACGGCTGGATCGCCGAGGGCCGCATGCGCTGGGAGGAGACGGTGGTCGACGGAATCGAGGCCGCGCCCTCGGCCTTCATCGGCCTGTTCACAGGTGCCAACACGGGGAAGATGCTGGTCCGCCTCTGACGCGCCCGGCGCCTCCGGGCGTGACCATCCTTGACGCCGCCGGGACGCTGGCGCATGGGCGCAAGCCTTCGGCCTGAGGCCGAACCGGCCGTGGCGATCGTAGCTCAACCGGTCAGAGCACTGGTTTGTGGTACCAGGGGTTGCGGGTTCGAGTCCCGTCGATCGCCCCAGCCGCCGGGATCGCCGGGTCCGGCCGGGTGACAGTGGAGCGCGGCAGGGCGGAGCGCGGCAGGGCGGAGCGCGGCATGGCGGAGCGGGGGTTCGGGATCCTTCTGCCCCTCGGCCTCGTCGTCGGGGTCGCAGGCGGGCTCGCGCTCGGGGAGCCGTCGGCGGGTGCGGTGATCGGCCTCGGCTCCGGTGCGCTTCTTGCCCTGCTCTTCGCCTGGCGCGGCAAGCGCTGAGGCAGGCCCTGGTTCAGGGCAGCTTGCGGCCGATCCAGACCACGCGCCCCAGCACCTTGAGCGCGGCCGGGTCGCAGTCGGGGAAGGAGGCATAGGCCGGATTGTCGGGCAGGAGCGATGGCCGGCCCGTCACCGGATGCACGCTCACCCTGCGGATGCTGAACCCGCCGTCCATCTCGAAGGTGTAGAGCCCGTCGCGCAGCGGCGCGCAATCGTCGAGGTCGACCAGGATCTGGTCCCCGGGCAGCAGGCTGGGGCTCATCGAGTCGCCCTCGACGAGCAGCGCCGAAAGCGCGCCCAGCCGGCCCGACCCGATCTGGCGCGCAAAGCCGGTCTCGAACGCCAGGGCATCCTGGCGTGGTGCAGGCGCTGCGCTGCGGCGTGCCGAAAGATAGGGGATCAGCACATAGTCCTTGAGCGCCGTTGCCTCGCCGGGAAGTCCTGCCGGCCTTGCCTCGGCGGGTGCCGAAAGCAGCACCCTTCGGCTCTGGGTGTCGCGGCCCGGCTCGGCCGGATAGGGCATCGCCGGTCCGCCCAGTTCGGCTTCGTCCACGCCGAAATGCGCGGCCAGCAGCCGCCGGTCCCGCTCCCCCAGCTGGCGTGGCACGCCCCGCTTGATGAACTGCTGGATGTAGGCCGGATTGCGCCCGAGCAGCTTCGAGACGGCCAGATAATCGGTTCCGCGCGCACGGATCAGCTCGTCCAGCCGACGGCGAACCTCGTCTCCCGTCACCCGCCGGGACCTCCTCTCCTGATCCGCAGGTCCCAGCGTCTAACATCATTTTCCCCCTAGACTAGTAGGAAATCGCCTATCAGATTCTGCCTATCGATTCGGGGTGACGCGGAGGGCCAAGGTCGCATGGGCCACCCCGGAACGGCATGGGGTCGACTGATGGAGTTGCCGAACCATGTCGTTGCTGAGTCAGATCGAAGCGTGCCTCAAGGTCACCCGCCTGCCTCCTTCCCGGTTCGGACGCGATGCCGTCTCGGACCCGCGCATCGTCCATGACCTGCGGCGGGGCCGCCAGCCCGGCTGGCGCATGGAAAGCCGGCTGCGGGCCCATGTGGCCGCCGTGCTGGCCGCGCACCGCGCGGCAGGTGGGGCTGCGCCGGCCGGGCGCGGGCCAGGTCGGCCGGCGCGGCGGCGGACGGCCGGGGAGTCGGCACGGTGAGGGGGGTCTCGTCGGCGCCGCAGCGCGCGCTCATCGCCGCCATCCGCGAGGCCATCGGCCATGACCGCTGGTTCGACTCCTGGGAGGACCGGGAAGGCGGCCAGCCCTTCCTCGCCATCCGCGGGTTCGACTGCCAGCCCTGGGCAAGCCTCACCTTCGCCGGCATGACCCACAGCCTCTCGCTGCGCCTCTTCGGGCCCATGCACGCGGTCGAGGCCGCGTGGGACCGGCTCGAGGCCCTGCTCGTCGCCGGCGACTTCCCGCTCGCCGGCCATTTCCTCGCGGAAGTGGCCATCGGCGAGAAGGCCGGCGAGATCCTGCCGGACGGAACCATGACGCTTTCCGTCGAGATCGAGGCGCTCACCATCGCCGAGTGAGAACCCTGCGATTTCCCCCACCAAACTGAGGCTGACTCAGTTTGTGCTGGAAGTCGCGCCCCGGCACGGCTAGGCTGAGGCCTCGTCGCTGGGGTTGCCAATGCGAAGAGAACGGGCGGTGGAGGGAGACGGGCGGGCGGCAGGGTGGGGCGGCTGGCCGCTTGCGGCAGCAGGCCTTCTCCTGCTCGCTGCCTGCGGCGAGGGTGGCGACGAGCCGCCCTCGAAGGCGCAGGCGCAGGCGGCCACGGCGGTCCAGCTGGTCGAGGTGGGGCGGGCGGCGGAGGGTTCCGCCGTCCGGGCCGCCGGCACGGTCCGCCTTCGCCAGGAGACGCCGCTTGCCTTCTGGACGGGCGGCGTGGTCGCCCGGCTCGACCCCCGCGAGGGAGACCGGGTGCGGGCCGGCACGACCCTTGCCCTGCTCGACACCCGGACCATCGATGCCGATGTCGCCGCCGCGCGCACCGATCTCGCCCGGGCCCGGGCCGAGCGCGACCGCCAGCGCAGGCTGCGCGCGCAGGGCTGGGTGGCCCAGGCCAGGGTCGACGCCGCCGAGGCGGCTGCCGGCGCGGCTGCCGCCGCGCTCGAGCGGGCGCTCTTCGCCCAGCGGAACAGCCGGATCACGGCGCCCGCCGACGGGATCATCCTTGCCCGGCGCGCCGAGCCCGGCCAGACCGTGGCCGCAGGCGAACCCGTGCTCGTCCTCGGCGAGTTCCGCCGCGGGATGGTGATGCGGGTGCCCCTGTCCGCCACCGACGCCGCCGGCCTCCGGCTCGGCATGCCGGCCGCCGTCACCTTTCCCGAAGGAGTCGCGCCGGCCATGTCGGGGCGGATCGTCGAGATCGCCGGCCGGGCCGACGAGCGCACCGGCACCTTCCGGCTAGAGATTGCCCTGCCGCCCGACCCGGCGCTCCGCTCGGGCCTCATCGGCCAGGTCGAGATCGCCCGGCCGCCGGGCGTAGAGAGAAGTGCGCCGCTCACCGTGCCGGCGACGGCCCTGTTCGCGGCCCGCGCCGGCGAGGCCTTCGTCTGGCGGTTCGATCCCGCGACCGGCACGGTCCGGTCGGCCCTCGTCCGGGTTGGCGAGATCGGGCCCGGCGGGGTGCGCATCGAGAGTGGCCTCGCGCCGGGGGATCGGATCGTCCGCACCGGGGTCGACCGGCTGACGGAGGGCGCCCGGGTCAGGATCGCGACGGCAGGGCCGGCTTGAACCGCCTCGTCACCTTCGCGGTCGAGCGCTGGCAGGTCACGCTGGTGGCCTTCGCGCTGCTTGCCGCGCTGGGCATCCAGGCCTTCCTCAACATCCCGCGCTCGGTCGATCCGCATTTCAAGGTGCCGGTGGTGTCGATCGTCGTCATCCAGCCCGGCGCCGATCCCTCCGACATGGAGCAGGCGGTCACCAAGCCGATCGAGGATGTCCTCTCCGGCCTCGACAATGTGAACGAGATCCAGTCGCGCTCGACCGAAGGCCAGGCGGTCATCACCGCCGAGTTCACCTGGGAGAGCGACCCGGACCGCAACTATGACGAGGCGGTCCGCGAGGTGAACGCGATCCGCGCCACGCTGCCGGCGGGCATCCGCTCGCTCGAGTTCCGCCGCTTCCGCACCACCGAGGCGGTGGTGGCCCAGTATGCCATCGTCTCGGCCACGGCCTCGGACCGGCGGATGGAGAAGATCGCCAAGGACGTCCGCGAGGCGTTCCAGCGCGTGTCCGGCGTGCGCACGGCAACCGTCTGGGGCCTCGCCCGGCCGGAAGTGCGGGTGACGCTCGATCTCGGCCGGCTGCGGGAGCTCGGGATCCCGGTGACCGCCGTGACCGACGCGCTCGCGCTCGGCGGGTCCGACCTGCCGCCCGGCGCGGTGCGGTCGGGCGAGCAGCGGTTCAACCTGAAGGCCGGCGGGGCCTTCCGCTCGCTCGCCGAAGTCGAGGCCGTGCCGGTGCGGGCCGAGGCCGGAAGCGCCGTCACCGTCGGCGACGTCGCCGAGGTTGCCTGGGCCTCGGGCGAGCAGGCCCATGTGACCCGGTTCAATGGCGAGCGGGCGATCTGGGTGACGGCGACGCAGAAGGACAATGTGAACGTGCTCGACGTGGAGCGCGGGCTTTCCGAAGCGGCCGAACGTTACCGCGCCCAGCTTCCGCCCGATGTCAGGCTCGTCCAGGCCTTCGACCAGAGCCGGGACGTGCGCGCCAAGCTCGGCATCCTCGCCCGCGACTTCTCGATCGCGCTCTTCCTCGTCCTCCTCACCCTGCTGCCGCTCGGGCCCCGGGCCTCGCTCATCGTCATGCTTTCGATTCCCCTGAGCCTTGCCGTCGGCGTGCTCGTCGTCTCGCTGCTGGGCTACACGCTGAACCAGATCGTCATCACCGGCTTCATCGTGGCGCTCGGCCTGCTCGTCGACGATTCGATCGTCGTCGTCGAGAACATCGCCCGGCACCTGCGGATGGGCTACAGCCGGGCGGCCGCGGCCCTTGCCGGCACCCGGCAGATCGCAGTGGCCGTCATCGGCTCGACCGCCGTCCTCATCTTCGCCTTCCTGCCGCTCACCGCGCTTCCCGAAGGCGCCGGCAAGTTCACGCGCGGCCTGCCGGTTGCCGTGATCGCAACCGTCGGCGCCTCGCTCGTCGTCTCGCTCACCATCATCCCCTTCCTCGCCTCGCGGCTTCTTGCCCGGGATTCCGACCCCGAGGGCAATGCCGTGCTCCGGGCCGTCCAGGCCGGGATCCACCGCGTCTACCGGCCCATCCTCCACCGCGCGCTCGAATGGCCCCGCACCACGCTGGTGGCGGCGATGACGCTCTGCCTTGCCGCCTTCGGCCTGGTCCCGGTCATCGGCACCAGCCTGTTTCCGCCGGCCGATGCGCCCTATTTCATCGTCGAGATCGAGGCGGCCGAAGGGGCCGACACGGTGCAGACGCTGCGCGCGGCCGAGCATGTCGACCGGCTGCTCGCCGCCGAGCCGGTGGTCATCAACCGGATGCTGAACGCCGGCCGCGGCAACCCGCAGATCTTCTACAATGTCCGCGAGGTCGAGCAGCGCTCGTCGATCGGCGTGGTGGCCGCCACCCTCGAACGGTGGGATCCCGAGGAGGGGCCGGCGCTGGTGGCGCGGCTGCGCGCGGCGTTCGAGGACTATCCCGACGCGCGCATCTCGATCCGGCCGTTCCAGAATGGCGCGCCGATCAACGCCCCCATCGAATGGTTCGTGACCGGGCCCGACCTCGCCGTGCTCAAGCGGCTCTCGCTCGAGGTGGAGCGCGCCATCCGCGACACGCCGGGCACGCGCGACGTGCGCAACCCCTTCGGCTTCGACCGGGTGGATCTCGACCTCGGGCTCGACCCGGACCGCGCTGCGCTCCTCGGCGTGTCCCCGGCCGCGGCCCGCCGGGTGACCAGGCTCGCCCTGGCCGGCGAGGTCGCCGGGCGCTTCCGCGACGAGGAGGGGGACAGCCATGACGTCGTGGTCCGGGTGCCCGGCGCGGCGAGCGGCGTGCCGGGCGCGCTCGTCGCCATCGACGTGCTCGGCGAGGTCCAGGTGCCGACGCTGAACGGAACCGCGGTGCCGCTCACGGCAGTGGCCACGCCCACGCTCACCTCGGGGCCTCCCTCGATCAGCCGCTACCAGAAGGAGCGCAGCGCGGTCATCACGGCGAATGTCGAGCCCGGCGCGCTGACCTCGCGGGTGAATGCCGCCGTCGCCGAGGCGCTCGGCCGGATCGAGCTTCCGCCCGGCTACCGGATCGTGCCTGGCGGCGAGGCCCAGGCTGCAGCCGAAGGTTTCGGCGGCCTCTACGGACTTGCCCTCCTTGCCATCTTCGGCGTGTTCGCGGTGCTCGTCATCGAGTTCGGCCGCTTCCGCGAGACGCTCGTGGTGGCGGGCGTCATCCCGCTCGGCATGTTCGGCGGGCTCATCGCCCTGTTCCTCACGGGCAACTCCCTCTCCTACACGGCAGTCATCGGGTTCGTCGCCCTCATCGGGATCGAGATCAAGAACTCGATCCTGCTCGTCGACTTCACCACCCAGCTCCGCGAGGAAGGCGTGGAGCTCCGCGAGGCCGTGGAGCGGGCCGGCGAAGTGCGCTTCCTTCCCGTTCTCCTCACCTCGGTCACGGCGATCGGCGGGCTCCTGCCGCTCGCCATCTCGGGCATCTCGCTCTACGCGCCGCTCGCCTGGGTCATCATCGGCGGGCTCGTCTCCTCCACCCTGCTGTCGCGGGTGGTGACGCCGGTCATGTATCTCCTCATCGTGCGCGGCAACCCGCCGGCGCAGGCGGAACCGCTGCCCGCGCCGGCCGAATAGCTCAGCCGAGCCGGGCGAGCGCGGCGCGCAGCCTCTGTGCCTCCGCCGCCCGGGCCGCATGGTCGGCGCGGGCCTTCTCCACCGCTTCCGGCTTCGCCCGCTCGAGGAAGCCCGGGTTGGCGAGGCGGCCCGCCAGGCCGGCCGCCTCCCTCTCGGCTGCCTCCGCCGCCTTCAGCAGCCGCTGCCGTTCGGCAGCGAGGTCGATGACATCGCCCATCGGCAGGGCATAGGTCTCGCCCGCCACCACGATCTGCGCGATCCCGCCCGTCGCCGGGTCGGTGCGCACGGCCGACACCCGCGCCAGCCGCTCGAGCGCGGGCAGATGGGCAAGAAGGCGCGCCTCGAGCGCGGCCGGCGCGTGGAGGGGAAGCCGGGCGGCCGGCGGCACGCTGAGCTCGGTCCGGGCCGAGCGGATCGCCGAGATGAGGTCGATGAGCCAGCCGATCTCGTCGGCCGCGTCCGACGGCGGGGCGGCGAAGGCCGGCCAGGGGGCGAGGATGAGATCGGTCGCGCGCGGCCCCTGGGCGTGCCACAGCTCCTCGGAGAGGAAGGGCATGAAGGGGTGCAGCGCCTTCAGCGTGGCATCGAGCACGAAGGCGGCGGTTGCGCGCGTCTCGTCCGCCTCAGCGCCCTCGCTGGCGAGGAGCGGCTTCGAAAGCTCGAGATACCAGTCGCACAGCCGGCTCCAGGCGAAGTGGTAGAGCGCGTCGGCGGCCTGGTCGAAGCGGAACGCCGCGAGGTGGCCCGAGACGGCGGCGACCATCGCCGCGGCCTCGCCGAGGATCCAGCGGTTGACCGGATGGGCGGGGGAGGGAGGAGCCCCGGCGCCCGCGCCTATGCCCTGCGACTGGGCGAAGCGCACCGCGTTCCACAGCTTGGTGGCGAAGTTGCGATAGCCTTCCACCCGCTTCTCGTCGAGCTTCACGTCGCGGCCCTGGCTTTCGAGCGCTGCCAGCGTGAAGCGCACGGCGTCTGCCCCAAAGCGGTCGACGAGGACGAGCGGGTCGATCGCATTGCCCTTGGACTTCGACATCTTGGCGCCGCTCGCGTCGCGCACCAGGCCATGGCAGTAGACCGTGCGGAAGGGCACCTCGCCGGTGAAGTGCAGGCCCTGCATCATCATCCGGGCGACCCAGAAGAAGATGATGTCGAACGCGGTGACCAGCACGTCGCCGGGATAGTGGCGGGCAAGGTCGGGGGTCCTCTCCGGCCAGCCCAGCGTCACGAAGGGCCAGAGCGCCGAGGAGAACCAGGTGTCGAGGACATCCTCGTCCTGGCGGAGCGGGACGTCGGGCCCGGCCATCGCCTGCGCCTCGGCAGCGCTGCGCGCCACGAAGCAGCGGCCGTCGGGCGCGTGCCAGGCGGGGATCCGGTGGCCCCACCAGAGCTGGCGCGAGATGCACCAGGGCTGGATGCCGTCCAGCCAGTTGAAATAGGTCTTCTCCCAGCTGGCGGGGACGAAGCGGGTGCGGCCGTCGGCCACCGCGTTGCGGGCCTCGACGGCAAGCCGCGCGGCATCCACATACCACTGGTCGGTGAGGTAAGGCTCGATGACGGTGCCGGAGCGGTCGCCGTGGGGCACCTGGATGAGCTTGTCCTCGACCCGCTCGAGGAGGCCGAGCGCCTCCAGGTCGGCGACGACCCGTGCGCGTGCCTCGAACCGGTCGAGCCCGCGATAGGGCGCGGGCACCTCGTCGTTGAGGGAGGCGTCGGGATTGAGGATGTTGATCCAGCCGATCTCCCGGTGCCGTTCATAGACCGCCCAGTCGTTGAAATCGTGCGCCGGCGTGATCTTGACGACCCCGGTGCCGAGCTCCGGGTCGGCCCAGGAGTCGGCGATGACCGGGATCTGCCGGCCGGTCAGCGGATGCGCGACCATGCGGCCGACGAGATGGCGATAGCGCGCATCCTCCGGGTGGACGGCGACCGCGGTGTCGCCCAGCATGGTCTCCGGCCGGGTGGTTGCCACCACGAGATGCCCGGAGCCGTCGGCGAGCGGGTAGCGCAGGTGCCAGAAATGGCCCTGCACCTCGCGGTTCTCGACCTCGAGATCGGAGATGGCGGAGCGGAACTTCGGGTCCCAGTTCACCAGCCGCTTGTCGCGGTAGAGCAGCCCCTCGGCGTGGAGGCGGACGAACACCTCGGTCACGGCCTTCGAGAAGGCCTCGTCCATGGTGAAGCGCTCGTTGGCCCAGTCGCAGCTGGTGCCCAGCCGGCGCATCTGGCGGGTGATGGCGCCGCCCGACTGCGCCTTCCAGTCCCACACGGTCGCAACGAAGGCCTCGCGCCCCATCGCCTCCCGGGTCAGGCCCTGGCCGGCGATGGTGCGCTCCACCACCATCTGGGTGGCGATTCCGGCATGGTCGGTGCCCACCACCCAGCGCGCATCGAAGCCCTGCATCCGTTTCCAGCGGATGAGGATGTCCTGCAGCGTCTGGTTGAGCGCATGGCCGATGTGGAGCGTGCCGGTCACGTTGGGCGGCGGCAGCACGATGGTGAAGGGCGGCGCATCGGGGCGCTCCGGGCGGAACGCGCCGGTCCGTTCCCAATGGGCATACCAGCGGGCCTCGATCGGGCCGGGTTCGAAGGTCTTCTCGAGCATCGCGCGCGCCCTAGCGGCTGCGGGCGGAGCGCGGAAGTCAGTCGCCGACGATGAGCACGGCCGCCACCACCATCAGCGCGAAGCCAACCATCTGCCGGAGGCTGATGGCCTCGCCAAGCCACAGGGTGGAGACGAGAAAGAAGCCGGCGATCGAGAGCGTCTCCTGGATGCCCTTGAGCTGCGGCGCGGTGAAGACCTGGTGGCCGATCCGGTTGGCAGGCACCTGGAGCGCATATTCGAAGAAGGCGAGGCCCCAGGCGCCGAGGATGACGAGGAGGACTGGCGCCGACTTGGACCTGAGATGCCCATACCAGTCGAGGTTCATGAGGATGTTCGAGCCTGCCAGCAGCACCAGGGCCACCAGCTGGGGCGGAAGCTGGGCCAACCCCGTCACGCGCCTCCCGTCAGCCGGCGGATCTCCTCGGCTGCCAGCTTCTGCACCACTTCGGGCAGGTGCGCGGCGAGCCAGGCTTCCACCTGCGGCCGGATGAGATCGGCCAGGAACTCCTCGACCGACTTGTCCGATGGCGGAAGATTGGCGCGGAGTGGCCGGCTCTGCGCGGGGGGCGCGGCCGGCGCGGCGGCGGCCGGGTCATCCGGCACGGCAGGGGGCGGCCCGGCGTCGGCGGGCCGGTCTCCGGCGACCGTCTGCCGGATCGTGTCGAGGATCGCCTGGAGCCCCGGGTCGATCCCGCCGCGGCCGCCTGCGCTCATTGCGTCTGCCCCGGGGCCGGGGGGCCCATCCGGCGGACGGACGGGGGCGGGGCCTCGAGCGCGTCCGGCTCGGCGGCGCCGGGCGGCCGGTTGCGCAGCCGGTCGGTCCTGGGGTCCGGGTCCTCGCGCCACTCGCGCCAGCTGCGGTTGACCCGCTGGAAGTTGATCGTGGGGTCGTAGAGCCGGTCGGTCACGCCGAGCACCGCGGCTTCCGCCCGACCGATCACCTGCAGCAGCCGGTAGGTCGCGCCATAGAGCGAGCGCTGGGCCCGCACCAGTGTGACCTGGCTGTTGAGCAGCTCCTGCTCGGCGTTGAGCACCTCGATGATGTCGCGGCTGCCCACGAGATTCTCCTGCCGCACGCCTTCGGAGGCCAGCCGGTTGGCGTCGATCGAGGCCTGCGCCGAGCGGATCAGGCTCTTCGCGGTCTCGATCGCGATCCAGGAATTGGTCGTCTGCTCGAGCACGGTCCGCCGGGTCGTCTCGATCGTCTCGATTGCCTCGCTCTGGGTCGCTTCCGCCTGGCGGGTGCGCGACGACAGCAGGCCGGCCGTGTAGATCGGGATCGACGCGTTCATGTTGATCCCGCCGACGAGACCGTCGACCCGGAACTGCTCGAACGGGCCGCCGGCGGGGATCTGGTAGCCGAAGGTGGCATTGACCGAGGCCGTGCCCCAGCGCTCGCGCCGGATCGCCCTGACCTGGTCGGCTGCGGCCTTCTCGTCATAGCGGGCGGCAATCAGCACCGGTGCGCTGGCAAGGGCAAGCTCGCGCGCGGTCTCGACCGAGGGCGGCAGCGGCGGCAGCTCGGGCAGCGGCGCGAGATCGCCGGGCGGGTGCCCGACGAGCCGGAGATAGGCCTGCTCGGCGGTCTGCGCATTGCCCTCGGCGGCCACCAGCCGGGCCTCGGCGTCGGCAAGCCGTGCCTGGCTCTGGGCGACGTCGGTGCGCGTCACGTCGCCGACCTCGAACCGGTCGGACGAGGCCCGAAGCTGCTCGCGCAGGACCTTCACCTGGTTCTGGTTGAGCCGCACCTCCTCGCGGGTCGCGAGCACCTCGGCATAGGCTTCGACCGTGTCGGCGATGATCCGGTTCTCGACCGACCGGAGGATTTCCCGGGCCGCCCCGATGCGGGCATCCGCGGCATCGAGCTGCGCCTGCACGCGCCCGCCGAGCCAGACATTCTGGTTGATCCGCACGCCGGCTACCGTCACCCGGCCGAAATCGTTGAGCTGGTCGTCGAGATCCTGGCTGAAGGTGACCGAGCCGCCGAGGCTTGGACGCATCTCGGCGCGCGTGATCGGCATGTTCTCGTCGACGCGGCGCACGGCGGCGCGCGCGGCGGCCAGCTCCGGGTTTGTCTCGTAGGCCGACCGCAGGGCATCCGCGAGCGTCTCGGCGGAGGCCGGCATCGCGACGAGCGCGGCCGCGACCAGAAGGGCAAGGCGGAACCCGGTCATGCAGCGCGGCCGTTCGGCTGGAGGAGGGCAGAGGGGCAGTCCATCTGTGGCAGTCGTGTCATCTTTGTCTTTCAGAAGCGGAAGGTCCTGGGCAGGCTGAAGGAGGGCAGCGCCGGTGCGCTGCACTCGGTGACGAAATCGAAGGCGATGGCGCCGTGCGGGCCGGCGGTCGCGCCGGGTGCGGGCGGAACGCGCCGTCCCACTGCCAGCCGGTCGACCCCTTCGGGTGCCGCGAGGATCGCGACAAGCCGGCCATCCGGCGCAAGCTGCGCGGCAATCCGGTCGGGCACATGCTCGACCGCGCCATCGAGCAGGACGAAGGCATAGGGCGCGCCCGCGGGCCAGCCTTCGGTGAGCGGGCCTTCCACGACCGTGACGCCCTGGAGGCCCGCCAGCAGCGCCCGGGCGCGGGCCGCCAGTGCCGCGTCGGACTCGAGGGCGATGACCGCCGCGCCCATCCCGGCGAGCAGGGCCGCCGTGTAGCCGGTGCCGGCGCCGACGAGCAGCCCCTTCTCGCCCGGCTGGACGTCGGCGGCTGCGAGCAGCCGCGCCGTGGTCAGCGGTGCTGCCATCCAGCGCCCCGAACCGAGCGGCTGGACGGTCTCGGCATAGGCCAGCCGCTCCCGGCCCGGAGCGACGAACCGCTCGCGCGGAACCGCGGCGAAGGCCGCGAGCAGCCGCGGATCGACGATTCCGCAGGGCATGAGCTGGCTTTCGATCATCGCGGTGCGGGCGTGCGCCAGCGGGTCTGGGGCGACGGAAGCCACTTCGGGTCCTTCATTCGAGCCGCGCTTGAAACGGCGGCGGGGCCCTAGTAGCGGCCCGCACTTCGGGTGCCAAGCGGCCAGCACGGTGCCCCTTGGAGGCGAGGAAGGCAGCACAGGTGGCAACCGAGGACGACATCGAATGGTGGGAGCATCCCGACCTTCCGGCCATGGCTGCCGAGATTGCCGGGGACATGGCCTTCCTCCTCGCCCAGGCCGTCGAGGGCCATGGCGAGGCGGTCCTCGCGGTTCCGCCCTCGGCTGCGCTTGCGCCCCTCCTGGCCACGCTGCTCGCGGGGGCTGGCCCGTGGGCGCAGGTCACGCTGGTCCCGACCCACGGCACGCTCGCACCCGGGACGGTCGCGGCGGCGGCGGCGGCCGGGGCGAGGGTCGCGGGGCTCGAGACGCTGGCCGACTCCTTCCGCCGGCTCGATCTCGCCCTCCTCGACGTCGGGGAGACCGGCCGGGTCGGGGGGATCGCGCCAGGCGCCGGGCTGGCGGCGGCACTGGCCTCCCCGCATCCGGTGCAGACCGGCGCGGACGGCACGGCCTTCCTCACGGGGAGCACACTTCTTGGCGCGCGCGCCCTCATCCTTGCCGCACAGGGCGAGGGCCAGCGGGCGATGCTCGAGGATGCCATCGCCGACGGTGCCGGTTCGCGCTTTCCGGCCGGGCGGCTGCTCGCCGAGGCGGACCAGGCGATCGACATCCACTGGTGCCCCTGACCCTCGCGCAGCGCCGTCGCGGGGCGCGCCGAGCTGGCCTTGCCGGGCTTTCCTTGCCCGGATCGCGCGTGGAGGCCCGAGCCGGAATCGAACCGGCGTATACGGATTTGCAGTCCGCTGCGTCACCACTCCGCCATCGGGCCAGCGCGTGGGAGGCGTGACCTAGCCGCGGGCCTGCCGCCGCGCAAGCCGGACGCTCAGGGGTGGGCCTCGATGTGCGCCGCGATCTCGTCGAAGAAGCGCTCCAGCTGGTGCAGCACGTTCGCCTTGAAGGCGTAGTTCACGTCCGCCGAGTTGGAGTCGATGATGGTCGATTCGTCCACCTTCTCCGAATAGGCATTGGCCAGGCTCTGGACATAGGCGGGCGTCAGCTCGATGTGGCCGCGCTCGGCCAGCAGCCGCAGCTGCACCACCATCATCTGCCGCACCAGCATCTCGAGCGTCGTGATCCGCGCGACCACGACCACCGGGTCCAGCTCGATCTGTTCGTCCGGCATGGGCGAGGCTCCTACCAGTAGCGCAGTGTCGCAAGCTGCATGGCCAGCACCGCGAGGAGCAGGAGCCAGGCAGCGCCGGTCACGACGGCGCCCGCGCGGCTGACCGGCCGGTCGGCCGCCCTGTCCGCCATGGCGCGGAACTCGGCGACGAGCGGTGCCGGGATGAGCCTCAGCGAAAGCGCGAGGCCGAGCGGCACCAGGACGAGATCGTCGAGCAGCCCGAGGATGGGCACGAAATCGGGAATGAGATCGATGGGGGAGAAGGCGTAGGCCGCAACCGCTCCGCCCACCAGCTTGGCGGCAAGCGGCGTGCGCGGATCGCGCGCGGCGATCCAGAGCATGTGGGCATCGCGCGCCAGCCGTGCCCTGAGCCTTGCCACGCGTCCGCTCGCGGTCATGGGCCGACCCTAGCTGCAAGCCGCGCCACCCGCTAGGCGGCAGGCCGTGCGCACGCTTTCGGCCTCGATCGAGCGGTTCCCGACCCGGCAGCCCTTCGTCATCGCCCGCGGAACCAAGACCCATGTCGATGTGGTGCATGTCGTGCTGCGCGAGGGCGGCATCATGGGGCAGGGCGAGGGCACGCCCATCGACTATCTGGGCGACACGGCGGACGCGGCGCTTGCCGCGATCGCGCGGGTCGGGCGCGAGGTCGAGGCGGGCGCGACACGGGCCGACCTCCTCGACCTGCTGCCGGCGGGCGCTGCGCGCAATGCTCTCGATTCGGCCCTGTGGGACCTCGAGGCCAGGGCGAGCGGCATCCGGGTCTGGCAGCGGATCGGGCTGCCCGCGCCCCGCCCGCTGCTGACCGCCTGCACCATCAGCCTCGGCGATCCCGCGGCGATGGCGGCCGAGGCGGGCCGCCTCGCCTCCCGGGAACTGCTGAAGCTGAAGCTCGGAGGTGAGGGCGATGTCGAGCGGGTGGCCGCCGTCCGCCGCGCTGCCCCGCACGCCCGCCTGATTGCCGATGCGAACCAGGGCTGGGCCGGGCTCGACGTGGAGGCGCTGTGCCACGCCCTCCACAGCCTCGGCGTCGAGCTGGTCGAGCAGCCGCTCCCGGCGGGTGCGGACTCCGACCTCGCCCATGTCCGCAGCCCCTTGCCGCTGGCCGCCGACGAGAGCGTGCAGGACCGCGCCTCGCTCGATTCGGTCGTCGGGCGCTACCGGTTCCTCAATGTCAAGCTCGACAAGGCCGGCGGGCTCACCGAGGCGCTGGCGCTCATCCATGCGGCGGGCCAGCGCGGCCTGGGGGTGATGGTAGGGTGCATGCTCTCGACCTCGCTCGGCGTGGCCCCGGCCTTCGTGGCGGCGATGCACGCCACCTATGCCGATCTCGACGGCCCGCTGCTGCTGGCCAGGGACCGGCCCTTCCCCCTTGAAATTTCCGGGTCCGACGTCCACCCGCCGGGCCCGGAGCTCTGGGGCTGAAGCAGAAACGGAAAGCGAGAGAGATGACGGCAATCGTCGACCTGGTGGCGCGCGAGATCCTCGACAGCCGCGGCAACCCGACCATCGAGGTCGACTGCCATCTCGACGACGGCAGCATGGGCCGCGCCGCCGTGCCCTCTGGCGCCTCGACCGGCGCGCACGAGGCCGTCGAGATGCGCGACGGGGACAGGGGCCGCTATCTCGGCAAGGGCGTGCGGAAGGCGGTGGAGGCCGTGCACGGCGAGATCGCGGACGCCATCGTCGGCCTCGAGGCCGAGGAGCAGGAGGCCGTGGACGATGCGCTCGTCGCGCTCGACGGCACGGCGAACAAGGCGCGGCTGGGGGCGAACGCCATCCTCGGCGTGAGCCTCGCCGTGGCGAAGGCCGCGGCAGCGGCGCGCGGGCTGCCGCTCTACCGCTATGTGGGCGGAACATCGGCGCGCATCCTGCCGGTTCCGATGATGAACATCATCAACGGCGGGGCGCACGCCAACAACGGGCTCGATTTCCAGGAGTTCATGGTGATGCCGGTGGGCGCGCCGAGCTTCTCGGACGCGCTGCGCTGGGGTGCGGAGATCTTCCATGCGCTGAAGGCGCTGCTCCACGGCCGCCATCTCTCGACCGCGGTGGGGGACGAGGGCGGCTTCGCACCCCCCGTGACAGGCGCGCGCGCGGCGCTCGACCTGGTCATGGAGGCGATCGGCGCGGCCGGCTTCCGGGCCGGGGAGGAGGTGGCGCTCGCGCTCGACTGTGCCGCAACCGAGTTCCACCGCGACGGGCGCTACCAGTGCGATGGCGAAGCGCGGACTCCGGAGGCGATGGCGGACTTCCTTGCCGGCCTCGTCGCCGACTACCCGATCGTCTCCATCGAGGATGGCATGGCCGAGGACGACTGGGCGGGCTGGACGGCGCTGACCGCGGCCCTGGGCAGCCGGGTGCAGCTGGTGGGCGATGATCTCTTCGTCACCAACCCGGCGCGGCTGGCCGACGGCATCGCCAGAGGGTTGGCGAACGCCATCCTCGTGAAGGTGAACCAGATCGGGACGCTCTCCGAAACGCTCGAGGCCGTGCGCACGGCCCACATGGCCGGCTATCGCGCGGTCATGTCCCACCGCTCGGGCGAGACCGAGGATGCGACCATCGCCGACCTCGCGGTCGCCACCGGCTGTGGCCAGATCAAGACGGGGTCGCTGTCGCGCTCGGATCGTCTGGCGAAATACAATCAGCTCCTGCGGATCGAGCAGGAGCTTGGGCCGGTCGCGCGCTATGCCGGCCGGCAGGCGCTGCGGGCAGCCTGAGCCACCCGCAGCCCTTCACCTCTGCAGTCAGGCGGTCGCGGTCCCGCGCCGGCGCCGGGCCATCATGCCGACCAGGCCGAAGCCGGCGATCATCATCGCCCAGGTGGCCGGCTCGGGGATGACGCCGCCGGGGACGCTCCACTGGATCGAGAGCGTGCCGGACTGCCAGATGCCATCCCAGTCGTCGGGGAAGTCGTCGAAGCTCTCGAAGAACTCGAGCCGGAGGATGCCGTCGCCGTCGACCGCAAAGTCGAGCCCGGGGACGAGGCTGATGATGCCGCCACTCGAATAGGTGGAAGTCCCGGGGAAGTCGTCGCCGACGCCCACCGTCAGGGTCACGAAAACAGGTGTGCTGCTGCTGCCGAAGGCAACGACCGCCTCCGAGAGCCAGCTTGGCGCATCGGCAAAGAACGTGACGTCCCAGCCGATGCCGATGACGCTGGCGTTGGGCGCAAGCGGGATGTTGAAGACCTCGTTCAGCGGGTCTCCGAACGGATCCACGCTGAAGATGCCGGTCACGTCGAAGTCGGTGACGGTGACGACCGTGCTCGCGCGCTCGGCGGCCGGCAGGTTGGCGGCGACGAACCCATCGGCCGGCGCAAGCGCGGCGGCCGCGGGCGCGGCGAAGAGCGCCGAGGCGATGGCGGCCGCGACCCCTGGGCGAAGCTGAGACAGACGCATCGATGCTACCCCTCTACTGGCGTGAGGGCCGGTTCGCGCGACGCGCCGGCGCCCCCTGATTGCACCCCGCTGCGCCGAAGCGACGCAGCCACGCAACCGTCACACGGGATCAGGGTTAATGCAAGATGCAAATGTCACTCCCAGTCCAACTGCTTGACGCGGCGCTGCGCTTCTGATTCAGCCTCGGCCATGGTCAGCCTCGCCCTCTCCGGCCAGATGAAGCGGGCGCTGCTCCCGGCGCTCAGCCTGGCCGTTGGCGGCTATTTCCTGGCCCATGCCTTCACCGGGCCGTCAGGCGTGCTCGCGCTTGAGGGCATCCGGGCCGAGCGGGCGCGGCTCGAGGCCGAGCGGGCGCGGCTCGAGGCCGAGCGCGACGCGCTGGCCCGCCGGATCGGCCTCCTCGACCCGCGCGGCGCCGATCCCGACCTCGCCGACGAGCTCGTCCGCCGGCACCTCGGGGTCGTCCGCCCCGACGAGCTGGTCGTGGCGCTGCCGCCGGCACCCGAGGGGCGGGGGCCGGCGCCGCGCGGTTGAACTCGGCCGCAGAGCAGCTAGAAGCCGGCCGTCGACATTCGAGGAGCGGGTCTTGGGACAATCGCCGAAGGGCCGCGCGGAAGGGCCCGCGCGCCACGCCACCCCGGCAGTGCCGGGCCGGTTCGATGCGCTGCCCGAGATCGTTCGCCACCAGCCCGACCGGGAGACCTACCTCGGCTTCTACCGCATGATGCTGCTCATCCGCCGCTTCGAGGAGAAGGCGGGCCAGCTCTACGGCATGGGGCTCATCGGCGGCTTCTGCCACCTCTACATCGGCCAGGAGGCGGTGGTGACCGGCCTCCAGGCCGCCATCTCGCCGGGGCGGGATTCGGTCATCACCGGCTACCGGGACCACGGCCACATGCTGGCCTGCGGGATCCCGGCCAAGGCGGTGATGGCGGAGCTCACCGGCCGGGCCGCGGGCATCTCGAAGGGCAAGGGCGGCTCGATGCACATGTTCTCGGTGGAGCATGGCTTCTATGGCGGCCATGGCATCGTCGGCGCCCAGGTTCCGATCGGTGCGGGTCTCGCCTTTGCCCACAAGTATCGGGCGGACGTGCTGGGCGAGGAGGGCGGCGTGTGCCTCGCCTATTTCGGCGACGGGGCGGCCAACCAGGGCCAGGTCTATGAAGCGTTCAACATGGCCGAGCTGTGGAAGCTGCCGGTCGTCTTCGTCATCGAGAACAACCAGTATGCCATGGGCACCAGCGTCAACCGGGCGTCGGCCGAGGACCAGCTCTACCGCCGCGGCGAGAGCTTCCGCATCGAGGGCCTCCAGGTGGACGGGATGGACGTGCTTGCCGTGCGCGGGGCGGCGACGCTCGCGATCGACTGGGCAAGGACACGCGGGCCCATCCTGCTCGAGATGAAGACCTACCGCTACCGCGGCCACTCCATGTCCGATCCGGCCAAGTATCGCACCCGCGACGAGGTCTCGCAGGTGCGCGAGCAGCAGGATCCGATCGACCAGGCGGGGCGCGAGATCGTCGCGCTCGGCCTTGCCACCGATGCCGAGCTGAAGGCGATCGACCGCGAGGTCCGGGCCGAGGTGGCGGAAGCCGCGGACTTCGCCGAGCAGGCGCCCGAGCCGGAGCTTGCCGAGCTGTTCACCGACGTGCTGGTGGAGCGCGCCTGATGGAGATCCGGCTTCCCGCCATGTCGCCCACCATGGAGGAGGGAACGCTGGCGCGCTGGCTGGTGAAGCCGGGCGATGCCGTGAAGCCCGGGCAGGTGATCGCCGAGATCGAGACCGACAAGGCGACGATGGAGCTGGAGAGCGACGAGGCGGGAACCATCGTCGCGCTCGCCGTGGCCGAGGGGAGCGACGGCGTGAAGGTCGGCACCGTGATTGCCACCCTCGCGGTTGCGGGGGAGGATGCGCCCGCCCTGGCAGAACGCCCCGCACCGGCAGCCGCGCCCGAACCGGCAGAACGCCCCGCCGCGGCAGCCGCGCCCGCCCCGGCGCCCCCGCCGGCCAAGGTGCCGGCCACGGCGCCAGCCAAGGTGCCGGACGCGGTGCCGGCCGAGCCCGCGCCGACGGTTGCGACGCGGCGGCAGACGGTGCGCGAGGCGCTGCGCGACGCCATGGCCGAGGAGATGCGCGCCAACCCCCGCGTCTTCGTGATGGGGGAGGAAGTTGCCTATTATCAGGGCGCCTACAAGGTGACGCAGGGGCTCCTCGACGAGTTCGGGGACCGCCGCGTCGTTGACACGCCGATCACCGAATATGGCTTCGCCGGCCTCGGCGTGGGTGCGGCCATGGGGGGCCTCAGGCCCATCGTCGAGTTCATGACGATGAACTTCGCGATGCAGGCGATCGACCACATCGTCAATTCGGCGGCCAAGACCAACTACATGAGCGGCGGGCAGATGCGCTGCCCGATCGTGTTCCGCGGTCCCAACGGCGCAGCCGCGCGCGTGGCCGCCCAGCACAGCCAGAACTTCGCCCCCTGGTATGCGAGTGTCCCGGGCCTCATCGTGCTCTCCCCCTATGACGCGGCCGATGCCAAGGGTCTCCTGAAGGCTGCGATCCGCTCGCCCGACCCGGTCGTCTTCCTCGAGAATGAGCTGCTCTACGGCCGCAGCTTCGAGGTGCCCGAGGGCGAGCATGTCGTCCCCATCGGCCGGGCGCGCCGCCACCGCGCCGGCCGTGACGTGACGCTCGTCTCCTACTCGATCGGGGTGGAGGTGGCGCTGGCTGCGGCCGAGGCGCTCGCCGGCGAGGGCATTTCGGCCGAAGTGCTCGATCTCCGCTCGCTGCGCCCGCTCGACGAGGCTGCCATCCTCGAGAGCCTCGCGCGCACCCACCGCATGGTGGTGGTGGAGGAGGGCTGGCCGCGCTGCTCCATCGCATCCGAAGTCATCGCCATCTGCATGGAGAAGGGCTTCGACGACCTCGATGCGCCCGTACTGCGGGTGACGGATGCCGATGTGCCGCTGCCCTATGCCGCCAATCTCGAGAAGGCGGCCTTGGTCGATTCGTCGAAGGTGGTGGCGGCCGTCCGGAGCCTGTTCCGGTGAGCGGGCGCAACCTCGTCCGCATCGGGGTCTTCTACGACGGCAGCTACTTTCAGCAGATCACCAACCATTACCGCTACGGCCACGATGTCGGCCGGCGGATCGATCTCGGCGGGCTGCACCGCTTCCTCGGCTGGTGCGTGGCGCGGATCGAGAAAGTGGAGCCCAGGGTCTGCCGGATCATCGAGGCCCATTACTTCCGAGGCCGCTTCGCCCTCTCCGATCTCGACGACAAGGCCGCGCGAGACGAGAATCCGGACTTCGCCGAGGAGATGCTGCGCGGCGAGCGGCTGTTCGACCAGGCGCTCGCAGCCAACGGCATCCGCCCCCACTATCTCCGGGTCGACATGAGCCAGGACCGCCCGCGCGAGAAGGGCGTGGATGTCGCGCTCTCGCTCGAGGCCTTCGACACGGCAGTCCATCGCCGGCTCGACTGGGTGGTCCTCGTCTCGCCCGACGCCGATTTCGTGCCGCTGCTCCGCAAGCTTGCCGCCATCGGCACAAGCACCCTCCTTCTGGCCTGGGAGCTGCCCGGCAAGACCGTCGTCTCCAAGGGCCTCATCGCCGAGGCGACCGAGTGGGTGCCGCTGCATCGCATCGTCGACGAGGGCATCGCCGGCTTCGACATCGACGCGATCTTCCTGCCCGACTAGGACCGGCGAGAGGAGCTGCCATGCCCATCGACATCACCATGCCGGCCCTGTCCCCGACCATGGAGTCGGGCACGCTCGCGCGCTGGCTGGTGAAGGTCGGCGACAGGGTGCGCCCGGGCGACGTCGTCGCCGAGATCGAGACCGACAAGGCGACGATGGAGGTGGAGGCGGTGGACGAGGGCGAAGTGCTCGAACTGCTCGTGCCCGAGGGGACCGAGGAGGTCAGGGTGAATGCCGTCATCGCGCGGCTTGCCGGCGAGGGCGAGCCGGCTGCGGCACCTCCGCCTGCGCCCGCACCCGCTCAGCCCGCACCCGCTCAGCCCGCACCCGCTCAGCCCGGACCCGCTCAGCCCGCACCTGCCCAGCCTCCGGCCGGGCCGCCGGTTGCCGCTGCAGCGCCGGCCCCGCATCCGGCCGGCGGGCGAATCAGGGCCTCCCCCCTTGCCCGCCGGGTGGCGGCCAATCTCGGCGTCGATCTCGCCGGCGTCAGCGGCACGGGCCCGGGCGGGCGCATCGTCCGCGCCGATGTCGAGGCCGCCGCCGGCCGTGCCCCGCAGCCGGGGGTGCTGCCCGCCCCGCCAGGGGCCGCGGTCCCCGAGGCTGCCGCCGCGCCCTCGCCGCCTGCGCCGGCGCTGCCGCCCGCCGATGGCCTGCCGCCGTTCGATACCGTCCGGCTCTCGAACATGCGCAAGACCATCGCGCGGCGCCTCACCGAGGCGAAGACCAGCATCCCCCACTTCTACCTCACGGTCGACTGCCGGCTCGACGCGCTGCTCGCGCTGCGGGCCGAGCTCAACCGCGCGCTCGAGCCGCGGGGCGTGAAGCTCTCGGTCAACGACATGCTGGTGAAGGCGCTCGGCCTCGCGCTCGAGGCCGTGCCCGACGCCAATGTGAGCTACGCCGGAGACAGCCTGCGGAAATTCGCCCGCGCCGATGTCTCGGTCGCGGTCGCCATCCCCGGCGGGCTCATCACGCCGGTCATCCGCGACGCCGGCGGAAAGCGCCTGTCGGCGATCGCGACCGAGATGAAGGCGCTCGCCGCCCGCGCGAAGGAGGGCAGGCTGAAGCCCGAGGAATATTCGGGCGGGACCGCCTCGCTTTCCAACCTCGGCATGTATGGCATCCGGGAGTTCGCGGCCGTCATCAACCCGCCGGAAGGGCTCATCCTGGCGGTTGGCGCTGGCGAGAAACGGCCCTTCGTCGAGGGCGACTCGCTCAGGGTTGCAACCCTCATGACCGTGACCGGCAGCTTCGACCATCGCGCCATCGACGGGGCGGTGGGCGCCGAGTTCCTGGCCGCCTTCCGGGCGCTGGTCGAGGCGCCGCTGGGGATGCTGGCATGAGCGAGTCCTTCGATCTCGTCATCATCGGCTCGGGGCCGGGGGGCTATGTCGCGGCCATCCGCGCCGCGCAGCTCGGCCTGAAGGTCGCCATCGTCGAACGCGAGCGGCTGGGCGGCATCTGCCTCAACTGGGGCTGCATCCCGACCAAGGCGCTGCTGCGCTCGGCCGAGATCAAGCATTATCTCGACCATGCCGAAAGCTTCGGCCTTTCGGCGGGCGCGGTCGGGTTCGACCTCGCCGCCGTCACCCAGCGGTCGCGCAAGGTGGCCGGCCAGCTGAACGCCGGTGTCGCTCACCTGATGAGGAAGAACCGGGTGACGGTGGTGGAGGGCGCGGCGGTGCTCGCCGGCCCCCGGGAGGTCCGGGTGAGCGATCGGACGCTCGCGGCCCCGAACGTCATCGTCGCAACCGGCGCCCGCGCGCGCGAGCTTCCGCACCTCCGGGCCGACGGCGAGCGGATCTGGACCTATCGCCACGCCATGGTGCCGCCAGCGATGCCGACCGACCTCCTGGTCATCGGCTCGGGCGCGATCGGGATCGAGTTCGCCAGCTTCTACGCCGACATGGGCGCCCGGGTCACGGTCGTCGAGATGATGGACCGGATCCTGCCCGTGGAGGACGAGGAGATCTCCGCCTTCATGGCCCGGGCCTTCACCCGGCAGGGCCTGCGCCTCCTGACCTCGACGGGCGTCGAGAGCCTTGTCGCCGATGCCGACGGCGTGACGGCGACCATCGCCGGCGCGGCCGAGCGGTTCAGCCATGCCATCCTCGCCATCGGGATCCTCCCCAACACTGATGGGCTCGGCCTCGAGGCGCTGGGTGTCGCGATGGAGCGGGGCCACATCCTCACCGACGCCTTCGGCCGCACCAGTGTCGAAGGGATCTGGGCGATCGGCGATGTCACCGGCCCGCCCTGGCTCGCCCACAAGGCGAGCCACGAGGGCGTGGTGGCGGCCGAGGCCATCGCCGGCCATGCGCACGCCCACCCGATGGACAAGACGAACATCCCGGGCTGCACCTATTCGCGCCCGCAGGTCGCCTCGGTGGGGCTCACCGAGGCGCAGGCGCGGGCGGCGGGCTACGAGGTCAGGATCGGCCGCTTCCAGGCCATCGGCAACGGCAAGGCGATTGCGCTCGGCGAGCCCGAGGGGCTGGTGAAGACCGTGTTCGATGCGGCGACCGGCGCACTGCTGGGCGCCCACATGGCCGGCGCCGAAGTGACCGAGCTGATCCAAGGCTATGCCATCGCCCGGCAGTGCGAGGCGACCCACGAGACGCTGGCGGCCACCATCTTCCCGCACCCGACGCTCTCCGAGATGATGCACGAGTCGGTGCTCGACGCCGAGGGCCGTGTCCTCCACCTTTAGGATCCGCCCGGCCACCCTCGCCGATGCCGCCCTTTGCGCCGCGGTCTACGCTCCGCACGTGCTCCGGGGCACCGGCACCTTCGAGATCGAGCCGCCCGACGATCTGGAGATGGCGGCGCGGATCGACCGGGTTCTCGGCCGCGGCTGGCCCTGGCTGGTGCGGGAATCCGCCGATGGCCGGCTCGTCGGCTATGCCTATGCGACCCAGTTCCGCGAGCGCGCCGCCTATGCCGGGACGGCCGAGACCAGCGTCTATGTCGCCGAGGGCGAGGGCGGCCGCGGCCACGGGCGGGTGCTCATGGAGGCGCTGCTCGAGGCGGCGGCGCGCGCCGGCTTCCGGACCTTCCTTGCGGTCGTCGGCGACAGCGGCAATCGGGCCTCGCTCGCCCTGCACCGGTCGCTCGGCTTCCGCGAGATCGGAACGCTCAAGGGGGTGGGCCGCAAGTTCGGCCGGCTGCTCGACGTCGTCATCCTTCAGCGCGACGGCTGAGGCGCGCGGCGGCAGCTAGTCGCTGGCCGGGAGCGTGACGGCCACGCGCTCGAACCGGTCGGTGCGTGCGTCGAGGATCCGCAAATCCCCGTCGGCGATGTCGAACAGGGCGCCCGCGAGCTTCAGCCGCCCTTCCGCCTCGGCCTGGGCAACGAAGGGGTAGCTGCGCAGATTCTCGAGGCTGAGCCGGATCCCGGCCTGCTCGAGCGCGGCCTGGCAATCGATGTCGGGCGCGATGGCGGCTGCGGCCAGCACCTTGGCGCGCGCGGGCGCGATCTGCTCGACCCAGGCGCCGATGAAGCGGTTCTCGGGCAGGGGCGCAAGCGCTGCGGCGATGCCGCCGCAGCGGGCATGGCCGAAGACGACGACATAGTCGACGCGCAGCACCTCGACTGCATATTCAAGCGCCGCCGCCACGCTCGACTGGCCCTGGATCGCCTCCATCGGCGGCACCAGATTGGCGATGTTGCGCACGACGAACATCTGGCCCGGGGCCGTGTCGAACACGCGGGTGGGGTCGACCCGGCTGTCGGAGCAGGCGATCACCATGACGCGCGGCGCCTGGCCCTGCGCCAGCTCGTCATAGCGCAGGCGCTGCTCGCGGTAGGGTCCCGTCCGGAAGCGGCGAAAGCCTTCGATCAGCGCCTGGAACTCGGGCATCAGGGACGCCACTCCGCCATCCGCGCGTGGAGCGGGAGCCCGACGATGATGGTGAAGGGAAAGCTGATCGCCAGGCTCATGGCGAGGTCGGACCGGGCGAAGGCCGCGGCCTCTCCCGGCACGAAGACGAGGATGACCGGCGAGAGGAGGGTGGCGGCGATGTCGGTCACGGCGCGAGGCCGTTAGCCGCCACCCTCTCCCTTGGCAATCGGCGCGCGGCTCAGGCCACGGCCGGCGCGAGCACCTGGCGCCGGCGCCGGGCGGCAACGCCCAGCAGGCCGAAGCCGGCGATCAGCATCGCCCAGGTGCCCGGCTCGGGCACGTAGGAGACGAAGAGCCCCTGCCGAACCGGCGAGTCGGTCGAGAAGATGTAGGTGGCCTTGCCGGTCAGCGTCGGGGCGATCGCGATGTAGTTGGCGATCGTGGCGTTGAGCGCCGGGTTCCCCGTGGTGATGGTCTTGCCATATTCGATCGACCAGATCGCGCTCTGGATCGCCGGAATCTCGAGCGACAGGTTGGGCGCGTTGGTCTGGATGAGCTGGAAGCCGAGCGCGGCAAGCCCTTCCATCTGCTGGATCTGGGAAGGCGAGAGCGCGCCGCCGCCCGGGGCCGTCGTCAGCGTGCCGACCTGGTAGTTGAGCGAGGGGCTGAGCGTTGCCAGCGTGTTGTTGCCAAGCCCGATCGAGTGGGCGAGATCGACGCAGAAGGCGAGCAGGTCGAAGCTGCCCGAGAAGGCTCCGCCCCAGGTGCCCTGGATCCGGAAGTTGGCGGCGATCTGGTTGCCGTTGCCCGGGCCGGGCCCGGCGATGTTGACCGTCGCATTGTTGAAGTAGCCGCCCTTGGTCACGTTGAGCGTCACCGTGGCAGCAGCCGGGACCGCCATGGAGAAGGCGAGTGCCGCGGCAAGGATGGACGTGGGTTTCATCATCACTCTCCCGCTGTTGATGTTCCGAGGTCCGGAACGTCTTGCGGGCGTCCCATATCAGGACTGGGAGGTCTGATGGTTTTGAATGAAAGTTAACTTGGCCCGGTTAACTCTCTTTGCGGCGAGGCCCGGTCCGCGCCGCGCCGGCTTCGGCGCGTCGGGCCTCGGCTTCCCTCAGCACGGCATAAGCGGCCTGGGTGGCGCGGAACCGCGCCTCGGCGCCGGCGTCCCCGGGGTTGAGGTCGGGATGGTGGGCCTTGGCGAGCCGGCGGTAGGCGGACTTGATCGCCTCGACCGAGGCGTCGGGTTCCAGTTCCAGCACCTTCAGCGCGTCCTGCTCGGCCCGGCTGCGGCTGCCGTCGCCCTCGCCCCAGTCCCAGTGGGCGGCGCGGCGATAGCCCCGGGCCGAGGCCGAATCCTCGGCCCGGGCGGCCTCTGCAGTCTCGGCATCCAGGGCCGCGAAATAGTCCCAGCCGCGATTGTATTCTGCCGCGTGCGCTGCGCAGAACCACCAGCGCTCCGGCCGGTTCGGCGCCTTGGGCGCGGGGCAGGTGCCCGGCAGGTCGCACCCGTCGCGGTCGCAGCGCCGCAGCGCCTGGGGGGACCCGCCGGCGCCGTCATAGGCCCGCCAGCGGGGAAATCCCCAGTCATTGCTGCGCCGGTTGCGCATCCGAACGGCCTTCGCGCGTCATGCGGTCAGCATCGGCTCGCCCGCGGCACGGCGCAAGCCGGAACCGCCGGCCTTCGCGCCGGTGGCGGGATGGTCCGCGCGCCCGCGGCCTCCGGGACCATGCGCCGGCCTCCCGGGGCGGAAAGGGATCCGCCCGCTGCGTCATGATCAGGCGGCCCGGGGGGCCGCTTCGCGCACGCCCTGCTCGACGTGGCTTTCGAACTGCGCGAAATTCTCGACGAACATGGCAACCAGCCGGCGCGCCGCCGCGTCATAGGCAGCCGGATCCGGCCAGGTGCTGCGCGGATCGAGGATGCGCGAATCGATTCCCGGCACGGCAACCGGGACCATGAAGCCGAAATAGGGGTCGCGGCGGAACTCCGCGGACTTCAGGCTGCCGTCGAGCGCGGCGTTGAGCAGCGCACGGGTGACGCGGATGGGCATCCGGCTTCCGGTGCCGCCGCTGCCGGCGCCTCCGCCGGTCCAGCCGGTGTTGACCAGCCAGCAGTCCACCTGGTCCTTGGCAATCCGCTCCTTGAGGAGATTGCCGTAGACCGAGGGATGGCGCGGCATGAAGGGCGCGCCGAAGCAGGTGGAGAAGGTGGCCTCGGGCTCGGTCACGCCGATCTCGGTTCCTGCCACCCGCGCCGTGTAGCCCGAAAGGAAGTGGTACATGGCCTGGTCGGGGGTCAGCCTGGCGATCGGCGGCAGGATGCCGAAGGCGTCCGCCGTCAGCATGATGATGTTGCGCGGCGGCGGACCGAGATTGTCGCGGCTGGCATTGGGAATGAAGTCGATGGGATAGCTGCCGCGGCTGTTCTCGGCGAGCCGGTTGTCGTTGAGGTCGATCTCGCGCGTCTCGGGGTCGATCACGACATTCTCGAGGATCGTGCCGAACCGCTTCGTCGTCGCGTAGATCTCCGGCTCGGCCTCGGGCGAGAGGCGGATCATCTTGGCGTAGCAGCCGCCCTCGAAGTTGAAGACCGCAGTGTCCGACCAGCCATGCTCGTCATCGCCGATGAGGGTCCGGCTGGCATCGGCCGACAGCGTGGTCTTGCCGGTGCCGGAGAGGCCGAAGAAGACGGCCGTGTCGCCCTCCTTCCCGATGTTCGCCGAGCAGTGCATCGGCATCACGCCGCGCACGGGGAGGAGATAGTTGAGGATTCCGAACACCGACTTCTTCATCTCGCCGGCATAGCGGGTGCCGCCGATGAGGATGAGCTTCTCGCTGTAGCTGACGGCAATCACCGTCTCCGACCGGCAGCCGTGCCGCGCCGGATCCGCCCGGAACGAGGGCAGGTCGATGATGGTGTAGTCGGCGGCATAGCCCTCGAGCTCGCCGGGCTTCGGCCGGACGAGCAGCGTGCGGATGAAGAGCGAGTGCCAGGCCAGCTCGGTGATCACCCGGACATTCACCCGATGCTCGGGCTGGGAGCCGCCGAACAGGTCCTGGACGAAGAGCGTGTCATGCCCGGCCAGGGCGGCGAGGAAATCGGCCTTCAGTGCCGCGAAATGCTCGGGTTCCATCGGCTTGTTGGTCTTGCCCCACCACACCGTGTCCGCCGTCTCGGCATCGCGCACGATGAACTTGTCCGCCGCCGAACGGCCGGTGTGCCGCCCGGTCTCGACCACGAAGGCACCATCCTTCGAGAACAGGCCCTCGCCGCGCCGCACGGCAAGCTCGAGCAGCGGTGCGGTTCCGAGATTGGCATGGACCTCGGCCGACGTCGCAATCCCGAGCCCCAGCCGATCCGCCGTTCCTGCACCCATCACGCCTGTCCTTCCGCCCGAGACTGAACCGGCAAATGCCAAAGCGGCAGACCCGTCGCCGGGCCTGCGGAATGCTGCACCCTTGCGGGCTTTGCCGCGGGGTTGCAAGGGTCCGCCGGCAGATTCCTCGTTAATTCGGGAGCCGGGAGCCATGCGGCCAGGACATGCGAAAAACCACTTGCGATGTTCACGCCGCAGGATGCCGGCCGCGCCGGGCAGCGCGGCATGAGCGGAGCGGCAGCCGAGACGCCGGCCGCCGTCATCGCCCTCGTCGATGACGACCGCCACATCCTCACCTCGGTCAGCCTCGCGCTCCAGGCCGAGGGGTTCATCACCCGCGTCTATGCCGATGGCGAGGCGGGCCTGAAGGCGCTCATCGACAATCCGCCCGATCTTGCCGTCGTCGACATCAAGATGCCCCGCCTCGACGGCATCGAGCTGCTGCGGCGGCTGCGTGAGCGGTCGCGGCTGCCAGTCATCTTCCTGACGTCCAAGGACACCGAGATCGACGAGGCGCTCGGGCTGGCCATGGGTGCCGACGACTATATCGGCAAGCCCTTCTCGCAGCGCCTGCTGGTGGAGCGGATCCGCGCCGTGCTGCGCCGGACTGACCGGCGCCACGACCGGGGGGGAGGTGCGGGCGAACCCGACGTCACCCTGGTGCGCGGCCGCCTCGTGATGGAGCCGGCGCGGCACCGTGTCACCTGGGACGGCAAGGAGGTGGCGCTGACCGTGACCGAGTTCCTCATCCTCGACGCGCTGGCCCAGCGGCCGGGGTTCGTGAAGTCGCGCGATGCGCTGATCGCGGTCGCCTATGCCGACGACACCTATGTCGATGACCGCACCATCGACAGCCACATCAAGCGGCTGCGCAAGAAGTTCCGCGCCGTCGACCCCGGCTTCGCCGCGATCGAGACGCTCTACGGCGTCGGCTACCGCTTCGACCAGGATGGCTGAGGCAGGAGCGCAACCGGGCGCGCGGGCCATGCTGCGGCATGCCCGCTCCGGCCTGTTGCGCCGGCAGTCGCTCGGGTTCCGCATCCTCCTCGTCAACCTGGTGGCGCTCGTCGGCTTCGCCATCGGCGTCTTCTACCTCGACAGCTTCCGCGAGCGCCTGCTGGCGACCCGGCAGGCCGAGATGATCAGCCAGGCGAGCATCCTGGCGCAGCTTCTCGGCGATCGGCCCGGCTCCGGCCTTGCGGCGGGCATCGCGCGGCTCGCCCTGCCGCGCGGCACGCGGGTCCGGCTCTACCGGGAGGATGGCAGCCTGCTCGCCGACAACTGGTCCCGCCCGGGCGCCCCGCGCTTCGTCCTCGAGGATCCGACCACGGAAGGATTCCGCCGCACCAGCGCCCGCCTGCTCGACCGCTTCGTCGAGGTGGCGAGCCTCGCGGCGCGGATCCCGGAGTGGCGCGCGCCGGAGCGCGACCGGCTCGAGTCCTGGCCCGATGCCGTCCGGGCGGTCCGGACCGGGCGGCCGAGCGCGTCGGTCGGCCGCACCGCGAACGGCGCCGTCGTCCTCTTCGCCGCCGTGCCGGTTCCGGCTGCCGCAGGCACCGGCTCCGGGCGGCCCGCCGCCATTCTCCTCATGTCCGACGCCGGCGACCTGGTCGAGACGGTCCGCCAGGAACGCGAGCAGACCTTCAAGCTGTTCCTCGCCCTTCTCGCGGCAAGCCTTCTCCTCTCGCTCTACCTCGCCCGCACCATCGTCCGCCCGCTCGGCGAGCTGGCGCTTGCGGCAGGCCGGGTCCGCCGCGGGCGGGACCGCGAGGTCGAGATCCCGCGCTACCCCGAACGCCGCGACGAGATCGGCCGGCTGGCGCGGTCGCTCGCCGACATGACCGCGTCCCTGCGCCAGCGCATCGACGCGACCGAGGCCTTCGCCGCCGATGTGGCGCACGAGCTCAAGAACCCCCTGGCCAGCCTGCGCAGCGCCGTCGAAGCGCTCGGCACGGTGCGCCGCCCGGAGGATCGCGCCAGGCTGTTCCAGCTCATCTCGGCCGATGTCCGGCGGATCGACCGGCTCATCAGCGACATTTCCGAGGGCGCGCGGCTCGAGGCGGAGCTCTCCCGGCTGGCGCTG
Source organism: Sphingomonadaceae bacterium (assembly GCA_029268145.1). GTDB lineage: Bacteria > Pseudomonadota > Alphaproteobacteria > Sphingomonadales > Sphingomonadaceae > Thermaurantiacus. The sequence continues at coordinate 151,586 of JAJUHA010000001.1, read as the reverse complement.
GAGCCGGTCGACCTCGGCCGCTTCGTGCGCGAGATGGCGCAGGCGCTGCGGCTGGTGAGCCCCTGGTCGGACCGGCTGCGGCTTGCCGTCGATGCCCCGGCCGACGGGGTCGCCCGCGTGCTGGCCGAGCGCGGCCGGCTCGAGCGGGTCATCGGCAACCTCCTCGACAATGCGGCGAGCTTCTCGCCTGACGGGGGCACGGTCAGCGTGACGGTCGCGGCGGAGCCGCGGGCGATCGCGCTCAGGATCGAGGATGAGGGGCCGGGGGTCGATCCCCGGCTGGCCGATGCGATCTTCGCACGCTTCTACTCCGAGCGGCCGGCGACCGAATCCTACGGCCGCCACAGCGGCCTCGGCCTGTCGATCGTGCGCGCGATCGTCGAGGCCTTCGATGGCGAGGTGTTCGCGACCGGCCGGGCCGATGGTGCGAGCGGCGCCTGCTTCGTCGTCCGGCTGCCGCGCCTCGAGCCGGTCGGCGACCGGGCGGGCGCGGGGCGCGCAGCGGAGGCCGGGCGAACCGTCACCCGCCGGGCCGCATGAGCGGGCAGCGGGTGCATGGAACGGCGGTCGCGACGCCGGCCGGCGGGCTGCTCCTCATGGGCCCGCCGGGCGCGGGCAAGTCCGATCTCGCGCTGCGGCTGGTCGAGGCCGGCGCGGTCCTGGTGGCGGATGACCAGGTGCTGCTCGCCGCCGGCCCCGCCGGGATTCTCGCCTCGGCGCCGCCATCTCTTGCCGGCCTCATCGAGGTGCGCGGCGTCGGAATCCTCCGTCTCCCCTACCGCCGGCGGGCGGCGATCCGGCTGGTCCTCGATCTCGCCACCCCTCCGCCCCGGCTTCCGCCGCCGCCCGACGCATGGCCGATGCGCATCTTCGACGGGATCGCCCTCCCGGTCCTGGCGCTTGCCCCCTTCGAGGTATCGGCGCCGGCCAAGGCCCTTGCCGGCCTCGCGCTGCTGGGCGATGGAGGCAGGGATGGACCGGCGCCCGGACATGGCTGACGAGGCGCTGCCCGGTGGTTCGCGCCAGGGCCTCGAGGCCGCGCCCCATGTGATCGTGACCGGCCTCTCCGGGGCCGGCAAGTCCACCGTGCTGCGCGCCTTCGAGGACGCCGGGTTCGAGGCCGTGGACAATCTGCCGCTGTCGCTCCTGCCCGCGCTCCTCATGGTGCCCGACGAGCATCCGGTGGCCGTGGGGGTCGACACCCGCACCCGCGCCTTTGCTCCCGACATCCTGCTCGACCGGATCGCCGAGCTCTCGACCACGCGCCACCCGGTGAGGCTGCTCTTTCTCGACTGCGCCGACGAGGTGCTTGCCCGCCGTTTCGGCGAGACCCGCCGGCCGCACCCGCTGGCGCCCGACCGGCCCGTCGCGGACGGAATCGCGCGCGAACGCGAGACGCTGGCGCGGCTGCGCGAGCGCGCCGACCTCGTCATCGACACCTCCGACATGAACCCGCACGATCTCCGCCGGGCGGTGCTCCAGCGGGTGCTGCGGGATCGGCCGGTTGCGCTCACGGTCACGGTGTGCAGCTTCGGCTATTCGCGCGGCCTGCCGCGGGACGCCGATCTCGTGTTCGACATGCGCTTCCTCGCCAACCCGCACTGGGATCCGGCCCTGCGGCCGCTCGACGGGCGCGATCCCGCCGTCGATGCCCGCGTCGCGGCGGACCCGGAGTTCGCCCCGGCCTTCGCGCGCATCCTCGATTTGCTTCTCCTGCTGCTTCCCGGATACAGGCGGGAGGGACGGGCGTATCTGACCATTGCGTTCGGCTGCACCGGCGGGCGCCATCGCTCGGTCGCGGTTGCCGAACGCATCGGCAAGGCTCTCGCCGCGGCCGACTGGCCGAATTTCGTGGTGCACCGCGATCTCGTGCACCCCTAGGATCGCGAGGGCGCCAGGCCGGCGCCAGGGAAGGACAGGACATGATCGGGCTGGTGCTGGTGACCCACGGACGGATCGGAGCGGAGTTCGTCTCCGCGCTCGAGCATATCGTCGGTCCGCAACCGCAGTGCTGCGCCGTCAGCATCGACGCGGCCGACGACATGGAAGCCAAGCGCGCCGAGATCGCGGCCGCGGCCGCCGCGGCGGACAGCGGCCGCGGCGTCATCCTCCTCACCGACACCTTCGGCGGCACCCCCTCCAACCTCGCCATCTCGCTCCTCGGGCGGGAGCGGCTGGAAGTCATCGCCGGCGTCAACCTGCCGATGCTCATCAAGCTCGCGACGGTGCGCAAGACCAAGACGGTCGCGGAGGCGGTCGATCTCGCCCAGGAGGCCGGGCGGAAATACATTTCGGTTGCAAGCCGGCTGCTCGGAGAGGCGGCCTGATCTTGGGTGTCGCCGGGCCGGTCGAACTCCGGATCCGCAACCGGCGCGGGCTCCACGCCCGGGCCAGCGCCCGCTTCGTGACGCTCGCCAGCCAGTTCGCCGCGACCGTCCATGTGACCAAGGACGGGCAGGACGTGCTCGGCACGTCGATCATGGGCCTGCTCATGCTCGGCGCCGCCATGGGCGAGACCATCAGCATCCGCGCCGAAGGCGCCGATGCCGAGGCCGCGCTCAAGGCGCTCGCCGAGCTGGTCGAGAGCCGGTTCGGCGAGGACTAGCTTCCCGCCGCCTCCGACTGGAGCTGGAGATAGTTCTGCAGGCCCATCTGGGCGATCATCTCCTGCTGGGTCTCGATGAAGTCGACATGCTCCTCCTCGGCGTCGAGGATCGAGACGAACAGCTCGCGCGAGACGAAGTCGCGCACGCTCTCGCAATGGGGGATCGCCTCCTTGAGCAATGCGATCGCCTCATGCTCGAGCGCGAGGTCGGCCTTGAGGATCTCGGGCACGTTCTCGCCAATCCGCAGCCGGTTGAGCGCCTGGAGGTTGGGCAGGCCCTCGAGGAACAGGATGCGCTCGACGAGCCGGTCGGCGTGCTTCATCTCGTCGATCGACTCGTGATACTCGTATTTCGCGAGCTTCTTCACGCCCCAGTTGTCGAGCATCCGGTAGTGGAGGAAATACTGGTTGATCGCGGTCAGCTCCCCCTTCAGCACCGCGTTCAGATACTCGATGACCTTCGCATCGCCCTTCATGGCCGGCTCCTTCTCGGACTGTGCCTGTCGGATATCCTCCCGCTGTCCGCCGCGCAAGACTAAATCTCTGAAAATGCGCAAGATTTTAGCGTTTCGCAGAAGCGTTCGCAAAATTCGCGCTGGAACTCCCGCAGCAGCGCACTAGAAGGCCCGCCACCATGGACGCGACCAAGCAACGAGGCGACTGGCGCTCGACCGTCTTCCTGCCGCAGACCGACTTTCCGATGAAGGCCGGCCTCCCCGAGACCGAGCCGAAGCTCCTCGCTCGCTGGGAGGCCGAAGGCGCCTATGCGGCGCTGCGCCGGGCCCGCGCTGGTGCGCCCCGCTACATCCTCCACGATGGCCCGCCCTACGCCAACGGCGACATGCACCTCGGCCATGCGATGAACCACATCTGGAAGGATCTGGTCATCCGCACCCGGACCATGCTGGGCTTCGATGCGCCCTATGTGCCCGGCTTCGACTGCCATGGCCTTCCGATCGAGTGGCGGGTGGAGGAGCTGAACCGGGCGAAGGGCATCAGCAAGGGCGACATTCCGCTCGCCGAGTTCCGCGCCCAGTGCCGGGCCTATGCCGCCCACTGGGTCGACGTGCAGCGCGCCCAGCTCCGGCGGCTGGGCATGTGGGGGGAGTGGGACAATCCCTATCTCACCATGAGCTTCGACGCCGAGGCTGCGATCGCGCGCGAGCTTCTGACCTTCGCCGAGACCGGCCAGATCTATCGCGGCGCCAAGCCGGTCATGTGGTCGCCCGTCGAGCAGACCGCGCTCGCCGAGGCCGAGGTCGAGTATGAGGAGATCGTCTCGACCCAGGTCGATGTCGCCTTCGCGATCGTCGAGGCGCCGAACGCGCCCGAGCTCGTCGGCGCCGACGCCCTCATCTGGACGACGACGCCGTGGACGCTGCCGGTCAACCGCGCGCTCGCCTACGGGGCGGAGCTTGCCTATCTCCTCGTCGAGGTCCGGGGCCGCCGGATCCTTGTCGCCGAGGCCCTGCTTGAGGATGTCGAGCGGCGGCTGGGCGCGCCGCTTGCCGTGCTCCGCACGGTTCCCGGCACCGCGCTCGCCGGCGCGGTCGCCCGCCACCCGTGGCACCGGCTCGGCGGCTTCTTCGCCGAGCCGCGGCCGCTCCTTGCCGGCAGCTTCGTCACCACCGAGCAGGGCACCGGCCTCGTCCACATGGCGCCCGACCATGGCGAGGAGGATTTCGCGCTGTGCAAGGCGCATGGCATCGATCCCGTCTTCGTCGTCGGCCCCGACGGCAGCTACCGCGCCGACTGGCCCGTCGTCGGCGGTCAGCACGTGTACAAGGTCAACGATCCCGATGGCCCCATCTGTTCGGCGCTGCGCGAGGCGGGCGCGCTGCTTTCGGCCAGCGCCGACTATCGCCACAGCTATCCGCATTCCTGGCGGTCGAAGAAGAAGCTCATCTACCGCTGCACGCCGCAATGGTTCGTCCACATGGACCGGGACCTCGGCGATGGCACGACGCTGCGGCAGCGCGCGCTGAAGGCGATCGCCGAGACCCGCTGGATCCCGCCCAAGGGCGAGGCCCGGATCCGGGCGATGGTGGAGAGCCGGCCCGACTGGGTGCTCTCGCGCCAGCGCGCCTGGGGCGTGCCGCTGCCGCTGTTCGTCGACCGCAGGACCGGCGACTATCTGCGCGACCCGGAAGTCAATGCCCGCATCCTCGCGGCCTTCGAGGCGCAGGGCGTGGACATCTGGTGGACCGCCGACCCGCAGACCTTCCTCGGGAACCGCTACAGCGCCGCCGACTTCGAGCAGGTGACCGACGTGGTCGACGTCTGGTTCGACTCGGGCTGCACCCACGCCTTCGTCACCGGGCCCCGGCTGGGCGCCGCCCAGGCCGACCTCTATCTCGAGGGCTCGGACCAGCATCGCGGCTGGTTCCAGTCCTCGCTGCTCGAGGCCTGCGGCACCCGCGGGCGCGCGCCCTACAAGGCCGTGCTCACCCACGGGATGACGCTCGACGAGCAGGGCCGCAAGATGTCGAAGTCGCTCGGCAACGTCATCGACCCCCTCAAGGTCATCGGCGAAAATGGTGCCGACGTGCTGCGCCTGTGGTGCGCGACCGTCGACTTCACCGAGGACACGCGCTTCGGCAGGACGGCGCTCCAGACCACCGCCGACAGCTACCGCAAGTTCAGGAACACGCTGCGCTACCTGCTCGGCGCGCTCGCCGGCTTCGGCGCGGCGGAGCGGGTCGCGGTTGCCGACATGCCGGCGCTCGAGCGCTGGGTCCACGCGCGCATCGCAGCGCTCGATGCCGAGCTGCGCTTCCATGTCGAGGCCCATGCCTACAGCCGGATGGTGGCCGCGCTCGCCCGCTTCGTGAACGAGGATCTCTCCGCCTTCGCCTTCGACGTGCGCAAGGACAGCCTCTACTGCGACCCGCAGCCAAGCCCGCGCCGCCGCGCCTGGCGCACCACGCTTGCCACCCTGTTCGACTGGCTGGTCGCCTGGCTCGCGCCCGTCCTCGTCTTCACGAGCGAGGAAGCCTTCGGCCACCGCCATGGCCCTGCGGCCGGCTCGGTCCACCAGCGGACCATTCCACCCGTCGATCCGGCGTGGCGCGACCCGGAGCTCGAGGCCGACATGGAGCGGCTTCTGGCGCTCAGGGCCGCGGCCTTCGACACGCTCGAGGCGCTGCGGCGCGACAAGGCGATCGGCAGCTTCCTCCAGGCCGAGCTGTCGGTCGCTGCCGCGGACCCGGCCGATCGCGCGGCGCTGGCCCGGCTCGACCTGGCCGAGCTTCTGCTGGTGGCCGAGGTTCGCCTCGGGCCGGGTTCCGGGCCGCGCTTTGCCGTCTCCGCCGGGCGCACGGGGCACGCGCGCTGCGACCGCTGCTGGCGCCACCTGCCTGACGTGGACGCGGGATCGGGCCTGTGCGCCCGCTGCACCGGCGCGGTCACCGGGGCGGTCGCATGAGCCCGGCGCGCGCCTACGCGCTAGCGGCCCTCGTCTTCGGGCTCGACCAGCTCACGAAATGGTGGATCGTCGCCGTGGTCCGCCTCGAGGAGCGGCTCACCATCCCGATCCTTTCCCTGCTGTCCCTGACCTGGGTCGAGAACCGGGGCGTCTCCATGGGTCTCCTGACCGCCGACACCGAGGCCGGCCGCTGGCTGCTCGTCGCCCTCACGGCGACGATTGCCGCCGTCGTCGGCCTCTGGATCCGCCGGGAGAAGCGCTGGAGCGAGCAGCTCGCGCTCGCCCTCGTGCTCGGGGGTGCGCTCGGCAACATCGTCGATCGGGTCCGCCTCGGCTTCGTCATCGACTTCATCCATTTGCATGCCGGCCGCTGGTCCTTCTATGTGTTCAACCTGGCCGATGCGGCGATCAGCGTCGGTGTCGCGATCCTGCTGGCGATGGCGCTGTTCGACCGCCCGGCGATGAGGAAGGAAAGCCGATGAGACCATGGCTTCTGCTCGCGGGCTCGGCCCTGCTGCTGGCCGGCTGCAGCGGGGGGCTGCTCGATCGCAAGCGGCCCGACGAGTTCGCCGTCGGCCGCCAGGCCCCGCTCGTGATCCCGCCCGAATTCTCGCTGGCTCCGCCGGCACCCGGTGCCCCGCGGCCGCTCGCCGCCGACAGCCAGCAGCAGGCGCTCGAGGCGCTGTTCGGCCCGGGCGTCACGCTTCCGCCCAAGTCTCCCGGCGAGCTGAGCCTGCTCGAGGGCGCGCGAGGCTCCGCCACCATCGACCCGATGATCCGCAACTATGCCGGCGAGATGAAGGGCCCGGACCATGTGACGCAGACGGTCGACAAGGGGGCGTTCCTGCGCGAGATCCTCGACGCGCCGCCGGCGATCCGCAACCCGGAGGTGGCGCGGGTGACGATCCCCGGGGCCTAGACGCTCGCAAGCCGGCGCCACAGCCCGGCGGCAACGGCATCGAGCGCCTCTGCAACCGGGCCGGTCGCGAGCGGGGTTCCCTTGTCCGACGCGGCGGTGACCGCCGGGTCGAGCGGAAGTTCGGCGAGCACCGGCGCGCCGATCGCGGCCTCGAGCGCGGCGGCATCGGCCTTCCCGAACGGGTGCAGCAGGGCCCCCTGGGGTCCCTCGATCCGGGCCATGTTGGCGATGGTGCCGAGGAGGGGCACGTCGAGCTGGCGGAACAGCGCGGCCGCACGGCGGGCGTCGGCCACGGCGAGCGCCTGGGGCGTGGTGACCATGACCACGCCCGACGGCCGCATCTTCTGTGCCAGCGTGATCTGGATGTCGCCCGTGCCCGGCGGCATGTCGACGACGAGCATGTCGAGTGCGCCCCAGTCCGCGCCGCTTCCCATCTGCACCAGCGCGCCCGCGATCATCGGGCCCCGCCAGGCGACCGCCCGGTCCGGGTCCGCCATGAGCCCCATGCCGAGCACCCGGATGCCGTGCGCCGAGACCGGGATCAGCCGCCGCTCGGCGCTGGCCTCGGCACGGCGCGCGATGCCGAGCAGGATGTGCGCCGAGGGGCCGTGGATGTCGGCGTCGAGCAGGCCGACGCCGTGCCCCTGCCGGCGGAAGGCAAGGGCGAGGTTGGCAGCGACGGTGGACTTGCCCACGCCGCCCTTGCCGGACGCGACGGCGATCACATGGCCGACCGCGGCCAGGCCGTCGGCGCCGGCGGCGGGCCCCGCCTGGTGGCGTTCCGAGGTCTGGATGATCCGCACCCGTGCCACGCCGGGGGCTGAGGCGAGTCGCGACCGGATCGCGGCTTCGAGTGCCTGCGCCGCGCGGCCGGGCAGGCCGTCGATCGCGAGGATGGCGCTCGCCGTGCCGTCGTCGGCGAGCCTGAGGCCCGAGAGCCGGCCGGTGGCGAGCACCCCGCCGCCGCCGCGCGGATCGGCGATGTCGGCGAGGCAGGCGGCGAGCTGCTCGGCGTGGCGTCTTGTCATCAGGCCCTCGCAATCGCTGGAGCGCCCGCCTATATCGCCGGCGACGCGCGCGGCAATGTCGGGCCTCTGGGGCCAGGTGCCGGGTACGGCATTGGGAGTCGTGAATGCCCTGGGAGAACAACGAGGACAGCGGCGACAAGGGCTCGGGCCGCAAGCGCAATCCATGGGGAGGCGGGGGCGACGGCGGCAGCCGCAATCCGTGGGGCGTGCCGGGCGGCCGGCAGGGCTCCGGGCCGCGCGGCGAGGATGGCCCGCCGCGCGGGGGCAGCACGCCGGACTTCGATGACTTCATCCGCCGCAGCCAGGAACGGCTGCGCGAGATGGCTGGTGGCGGCCGGCCGGGAGGGCGCCTGGGCGGCGGCGGGCGCGGGCCGATGCCGAACATCCCCTGGCTCTGGGTGGCGGGCGGCCTCCTTCTCCTTGCGATCGGCTCGACGTCGGCATACCGGATCAACGCTGGGGAGCGCGGGGTCGTCACCCGGTTCGGCCAGTATCACACCACCGTGGGGCCGGGCTTCCACTTCAAGCTGCCGGTACCGATCGACCAGGTGACCAAGGTCCAGTTCGAGAACATCCGCACCACCGAAATCGGCTCGCCGCAGGGCGCGAGCGAGAATCTGATGATCACGGGCGACCAGAACATCATCGACATCGCCTATGCGGTCCGCTGGCGGCTGTCGAACGCCGAGCAGTTCCTGTTCCAGATCAAGGATCCGGATGCGACCGTCCGCGACGTGACCGAGGCGGCGATGCGCGAGATGATCGGCCGGGCGACGCTCGACAACGCGATCGGCCCCGAGCGCGCCGCGATCGCCGAGGAAGTGGCGCTGCGCACCCAGGAGATTCTCGACAGCTACCGCTCGGGCATCCGCATCCAGGGCGTCGACATCCGCCAGGCCGACCCGCCGGCGGCGGTCGACGAGGCGTTCAAGGATGTCTCGGCCGCCCAGCAGGATGCGCAGCAGTTCCTGAACCAGGCCCGCGCCTACGCCCAGCAGGTGCAGGCCCAGGCCCAGGGCGCGACCGCCGCCTTCGACAAGGTCTACGAGGAGTATCGGCTCGCGCCCGAAGTGACGCGCAAGCGCATGTATCTCGAGACGATGGAGCAGGTTCTGGCCAAGGTCGACAAGACGATCATCGAGGCGCCCGGCGTGCAGAGCTATCTGCCGCTCACCGAGCTGCAGCGGCGGGCCCAGTCGGCCAGCACGGGGGCCGGGCAATGACTGCGATGCCGCGCATGCTGGTGCTCGGCGGGATCCTGCTGCTCGGGCTCCTGTTTCTTGCCGCCAGTTCACTCGTCCGGGTTCCCGAGGACCGGCAGGCGATCGGCATCCAGCTCGGCCGGCCGGTGTGGACGGTCAACACCTATTCCGCCGACGAGCGCTTCGGCCAGACCGGGGCCGGCATCGTCTTCAAGCTGCCCTTCGTCCAGGAGGTTCGCTTCGTCGACAAGCGGGTCCTGCCGCTCGACATCGCGCCGCAGACGGTGCTCTCGACCGACCAGCTCCGGCTCGTGGTCGATGCGTTCGCGCGGTTCCGCGTGGTCGACCCGGTGCGGATGTTCCAGACCGTCCAGACCGAGGAACGGCTGGCCGACGAGCTGTCGCGCATCCTCACCTCGCGCCTGCGCAACGAGCTCGGCAAGCAGCGCTTCGATGTCCTCCTCTCGCCCGAGCGCGGGCAGATGATGGAGACGATCCAGGCTGCCGTGAACCGCTCGGCTGCGGCCTATGGCGCCGAGATCGTCGATGTCCGGATCAAGCGCGCCGACCTGCCCTCGGGAAGCCCGCTCGAGGCGGCCTACGAGCGGATGCGCACGGCCCGGCAGGAGGAAGCGCTCACCATCCGCGCCCAGGGCGCGCGCGACGCCCAGATCATCCGCGCCGAAGCCGACGCGAACGCCGCCCGGACCTATGCCGAAAGCTTCGGCAAGGACCCGGAATTCTACGCCTTCTACCGCGCCATGCAGGCCTATCGCTCGACCTTCAACGACGGCAACGCCGCGGTGGTGCTCTCGCCCGACAACGAGTTCCTGCGCGAATTCAATGGCCGGGCCGGCAACCGGTAGCCGTTCATCATCGGGCAAACGGGTTTCGGGAAATGGCGCGAACGAACCACGAAAGGACCGCCACCATTCGCAACCCCGCATCCGCACTGCTTGCGACCCTTGCGCTGGCCGCGGCCTGCGCCGCCCAGGCCCAGGCTCCTGCCGCCGCGCCGCTTTCCGCGCTGCCGATGGCCGATCCGCCCCAGGGCGCGCCGCGCAGCTTCGCCGATCTCGCCTCCCGGCTGCAGCCGGCCGTCGTCAACATCTCGACGACCCAGCGGGTCGAGGTGGGCCGCGCCTTCCCGCGCTTCGGGCCGGGCACCAGCATCGAGGAGCTGTTCCGCCGCTTCCAGGAACAGCAGGGGGAGGCGGGCGAGCCCGTCACCCGCGAGGCGACCTCGCTCGGCTCGGGCTTCCTCATCTCGCCCGACGGCTACATCGTCACCAACAACCATGTGATCTCGGGCCGCGACGGGCGCAGCCCGGTCGATGCCATCACCGTGACGCTCTCCGACCGGCGGGAGTTCAAGGCCCGCGTCATCGGCCGCGACCCGCTGTCCGACCTCGCCCTTCTCAAGGTCGACGGGCGCGACCTTCCGTTCGTGCGGTTCGGCAATTCGCGCGGCATCCGGGTCGGCGACTGGGTGCTGGCGATCGGCAATCCCTTCGGCCTCGGCGGCACGGTCACCGCGGGCATCGTGTCGGCCCTGCACCGCAACATCACCGGCGGCGGCGCCTATGACCGCTACATCCAGACCGACGCGTCGATCAACCAGGGCAACAGCGGCGGGCCGCTGTTCGATCTCTCCGGCAATGTCGTCGGCGTGAACACCGCGATCTTCTCGCCCACCGGCGGCAATGTCGGGGTCGGCTTCGCCATTCCCGCCGAGCTCGCCCAGCCGGTCATCGAGCAGCTGCGCACTTCGGGCCGGGTCCGGCGCGGCTATCTCGGCGTGCAGATCCAGCCGCTCTCGGCGCCCATCGCCGCGTCGCTCGGGCTGCCGAAGGACCGCGGCGAGATTGTCGCGGGCGTCGAGCCGACCGGGCCTGCGCAGAAGGCGGGGATCCGCCAGGGCGACGTCATCGTCGCGGTCGCCGGGCAGGAGGTCACGCCCGACAACACGCTCTCCTTCATCGTCGCCAACACCCCCATCGGGACGCGCGTTCCCATCCAGCTCATCCGCGACGGCCAGCGGATGACGCTCACCGCGACCATTGGCGAGCGGCCGAGCGAATCGGTCCTGCAGGGCGGCGCGCCCGAGGAGCCCGAGGACCGCGGTGGCCAGGGCGAGCCCGGCGCGGAGGCAGCGCGCCAGCAGCTTGGGCTCACCCTCCAGACCCTCACGCCGGAAATCCGCCAGCAGCTCCGCCTGCCGGATACGGTGCAGGGCCTGGTGATCGCCCGGGTCAACCCGTCCTCGGATGCGGCCGAGCAGGGCCTCCAGCGCGGGGACATCGTGCTGTCGATCAACCAGCGGCCGGTGCGCACGCCGCAGGAAGCCGCAGCGATCGTCGCCGAGGCGCGCAAGGCCGGGCGCGAGACCGTGCTTCTGCTGGTCCAGCGCGGCACCGGGCCCTCCCGTTTCGTCGGCGTGAAGATGCGCTAGAAGGGCCGTCCCGGCATCCGGCAACAGGGGGGCGGCAATGGGCGAGCGCATCTTCATCGGCAAGGGGGGCGAGCACGCGCAGGAGCTGCTCCTCGGGCGTGCCAACCGCCATGGGCTGATCGCCGGCGCCACCGGCACCGGCAAGACCGTCACCCTCCAGGTGCTGGCGGAGGGCTTCAGCCGGGCCGGCGTGCCCGTCTTCTTCCCCGACATGAAGGGGGACGTGGCAGGGATGGCCCTGCCCGGCTCCCCCGAGGCGAAGACGCACGGCGCCTTCACCCGGCGCGCAGCCGAGCTTGGCATCGCGCCCTACGCCTATGCCGACAACCCCGTCGTCCTGTGGGACCTGTTCGGCGAGCAGGGCCACCCGGTGCGCACCACCGTCTCGGAGATGGGGCCGCTGCTGCTCGCCCGCCTGATGGGCCTCAACGACACGCAGGAAGGCGTGCTCAACATCGCCTTCCGCTACGCCGACGAGCAGGGCCTTCTCGTCCTCGATCTCAAGGACCTGCAGCAGCTGCTCGCCTGGTGCGCCGACAATGCCGCCGAACTCTCGGGCCGCTACGGCAACGTGACCCGGCAGACGGTGGGCGCCATCCAGCGCCAGCTCCTCACCCTCGAGGCCCAGGGCGGGGCGCGCTTCTTCGGCGAACCTGCCCTGTCCATCCACGACATGATGGCCATCGAACCGGACGGCCGCGGGCGCGTGAACATCCTCGCCGCCGACCGGCTGATGCAGGCACCCCGGCTCTACTCCACCTTCCTGCTGTGGCTTCTCTCCGAGCTGTTCGAGGAACTGCCCGAGGTGGGCGATCCCGACCGGCCGACCTTCGTCTTCTTCTTCGACGAAGCGCACATGCTGTTCAGCGAGGCGCCGAAGGCCCTGCTCGAGCGGATCGAGCAGGTGGTCCGCCTCATCCGCTCCAAGGGGGTGGGCGTCTATTTCTGCACCCAGAACCCTATCGACATTCCCGACACGGTGGCCGGCCAGCTCGGCAACCGGATCCAGCATGCGCTGCGCGCCTTCACGCCCCGGGACCAGAAGGCCGTGCGGGCGGCGGCCGAGACCTTCCGGCAGAATCCGAAGCTCGATGTCGAGACCGTGATCACCGAGCTCAAGGTCGGCGAGGCGCTGGTCTCGCTCCTCGACGACAAGGGCGCGCCGACGCCGGTCGAGCGCACCCTCATCCGCCCCCCGGTCGGCCGGGTCGGCCCGCTCACCGAGGCCGAGCGCAAGGTCCTCGTCTCCTCCTCGCCGCTCGCCGGCCGCTACGAGGAGGTGGTGGACCGCGAATCGGCCCATGAGATCCTCTCGGCTCGGGCCGAGGCCCGCGCCGCCGAGGCCGAGGCCGCCGATGCCGCGAAGGAGGCGGAACGCGCCGCGCGCGCGCGCGCGCGCGCCGAAGCGGCGGCGGCGCGTGAATACCGCAAGTCTCCTGCCGGGCAGGCCGAGGCCGCCCTGAAGCAGGTGGCGGCAAGTGCGGGGCGCACCATGGCCAACCAGATCGGCCGCAGCCTCGTGCGCGGGCTTCTCGGCGGGCTGTTCGGCCGCCGCTAGTCCTCCGCTGCGTCCGGGCGCGCCTTCGGCCCGTCGCGCTCGATCCGGATCCCGGCGCGCTGCAGCGCGGCCCGCGCGTCCGTCAGCCGCCTGGCGAGGCTCCGATGCAGCGCAGGGGTCGCTGCAACGATGCCCGAGAGCTCGGGCTCGGGCTTGTTGAAGGCGAAGGGCTGGCCCTCGCGGTCGGTGATGCGCCCGCCGGCGGCTTCCAGCACGAGACTTGCCGCCGCGACATCCCATTCATTCATCATCCGTGCGTCGATGAGCCCGTCGGCTGCGCCGCTTGCCACCATCGCGATCCTGAGCGCCATGCTGTTGGGCTTGGGCAGGGCCTCGGCCTCGAAGGGCTGCTCCCAGAGGCGCGCGGCGAGGAACTGGGGGTCGACGGGGAGCCGCATGCCCGCTTCCTCGGTCCGTCCCGACACCCGGATCGCCGCGCCGTTCAGTGTCGCGCTGGTGCGGGTGGCGACATAGACCTGCCCCAGCGCCGGGGCGGCGAGGACGCCGAGCTCGACCTGCCCGTCGACGACGAGCGCGACCGAGACGGCCCAGCCATCGCGCCCGCGGGCGAAGTCGCGGGTGCCGTCGATCGGGTCCACCACCCACAGTGCCCGGGCATGGAGGCGGTCGAGCGAGTCCGCGGTCTCCTCCGACAGCCAGCCATAGGCGGGCCGGGCGCCGAGCAGCCGCTCGCGCAGAAGGCCGTCGACTTCGAGATCGGCCGAGGTCACCGGATCGTTCCGGCCCTTGGACCAGGTATCGAACCCCCGGGTCGAAAGCCACAGCGCATGGTCGGCGGCGTCGCGCGCGGCGCTCTCGGCGAGCACCAGGTCCGCCATCGGGTCGAAGCAGAAAGGTTCAGGCACCGGCCACCGTCATGCCGTCGATCCGCACCGTCGGGCTGTTGGTGCTGCGGCGGAACTGGAGGTCGTCGGCCGGCACGAGCGCCCGGAACATCTCGAGGAGGTTGCCGGCGATCGTCATCTCGGTCACCGGCTCGGCCTTGTGGCCATCCCGGATCGCGAAGCCCGCGGCGCCCCGGCTGTAGTCGCCGGTCAGCCCGTTCACGCCCATGCCGATGAGCTCGGTCACGAGAAAGCCGCAGCGGATGTCGGCCATCAGCGCCCCAACGCTCGACGCTCCCGGCGCAAGCCAGAGGTTGCTGGTGGCAACGCCCGGCGCACCGCCCACGCCTCGGCTGGCGTGGCCGGTCGGCCGTCTGCCGAGCTGGCGGGCGGAGGCCGAATCGCACAGGGGCGCACCGAGCACGCCGGACTCGACGAGGTGTGTGCGGCGGGTCGGCAGGCCTTCGCCGTCGAACGGCCGCGAACGCCGCCCGCGCGGCAGCAGCGGATCGTCGATCACCTGCACGCCCGGCGCGAACAGCTGCTCCCCCTCCCGCCCGCGCAGGAAGCTCGTGCCCCGGGCCCAGGCCGGCCCCGCCATGGCGGCTGCAAGGTGGCCGAGAAGGCTGGCCGCGACGCGCCGGTCGAACAGGACCGGCATGGCGGCCGTGTCGAGCCGCACCGGATCGAGCCGGGCGACGGCCCGCTCGCCTGCCGAGCGCCCGATCGCCTCGGCGGCCTCGAGGTCGGCGAAGTGGGTCGCATCGCTCCAGTCATGGTCGCGCTGCCGGCGCTCGCCCTGCCCGGCGATCGCGACGGCCGAGACCGAGAAGGAGGAGGCCTTCTCGACCCCGGCAAAGCCGTGGCTGGTGACGAGCGCCAGGATCGCCGTGCCGGCTGCCGCCGAGGCGCCCTCGCTGCTGGTGACGCCGGGAACCGCGAGCGCCGCGCCATCGGCAGCCTCGGCCAGTGTCCGGAGGGTCGCTGCCTCCATCGCCTCGGCGCGCGGGTCACAGAGGTCGAGATCGGGGAAGGGCCCGGTGGCGAGCGCGTCTTCCGGCGCGAGCCCGGCGAACGGGTCCTCCGGCGCCTCCCGCGCCATGGCCACCGCGCGCGCGGCCGCCTCGGCCAGGGCCGGTTCGCCAAGGTCCGAGGTCGAGACCTGGGCCGACCGGGCCCCGACGAAGACCCTGAGCCCGAGTTCCGCCGTCTCCGAGCGGCTCGCATCCTCGAGCACGCCCATGCGGATCGTGACCGACTGCGATGTCCCGGCGACGAGGAGGGCGTCGGCGCAGTCGGCACCGGCCCTGCGGGCCGCGGCAAGGGCCCGCTGCGCCACGTCGAGCGCTGCGCCGCTGTCGAGCATCACGCCCAGCCCGACGGCACGGGCAGCGTCACGGCGAAGGCAGCGGCGAGCAGCGCGCCGGTCGTCGCGTTGCTGCGGAACCGGGCGAGCGCATTGTCGATCGACTCCGGGTCGAAGCTGATGGCCTGCCAGCCAAGGTGCAGCGCCGCCGGCACCAGCGCGAGGAGGACGAGCGCATCGCTCCTAACCAGCCAGAGCGCCGCGCCGCAGGCCGCGATCGCGGCGAGGTAGAAGAGCCCGACGGCCGGGCGAAGGCGGTCGCCGAGCCGGCGCGCGCTCGACCGGATTCCGGCCAGCGCATCGTCCTCCCGGTCCTGTGCGGCGTAGATGCTGTCATAGCCGAGCGTCCAGGAGACAAGCCCGGCATAGGCTGAAGCGAGCGCGGCAGGCGGGGCCGGATCGGCGCCGCAGGCCCAGCCGACCAGCAGGCCCCAGTTGAAGGTGAGGCCCAGCCACGCCTGCGGCCACCAGGTGATGCGCTTCATGAACGGATAGGCGGCAACGAGCCCGAGCGAGGCAAGCGCAATGGCCTGCGCGCGCGCCGGCAGCTGGAGCAGGACGAGAAGCCCAACGAGCGAAAGCAGCACCAGGAACAGCCAGGCGGACCGCAGGCCGATGGCTCCGCTCGCGATCGGCCGGGCCGCGGTCCGGGCGACGCGGGCGTCGAGATCGCGATCGACGATGTCGTTGTAGACGCACCCGGCTGCCCGCATCGCGACGGCTCCGAGCAGGAACCAGGGCAGCAGCGCGACGGCTTCCCAGTCTCCGGCGAGCGCGACACCCATGGCGCAGGGCCAGAACAGCAGCCACAGCCCCGCGGGCCGGTCGAAGCGGGCGAGTCGCGCGTAAGGCCGTGCCTGCGCGGGCAACCAGTCGACCCAGCTTCGGACCGCGTCCGGCGTCATGCGCGCTCTCTAGTCGCGACCGGTTGCGGCGACAACGCGAGGCCGGTCAGAACAGGCGACCGAGGATGAGATAGAGGGCCTGGCCCTGGCCGTTCGCGCCGCCGGCGAAGGACAGCGGCCCGAGCGGCGTGTCGGCGGAAAGGAACAGGCTGCCGGCCGGGCGAAGCCCTGGCGCGCTCCAGTGCGCGAACGCGTTGCCGAGCTCGAGGGATCCGCCGACATAGAGGGGCAGGTCGATGATCGGGCTCTTGCGCGTGAGGCGGTGGTAGACGATCGCCCGGCCGAGCAGGAGATGGCGGCCGAGGAGCTCGTTGGGTGCCAGCCCGGAGAGCCGCAGGAAGCCGCCGAGGCGGAAATCGCCGAGGAGGAGGCTGTCGTCGGTGAGCGTGCTGCCGAGCTCGGCGCCGAGGACCAGCGTGGTCCGGTCGCGCGTCATCGGCCAGAAGACGCGGCCGAGCAGGCGGGCGTAGGTCAGCTCGCCGCCCAGCGCGGCCACATGGTCCTCGAAGAGGAGTTCGCCGAACAGGCCGGCCTTGGGGTAGTTGACATCGTCCAGCCGGTCGGCAGTGAACTGGAGGTGCCAGCGCATGTCCTCGAGCTTCCCGTTGTCGGGCAGGGGGATCACGCCGGCCTCGAGGCCGAGGCCCGAGCGGGCGAGGCCGACGCGCAGCTCGCCCCAGCGGCCGAGGAGGTGGCCGCCATCGAGCCGGACGCCGGCCTCGTTGGTCCGGACCGTGAGCAGCGGCACGCCATCGAGGAACAGCCGGGTGTCGCGCCGCGACCAGAAGGGGCCGGCCTCTGCCAGCCATCGGCCAAACTCGCGGTAGAAGGTCGAGCTGAGCAGCATGTCCTCGCCGATCCTGAGATCGGTTCGCCACTCGATTCCGCTCGCACCGAGGCTGCGGTCGGTATAGGCGATGCCGATCCCGAACTCGTTCTGGCGGTTGAAGTCGGTGGCGAGCGTCAGGCCGAACTGGAAGAAGTTGCGCTGGCTGGGGTCGCCGGTCGCAGTGATGACGATGCCTTCGCCCAGATCGGGAACCGACTCGAACCGGTAGCGGACAGAGCGGAAACTGCCGGTCGCGAACAGGGCGGAGAGGTCGCGGGTCATCCGTTCGGGATCGTGCACGTCGCCGGGCCGTTCGGTCACTTCCTCGCGGATCTGGCGGTCGGGCACGTCGGAGTCGTTCTCCAGCCTGACGAAGCGGACGGTGGGAAGCTGCCTGCCGGCGCGGCTGGCGCGCGCCGAAAGATGCGCCGCCCAGGCCGCCTCGTCGAGCGAGAGCGCCCGCAGCCGGTCGAGCGCGGCCTGTGCTGCGGCCCGCCCACGCGCGATCGCTGCCTCATGCGCGGTGAAATCGGTCATCGCGATCCCATCGATGTCGGGCCGGATCAGGACGTCGCGCGGGCCGAGCGACGCGAGCTGCCGCTCGACAGCCTCGCGGCCGAGCAGCAGCTGGAGCTGGT
This sequence comes from Sphingomonadaceae bacterium, assembly GCA_029268145.1. Taxonomy (GTDB): domain Bacteria; phylum Pseudomonadota; class Alphaproteobacteria; order Sphingomonadales; family Sphingomonadaceae; genus Thermaurantiacus. The sequence goes on along the minus strand of JAJUHA010000001.1, from coordinate 133,815 downwards.
CGAGCACGTCGACGAAGCTCGTGAGTTCGTCCCGCTTGAGCAGGGGGGAGCCGACATCGACGACGATCAGCACATCGACCCCCATCGCCCGCGCGACATCGACCGGCACATTGTCGACGATCCCGCCGTCGACCAGCAGCAGGCCCTCCCGCTCGACCGGTGGAAGCCCCCCCGGCACCGCCATGCTGGCGAACACGGCGGTCGCGATGTCGCCGCTTGCGAGCACGACCGCCCGGCCGTTGGTGATGTCGGCGGCGACGGCGCGGAAGGGAATGGGAAGCTGGTCGAAGTCGGTCACGACGCGCGCCTGGGCCAGCCTCTCGGCGAGAGTCAGGTAGAGATCCTGGCCGCGCAGGAGCCCGGGCGGCAGCACGACGCCCTTGTCGTCGAAAGCGAGCCGAAAGCGGATGAGATTGTCCCGCTCGTCCCGCTTCCGGCGGAAGGAGAGCCGGTCGCGCGGGATCCGGTCGGCGAAGAGATTGGCCCAGTCGATCCCCCGCGCAATCGCTGCAATCTCGTCGGCGGACCGGCCCGAGGCATGCAGGCTTCCCACCACCGCCCCCATGCTGGTGCCGGCGATCGCATGGACGGGGATCCGGTTCTCCTCCAGCACCTGGAGCACGCCGATGTGGGCGAAGCCCTTGGCGCCGCCGCCGCCGAGGACAAGGCCGATGCGCGCGCCTTCGCCGTCCGCGCGGGCGGTTGCCGCGGCGAAGGCGAGCAGGGCAAGGGCCAGCCATCCGGCCGCGCGGGAGAGCAGCGTCGGCATGCCGGCGCCATGCACGGGCATCCGGTGCCTGCTCAAGGGGCCGGCGTCACGCCGCGCGGTCGAGCGGGACGATTTCGCCGGACAGATAGAGCGCGCGGGCCTTGGAGCGGCTGAGCTTTCCAGACGTGGTGCGCGGCAGGGTCTTGGGCGGAACCAGCTCGACGAGGCAGGTCATGCCGGTGAGCTGGCGGACCTTCTGCCGGATGACCTGCCGAAGCCGGTCGCGCTCGGCCGGATCGGTGGTGCGGCACTGGACGAGCACAGCCGGCATTTCCTCGCCGCTCGGCAGCGTCACGGCGAAGGCCGCGATGTCGCCGGCCTTGAATCCCTCGAGCTGCTCGATCGCCCACTCGATGTCCTGCGGCCAGTGGTTCCTGCCGTTGAGGATGATCATGTCCTTGGCGCGGCCGACGATGAACAGATGGCCGTCGATGAGATAGCCCATGTCGCCGGTGTCGAGCCAGCCATCCTCGGAGAGGCAGGCGCGCGTCGCCTCCTCGTCACGGAAATAGCCGACCATGAGGCTGGGGCCCGAGACGAACACCCGGCCGATCTCCCGGTCGGGCAGCGCGGCGCCGTTCTCGTCCCGGATCTCGACCCGGTGGCCGGCGATCGGCGTGCCGCAGTCGACGATCGCCCGGTAGCGCGCCGGTCGGTCGCCCTCGCTGCCGTCTGCCATGCCGCTCGCGCCGGACAGCCGCCGCTCGTCCACCAGATCGCACAGGATGCCCTGCCGTTCCGGCGCGATGGTGACGGCCAGCGTCGCCTCCGCGAGGCCGTAGCTCGGCGTGAAGGCCGAGGCGTCGAAGCCGGCGTCGGCGAAGGCATCGACGAAGGCCTGGCAGATGTCGGGCCGGATCATGTCGGCGCCATTGCCGGCGACCCGCCAGCGCGACAGGTCGAACCGGCTCTTCACGTCCGACTGGGTGGAGATCCGGCGGGCGCAGATGTCGTAGCCGAAGCTCGGCGAATAGCTGATCGAGGTCCCGGGGTTGCGCGTGATGAGGGTGAGCCACGACAGCGGCCGGCGCGCGAAATCCTCGGTCGAGAGATAGTCGACCGACATCTGCCCGGCCATCGGCGCAAGGAAGCAGCCGACGAGGCCCATGTCATGGTACCAGGGCAGCCAGGAAATGCAGCGATCCCCCTCGCGCATGCGGATGGCGGAGTCCTGGCCGCGGAGGTTGGCGAGAACCGCCCGGTGGGTCACGGCGACCCCGTGGGGAAAGCGGGTCGAGCCGCTGGAATACTGGAGATAGGCGATCGCGTCCGGATCCGGGGACGGCAGCGGAGCGCCCGACGCAGGCAGCGCAGCGAAGGCCTCCCAGGACATGGCCGGGCACAGCCCGGCAGCGGCTTCCGCCACCAGCGGGAGAAGGCCCTCCGGCGCCACCACCAGGGCCGGGTCGGCGCTCGTCATCTGCTGACGCAGCTGCTCGATGAAGCTCTCCCGCCCGCCGAACGAGGTGGGCATGGGGAGGGGAACCGGCAGCACCGCGGCATAGAGGGCGCCGAAGAAATGGGCCGCGAAGTCCGGTCCGGTCTCGGCGAGCAGCGCGACGCGGGCGCCCGGCGCAATGCCGAGCCCGATCAGCCGGTCGGCGACACGGAGCGCATCGGCGCGCATCTCGCGGTAGGGATAGGCCCGCACCAGATTGGCCCGGGCATCGTGGAAGTTGAAGCCGGTCTGGCCGGTTGCGGCATAGTCCAGCGCTGCGAGGAGCGTCGGGAAATTGCCGCGATTGACGGGAATGCCGCTGGCAAGCGGGGTCGGGCCGGGAATCTTCGCGATCTCGTTGGTCATCGAATCCATCGTGTCAAGCAACCCTCGCACCCCCCTCGGGAGCCGGCCACGCGCCAGTCCTCCGGGTCTCTGCGCGCGGACGAGGTTCATGCCTTGCGCCGCGTCATCGTTCAAATCGCGTCACAACTGTGGCAGCAAGGTGGCCATGACGCAATCGCGCACTCGGCGCGCACCGGCCCCGCTCGATGAGGCCGGCCTCGAGGCCCTCGCCCTCGGCTACGTCGAGCGGTTCCAGACCACGCGCGCCCGCCTCGTCCGGCACCTCGCCGCCCGCCTCCGCCAGCGCGGCTGGGCCGGCGATGCCGCACCCGATCTCGACGCGCTCGCCGACCGGCTGGCAGCGCGCGGCTACATCGACGAGGCGGCCTATGCCGACGCCCGCACGCGGGGCATGAAGGCGCGCGGGCTGGGCTTGCGCCGGATCACGGCGAAGCTTCGCGCTGACGGCGTGGCGCCCACGCAGGACCTCGATACCGACCCGCGGGAGGAGGCGCTCCGGCTGGCCCGGGCCTTCGCGCGCCGGCGGCGGCTCGGGCCCTATGGCCCGCCGATGACCGACCCGCGGGCGCGGGCGCGGCAGATGGCGGCGATGCTGCGCGCCGGGCACCCGGCCGACATCGCCGCCCAGGTCCTCGTCATGCCGCACGAGGACTGACGCGGCCATCGGCGCGCGACCGTCCGGGGCTGACGGCCTTCGATGAAAATGCGTTAACGGGTGGGCGCGGCCGGCCGAAGGGCTTGTGCCGGGCCTGACGCCGGCGGTAGGGGCTTCGCCACTTCAAGTTGCAGGGGTCATGCCATGAATTGCCGTCTCGGTCTTGCCGCGTCCGCGGCCGCCTTCCTGTTCGCCGCGCCGGCAATCGCCGCGGTGACGCTCAGCTTCTCGGGCTCGAGCGATGCCGCGTTCGAGGGCTCCGGCGGCTATCTCGACGTGGTGCGGGGCCTTCCCGCCTCGACCGGCGGGTCGCACCTCGTTCCGATCGAGCGCTCGGTCGGCCAGCTTCGGCAGGGTGCCACCGGCCGCCGCGGCCACCATCTGCCAACGCCCGCCACGGGGCTGCCGGTCGCCGACGGCGGAACCGGGGTCGACCAGGCGCTCACCAACGTTCCGCCGTTCGTCGGCACCTCGGCCGACTTCGGCAATGGCGAGGCGCTCGCCTTCACCCTGACGCGGGTGGGCAACATCGTCACCTTCACCTTCGGGACGGCCGTGCTGGCGTCGGACTCGCGGGCCTCGCTCGCCGACATCACCGCGATCGAGTTCCGCATCCGCACCGCGAGCGGCTCGGCGAACAGCATCGTCTTTTCGGACCTCCTCTTCAGCGACTCGGTCTCGGCGGGGCAGGTCATCCCCGGCTTCGCCGCGGCTGACGGCGATCTGCTGATCCTGCTCTACGAGGGGATCGCGCCCGGCGACTTCACCCTTTCGGGCACGATCACCCAGAACTGGACCGCCGGCGCCCGCCCCGGCGGGTCGGCGCTCGCGACGCAGATCAAGCTGCTCGACCTGCCGGCCATGGGCATCATCCCCGAGCCCGCCACCTGGGCGATGCTGATCGCCGGTTTCGGCCTCGTCGGCGCCGGCATGCGTCGGCGGCGGGCGGCTCTCGCCTGAGGTCAGGCGCCCGGAGTCGTCGCCGGCGTCTCCGGGTGGCTGCGGCCGAAGTCGGCCGCCCCGGTGTCCTGCCCGGCATCGACGATGGCGCGGCGGATCGCCCGGCTCGCCTCGAACCTGCGGAACAGCGCCTCGCCGTCGCCCCAGCGGATCGCCCGCTGGAGCGCGGCGAGGTCTTCCGAGAAGCGCGCCAGCATCTCGAGCACGGCATCCCGGTTCATCAGGAACACGTCGCGCCACATGGTCGGGTCGGACGCGGCGATCCGGGTGAAGTCGCGGAAGCCCCCGGCCGAATATTTGATGACTTCGGCCTTGGTCACGTCCTCGAGGTCGGAGGCGGTTCCCACGATCGAATAGGCGATGAGGTGGGGCAGGTGGCTGGTGATCGCCAGCACCAGGTCATGGTGGCGCGCGTCCATCGTCTCGACGCGCGAGCCGAGCCGCGTCCAGAAGTCGGCGAGCCGTGCAACGGCCGCGGGGTCGGCCGCTGGGGGTGGAGTCAGGATGCACCAGCGGCCCATGAACAGGCTTGCGAACCCCGCTTCGGGACCGGACTGCTCGGTGCCGGCAACCGGGTGCGCCGGCACCAGCTGCACGCCTGGCGGAACGCAGTCGGCGAGCGCGTCGATCACGGCCTGCTTCGAGGAGCCGACGTCGGACAGGATCGCTCCCTCGGCAAGCGCGGGGCGGATCGCCTCGCCGACGGCGCGCATCGCCCCAAGCGGGACGGCGAGCACGACGAGATCGGCCCCGGCGACGGCAGCGGCCGGGCTCCCGGCGACGCTGTCAAGGAGGGACAGGCGGCGGACGGTTTCGCACACCGCGCCGTCGCGGTCGAAGCCGGTGAGCGCCACGCCCGGCATCCGGGCCCTCACCGCGCGCGCCAGCGACGAGCCGATGAGGCCGAGACCGATGATCGCGATCCGCGCGAACGGCGTCATCAGGCCGCCAGTCGTGCCAGGCTCCCGATCACCCGGCTGGTCTCCTCGTGGGTGCCGACGCTGATCCGCAGCGCATGCGGCAGGCCCTGGCCGGGCAGGTGCCGCACCAGGATCCCGTCGGCTTCCAGCGCGGCCTTGATCGAGGCAGCGCTCAGCGGTCCGGTCTCCGGGCAGGTCATCAGCACAAAGTTGGCCGCGCTCGGCACGGCGCGCAGGCCATGGTTGCCAAGTGCGTCGATCGCGGCGGCAAGCCGGCTGCGCTCGGCGCGGTTGGCCTCGCGGCAGCGCGCCACCCACTCCTGGTCGGCGACGGCCGCCTCGGCGGCGGCAAGCGAGAGCGTCGCGGTCGGGAAGGGGGTGCGCACGCGGTTGAGCGCCGCGATGACGGGCACCGGGCCGGTTCCCCAGCCTACGCGAAGCCCGCCGAGGCCGTAGATCTTCGAGAAGGTCCGGGTGACGACGACGTTGCCGGCGGTCCGCGCGAGCGCGAGCGCGCCGTCGGGGTCCGGGTCGTCCAGATACTCGGCATAGGCCTGGTCGACGACGAGGAGGATGTCGGGCCTGAGGCCGGCGTGGAGCCGCGCCACCTCGCTGCCGGGGATCATCGTGCCGGTCGGGTTGTTGGGGTTGGCGAGATAGACGATCCGGGTGTCGGCGCGGACGGTCGCGAGGATCGCGTCGACGTCGGCGGTATAGTCGGTGTCGGGTGCTGCCAGCGGCTCGGCGCCGGCCCGGCGGGCCGCGATCGGATAGACCATGAAGCCATGCCGCACATGGACCACGCTGTCCCCGGCGGCGCAGTAGATGAGCGGGAGAAGCTGGAGAATCTCGTCGGAACCCGTGCCGACCACGATCCGGTCGGGATCGAGGCCGTGCAGGAAGCCGATGCGTTCGCGCAGCCGGGTGGCGCCGCCATCCGGGTAGCGGTGGATGCCCCGGGCATGGGCCCGGACGGTCTCGATCGCGACCGGGGACGGGCCCCACGGGTTCTCGTTCGCCGAAAGCTTGATGGGCTCGGCGCGGCCGGCGAGCTTCGCCTCGCCGGGCTTGTAGGGGGAGATCGCCCCGATCCAGGGGTTCGGGCGCGGGGCGGGGGTGTCGGTCATGGCCCGCCGCCTTTCCCCGCTGGGGCCGGGAAAGGCAAGCCTCGCGCCGCCGCGCCGGCCCGGTCTGCCGGCCGGACCCGCCGGGCTTGGCGGGGCTGCCGCCGCCCTGCTAGGCCATCGGGCCCGTTCGATGAACCAGCCCTTCCCCCACCGGTCGCTCCGGCTGCCCGCCGACCTCCGCCTCGACAGCGGGCGCATCCTGCCGCGCCCGACGATCGCCTACGAGACCCTCGGCGCCCTCGCCCCCGACGGCGGCAACGCCATCCTCCTGTTCCACGCGCTGACGGGCGACCAGTATGTCGCGCGCGACCATCCGCTCACCGGCAAGCCCGGCTGGTGGGCGCGCATGGTGGGGGAGGGGCGGCCGATCGACCCGGCGCGCCACTTCATCCTCTGCGCCAACGTGATCGGCGGCTGCATGGGGAGTGAGGGGCCGGCCAGCCCGAACCCGGCAACGGGCAGGCCCTGGGCGATCGACTTCCCGGTCATCACCATCGCCGACATGGTCCGTGCCCAGGCCGCGCTGCTCGATTCGCTGGGAATCGGCCGGCTGCTCGCCGTCATCGGGGGCTCGATGGGCGGGATGCAGGCGCTCCAGTTCGCCAGCCTCTACCCCGATCGCGCCCGCGCCGTCATCGCCATCGCCACGGCGGCGCGCCACAGCGCCCAGAACATCGCCTTCCACGAGGTCGGCCGGCAGGCGATCATGGCCGACCCCGACTGGTGCGGCGGCCGCTTCCTCGAGGCCGGGCGGACTCCCTCCGCCGGCCTTGCCGTCGCCCGGATGGCCGCGCACATCACCTATCTCTCCGAGGCCGGGCTGACCGAGCGGTTCGGCCGCCGCCTCCAGGAGCGCGACACCCTGAGCTTCGGCTTCGACGCCGACTTCCAGGTCGAATCCTACCTGCGCCACCAGGGCATGAGCTTCGTCCGCCGGTTCGACGCCAACTCCTACCTCGTCATCACCCGGGCGATGGACTATTTCGACCTCGCCGAGCCGCACCAGGGCTCGCTTTCCGCCGCCTTCCGCGGCGCCTCGGCGCGCTTCGCCCTCGTCTCCTACGACAGCGACTGGCTCTATCCGACGAGCGAGTCGAAGCGGATCGTCCAGGCCCTCGTTGCCGCCGGGGCGCACGCGAGCTTCGTCGAGCTCTCCAGCCCGCACGGGCATGACAGCTTCCTGCTCGATTCGCCCGAGCTCAACCGGCTGGTCGATGGCTTCCTGCGCGCGGTGGAGGCGGCGTGAACGGACTTCCGTTCCGGCTTGCCGCCGTCGCCGATCTCATCCCCCGGGGCGCGACCGTGCTCGACGTCGGCTGCTCCGACGGCCGTCTGCTGCGCCACCTGCGCGATGCCAAGGGTGTGGACGGCCGCGGGATCGAGCTCGATCCGGCGCGCGTCTCGGCTGCGCTCGCCCATGGGCTCTCGGTCGTGCAGGGCGACGCGGACAGCGACCTTGCCGACTTTCCCAGCCGGTCGGTGGACTATGCAATCCTCTCGGAGACGCTGCAGGCGATGCGCGCGCCGGCGCGCGTGCTCGACGAGCTGCTGCGGATCGGTCGCCGGGCGATCGTCTCCTTCCCGAACTTCGGCCACTGGCGGGTGCGGCTCGACCTCCTGCTCGGCGGGCGCATGCCGGTCACGCCGGGCCTGCCGGAGCCCTGGTTCGAGACCGAGAACATCCACCTGTGCACCATCCGCGACTTCCGCGCGCTCGCACGCGCCAGGGGCGCTGCGATCCTCTCGGAAACCTGGCTCGCCGGCACGCGCAGGGTGAGGGTTCACCCCAATATGCGCGCCGACCATGCCATCCTGCTGCTGGGGTCGGCGGACGGCCGCTAGCGGCTCAGACCCGCTCCTGCGCCAGCCGTTCCATCACCTTCTTGTGGAGCCAGAGGTTCATCTCGGCCGAGCCGTCGAGCGGGCCGGTGTAGCCGAGATCCTCGGCCAGTTCCTTGCGCGCGGCGAGCGAGGAATCCATGCCGACGAGCTTCATGAGATCGACGATGGAGGTCCGCCAGTTGTTGGGCTGACCCCGCTTCTCGGCCATGTAGTCGAGCACCTTCTCGACATCGATCGGCTGCGGCGCCGGGGCGGCCGGCGCTGCCGGGGCAGCCGGCGCTGCGGCCGCGGGCACGGGTGGGGGTGGCGGGGCGATCTCCTTCGCCTCGGCGCTGCCGAAGATCGCGTCCTTGAGCTTCGAGAAAAGTCCCATGTGCCTGCTCCTCGCCTTGCCCGCCAGCGGACCCTCCTGTCCTGCCCTAGCCCCATGACAGCGGCGTTGCAAAGCCCCCCGGGGCCGCGGGCTCAGGCCGCGCGCCGGAACCCCAGCGGCAGCCCCGCCTCGGGGACGAAGCCGTAGAGCGGCTCGCCGGGAAGCGCCTCGGCCAGCACGGCGCGCGCCGCCTCGAGCCCCTCGGGCGCGATCCCGGTCCTCAGGCCCATGGCCTCCAGCATGAAGACGAGATCCTCGGTGACGATGTTGCCCGAGGCGCCGGGTGCGAACGGGCAGCCACCGAGCCCGCCCTGACTCGAATCGAAGGTGGTGATGCCCACCTCAAGCCCGGCGACGACATTGGCAAGGCCGAGGCCGCGGGTGTTGTGCAGGTGAAGCCCCGTCATCCGCTCCGGCCCGATTGCGGCATGCACCGCCTTCACCAGCCGCCGGACCTGTGCCGGGTTGGCATAGCCGGAGGTGTCGGACAGCCCCACCTCGTCGCAGCCGAGCGCGATGAGCCGTTCGGCGAGCGCCACCACCTTCGTGTCAGCCACCTCGCCCTCCAGCGTGCAGCCGAAGGCGGTCGAGACCGCGCCCTCGAACTGCGGCCGCTGCCCCCCGGGCACGGCGGAGAGGAGATCGACGATCCGCGCCACCTCCTCGAACACCTGGGCGTGGGTGCGCCGCAGGTTCTTCAGGCTGTGCGTCTCCGAGGCCGAGAGCGGCAGGGTGAGCTTGTCGGCGCCCGCCGCCAGCGCCGCCTCGGCGCCCTTCGCGTTGGGGACCAGAACGGCGACGTGAAGCGAAGGATGCCGCGCCTTCACGGCGCGGACCACCTCGCCCGTGTCGGCCAGCTGGGGAAGGAGCTGCGCCGGCACGAAGCTCCCCACCTCGATCTCGCGCACGCCGGCGGCCACCAGCGCGTCGATCCAGCGGAGCTTGGCGGCCGTCGGCATCACCGGCCTGATCGACTGCAGCCCGTCGCGCGGGCCGACTTCGGAGACCAGCACGTCGATCCCGTCCATCATGCCCATCCGCTGCCCTTTCCAACGCCGGTTTGTCCGGACATATTGGCCGTTCAGGCATCGGGGAGCAAGAATGGCCAGACCGCTCGAGGGAATCCGGGTCGTCGAGTTCACCCACATGGTGATGGGGCCCGCGGCCGGGCAGATCCTGGCCGACCTCGGTGCCGAGGTCGTCAAGGTGGAGCCGATCGGCGGCGACGCGACCCGCCGGCTGCTCGGCTCGGGCGCCGGCTATTTCCCCATGTACAACCGCGGCAAGCAGTCGATCTGCCTCGACCTCAAGCATCCCGCGGGCCTCGAGGTGGCGCGGCGGCTGGCCGCCACGTCCGACATCCTCATCGAGAACTACCGCCCGGGTGCCATCGACCGGCTCGGGCTCGGCTGGGAGGCGCTCGCGCCCCTCAACCCGGGGCTCATCCACGTGTCCGAGAAGGGCTTTCTCGCCGGCCCCTACGAGAAGCGCACGGCGCTCGACGAGGTTGCGCAGATGATGGGCGGGCTCGCCTACATGACCGGCCCGCCGGGGCGGCCCCTGCGCGCCGGCGCCTCCGTCATCGACGTGACGGGGGGCATGTTCTCGGTCATCGGCGCGCTGGCCGCGCTCCACGAGCGCAACCGCACCGGCCAGGGACGCAAGGTGACGGCCGCCCTGTTCGAGACCACCGTCTTCCTCGTCGGCCAGCACATGGCGCAGAAGGCGGTGACCGGCACGGCCGCAGCGCCGATGCCGGCACGGATCTCGGCCTGGGCCATCTACGACGTGTTCGAGACGGCCGATGAGCCGCTGTTCGTGGGCGTGGTGACCGATGCGCTGTGGGAGAAGTTCTGCGCGCTCTTCGACCTGCCCGACCTGTGGGCGCGCACCGAGTGGCGCAGCAACAACGCCAGGGTGCAGGCGCGCGACGAGATCCTGCCCGTGGTCCGCGCCCGCCTGAAGCAGTTCAGCCGGGCCGAGCTCGTCGCCCGGCTCGAGGGCTCGGGCCTTCCCTTCGCGCCGATCGGCCGGCCCGAGGACCTGTTCGACGATCCGCATCTCCTCGCCTCGGGCGGGCTCCAGCCGGTGACGCTCGAGGATGGCACGCTGACCCTTCTGCCGCTGGTGCCGGTCAGCCTCGACGACGCGCGGCCGGCCTCGTCGGGCGCCCTGGCGCGGCCCGGCGAGCACACGGACCGGATCCTCGCCCGGCTCGGCATGGATCCCGCCCCCTTGCGGGCGATGGGCGCGGTCGGCTGACCGCGCCCTCCCTGCGCGAGCGTCAGTGGGTGCGCGAGAGCGCCCGCATCGCCCGGTCGAGGCCTTCGAGCGTCAGCGGGAACATCCGGTCGCCCATCAGCGCCTTCATCATCTGGATCGACTGGGAATGGGCCCAGTGCTGCTCGGGGATGGGGTTCAGCCAGACGGAGGAATGATAGACGCTGGTCAGCCGCTCCATCCAGACCTGGCCGGCCTCCTCGTTCCAGTGCTCGACCGAGCCCCCCGGATAGCTGATCTCGTACGGGCTCATCGAGGCATCGCCGACGAACACCAGCTTGTAGTCGTGCGGGTAGGTGTGCATCACCTCGAAGGTGGGCGTGCGCTCCGACCAGCGGCGCCGGTTGTCCTTCCACAGCGCCTCGTAGGGGCAGTTGTGGAAGTAGAAATATTCCAGATGCTTGAACTCGGAGCGAGCGGCCGAGAACAGCTCCTCGCACAGCTTGACGTGCGGGTCCATCGAGCCGCCGACATCGAGGAAGAGCAGCAGCTTGACCGCATTGTGCCGCTCGGGGCGCATCACGATGTCGAGCCAGCCCTGCTTGGCCGTGCCGCGGATGGTCGCGTCGAGGTCGAGCTCTTCCGCCGCCCCCTCGCGGGCGAACTTCCGGAGGCGGCGGAGCGCCACCTTGATGTTCCGCGTGCCAAGCTCGACGGTCGAGTCGAGGTTCCTGAACTCGCGCCGGTCCCACACCTTGACCGCGCGGGCGTTGCGGTTCTCGTCCTGGCCGATGCGCACGCCCTCCGGGTTGTAGCCATGGGCGCCATAGGGCGAGGTGCCCCCCGTTCCGATCCACTTGCTGCCGCCCTGGTGCCGGCCCTTCTGCTCCTCGAGCCGCTTCTTCAGCGTCTCCATGATCTCTTCCCAGGAGCCGAGCGCGCGGATCTTCGCCATCTCCTCCTCGGAGAGATGGAGTTCCGCCACCTTGCGCAGCCACTCCTCGGGGATCTCGACCACCCCGGTGTCGATGACGGTCTCGAGGCCCTTGAAGACCCTGGCGAACACCTGGTCGAAGCGGTCGAGCAGCCCCTCGTCCTTCACATAGACGCTGCGGGCGAGATAGTAGAACTCCTCGACCCGCATCTCGATGACGCCGCTCTTCAGCGCCTCGAGGAGGAGGAGATGCTCCTTGAGCGAGGCGGGGATCCGCGCGGCCCGAAGCGCGTCGAGGAAGGCGATGAACATTATTGCAGCCGCACGTCCGAGGCCGGGGCCTTGCGCTCGGCGACCCTCTCCCCCTCTTCTCCGGGCGGGGGCGGCCCGAGCCGGCCCGCAACCGCCAGACCCGGCACCTCGATCCCGAGGTTGGGCACGCCCGAGGTCAGCACGATTCGCGTCCCGCGGTCCGCGTCGCCATGCTCGATGACGAGGATGGAGCCGCCCCCCGTCGCGCGGCCTTCCTTGAACATGCGGATGGCCTTGCCGTCCTTGTCGATGCGCATCGCGGGCTCGGTTCCGGCCCTGGTCGCGGCCCTGTCGTAAAAGGCCACGACATCGGCGAAGGGGGCATCGGCCTCCATCACCACCACCGTGCCGGCTCCCGCGCCCTCCAGCCCCGAGATGCGGCTCACCACCCGCGCGCCAGGATAGGCCGGCGCATGGGCCGGAAGATGCCTCCCGAGCGCCGCGCCGCCTTCGCCGGCGGCCGCGACCACCACGTCGCGGCTCGGCCCCTCCGCGCCGCCCGAGGCCGGCGTTGCCGGATCGCAGGCCCCGGCGAGCAGGGCGATCAGCACGGCGTGGATGGCCGGTGCGCGGGCCGGCTTCCGGGGGGTGCAACCGTCGAACCTCATGTCCGTCACGCTCCGGTCCTGTCACTTTCCAGCGCTCACCCGGCGCTGCATCCCCTCTACCCGTCCCATGACGCAAGCGCGAGAAGCCGGCAAGTGGCGAAGGGAGGAAGGGATGATGTTCAGCTGGCCCGAGTTCGGCGGCAGGAAGGTGCTGGTGACGGGCGGCAGCCAGGGGATCGGCCTTGCCTGCGCGCGGGCCTTCGCGGCGGCGGGGGCGGACGTGACGATCACTGGCACGCGCCCGTCTGCCGCCGACTATGCCGATGATCTCTCCGGGCTTTCCTACCGCCAGGCGGATTTCTCGAGGCCCGGCGTCGCAGCAGCGCTCATCGAGACGACCGGGCCTCTCGACGTGCTGGTCAACAATGCCGGCACCGGCAGCCGCGACGAGTACACGCCCGAGGGCTTCCGCGCGGTGCTCGAGGTCAATCTCGCCAGCGTGATGGATCTCTGCCTCGCCGCCCATGAAGGTCTTCGGGCGCGGGGCGGGGCCATCGTCAACATGGGCTCGCTGTCGAGCTTCCTCGCCCTGCGCGAGACGCCGGCCTACACGGCCTCGAAGGCGGGCCTCCTCGGTCTCACCCGCGCGCTGGCCGACAAGTGGGCGCCGGACGGAATCCGGGTCAACATGGTCGCGCCCGGCTTCATCCGCACCCGCATGACCGAGATGCAGCGGGCCGATCCGGACTATGAGAAGCGGCTGCTGCGCGCCGTGCCGCAGCGGCGCTGGGGCGAGCCGGAGGAAGTGGCGCAGTGCGTCCTCTTCCTGGCCAGCCCGCGCGCGCCCTATGTGACCGGCCAGTCGATCGCGATCGACGGCGGGCTGATGCTGCGCTAGGGGGCGGGCGGGGGCGGCTCCTGCGGCGGCGGCCGGGCGGCGTCCGCCCGCGCGGCCTCGACATCGGCGATGGCGCGTCTGACCGTTGGCCGGTCGTCGCCGGTGGCCGTTGCGGCCCGGTCGCCATCGCCGCTGCAGGCCATGAGGAGCAGCAGGGGAAGCAGGCGCTTCACGACGAAGCATCCTCCGCAGCGCCGTCCGCTGCGCCATCCGTTGCGCCGTCGGGTGCGCTTTCGGATGCATCGTCCGGTTGAGGCGGCACCTCCTCCTCGTCCCACTCCTCGTCGAGGAGGGGCGGGTTGCCATCCCACAGCTCGGAAAGCCTCAGCTGGAGCCAGGCCGAGCGGATGGTGGCATAGTCGTCGGCCGAGCCCCGGCGCAGCTGCTCGCCGCGCTCGATGAGCTCGGCCCGCTGGTCGACGAGGCGGACCAGGATCTGCATGGTCGACTGGGTGTTGTTGAGGATGGCACCGGAGCCATAGCCCACCGGGTCGACGGCGAATTCGGTGAGGAGGGCGATCCCGTCCCGCAGCGTCGAGGGACCGAAGAGCGGCAGCATCACGAAGGGCCCCGACGGAATGCCCCAAACCGCAAGCGTCTGGCCAAGGTCGTGCGGCTGCTCGTCGAAGCCCATCCGGCTCGCCTCGTCGATGGTCCCGACACCCCCCAGCACCATGTTGATGGCGAACCGGTCGAGCGCCCGGAACGCGCTCTGCGGCTTGCCCTGGGCCAGCGCGTTGAGGCCGTTGAGCGGCTCGCCGAGGTGGCGGTAGAAGCTGTTGATGGCCCGCCGCATCGGCGAGGGCACGGCCGCGCGATAGGCGGCCGCCGGCGGGCGGATGACGAGCCGGTCGAGCTCGGAGTTGAAGGCGTGGACACGGCGGTTGATGGGCTCGAGCCGGTCCTCGCTCGCCCGCTCGAGGCTTGCACCGCGCGCAAACCGCTCCTCGGCGGTCGTGGCGCAGCCTCCGAGGACAAGGGCGAGGAGGAGGCAGAGGCGGAAGCGCACGCCCGAGCCCTAGGCAAGCTGCCGGCGCGGCTCAAGCGGCGCGCGCCAATGCGCCCATTGACCGGACTTAAAGCAATCTTTAAGTCCTCACGCCATGGAGCGTCTCCTCGCCCGGTTCGCAGCCCTCTCCGATCCGTCGCGCCTGCGGATCCTCCTCCTCGTGCGCGATGTGGACCTCGCCATGGGCGAGCTCGCGGAAGTGCTGCGCCAGAGCCAGCCGCGCGTGTCGCGCCATGTCCGGATCCTCGCCGAGGCCGGGCTCGTCCGCCGCCAGAAGGAGGGGGCCTATGCCTTCGTCGGCCGCGCCCGCACCCCGGAGGCGGACGCCGTGCATGCCCTGATCGATTCGGCGCTCGACGGCGCGGATCCGATCGCGCCCGAACGGGCCCATCTCGCCGATGTCCGCGCCGCCCGCCAGAGGGCGCTCGACCGCTGGTTCGCCGACCATGCCGACGAGTGGGACCTGATGCGCAACCTCGAGGCTCCGGCCGAGGCGGTGGAGGCCCTGCTCGTCGGGATGGCGCGCGGGCACGGCATTGGCCGGCTGCTCGACATCGGCACGGGCACCGGGCGGATCCTCGAGCTGCTCGCCCCGGATGCCGGGGCGGCAACCGGTGTCGACCGCTCGCCCGAGATGCTCCGGATCGCCCGCACCCGGCTCGATGCCGCCGGCCTTTCCGGAGTCGAGATCCGCCAGGCCGACATGGCGGACCTGCCCTTCGATGAAGCCGCGTTCGACACGGTCGTCATCCACCAGGTGCTGCACTTCAGCGAGGATCCGGCCGCGGCAATCCGCGAGGCGGCGCGCGTGGTCGCCCCCGGCGGCCAGCTGCTCGTCGTCGACTATGCGCCCCACGCCGAGGAGGAGCTGCGGACGCGCTACCGCCATGCCCGCCTCGGCTTCGCGCGGGCGACGCTTGCGGCGCAGATGGAGGCCGCGGGCCTTTCGGTCGGGGACATCCGCCAGGTCGATGGCCCGCGGCTCGCCGTTCTCCTCTGGCAGGGACTGAAGCCATGACCATGCCCTTCCCGCACGCGCGCGCGCCCGGCCGGCTCGACCTTCCGGCCGACGCGATCGACATCAGCTTCGAATTCTTTCCGCCCAAGACGCCGGCGATGGCCGAGACGCTCTGGGCCTCGGTTGCCGAGCTTGCGCCGCTTGCTCCCCGGTTCGTCTCGGTGACCTATGGCGCCGGCGGTTCGACGCGCGAGCGCACCCACGCCACCGTCGCCCGGATCCAGGCCGAGACGAAGGTTCCGGTGGCGGCCCATCTCACCTGCGTCAACGCCAGCCGGGACGAGATTGACGCCATCGCCCGGCGCTACTGGGACGAGGGGGTCCGCCACATCGTCGCGCTCCGGGGGGATCCGCCGCCCGCGCCCGATGGCGGCAAGCCGCGCTTCGTTCCGCGCGCCGATGGCTACAATGATGCCGCCGAGCTGGTGGCCGGGCTCGCGCGCGTCGCCCCGTTCGAGCTGTCCGTCGGCGCCTATCCGGAAACCCACCCCGAGGCGGCCAGCCCCGAGGCCGATCTCGCCCATCTGAAGCGCAAGTTCGACTCCGGGGCGACGCGGGCCATCACCCAGTTCTTCTTCGAGCCCGAGACCTTCCTGCGCTTCCGCGACCGGGCCGCGGCCGCGGGCATTGCCGGCGAGATCGTGCCCGGCATCCTGCCCGTCAGCAACTTCGCCGCGACGGTGCGCATGGCCGAGATGACGGGGACGCGCATTCCGCAATGGCTTCCCGAGCTGTTCGAGGGTCTCGATGACCGGCCCGAGGCCCGCGCGCTCGTCGCCGCGACGGTCGCGGCCGAACAGGTCCGCCGGCTCGTCGCCGAGGGCGTCCGCCATTTCCACTTCTACACGCTGAACCGGGCCGGGCTCAGCTACGCCATCTGCCACCTTCTCGGAAAGCGACCCCGATGACCGCGATCCCCCCGAGCGACGCCGAATCCGCGTTCCGCGCCGCGCTTGCCGAGCGCATCCTCGTCAAGGACGGACCCTATGGCACGGCCATCCAGGCGCTCGGCCTTGGCGAGGCGGACTATCGCGGGGAGCTGGCCGTCACTCATGACCAGAAGGGCAACAACGACATCCTGAACCTGACCCGCCCCGACGCCATCCTCGGCATCGCCCGCGCCTACGCCGCAGCCGGGGCCGACCTGCTCGCGACCAACAGCTTCAACGCCAATGCCATCTCGCAGGCGGACTATGGCACGGCCCATCTGGTCGGCGAGATCAACCGCGCCGCGGCCCGGATCGTCCGCACCGTCGCCGACGAGGCCGCCGCACGGGACGGCCGGCGCCGCTTCGTCGCCGGCGCGCTCGGCCCGACCAACAAGACCCTCTCGCTCTCCCCGCGGGTGGAGGATCCCGGCTTCCGCGAGGTCGACTTCGACGGGGTGAAGGCGGTGTACCGCGAACAGATCGACGCGCTGCTCGACGGCGGGGTGGACTTCATCCTGATCGAGACCGTGTTCGACACGCTCAACGCCAAGGCGGCGGCCATGGCGGCGATGGAGGCCGAGGGGGCGCGGGGCGCGCGCGTGCCGCTGCTGCTCTCGATGACGCTGACCGACCTTGCCGGCCGCAACCTCTCGGGCCAGACGGTCGAGGCCTTCTGGGTCTCGCTCGCCCACGCCCGGCCGCTGGCCGTCGGGCTCAACTGTTCCTTCGGGGCGACCGAGCTGCGCCCGCATGTCGCGAGCATGGCGCGCATCGCCGAGGCCCCGCTCCTCGTCTATCCCAATGCCGGCCTCCCCAACGCCTTCGGCGGCTATGACGAGGCCCCAGCCACCACCGCCGCCCTCGTGCGGCAATGGGCCGAGGCGGGGCTTGCCAACATCATCGGCGGCTGCTGCGGCACCACGCCCGCCCACATCGCCGCGATCCGCGACGCCGTCGCGGGCCTGCCGCCGCGCCGCATCCCCGAGCCGGCGCCCGCGCTTCGTCTCTCCGGTCTCGAGGCCTTCGCATTCGCATGACCCTGCCCGCCACGTCGCCCCGCGCCACGCCCGCGCCCCCGCCAGCGGCCCCGCCGGAATCCGCCGCCGCCGGCGCGCGCTTCCTCAACATCGGCGAGCGCACCAACGTCACCGGCTCGGCCCGGTTCCGCAAGCTCATCGCCGCCGGCGACTATGCCGCAGCCCTCGAGGTGGCGCGCGAGCAGGTCGAGAACGGCGCCCAGGTCCTCGACATCAACATGGACGAGGGCCTGCTCGACAGCGAGGCGGCGATGGTCACCTTCCTGCGCCTGCTCGCCGCCGAGCCCGACATCGCCCGCGTGCCGCTGATGATCGACTCGTCCAGATGGTCGGTCATCGAGGCGGGCCTGAAGTGCGTCGCCGGCAAGGCGATCGTGAACTCGATCAGCCTGAAGGAAGGGGAGGGGCCGTTTCTCTCACAGGCGCGCGCCTGCCGCCGCTACGGCGCGGCCGTCGTCGTCATGGCCTTCGACGAGATCGGCCAGGCCGACACGGCCGACCGGAAGGTCGAGATCTGCGCCCGCGCCTACGACCTCCTCGTCGCCGACGGCTTCCCGGCCGACGACATCATCTTCGACCCCAACATCTTCGCGGTGGCGACCGGCATCCCCGAGCATGATCGCTACGCGCTCGACTTCATCGAGGCCTGCACGCGCATCAAGGCCCGCTGCCCCGGCGCGCGCATCTCCGGCGGGCTTTCCAACCTCTCCTTCGCCTTCCGCGGCAACGAGACCGTCCGCCGGGCGATGCACAGCGTCTTCCTCTACCATGCGATTCCCGCCGGGCTCGACATGGCGATCGTCAACGCCGGCCAGCTCGACGTCTACGACAATCTCGACCCGGAGCTGCGCGAGGCGTGCGAGGATGTGATCCTCATGCGCCGGGACGACGCGACCGAGCGGCTGATCGCGCTTGCGGGCCGCTTCAGCAACCGGGCCGGGGCGGCCGCGAAGGCGACCGACGAATGGCGCGCCCTGCCCGTCGGCGAGCGGCTGGCCCATGCCCTCGTCCACGGCATCGACGCCCACATCGTCGCCGACACCGAGGAGGCCCGCCGCGCCGCCGCCCGGCCCATCGACGTCATCGAGGGCCCGCTGATGGACGGGATGAACATCGTCGGCGACCTGTTCGCGACCGGCCGGATGTTCCTGCCCCAGGTGGTGAAGTCGGCCCGGGTGATGAAGAAGGCCGTCGCCCATCTCGTGCCCTACATCGAGGCCGAGAAGGAGGAAGGGGCCGCGCCCAAGGCCCGGATCGTGATGGCCACCGTCAAGGGCGACGTGCACGACATTGGCAAGAACATCGTTGGCGTCGTCCTGCAGTGCAACAACTTCGAGGTGGTCGATCTCGGCGTCATGGTGCCCTGGACGAAGATCCTCGAGACTGCCCGCGAGACGAAGGCCGACATGATCGGCCTCTCCGGCCTCATCACCCCCTCGCTCGACGAGATGGTGACGGTGGCAACCGAAATGGAGCGCGCCGGCATGGCGATGCCGCTCCTCATCGGCGGGGCGACCACCTCGAAGGTGCATACCGCGCTCCGGATCGCGCCGGCCTATTCCGGCCCCGTCATCCATGTGCTCGATGCCTCGCGCGCCGTCGGGGTCTGCTCGACGCTGGTCTCCAAGACGCTGCGGGACCGCTATGTCGCCGAAGTCGCCAACGATTATGCGGCGATCCGCGCGCAGCGCAGCGGCGGCCAGTCGGAGCTTGCGACGCTCGCGGAAGCCCGGGCCAACGCGCTTGCCATCGACTTTGCGGCCGAGCCGCCCGTGCCCCCGCGGGCGACCGGCCGCTGGGTCTGGGAGGACTGGCCGCTCGACGCCCTCGTCCCCTTCATCGACTGGACGCCCTTCTTCCGCGCCTGGGAGCTGCACGGCACCTTCCCCGCCATCCTCGACGATCCCGTCGTCGGCGAGGCGGCACGCAGCCTCTGGCGCGACGCACAAGCCATGCTGGCGCGCATCGTCGCCGGGAAATGGCTGACGGCCAAGGGCGTGGCGGCGATCTGGCCGGCGCGGCGCGACGGGGACGACATCCTCGTCTTCGCCGACGAGACCCGCGCCGAGCCGCTCGCCCGGCTTCCCTTCCTCCGCCAGCAGGTGAAGAAGCGCGAAGGGCGGGCCAATGACTGCCTCGCCGACCTGGTCTCGCCCGACGCCGACTGGATCGGCGGCTTCGCCGTCACCGCCGGCCATGGCATCGAGGCCCGGCTGGCGGAGTTCCGTGCCGCCCACGACGACTATTCCGACATCCTCCTGAAGGCGCTGGCCGACCGCTTCGCCGAAGCCTTCGCCGAAGCGCTCCACTTCCACCTGCGCACCACGCTGTGGGGCTATGAGCCGAAGGCCGAGCCGGATTATGCGGCGCTCATCCGCGAGCAGTATCAGGGCATCCGGCCGGCGCCCGGCTACCCTGCCTGTCCGGACCACAGCCTGAAGCCCCTCCTCTTCGACCTGCTCGATGCGCCTGCCGCCACCGGGATCACGCTGACCGAAAGCTTCGCCATGCTGCCGACGGCGGCCGTCTCGGGCTTCTACTTCGCCCATCCGCGCGCCCGCTACTTCGGCGTCGCCCGCGTCGGCGAGGACCAGCTGGCCGACTATGCGGTGCGCCGCGGGGTGAGCCTCGACCAGGCCCGCCAGTGGCTGCGGCCCAACCTCGACTGACCCCGGGGGGCGAAGCCGCTGCCCGCGCGCCGGTGGCAGCGCGGGCAGCGGCCGCCTGCGGGGGTCAGCGGGTCTGGGGCGGCGGCGTCCTGGCGTCCTGCGGCCTGTCGGCCTTGGCCCGGTCGTCGGCCCTTTCCCGGTCGCCTTCGCCCGCGTCCGGGGCGGGCGGGGCTGCCGGCTCCGTCCGCTGGGGCACCGGCTCCGACTGGACCGCCGTGTCCGCCGGGGGTGCCGGCGGCTCGGCGCGGTCGGGTGGCATCGTCTGGGCGCTGGCGGCGCTGGCCAGGAGGAGCGCCAGGGTGGCGCCGGCACGTTTTGCGATCATCTCGACTCTCCTTGGTTCATGCCCCCAAGGACCGGTCGGTCGCCTTCTCGTCCGCCCCCCTTCGAGGCGCAACGCCGCGCCAGACGGGGCGTGGTCCGCGCGCGACCGTTCGAACGCGCCTCCGGCCAGCCGTTGGGCTCCGGCGATGACCCGTTTCGCCCGAACGGCTGCTCAGTCCGCGACTCGGCGGTGCCAGGCCCAGAAGGGCGGCGGGAGCGGGCGACCCGCCGCATGCGCCTCGACGAGGTCGAGCACGGCGCGCGTCACGGTCGGCAGATCGAGCCCGCGCGCCTCGTCGAGGCCGAACCAGCGGATCTCCTGCAGCTCGTGGCTGTCGGCGGGCTGGTGCGAGGCGAGCGCCTCGGCGCGGGCGAGGAAGAAGCGGGCGTCGAACCGCCGGGTCCGCCCGGGTGGCGTGATGGCGCGGGCGAGATAGGCAAGCCCCGAGAGATCGGGCAGGGCGCCGGTTGCGGCAAAGGCCGCCCAGCTCGCCGGCACCCGGCGCCGCGCCGGCGCGGGCCGCCCCAGCAGCAGCCCGGTCTCCTCGAAGGTCTCGCGCACCGCGGCAAGCGCCAGCGCGCGCGCCAGCCGGGCCGGCGACGCGACCCGCCGGCGGGGCGCTGCAACGACGGTCTCCGCCACCTCGGGGCGAAGCTCGGCTGCCACGCCCATGTGCCAGTCCCCCCGGTCGAGCCGGCCGCCGGGGAAGACCCACTTGTCGGGCATGAACACATGGGCGTTCGCCCGTCGCCCCATCAGCACCTGCGGCCTGCCGCCCGCCTCGCGCAGCAGGACGAGCGTTGCAGCATCGCGCGGGCGCAGGCTCCGTGGCATCGCGAGGTTCCTGCCGGGCCGGCGGGCCGGCGCAAAGCTCGCCATCGGGCGAGGGGCGCGGATTGCCCGGCCCGGCGCCAGTCCCTATGGCGCGTGCGATGGCCGTCCACCTCCATGAAGCCGATCTTCCCGCCGATGTCCTCGCCCCCGGGCCGGTCGCGGTCGACACCGAGACGCTCGGGCTCAACCCGCTGCGCGACCGGCTGTGCCTTGTGCAGATCGCCGACGGCCGGGGCGACGAGCATCTCGTCCGCATCGCCGGCGCCGAGGCCGCGCCCAATCTGCGCGCCGTCCTCGCCGATCCCGACCGGCTCAAGATCTTCCACTTCGCCCGCTTCGACCTGGCGGCGATCGAGCACTGGCTCGGCGTGATGGCAGCGCCGGTTTGGTGCACCAAGACGGCAAGCCGCCTCACGCGCACCTACACCGACCGCCACGGCCTGAGGGATCTCGCCCGCGAGCTGCTGGGGGTCGAGATCTCCAAGGCGCAGCAGTCCTCGGACTGGGCGGCCGCCGAGCTCAGCGACGCGCAGAAGGAATATGCCGCCTGCGACGTGCGCTACCTCCATCGGCTGAAGGAGATCCTCGAGCAGCGGCTCGCGCGCGACGGACGCAGCGCGCTGGCGCAAGCCTGCTTCGCCTTCCTGCCATGGCGCGCCCGGCTTGACCTCGCCGGCTGGCCGGAGGTCGACATCTTCGCCCATGTCTGAGGCGGCGGTGGAATCGGCCGAGGCCGTCGCGGTCCGCAACGCCCGCCGGCGGGCGGCGGCACCCGGGGGAAGCCGCGACCGGGTGGTCGCCGTCGCCAAGGTCGGCTTCCCGCTCGCGGCCTTTCTGCTTCTGGCAACCCTCCTCCTCATCCCGCTCAACGAGGTGCGCGAACTCTCCTTCCTGCTGTCGAAGGAGGCGGCCGGGGACGCCAGCGAGCGGCTGCGGGTGACGCGGGCGCTCTATCGCGGCGCCACTGCCGCCGGCGAGCCCTTCGAGATCTCGGCCGAAAGCGCGGTCCAGAAGACCAGCGATGTCCCCGTGGTCGTGCTGCGCGGCCTCGCCGCGCGCATCCAGCGTGCCGATGGCCCGGCGACCGTGACGGCCCCGAACGGCTTCTATTTCCTCGAGACCGGGCTGCTCGAGGTCGGCGGCCCGATCGAGATTCGCAGCAGCGCGGGCTACCGGGTGGATGGGGCCAGGCTCGTCATCGACCTCGAGGCGAACGAGGTGGAATCCGCCCTCCCGGTCTCGGGCGAACTGCCGATGGGCCAGTTCGAGGCCGGCGGGTTCGAGGCCGACCTGCCCGGCCGGCGGGTGGTGCTGACGAACGGCGCGCGGATTCGCCTCTACCCCGACCGCATGCGGATGCCGGCATGAGGCGGCCCGCCTGGCTTGCCCTTCTCGCGCTGGCCGCAGTGGCGGCCCCGGCGGCAGTCCGCGCGCCGGCCGCGGCGCAGAGCCTGGCGGCCTCGGCGCTCCGCGGCCATGACAGCCGCGCGCCGATCGACGTGGATGCCGACCGAATCGAGGTGCTCGATTCCGCCAGCCAGGCGATCTTCAGCGGCAATGTCCGGGTGCGCCAGGGCAGCCTGTCGATCGAGGCGGCGCGGATCCGAGTCGCCTATGTCCGTGCCGGCGGCGGCGACCCGGTCATCCGCCGGCTCGACGCCGAAGGCGATGTGCGGATGCGCTCGCCCTCCGAGCAGGCGCGGGCGCGCTTTGCCATCTACGATGTCGAGAACCGCATCCTCACCCTCATCGGCGGGGTGGAGCTGGCCCGCGGAGTCGAGCGCCTCTCTGGCAACCGGCTGACCATCAACCTCGAGAGCGGCCGGTCGACGCTCGACGGCCGCGCCTCCGATTCGGCCTCCGGCGGGCGGGTGACCGGCCGCTTCGCCGTTCCGGCGAAGGGCAAGTAGCTCAGAGGAGGTCGCGTGCCTCGAGGAAGCTGCGGATGGCCGCCACCGCCTCGGCCCGCCGCTCGGGCTGGAAGGCATAATAGTGGGTCGCCCCGCGGATGGTCACGCGCGCCTTGTCGGCCGCGCCCACGGCGGCGAACAGCCGGTCGGCATGGCTCGGCGTGCAGGCGTCGTCGGCCGAATTGTCGAGCACGAGGGTCGGCACGGTGCAGAAGGGGCCGCAGGCGAGGCCATCGGCCCGCGACGTCTCCAGCCCCCATTGCGACAGCCAGGACCTGAGCGTCGAGAAGCGGGCAAGCCCGCCCGGCGCATCGTTGATGAGGCGCGGATCGCCGAGATAGCAGCGGCCCGGCGTGCGGTCATTGGGATCGATCGCGGGGTCGAGCCAGCGCGGGTCCGCCATGGTCCCGTGGACGACGAAGGCCTGCTCGGCGTTCGGGCCGTCGCGCGCGCGCAGCAGCTCCAGCCGCTCGCGCGCCCAGGCGGTGATGCGGCGGTTGCGCTCCACCTGGCGGGTGCGGAACGCCGCGACCCACTCCGCCGGATAGGGCGGGCGCGCCGGGGGAGGGTCGGCATAGAGGTTCCACTCCGGGTCGCGGGCGAGCGGATCTTGCTCGTCGGTGATCGACGGGTCGAGCCATTCGGTCAGCGTTCCGGCGCGGCTCACATGGGCCGCGAGCAGGAGCATGGCTTCGGCCGGGATGAGTTCGGGCACCTCGACCGGGTCCCCGGCGGGCGTGTCGGTGACGAAGGGGGCAACCGCCTGGCGCTGGTAGAAGAGCGCGAGCGACCCGCCGCCCGACCAGCCGGCCAGCACGATGCGCCGGTAGCCGAGCCGCTCGCGCGCGTGGCGGACCCAGGCGCCGAGGTCGAGCAGCACCTTCTCCATCACCAGCGCCGAATCATTGTTGGGGTAGCGCGAGACGGCGGAAAGGCAGTGGATGCCGGCCTCGGCAAGGCCGATGGGCAGCGGCAGATAGTGCATGATGCCCATGGGATGCATGAAAACGAGCAGCGTCTCCGACGGCGCCGCGGGCTTCAGGAGATGGCCCTGCAGCGCGACGAGGCCGCCGATCCCGCCATAGCTGTCCCTCACCGTCACCTTCTCCTCGAAGACGAGGTGAAGGGGGACGCGCGCGTAGCTCATGCTGCGGCCGAGGCTGCCGGTGCCCTCAGCGCTGCCTTCCGCTCCGCGGTGCGCTGCGTCCATTCGGCCAGCACCGCGCGCGCACCCGCCTCCTCCGCGTCGAGGATGGCGTCATGGCCCCTTGTGCGCGCGGTGATCTCGACCTGCAGGCCGTTCGGATCCCACATGTAGATCGAGCGGACGAAATGATGGTCGATCGGGCCGAAGCAGGGCACGCCGGCCGCATCGAGCCGCGCCTTCCACTGCATCAGCGCCTCCTCGGATCCGGCCTCGAAGGCGATGTGGCGGTCGAAGCCGTGCGCGGGGCGGAAATTCCGCTCGGTCGCGCTGTCGGGCGCGTCGAAGAAGGCGATGAAATTGCCGTCGGGCAGCGCGAAGAAGATGTGGACATAGGGGTGGGGCTTGCCCGTCCCCGGCTCCTCCTCGAAGGCGAGCGCCGCCTTGAGCGGCAGCCCCAGCACATCCTCGTAGAAGGCGCGCGTCTCCTCGGCATCGCGGCAGCGGAAGGCGCTGTGGTGGATTCCCTTCAGCATGGCTGTCTCCCTCGAATCACGCGGCGGTCGCCACGCCGAGATAGTCGAGATCGCGCCTCTCGCCGACCCGGAACCCCGTGGCCGGCGACCAGACCAGCCCGTCGATCCGCTCGAGGCGGAAGCCGGCGTCGGCAAGCGCGCGCGTCATTTCGTCGGGGCGGAGGAACTTCCGCCAGTCATGCCCGCCCTTCGGCACATCGCCCGTCACATATTCCGCGCCGAACTTGACGATGGCGAGGCTGGCGAGCGTGCGGTTGGGCGTCGAGAAGACCAGGAGCCCGCCGGGGCGCAGCAGCGCGCGCAGCGCGGCGAGGAAGCCGGGCACGTCGGCCACATGCTCCACCACCTCGAAGCAGGTCGCGAGATCGAACCGGCCGGGCTCGTCCCGGGCAAGCTCGCCGATGTCGCCGGCGATGTAACGGATGGCGAGCCCGCCGGCAGACGCATGGGCGCGGGCGACGGCGATCATGTCGGCCGAGGCATCGATGCCCGTCGTCTCGGCGCCCATCCGGGCGAGCGCCTCGGCGGCAAGCCCGCCTCCGCAGCCGGCATCGAGCGCAGCGAGCCCGGCGAGCGGCCGGCGCGACCGCGGATCGGCGCCCAGATGGGCAATCGCCGCCGCGCGCACATGGGCCATGCGCACCGGGTTCATGGCGTGCAGCAGCCGGTTGGGCCCGTCCGGGTCCCACCATTGCCCGGCCAGGCGGCCGAACAGGGCGACATTGTCGGGGCCGGCCGTGCCGGCCGCCTGCGCCGGACCGGTCAGGCGGCTCACCTGACCGGTCGGGCCTTCGAAGGCATGCCAGCCCGGCGACCGGGTGCCGGCGGCGTGGGGTCGGCGGGAAGGACGCGCCAGCCATCCGGCCCGAGGGCCTCGAGCGGGGCGAAGCGGCGCTTGTAGTCCATGCTCGGCGATCCCTTCACCCAGTAGCCGAGATAGACATGGTCCATGCCCACGGCCGCCGCCCGCAGCACATGGTCGATGATCATGAAGGTGCCGAGCCCGGCCCGGGTGGGGTGATCGGGATCGAAGAAGCTGTAGACCATGGAGAGGCCGTCGGACTGCTTGTCGGTGAGGCAGGCGCCGACCAGGCGGCCCGGGCGGCCGTCCGCGCCCGGCTCGCGATACTCGACGACCACCGTGTCGACCGGCGACGTCTCGATCATGTCGGCGAAGTCATAGGCATCCATGGTGGCCATTCCGCCATCCGGATGCCGGGCCGCGAGGTAGCGCTTCAGGAGGGCGAACTGCTCCTCCGTCGCCCACGGGTCGCAGGCGGCGACCTCGAGATCGGCGTTGCGGCGGATGAGCCTGCGCTGCGAGGCCGATGGCCGGAAGGCCGAGGCCACGATCCGCACCGAGATGCAGGCCGAACAGCCCTCGCAGCTCGGCCGGTAGACCACATTCTGGCTGCGGCGGAACCCGATGCGCCCCAGATTCTCCGACATGCGGGCCGCATCGCTGCCGCGCAGCTCGGCGAACACCTTCCGCTCCACCTTGCCGGGAAGATAGGGGCAGGGCGCCCGGGCGGTGATGAAGAAGCGCGGAAAGCGCGTCGGCTGGTCGGTCATCGGGCGAAGCAGCTCCGGGGCCGGATTGCCTTCGGCTGCGGGCGCGCCCACCGGTCCGGGCCTCCCCGCACCCGATCCGCCGACGGTTCACCTGACCGACTCACCTCTGCCCGTCCTCCCGCAGATGCGCGCCGCCAGCGCGACGACGCGGAACTATGCACATCGGCGGGGGCAGGCGCAATCGCCCTCGCGCCCGCTGCGACCTCGCGCAACGGGGAGGGACATGTCCGACCCACGCACCCACGGGCAAAGGACGGCCGGAACAGGGAAATCCTAGCATGTGCGCAAAGGCGCGGACGCGCCGATCGGTCCGGTTCGGAGGCATGGCGCGACCCGCCCGGCGGGCCTGCCCGATTCGCTCAGCCCAGCTCGATCCGGCTCACGTCGAAGCCCGAGCCCTGCAGCGCCTCGATCAGCCGCTCGAGATGCTCGGGCCCGCGCGTCTCGCACTCGATCTCGGTGATGAGGCCCTTGGCCGGCAGCGTGGTGAAGATGCGATGGTGCGAGACCTCGAGGATGTTGACCTGCTGCTGGTCGAAGATCCGCGCCACCGCGTAGAGTTGGCCCGGCCGGTCCTTGAGCCGGATCCGCAGGCGGGCGAGCCGCCCCGACCGCGCGAGGTCGCGCAGGAGGACATTGGCGAGCAGGCGGGTGTCGATGTTGCCGCCGCACAGGATGAGCCCGACGTTGCGGCCCCGGAACCGGCGCGGATTGGCGATGAGGGCGGCAAGCCCGGCCGCCCCCGCTCCCTCCACCACCGTCTTCTCGATGGCGAGCAGCAGGGCGACCGCCCGCTCGAGATCCCGCTCGCCCACCAGCATGATGTCGGAGACCAGCGCCCGCACGATCGGCACCGTGAGCGCGCCCGGCACCTTGACCGCGATCCCCTCGGCCAGCGTGTCGCCGTCGGCCACCACCGGCTCGCCGGCGAGCGTCGCCTTCATCGAGGGGTAGAGCTCGGCCTGGACCCCGATCACCTCGATCCGGGGATCGACATGGTGCGCCACGATCGCCGTGCCCGAGATGAGCCCGCCGCCGCCGATGGGCACCACCAGCGTGTCCACCTCCGGCGCATCGGCGAGAAGCTCGAGCGCCGCCGTGCCCTGGCCCGCGATGATCCGCGGATCGTCATAGGGGTGGACGAAGACCAGCCCGCGCTTCTCGGCCAGCGCCATCGCGTGCGCGAAGCTTTCCTCCAGCTTCTCGCCGTGAAGCACCACCAGCGCGTCATGCCCTTCGGTCTGCTGCACCTTGATGAGCGGGGTGTGGCGCGGCATCACGATGGTCGCCGGAATGCCCAGCCGCCGCGCGTGATAGGCGAGCCCCTGGGCATGGTTGCCCGCCGACATGGCGATCACTCCGCGCGCCCGCTCCTCGGGGGTCAGCGCGAGCAGCCGGTTCAAGGCGCCGCGCTCCTTGTAGGCCGCCGTGAACTGGAGATTCTCGAACTTGAGCCAGACCCTGGCCCCCGTCAGCTCGGACAGCGTCTGCGAGTGCAGCGTCGGCGTGCGGATGATCTGCCCGGCAATGGCCGCGGCCGCGGCCTCGACATCGGCGAAGGAAACCGGAAGATCCGGCGCGGGAAGGGTCGAGAGCGTGGCCATGGCGCCCGCGCGGGCTAGCGCAAGGCCCGGACAGGTGCAAAGGGAAAGGCCACGCCGCCGGGCTTGCCGGATGCCCGGCGCGCGGGCAGGCACTGGGCCATGCGCACCTTCGCCCTCGGCCCTGCGGCCGCGCTTCCCGCTGCCCTGCTCCTCGCCCTGCCGGCCGCTGCCCGCACCCTCATCGTCAACGCCAACATCCTCACCCCCGACGGCGACGGCCGGATCGAGCGCTACGCCATGCTGCTTGCCGGCGACGACGGCCGGATCGAGGCGCTGGTGCCCCGCGGCGGCCGCGAACCGCCGCTGAAGCCCGGCGACTTCCGCCTCGATGCGCGCGGGGCCACGCTGCTTCCCGGCTTCATCGACGCCCACCTGCACCTGATGGGGCTTGGGCTTCGCCTGAACGCGCTCGATCTCGCCCCGGCCCGGTCGCTCGAGGACGCGCTCGAAGGGGTGCGGCGCCATGCCGGAACCCTTCCGGCCGGGGCCTGGGTCACGGGCGGCGGGTGGAACCAGGTCCGCTGGGGCACGGGCTTCCCCACCGCGGCCGATCTCGACCGCGCCGTCCCCGACCGGCCGGCCGCCCTCGAGCGCACCGACGGCCATGCGCTCTGGGTGAATGGCGCTGCCCTCCGGGCCGCCGGGATCGGCCGGGCGACGAAGGATCCCCCCGGCGGCCGCATCCTCCGCGACGCGGCCGGCAACCCGACCGGGATCCTCGTCGATGCCGCCATGGATCTGGTGCGGCCGCCGCCACCCGGGGCGCTCGAGCGCGACAAGGCGCTCGCGACCGCGCTCGCCCATCTCGCCGCCCACGGCATCACCAGCGTGCACGACATGGGAACAACGCCGGCCGACTGGAACCTCTACCGCGCCTTCGGCGACTCCGGCCGGCTCAGCGTCCGCATCACCGGCTATGCCGCGGGAATGGACGCAGTCGACCAGATCGCCCCTCTCGGGCCCACGCCCTGGCTCTACGACGGCCGGCTGCGGCTGCAGGGCGTCAAGCTCTATCTCGATGGCGCGCTCGGCTCGCGCGGGGCGTGGCTCAAGGCGCCCTATGCCGACGAGCCGGGCCACCGCGGGCTTCGCCTCCTCGATCCGGCGAAGCTGCGCAACCTCATGAGCCGGGCCAATTTCGTCGGCTACCAGCTCGCCGTCCACGCCATCGGCGATGCAGCCAATGCCGAACTGCTCGACGCCTATGCCGAGATCGCGCCCGCCTATGGCCCGCGTCTGCGCAACCGGATCGAGCATGCCCAGCTGCTCGACCCGGCCGACATTCCCCGCTTCCGCGCGCTCGGCGTCACCGCCTCGATGCAGCCCGTCCACGCCCCTTCCGACCGGACGATGGCCGAAGCCCGGCTCGATCCCGGGCGCCTCGCGGGCGCCTATGCCTGGAAGAGCCTCCTCGCCGCGGGCGCGCTGCTTGCCTTCGGCAGCGACGCGCCGGTCGAGCCGGTCAACCCCTTCCTCGGCCTCCACGCTGCGACCACGCGCGCCGGCTGGCGCACCGAGGAGGCGCTTCCGCTCGAGGCCGCGCTGGCCGGCTTCACCGTCTGGGCCGCGCGCGCCGGCCTCGCCGAAGGCCGGGCAGGGCAGCTCGTGCCCGGCGCCTTCGCCGATTTCGTCCTGCTCGACGCGGATCCGTTCCGCGTTCCGCTCGACCAGCTGAAGGATCTCTCGGTGCGCGAGACCTGGGTGGGCGGCGTGCGCGTCTTCCAGCGCGGCGCGGCGGTCACGCCATCGCCGCAGTGACGCGCGGTTCCCCCGCCCGGTCGAGCTCCAGGCGCGAGGCGCCCTTCGCCAGCCCGGCCGCGAGCTGTTCGACGATCCGCCGGGCGACCAGCTCCGGGGCCTTCAGCGTCGCCTGGTCCTCCCCCGGATAGGCCTGCCGGCGCATGCGCGTCGCCGTCCCGCCGGGGTCGACCACGAGCACCCGGATGCCGAGCGCGGCCATCTCGTCGGCGTAGGTGCGCAGCAGGCTCTCCAGCGCGGCCTTGGAGGCGGCATAGGGCCCCCAGTAGGCCCGCCCCGGCGCGACGCTCGAGGTCATGCCGATGACCGTGCCGCGGGCGCGGCGGAGCATCGGGTCGAAGGCGCGGATGAGGCGCCACTGGGCAGTGACGTTGAGCAGCATCACCTCCTCGAACTCGCGCGGAGCGACATGGCCGAGCGGGGAGAGCGTGCCCAGCATCGCCGCGTTGAGGACGAGAAGGTCGAGCCGGTCCCAGCGGGCGGCCGTGGCGGCCGCGAGCCGGTCGATGTCGTCGAGCTTGCGCAGGTCCAGCGGCGCGATGGTCGCGGTGCCGCCGCCGGCGTGGATCCGGTCCTCGGTCGCAACCAGCGCCTTCTCGTCGCGCCCGGTCAGCAGCAGATGGTGCCCGGCCCCGGCCAGCGCCACGGCGAGCGCGGCGCCGATGCCCCGGCTCGCCCCGGTGACGAGCGCCAGCGGCCGTGGCGCGGCCTCTCCGCTCACGGCGCTGCGGCCAGCAGGGCGAGCTGGCCGGCCTCCTCCAGCGCCTCCTGGTCGGTCAGCCGGGTCGGATAGGCGCCGGTGAAGCAGGCGTCGCAGTGGCTCGGCGCGATGCCGTTGCGGCAGGGCTCGCCGAGCGCGCGGTAGAGACCGTCGATCGAGAGGAAGGCCAGGCTGTCGGCGCCGATGAAGGCGCGCATCGCCTCGAGGTCCATCTGGGCGGCGAGCAGCTTGGCGCGGACCGGGGTGTCGACGCCGTAGAAGCAGCTGTGGGTGGTGGGCGGCGAGGCGACCCGCAGATGGACCTCGCGCGCGCCGGCCTCGCGCAGCATCTGGACGATCTTCACCGAGGTGGTGCCGCGCACCACCGAATCGTCGATGAGCACCAGCCGCTTGTCGCGGATGAGCGCGCGGTTGGCATTGTGCTTGAGCTTCACGCCGAGGTGGCGCACCGCCTCGCCGGGCTGGATGAAGGTGCGGCCGACATAGTGGCTGCGGATGATCCCGAGCTCGAAGGGGATGCCCGCCTCCTGGGCATAGCCGAGCGCGGCCGGCGTGCCCGAATCGGGCACCGGCACCACCATGTCGGCGGGAACGCCCGCCTCGCGGGCAAGTTCGGCGCCGATCCGCTTCCTCACCTCGTAGATCGAGAGCCCGTCCGACTGGGAGTCGGGCCGCGAGAAATAGACATGCTCGAAGATGCACGGCCGCGGGCGCTGCGGCGGGAAGGGGTTGAGCGAGCGGACGCCCGCGGCGTCGACGATGACGACTTCGCCCGGCTCGACGTCGCGCAGATAGGTCGCCCCCACCACGTCGAGCGCGACCGTCTCGGACGCGAAGATGACGGCATCGCCCAGCGCCCCCATGACGAGCGGGCGGAAGCCGAGCGGGTCGCGGGTCGCGATGAGGCCCTCGCGGGTGAGGCAGACGAGCGACCAGGCCCCCTCCAGCGCCTTCAGCGCATCGATGAAGCGGTCGAGCAGCGTCGGCTGGGCCGAGGTGGCGACCAGGTGGATGATGACCTCGGTGTCGCTGGTGGACTGGAAGATGGCGCCGCGGCGGATGAGCGCGTCGCGCAGCGCCATCGCGTTTGAGAGATTGCCGTTGTGCGCGACGGCGAAGCCGCCGACGGCAAGCTCGGCGAACAGCGGCTGCACGTTCCTGAGCGCCGAGGCCCCGGTGGTCGCGTAGCGGTTGTGGCCGATCGCCATGCGCCCGGGCAGCTCGTCCATCACGTCGGGGCGGTCGAAGTTGCCGGCAACATGGCCCATGGCGCGATGGGCGTGGAAGTCCTGGCCGTCGAAGCTGACGATGCCGGCCGCCTCCTGGCCGCGATGCTGGAGCGCATGGAGGCCGAGCGCGACCGCCGCCGCCGCCTGGTCCACGCCGAAGACGCCGAAGACCCCGCACTCCTCGTGGAACCTGTCGTCGTCGCCGGGCGCGAACGGGTGCCGGCAAGCGCCACCCGTTTCCGGTTCGAGGCCTGTTCCTGCTCCTGTCATGTCGACCGCTCGCCCCGCCATCTAGTGGCTCCGTGCGCGCTTGTCGCTAGGCAAACCGTCATCGAGGCGGCAAATGCCTGCCATGTCCGAACCGTTCGCACCCAGGTTCGACCCCGCCGGCCTCGTGACGGCGGTCGTCACCGATGCCGCGACTGGCGCGCTCCTCATGGTCGCGCACATGAATGCCGAGGCCATCGCGGCGACGCGGGCGACCGGCGAGGCCCACTTCTGGTCCCGCTCGCGCCAGCGGCTGTGGCGGAAGGGCGAGACCTCCGGCCATGTGCTCGAGGTGGTCGAGATCCTCGTCGACTGCGACCAGGATGCGCTCTGGATCCGCGCCCGCCCCCGCGGGCCGGCCTGCCACACCGGCGAGGCCTCCTGCTTCTTCCGCAGGCTCGCGCCCGAGGGTCTCATCCGAATCGAACCTTGACCGCCCCGCCGGGACGCAATCCCCGGCCCGACCGGCCGTTCACGCATGCGGACGGCAGCGATCACCCCCCTGGCTCCCGTCCTGACGCAGGGTCATGCGCCCGCCGCCCCGCGCCGCCGTATCTCCTCCTGCGGCCGCGCGGGGCGGCAAACGTCCCTCCCGCTGGCCAGGCCTCGCACCTCGCGGCCGCCGCACCCGTACCGCGCCTCGGCAGATCCCGTCGGCAGGCCCCATCGGCAGGGCAGCACCTCTCGTCGGCACGCGCAGGGTTGACGCGAACGTAAAGGTAAGGTAGCGCCCGGCCCAT
Organism: Sphingomonadaceae bacterium; assembly: GCA_029268145.1. Classification (GTDB taxonomy): domain Bacteria; phylum Pseudomonadota; class Alphaproteobacteria; order Sphingomonadales; family Sphingomonadaceae; genus Thermaurantiacus. The sequence goes on along the minus strand of JAJUHA010000001.1, from coordinate 101,151 downwards.
GGAGGAGGCGCGGGAAAGCTACAGCATCACCGATCTCGCCCGCGAGTTCGGCGTCACCGCCCGCACGCTCCGCTTCTACGAGGCCGAGGGCCTCCTCTCCCCCAGCCGCAAGGGCGCCAGCCGCACCTACTCGCGCGCGGACCGCGCCCGGCTCGCCTGGGTGCTCCGCGGCCGCGCGGTCGGCTTCAGCCTCGCCGACATCCGCGAGCTGCTCGACCTCTACACCCCCGGCGCCGACAATCGCGCCCAGCTCGAGGCCGTGCTCGCCAAGACCGAGCAGCGCCTCGCGGCTCTTCGCGCCCAGCGCGCCGCCATCGACCTGACCGTCACCGAACTGGAACAGTTTGCCGCCACGCTCCGCTCAAGGCTCTGAGGAGACCGCCATGCCCAGCTACCGCGCCCCCCTTGCCGACACCCGCTTCCTGCTCCGCCACGTCATCGGCCTCGACCGCTACCGCAACCTCCCCGGCTTCGCCGACGCGAGCCCGGATCTCGTCGATGCCATCCTCGAGGAGGGCGCCAGGTTCGTCGAGGGCGTGCTCGCGCCCCTCAACCAGGTCGGCGACCGCGAGGGCTGCACCCGCCACCCCGACGGCAGCGTGACGACGCCCCCGGGCTTCCGCGAAGCCTATGCCGCCTTCCGCGAAGGGGGCTGGGGCACGCTCATGGCGCCGCCCGCCTATGGCGGCCAGGGCCTGCCGCACCTGGTCGGCTCGGCCTTCGAGGAATTCCTCTCCTCGGCGAACATGGCCTTCGCCATGTATCCGGGCCTCACCCAGGGCGCCGTCTCGGCCCTGCTCGTCGCCGCGTCCGAGGAGCAGAAGGCGCTTTACGTGCCGCCCATGGTCGAAGGCCGCTGGACCGGGACCATGAACCTCACCGAGCCGCACGCCGGAACCGACCTCGGCCTCATCCGGACCCGGGCCGAACCGCGGGGCGACGGCAGCTGGGCGATCTCGGGCACCAAGATCTTCATCTCCTCCGGCGAGCACGACCTCGCCGAGAACATTATCCACCTCGTCCTCGCCAAGACCCCCGGCGCGCCCGACTCGGTCAAGGGCATCTCGCTCTTCCTGGTGCCCAAGTTCCTCGTGAACCCCGATGGAACGCTGGGTGCGCGCAACGCCGTCTCCTGCGGCTCGATCGAGCACAAGATGGGGATCCACGGCAATTCCACCTGCGTCATGAACTATGACGGCGCCACCGGCTGGCTCGTCGGCGAAGAGATGAAGGGCCTGAAGGCGATGTTCGTCATGATGAACGTCGCCCGGCTCGGCGTGGGCATGCAGGGCCTGGCCCAGGCCGAGGTCGCCTACCAGAACGCCGCCGCCTACGCGAAGGAGCGGCTCCAGGGCCGCGCGCTCTCGGGCCCGAAGAACCCGGACGGCAAGGCCGATCCCCTGCTCGTCCACCCGGATGTGCGGCGGATGCTGCTCGACGCCCGCGCCTTCACCGAGGGCGGGCGGGCGCTGTGCCTGTGGGCCGCGCTCCAGGCCGACCTTGCCCGCCACGCCGAGACCGCCGAGGAGCGCGAGCAGGCCGACGACCTGCTCTCGCTGCTCACCCCGGTCATCAAGGCCTATCTGACCGACAAGGGCTATCATCACGCCACCATGGCGCAGCAGGTGTTCGGCGGGCATGGCTACATCGCCGAATGGGGCATGGAGCAGTTCGTCCGCGATGCCCGCATCGCCATGATCTACGAGGGCGCCAACGGCATCCAGGCGCTCGACCTCGTCGGCCGCAAGCTCGCCGCCAACGGCGGCCGCGCCCTGCGCGCCTTCCTCGCCCTCGTCGAGGCCGAGATCGAGGAAGCCCGGCGCCACGCGGGCCTTGCGCCCTTCGCCGGCGACCTCGCGGCGGCCAAGGCGGATCTCGAGGGCGCCACCATGTGGCTGATGGAGAAGGCCTTCGCCAACCCCGACCACGCCGGCGCCGGGGCGACCGCCTATCTCGAGCTGATGGCGCTCGTGGCCTTCGGCATGCTCTGGCTCCGGATGCTGCGCGCCGCCGACGCCGCCGAAGGCGAGGATCCCGCCTTCCTGGAGGCCAAGCGCATCGTCGGCCGCCACTTCTTCGAGCGCCACCTGCCCGACGCGCCGGCGCTCGCCCGCAAGGTCAAGGCCGGGGCCGACACGCTCATGGCCATGCCCGAGGCCGCATTCTGATAACAAGATGAGCTTGCGCGCCCGCCACGCGGGGCGCAGCGCCAGCCTGACGGAGGACGCGATGACAGACGCCTACATCTACGACGCCGTGCGCACGCCCCGCGGCAAGGGCCGCAAGGATGGCGCGCTCCACGAGATCACGCCCATCCAGCTCGCCACCCAGGTGCTCGAGGCCATCCGCGACCGCAACGGGCTCGACACCGCGCTCGTCGATGACGTGATCCTCGGCTGCGTCGCCCCCGTCGGCGAGCAGGGCGCCGACATCGCCCGCATCGCCGTCCTCAACGCCGGCTATGCCGAGACCACCGCGGGCGTGCAGGTCAACCGCTTCTGCGCCTCGGGCCTCGAGGCGTGCAACATCGCCGCAGCCAAGGTCATCGCCGGCGAGGCCGACTTCGCCATCGGCGGCGGCGTGGAGAGCATGTCCCGCGTGCCCATGGGCTCGGACGGCGGCGCCTGGGCCATGGACCCGGCGGTCGCCTTCAAGACCTACTTCGCACCCCAGGGCATCGGCGCCGACCTGATCGCGACCCTCGACGGCTTCTCCCGCGATGATGTCGACGCCTATGCGGTCGAATCCCAGCGCCGGGCTGCAACCGCCTGGAAGGAAGGCCGTTTCGCCAGGTCCGTGGTGCCGGTGAAGGACGTGATCGGCGAGATCGTGCTCGATCATGACGAGCACATGCGCCCCTCGACCGACATGCAGTCGCTGGCCAGCCTCGCCCCCTCCTTCGCCGCCATCGGCGAGCAGATGCCGGGCTTCGACGAAATCGCCAAGCTGCGCTACCCCGAGGTCGAGCGGGTGAACCATGTCCACCACGCCGGCAACTCGAGCGGGATCGTCGACGGGGCGTCGGCCGTCCTCATCGGCTCGAAGGCCGCGGGAGAGAAGGCGGGCCTCAGGCCCCGCGCGCGGATCCGCGGCATGGCCTCGATCGGCTCGGAGCCGCTCATCATGCTGACCGGCCCCACCTATGTGACGCAGAAGCTCTTGAAGCGGCTCGGCATGAAGGTGACCGACATCGACCTCTACGAGCTCAACGAGGCGTTCGCGAGCGTGGTGCTGCGGATGATGAAGCATCTCGACATCCCGCACGAGAAGATGAACGTGAACGGCGGCGCGATCGCCATGGGCCACCCGCTCGGCGCCACGGGGGGCATGATCCTCGGCACCGTGCTCGACGAGCTGGAGCGGCGCGACCTGAACACTGCGCTCGTCACCCTGTGCGTCGGCGCCGGCATGGGCACGGCCGCTGTCATCGAACGCGTCTGAGCGCCCGACTGTCCCGGAGACCCGCTATGTCCGACACCGCCATCCGCCAGGACCTGGATTCCGACGGCATCCTCACCCTCACCATCGACTGCCCCGGGCTGTCGATGAACGTCATCAACGAGGCCGTGAGCCGCGACCTTGCCGCCGCCGTCGAGCGCATCCGCACCGACCCGGACGTCAAGGGCGCCGTCATCACCTCGGGCAAGCCCACCGGCTTCCTGGCCGGTGCCGACCTCAAGGGCATGAACTTCGCCGGCGGCGAAGCCGGCGCGGGGAGCGCAGAGGGGCGCTCGCGCATGGCGCGCCTGTTCGAGGGCGTGTTCGCGCTCAACCGGCTGCTGCGCGACCTCGAGACCGCGGGCAAGCCGGTCGCGGCCGCCGTCAACGGGCTCGCGCTCGGCGGCGGGCTCGAGATCGTGCTCGCCTGCCACCACCGCGTCGTCGCCGACGACCCGAAGATCCAGCTCGGGCTTCCCGAAGTGCTCGTCGGCCTCTTCCCCGGCGCGGGCGGCACCCAGCGCCTGCCGCGCCTGATGGGCGTGCAGGGCGCGCTCATGTATCTCCTCCAGGGCAAGAGCCTGAGCCCGCAGGAGGCGCTCGGCTTCGGCGTGGTCCAGGAACTGGCGCCGCGTGACGAGGTGGTGGCCCGGGCCAAGGCCTGGGTGAAGGCGAACCCCAATGCCCATGTCCAGCCCTGGGACCGCAAGGACTTCAGGTTCCCCGGCGGGGTCGGCCACATGAACCCGGCGTTTGCCCAGACCTTCATGGGCGGCACCGCCATGGCCCACAGGCAGAGCTTCGGCAACATGAACCAGGTCAAGGCCATCCTCTCTGCCGTCTACGAGGGCGCGCAACTGCCGATGGACACGGCCATCCGGGTCGAGAGCAAGTATTTCGCGAAGGTCGTGGCCGATCCGCAGGCGGGCAACATGATCCGCTCGCTCTTCGTCTCCAAGCAGGCCGCCGAGAAGGGGGCGCGCCGCCCCAAGGACGAGCCGAAGGCCGAGACCCGCAAGCTCGGCATGCTCGGCGCGGGGCTCATGGGGGCGGGCATCGCCATGGTCTCGGCCCAGGCGGGGATCGAGGTGGTCCTCCTCGACCGCGACCTCGAGGCCGCCGAGAAGGGCAAGCGCTACACCGAGGAGCGCCTGAAGAAGCGCAAGACCTCGCCTGACAAGATGGCCGAGATCCTCGGCCGCATCCACCCGACGACCGACTACCGGGACCTCGAGGGCTGCGACCTCGTGATCGAGGCGGTGTTCGAGGACCGCGAGATCAAGCGCCAGGTCACCCAGGCGACCGAGGCGGTGGTCGGCGCCGGCACCATCTTCGGGTCCAACACCTCGACACTTCCCATCACGGGCCTTGCCGAGGCCTGGTCCAGCCCCGAGAACTTCATCGGCATCCACTTCTTCTCCCCGGTCGAGAAGATGCCGCTCGTCGAGATCATCGTGGGCCAGAAGACCGGCCCGCGTGCCATCGCCAGGGCGCTCGACTATGTCGCCCAGATCCGCAAGACCCCCATCGTCGTCAACGACAGCCGCGGCTTCTACACCAGCCGCTGCTTCGGCACCTTCGTGCAGGAAGGTCTCGCCCTCCTCGGCGAAGGCGTGAAGCCGGCGACGATCGAGAATGTCGCCCGCCACATGGGGATGCCGGTCGGGCCGCTGGCAGTCAACGACGAGGTGGGTCTCGACCTCTCCCACAAGGTCGCCCTGCAGACGCGGAAGGACCTTGGCGATGCCTGGCGCGCCGGGCCGGGCGAGAAGGTCATCGAGACGATGGTCGGGCTCGGCCGCCACGGCCGAAAGAACGGCAAGGGCTTCTACGTCTATCCCGAGGACGGGTCGCCGAAGTTCCTCTGGCCCGAGCTTGCCGCCCACTTCCCCCTTTCCGCCCATCAGCCCTCGCCTGCCGAGATCCGGGAGCGGCTGCTGTTCCGCCAGCTCGTCGAATGCGCGCGCTGCTTTGCCGAAGGCGTGCTCGAGACGCCCGAGGATGGCGATCTCGGCGCCATCTTCGGCTGGGGCTTCGCGCCCTTCACCGGCGGCCCCTTCAGCCACATGGACACGCTTGGCCTCGGCGAGGTGGTCGCCACCCTCGACCGCCTGAAGGCAGCCCATGGCGAGCGGTTCGACGCGCCTGCGCTCCTGCGCGAGATGGCGGCGAAGGGCGAGACCTTCTACGGCCGCGCGGCCGCGCGGAAGGCCGCCTGAGATGGCGCTCAGGACCGTCCTGTGCGACCTGCTCGGCGTGGAGCACCCGGTCATGCTCGCCGGCATGGGCGGAGTCTCCTACGCGGAGGTGTGCGCGGCCGTCTCCGAGGCGGGCGGGTTCGGCTCGCTCGGCATGGCGGGAACGAGCCCGAAGTTCATCGAATCCCAGATGAAGCGGGTCCGTGAGCTGACCGACCGGCCGTTCGGGGTCGATCTCCTCGCCGCCCAGCCCGAGAGCCTGACCGCCTCGGTCGAGATCATCATCGCCCATGGCGCGAAGGCCTTCATCGCCGGGCTCGGGGTTCCCTACCCGATCGTCCGGCAGCTCAAGGATGCCGGGATCCTCGTCGCCGCCATGGTCGGCAAGGTCGAGCATGCCATCAAGGCCGAACAGGCCGGCTGCGACCTCGTCATCGCCCAGGGCACCGAGGGCGGCGGGCACACCGGGGCCGTCGCTTCGGTCGCGCTCTGGCCGCAGGTGGTCGATGCCGTGAAGATTCCCGTGGTTGCCGCCGGCGGCCTCTATGACGGCCGCGGGCTGGCGGCTGCGCTCGCGCTCGGCTGCGTCGGCGTCTGGATGGGCACCCGCTTCATCGCGAGCGAGGAGGCCCATGCCGGGCAGCTCTACAAGGAGGCAATCGTGAAGATGAGCGAGGCCGACACCGTCATTTCGCGCGGCTTCACCGGCAAGACGCTGCGTGCCATCCGCAACCGGACGACCGAGCGGTTCGAGAAGGAGCCGGCCAAGCCCTTCCCGCTCCAGGCCATGGAGTCCGCGCAGGCGAACCGGCTGGGCCCGATCGCGGGCGTGACCGAGAATCTCGACCCCGAGACTATGTGCTTTGCCGCCGGCCAGGGCGGCGGCGGCGTCCACGAGATCCTGCCGTGCCGCACAATCGTCGAGCGCACCGTGGCGGAAGCCGAGGCCGTGCTCGGCCAGCTCGGAAGGCTTGCGGCATGAGCGGGCGTCTCGCGGCCAAGACCGCTGTCATCGTCGGCGCGGCGGGCAAGGACAATGCCGGCCAGGCCATCGCCCGGCGCTTCGCGCAGGAAGGCGCGACCGTCCTTGTCGCCGGCCGGCGCGAGGAGCCCCTGAAGGCGCTCGCAGCCGAGATCGGCGGCCATCATGCGCTCGTCGACATCCGCCATCGCGCCGAGGTGGAGGCGCTGCGCGACGCGGCGCTGGCAAGGCTCGGCGGGCGGGTCGACATCCTCGTCAACTGCGCCGGGGTCGGCCTGCTGCGTGCGCTCGAGGACGTGACCGAGGAGGATCTCGAGCTCATGTCCGCGCTCCAGTTCAAGGGCGTGCACCATCTGCTCCAGGCCTTCGTGCCGGTGATGGCCGCGCAGGGCGGCGGGGCGATCCTCCAGATCTCCTCGGCGACGACCGACCGGGTCATCGACAACCACGCCGCCTACATCGCCACCAAGGCGGCAGGCGACGCCCTCATCCGCTGCATCGCCAACCAGTATGGGGCGAAGGGAATCCGGGCCAATTCGCTCGTTCCCGGCCTCATGGCCTCGCCGATGACGGCAGACGCCATGCAGGTGCCCGGCCTCGAGGCGAAGTTCGCGCGCGAATATCCGCTCGGCCGGATCGGAACGGTCGAGGATCTGGCTGCCGCCGCCGTCTTCGCGGCTTCGGACGAATGCTTCATGACCGGGCAGGCGCTGCAGGTGAACGGCGGCCTCACGCTCCGGCGCAACCCGACCTCGGCCGAGCTGTTCGGCGCCTAGGCCTCGGCGTCGACCAGCTTCATGAGGCGGCGCTTGACCGGCGCCAGCACGGCGGCGAGGTCATGGCCGCGCTTCAGCACGGCGCCGGCTTCCGAGACCAGCGCATAGGGGCCCTGCCTCGCGCGCGGATCCTTGATGATCCGGTATTCCGGCCGCTCGGCGGCCCGGCGGAAGGCGCTGAAGGTCGCGGCCGAGGGCGCGAGGTCGATCGCATAGTCGCGCCAGTGGCCGGCGGCGACCATCCGGCCGTAGAGCTGCATGATGAGATCGAGCTCGGCGCGCGCGAACACCACCTGGGGCCGCTGGCGGAGCGGAACGATCCCCGTCACGCGGCGTCTGACGTCCTGCCGGTCGCCCGCTCGAGCGCCTCGAGCCGGGCCCTCAGCGCAGCAATCTCGCAGCGGAGCAGTTCCTCCCTCTGGGTGACGGGATCGAACTTCTCCGAGCAGGGCGTGCCATAGGGCACGAAGGCCGGCTCCTCCCTGACGACGACCGGGACCGGCTTGGCGGGAATCCCGACCATGGTCGCGCCCGCCGGCACATCCCTGGTGACCACCGCATTGGCGCCAATCCTGGCACCATCGCCGACCCGGATGGGGCCGAGGATCGCAGCACCCAGCGAGATGACGACGTCATTGCCGATGGTCGGGTGGCGCTTGCCGCCCTGGCCCGAGGTCGGGTTGGTGCCGCCGAGCGTGCTGCCCTGGTAGATGGTCACATTGTCGCCGATTTCGGCGGTCTCACCGATGACGACGAAGCCATGGTCGATGAAGAGGTTGCGGCCGATCCGGGCGCCGGGGTGGATGTCGATCGCGGTCAGGAAGCGGCTGAGGTGGTTGACCATGCGCGCGAGCAGGAAGAGGCGCGCCCGGTAGAGCGCATGGGCCACCCGGTGCAGGGCGAGCGCCCAGACGCCCGGGTAGGTGAGGATCTCGAGCCGCGACCGCGGCGCCGGATCCCGCGCCTTCACGCTCGCCAGATAGGAACCAAGGCCCATGCGCGTGTCCTGCCGCCTGAACGCCCGACATAGGCGCCGCCGGGCGCGAGCGCCAGCCCCCCGGTCATGGCCGCCGGCGGGTCGGCGGCGGGAGGTTGAAGATGTCGGCGCCACCTGCCGGCCGCACGAAGAAGGCATCGCGCCGGCTGGCGCGGGCGTCCACATAGGCAGCGAAGGCCGGGCTGTCGCTGCGCAGCACCTCGAACCGCGGCCGTTCGGCTTCGGGCAGGTCCGCGCCGAGCCGCGCCGAGACGAGCTTCACATGCTGGTCGGCGGACGCATGGAAGCCGAGCGCCCCGGTTCCGCGCGGTAGGGAAGAGAGGGCCTCGCTGCCCTCGAGCACCCGGCCGACGAGGGCGATGTTGCGGTCGAGGTGGCGCGGCCCGTGGCCGATCACCAGGTAGAGCTCTGCTCCCGTGCCGGTATCGGGCGGCATGTCCCGGCCAACGCCCACCATGCCGGGGCAGTGCGGCAGCCAGTGGGCCGCGCCGTCGGTGGCTATGGCCCAGCCCTCCGCGTGGCCGACCGTCGCGCCATAGGCGTCGGCGAAGGGGAGGGCCACGAAGCCCGCCGGCGTGCCGGGCCGCTCGTAGCCGTCTCCTGGCCATGGCGCGACGCCGGCGGGCAGCGGTGCCTTGCCGGTCGGATCGCCCCACTGGACCACATAATTCTCCTGGACGCGGACGATCGCGGCGTGGCGGACATACCAGCCGTCGCGAACGAGCCTGCGGATGTTGGCGACATGCGCGGGCGCGAACTCCGGGGCGAGCTGGACGATGAGCTGCCGTCCGCCGGCGAACGCGAGGATCAGCAGCTCCTCGGCGGGGATCGCCTGCCAGGCCTCGGCCGGCGCGGCGGCAACGATCTCGGCAGGTGACGGCGGTGCTGCCGCGGCAGCCGGCGGCGAGAGCGCGAGCAGCGCGGCAAGGGCAGGGCGGACCATGCCCCACCCTGCCATGCCCGCCCGCCGCCGGCTACAGGGTGCGCAGCACGGCGCCGACCGCGTTGACCACGCTGGCGAGGCGCACCGCGGCCTGGATGGTCTCGGTCTTCACGCCATGCTGCTTCAGCACCTTCTCGTGGCTGTCCACGCAGGCGCCGCAGCCGTTGATGGCCGAGACGGCGAGGCAGAACAGCTCGAAGTCCGCCTTCTCGATCCCCGGCGCGCCGATGACGTTCATCCGCAGCCGCGCCGGCAGCGTGCGATACTCGGGGTTCGAGGCGAGATGGGTGAAGCGGTAGTAGACATTGTTCATCGCCATGATGGCAGCGGCGGCCCGGGCGGCGTGGACGGCCTCGGGGGAAAGCTTCGCGCCAGCCTCGGCGTCCGCGGCTGCAACAAGCGGCGACACGCCCGTCGCCAGCGCGCAGGCCAGCAGCGTTCCGAACTTCTGCTGGTCGGTCAGCGCTGCATCGCTCATCAGCGAGGAAAGGTTGAGCCGCAGGTCCTTGGCATAGTCGGGAAGGGTCTGGGCGAGTTCGGCAAGAGCCATGGGCAAACTCCGGTGGCGCCCGGCGCGCGGGCGGGAAAGCGAAGGGCCGGGCGACGGCAGCCGCCCGGCCCCCTCCTGTCGTCGGGCCTCAGGCGGCGGGCTTCAGCGTCTCCTCGCCCTTGGTCCAGTTGCACGGGCAGAGCTCGTCCGTCTGGAGCGCATCGAGGTTCCGCAGCGTCTCCTGCGGCGAGCGGCCCTGGTTGAGGCCGTTCACGGTCACGTGCTGGATGATGTTGTTCGGGTCGATGATGAAGGTCGCACGAAGCGCCACGCCGGCGTCCTTGTCGAGAATCCCGAGCGCCCTGGCCAGCTCCTGCTTGTTGTCGGCAATCCAAGGGAAGTCGCACTTGGCCAGCCGCTCGTCCGACTTGCGCCAGGCGAAGTGGACGAAATCGGTGTCGGTCGAGGCGCCGATCAGCACCGCGTCGCGATCGGCGAACTCCCTGGCGAGCTCGCCATAGCCGATGATCTCCGTCGGGCAGATGAAGGTGAAGTCCTTCGGCCACCAGAAGAGGATCTTCCACTTGCCGGGGAAGTCCTTGTCGGTCAGCACCTCGCCGGCGGGAAGCTTGTCCACGCCCTGCTGCACCGAAACCCTGAATTCGGGAAGCCTGTCGCCGATCGTGAGCATCTGCACACCTTTCCAACTGTCTCGTGTGGCTGGGAAAACGCGGGCACGGCGGCATCGCCGTGCTGCACTGCAAATAGGACGAATCGGATCATCGTTCAAGGCGGATAAAGCGATTGAAGTCATCGTCTGGAACGATTAGTCCTGCCACGATGATCTATCTGCCGACCATCAAGCAGCTCCAGTATCTCGTCGCGCTCCACCGCACCGGCCATTTCGGCCGCGCCGCCGATGCCTGCCATGTCAGCCAGTCCACCCTTTCGGCGGGGATCCGCGAGCTCGAGACCCTGCTGTCCTCCGTCCTCGTCGAACGCACCCGCCGGGTCGTCCGCTTCACGCCGCTCGGCGACCAGGTGGTCGAACGGGCCTGGCGGCTCCTTGCCGAGGCCGAGGCCATCGCCGAGCTGGCCCGTGCCTCCGGGCGGCCGCTCGCCGGCGAGCTGCGCCTCGGCGTGATCCCGACGATCGCGCCCTTCCTTCTCCCGCGTCTCCTCCCCGGGCTTCGCGCCGCCTGGCCCGAGCTCCGGCTCTACCTGCGGGAGGAACAGTCGGACCAGGCCTGCGCGCTCCTTGCCCGCGGCGAGCTCGACTGCGTGCTGCTCGCGCTTCCCTGGGCCTGCGGCGATGTCGAGGCGGACGTGCTGTTCGACGATCCCATCCTGCTCGCCTTCCACCCGGCGGATCTTCCCGAGCCGCCGGCCGAGGTCGATCCGGCCACCCTGCCGCAGGAGCGCCTGCTCCTGCTCGAGGATGGCCACTGCCTCAAGGACCATGCGCTCGCCGCCTGCGGACGCGCAGGGCTCCGGGCTGACGCCGCCGTGCTCGGGACATCGCTCCACACCCTCGTCCAGATGGTCGAGAACCGGATCGGCTGCACCTTCCTGCCGCGGCTCGCGGTCGATGCGGGCATCCTCGCCAGCACCCAGGTCGAGACGCGCCCGCTCGACAGCCCCCGCGCCAGCCGGCGGATTGCGCTCGTCTGGCGCCCGACCTCGCCCCGCGCCAGCGAGTTCCGCCTGCTCGCGGCCGAGCTGCGCAAGGCAGCCGAGGCGATGCGCGGCCCTGCGCCCGGCGCGCCGGCCGGCCGGCCGGTCAGAAGCCCAGCCGGAGGCTCGCCCCGAGGTTGAGCGCGCCCGCGCTTCGGGCATCGCCGCGCGCAGCCGAGAGCCCGAGCGACAGGCCGGTCTCGGCATGGGTCACGGCAAGGCCGGCCATGAGCCCCACCCGGGTGCGCGGGGCCGTGACGCTCTCGAGATCGAACCGGAAGTCGGGCATGTCGTGGAACCGGGCCGTCATCGTCTCGCCGCCGCTGCCGAACCGGTGGATGAGCTCGGTTCCGAACTGGCCCGAGAGGCGGAAGGGCCCGACGGGCCGGTCGGCAAGCGCCAAGCGGATGCCGAGCGCGCCCTCGACGCGGCGGTGCCGGGCCTCCTCGACCGACACTGCCAGCCCGGCCGTCCCGGCCTCGCCAGCCGCGCCCAGCCCGACATGGCGGAAGGCGAACCGCGGCCCGACCTCGATGGCGAGCGGCCCCTGCGGCGCGAGGGACCAGCCGAGCCTGGCATCGAACCCGACCATGGGCGCGCTGGCGGCAAGCCGGGTCTCGACCGGGCCGGCAGGGCCGGGCACGGCCCTGCTGCCGCGGAACGCGGTCGAGCCGCCGGCGACTGCGGCTGCAAGGTGCAGCCCGTCGCCGAGGTCGGCGTCGAGCCGGGCCGTCGACACGCGCGCGCGGGAGAAGCCGCCGGCGCGGGCGGTGTCGTCCCTGCTTTCCGTGACCTGCTGCAGCATCGCCACGCCGAGGGTGACGCCCTCGCCAAGCGCGAGCGTGACCCCGCTGGCATAGCCTGCCACCTGGCCGGGGACCGGCGTGCCGCCGAAGGCGGGGGCGCGATCGAAGCTGGCTGCCCAGCCCTGGCCTGCTCCGCCTTCGCCGGCCACAAGGGCAAGCCCGGGCAGCGGCTGGGCCTTGCCCGAGGCCGCCGCGGTCACGGCAAGCGCGGACTCGAGCGCTGCCGCGCCCGACTGGAGCGAAAGCGGCGCAAGCCGCGGCGCCATGGCGGACAGCGCCGCGCCCACCTCGCCGGCGGTCGGCAGCGCCTGGAGGTGGGTGATGGCGCGCGCCACGTCTCCGGTGGCAAGGGGAGTCGCCCGGTCGAGCGCCCTGGCGAGGCTGCGGGCCTCGCCGGCCGGGGCCATGCCCGCCATCGGCTTCACGTCGACTTCGACGCGCAGCCGCCGGCTGTTGAACAGGCTCGACGAGAAGCTGACCATCGCGGTCGGGTCGGGAAGGACAATGCCGAGCTGGACGAGGTTGAGGCCGGCATCCGAGCGGATGACATCCCAGACCGTGCCGTCGACGAAGGGTCCGGGCCCGCCCTTCTCGACGATGGCCTTGCCCCTCGGGATCGCGGCGTTCCCGGTGAAGAGGAGCTGGCCGTTGGTGCCATCGGGCTGGATCACCGCCGTCAGCGTGTGGGTGGCGCTGGTGAAGCCCGTGCTCCTCGTGCGCACGATCCCCTGCTCGATCCGCATCCAGTCCGACGATGTCCAGGAGTTGGCGCCGAGGTCGAGAACCCCTTCGCCCTGCTTCAGGACGCGTTCGAAGCCGGCGTGGCTTCCCTGAAGAAGATGGTCGCCGATGGCGGTCAGCTGGTCGGTGCCGGCGCCGCCGTCCACCAGCTGCGGGATGACGGTCTTGCCGGACAGGTGGAGGAGATCGTTCCCGGACGCCAGCAGGACATTGCCGCGCGTCTCGCTCCCGTTGCCGAGCCACACCACGTCGTCGCCGCTTCCGCTGTCGATGGCGATCCGGTCCTGGGCATCGACGAGGCCGGTGTTGGTCACCTGGTCGTTGCCGCTTCCGGTGCGGATGCCCACCGTCTCGCTCGAGGTGATCGGCGTGATGGTCCGGCTGCCCGGATCGCCGTTGCCTCGGCGCGCGCCGGCGGCTGCATCGATGCGGACGGCCGCGTTCGCGCTGACCGAGCCGCTGTTCTCGATCACGTCGTCGCCGTCTCCGGTCTCGATCCCGACGGCGAACGTGTTGAGCGCAGTGATCAGGATCTGCGCGAAGGCATCCCCGTCGCTGCCCGTCCCGAAGGCCTCGGCGAGCGCATTGATCTGCGGCGTTGCCGCCGCCGAGATGCTCCCGCTGTTGAGGATCCGGACGGCACCAGCCCCCTCGGAGCGGATGCCGAAGGCGCTGCTGTTGCTGGCGTCGATGGTCACGAAGGCGAAGGCGTCCACCCGCCCGCCCTCGCCGGGCTGGCGCTGGGCGAGCGACCGGGCGCGGTCCACCACCGGCGCGGTGCCGGCGGCGATCGCGCCGCTGTTGGCGATCTCGCCGCCAAGGAGTTGCACGCCGATCGACCGGAGCCCGCCGAGGTTGGCGATGGCATGGGCCTCGGCATCCGGGTCGCTGAAGCCCTGGCCGGTGCCATTGGCGATCGCGGTCGCCGCGAGGACGGGGAACTGGTAGGCCTCGATCCGCCCGCGGTTGTCGAGCGCGAGCGTCTTGCCGCCATCGACTCCGACCACCGTGCTGGCGCCGGCGATGGTGCGGGCATCGGTCGTCGCCTCGCCGAACACGCCGGAATTGCCGAACCCCTCCGCGACCGAGACAAGCAGGAGCTGGTTGCGCGCGGTGATGGTCCCCCGGTTGGTGACGTCGCGGCGGTCGGTCTCGATCCGGAGCCCGCCGAGCGTCGCCGCCCCGAAGCTGGTCGCGTGGCTGAAGGCGTCGACGTCGAGCCCGTCGGTCTTGCCGAAGGAGACGGACCGGGCGAAGGTGGTGCGCTGCAGCGTCCGCCGGTCGCCCGGCAGCGCCACCGCCTCCACCACCGTGCCGCCGAGGATGTCGATCGCGCCGGCCCCCGCCGGGTCGACCAGCCCGGCGCCCTCGACCAGCGTTTCGGCAATGGTCCGGGCGATCCCGTCGGAGAAGAGCGCGCCCGAGGTGACCGTCACGTCCGACCTGACCGTCGAGGCCAGCTGGGCGCGCACCGAGGCGCCGATTGTCACCTGGTCGCCGCCGCTGCCGTCGAAGCGGAGCCCTTCGGCCACGCCCTCCACCCGGATCCGCGCGGCGAGGTTGGTGGTGCCGGCAAGGGTGGTGCTGGCCGCGCCCGAGCCGAAGGCCAGGGCCTCGACCCCGGCCGTGACCGGCGCCATCACCTCGACGACCGTTCCGCCCGCGGCGTCCAGCAGCCCGCGGGCCTCGCCGCGTGCCAGCCCGGCGCTCTCGCTGCCATTGCCCCCCACGAAGCTGGTCTGGGTCGAGCCGATCGAGACGAACGGCGTCGCGCGGGCGACGACCGGGGCAGCGATCGCGACCGTGTCGGCGCCCGTGCCGCCCTCGATGCCCGTCGAGCGGGCGAAGGCGGAAAGCGCCGACCGGCCGGTCGCTGCCCCGATCCCGACCCTGGTCGAGGAGGAGGCGCTGGTCTCGGCGTTGGCGGTGACCGTGAGGGCACCTGCCCCCCCGGTCCAGACGCCGTTGCTGCCCGCGCCGGTCAGGATGCCGACCGACCGGGCGTCGGTCGCGATTGCGCTGAGGCCGGCGGCCAGCCCGATGGCGGAGAAGCTCGCGGCCTCATGCTCGCCGATGGCGAGCGCTGCGACATCGAACGCGCCGGTCAGCTCGACGGCGTCATTGCCCGATCCGGCGTCGATCCCGCGCGCGACGGCCGCGGCCCTGAGGTCGGTCACATTGCCGGTCGCGCCCACCACGCTGAAGCCGGAGGCGCGCGAGTCCACCCGCGCGGTTGCGGAAACGGCGGCGGCACCCGAGCTGAGGACGGCATCGTCGCCTTCGCCTGCCTCCATCCCCACTGCCGCGGCATCCGCCCGCGCCAGCCCCTCGGTCAGCGCACCGCCGACCACCGAGAGGGCCGCGCTGCGCAGGTCGAGCGCGGCCAGCGCCGACACGGCCAGGTCGCCGCCCGGGCCATTGACGAGCAGGTCGGCGCCGCCTCCGCCCGTCAGCCCGGTGGCGCGCGCCAGCGGGTAGAGCCCGGTGGTGCCGAAGGAGCCGCCGAGGACGGTGAGGCTCCGGCTGTCGGCATCGAGGAGGGCAATCGCCTCCACGCCGAGCCGGCCGGCGACCAGCAGCCGGTCGGCCCCGTCACCGCCGGCAAGGCCCGTCGCGAAGGCCTCGCTGCGCAGCCTGAGCGACGTCCCGATTCCGCCGAGCAGCGAAAGGTTGCTGTTGCCTGCCTCGCCCGAAGCGAAGGCGCGCACGAACCCGGTGTCGAGCAGATCGATCCGGTCGTCCTCGCCATCGCCAGTGGCACCCGTGGCGCGCGCCTGCGTCACCTGGTCGGCGTTGGTCGCGATGGCGCCGAGGCCCGAGGCGGTCATGGAAAGCGCGCTGCTCTGTGCGTCGGCGCGCACGTCGAGCGCGGCGGCGAGCCGGATGTCGTCGGCACCGGCGCCGCCGTGCACGCCGGCGGCTGTCGCGGCAATGTCGGTCCGGCTGTCGGAGACCAGCAGCTGCGCCACGCCCACCGCGCCGCTGCTGCCCACGGTCGAGGCGGTCGCGCGCGCGTCGATGCGCCCGTCGGCGCCGAGGGCGTCGTCGCCGGCGCCGAGGTCGATGGCGGTGGCCTCCGCCAGCACCTCCGTGGAGGCGCCCTCGAGGCCGGCCGCGAGCAGGCTGACGCTGAAGATCCGCGCCAGGGTGCCGGCGGTCGCCCGCGCCTGCACAAGGCCGGCCGTGCCGACCATGTCCCGGCCGCCGCCGCCGAGGATCCCGGCGGCGCTGGCGCGTGCATCCCGCTCCACCCGCGATCCGGCAAGCCCGATCCCGGTCACGGTCGTCGTCAGCGTGGCCAGCTCGGCCGCGCCCGAGACGATGAGGTCGCCGCCGGCAAGGATCGTGTCGGCATCCTCGCCGCCATCGAGGCCGACCGCCGCAGCTGTCGCGCCGATCCTCGTCTCGGCCAGCGATCCGCCGGCAAGCACGACCGTCACCAGGTCCGCGGCGGACGTCGCTCGCGACGACACCTCGAGCGTGCGCGCGGTCTCGAGCCGGTCATCCTCCGTCCCGCCGGTCAGGCCGGCGGCGAAGGCATCGGCGCGGGCGCCGGGCTCCGACATGCCACCGCCGACCAGCGTGACCTGGGTGACGCCCGTGGACGCCGCCGCATTGGCCGCCACGTCCGCCGCTTCGGCGAGACGGAGCGAATCGGCTCCCGCACCCCCGGTCGCACCGGTTGCCCGGGCATCGGCGCGGGCGGCCTCGTCGCCGAGGGCGACGCCCGTCAGGGCGACCGTCACGCTCGCGCTCTCGCCGATGGCCGTCCCGGCGACGGTGAGCCGGCCGCGCAGGACGAGCGAGTCCGCCCCGTCGCCGCCGTCGAACCCGGTCGCCGCCACCGCCGGCAGCAGCCCGGCGTTCCCGGCGCCTGCGCCGACAAGCGCCACCCGTACGGCATTCGCGCTGGCAAGCGCCTGCGCCAGCACGCTCGTGTCGGCAAGGTCGGCGCGGTCATCCCCGGCGCCGGCATCCACTGCGGTCGCCCGCGCCGTGCCCGTCGCGGAGAGATCCCCGCCGGTCGCCCCGGTGATGCTGACGGCGATGAGGTCCGCCGAGAGCGTGGCAAGCGCATTGGCCACGATCGGCCGGGCGGAGACCAGATGGTCTTGCCCGGTGCCGCCGTCCAGTCCGGTTGCGCGCGCTTCGGCGCTGTTGGTGACCGTGGTCAGGCTCCCGCCCGTCAGCGCCACGTCGATGCTCTCGATCGGCGTGCTGGCACTTGCGAAGGCGGTGACGCCGCCGCTGGCCTCGATCGCGTCATCGCCGCTTCCGCCGGAAAGCCCGGTGGCAGCCGCGCTGGCATCGAGACCGAGGTCGGTGATGTTGACGCCTGTCAGCACCACGCCGACGTTCTTCATGTCGGCAAGCGCCGAGGCCGTTGTTGACACGGCGCCAAGCGCGACCAGCGTGTCGGCGCCGTCCCCGCCCGAAAGCCCGGTGGCAAGGCCGCGCGCCCGCGTGCCAAAATCCCCCCAGTTGAGGCCGACGGTGGCGACGCTGACGCTGATCGAGGTGGCCGAGGCCGCGGCTGCCGTGTCGACCCGGCCGCCGGCGAAGAGCAGGTCGTCGCCAGCGCCGCCCTCCTGGCCGGCCGCCGTCGCGCTTGCCTCGACCGCGCCGTCGGCGATGGTCGCGCCCAGCGGCACCACCCCGATGGGGATGGCGAAGGCATAGGAGGCGCCGGCGGCAGTCGCGCGTGCCTCCACGTCGAGATTGCCCATCGCCCGCAGCCGGTCGGCGCCGCCAGGCAGGGCGAGGCCGTCGCCCCTCAGGCCGGCCGCACCGGCGGTGGCGGTCGCACTTGTGTCGAGGAAGTTGCCGGCAAGCGCTGCGCCGATCGCGAAGGAGCCCGAGACGGCGACGCTGGTCCGGGTCGCCTCGGCGGTCGCCGTCGTGCTGCCCGCTCCGCCCAGCAGGAGATCGTCGGCGCCGGCGCCGCCGTCGAGCCCGACGGCATCGGCGCTGGCGACCGTCTCGCCCATCAGCGCCGAGCCACCTGCCCCCACGCCATAGACGGCGCCGCCGATCGCGACGCTGACGCCGAGGTCCGTCGCAAGGGCCTGTGCTGCGACATCTGCTGCTCCCGTCGCGTGCAGCATGTCGTCTCCAGCGCCGCCATCGGCACCGGCTGACCATGCCGCTGCCGTCGTCGAGAAATCCATGACCGAGACGCCGACGCCGACACCCTGGTAGCTGCCCTCGACCGACACGCCGACCGAGGTGCCCGAGACGTCGGCCGTGGCCGTGGCGCCGAGCGGCTGGGCGGCCATGGCGAGCCGGTCATTGCCCTCGCCGAGCGCCACGCCGATGGCTTGAGCGCCGGACCGGCCCTCGGCCTGGAGGAGGGTGACGCCCGCCGCCACGCCGTTCATCACGCCGCCGAGCGATGCGCCGACCAGCACCAGTTCGGCCTCGGACCCGGCCGTCGCGGTGACCGGCCCGGCAAGGATGAGGCTGTCGTCGCCCGCGCCGGCCGCCACGCCGGTGGCTTCCGCCTGGTCGGCGGTGGTGAGCCTGGCCAGCGCCGCCCCCGCGGCCACGCCGTCCTTCGCGCCCGAGATGGACACGCTGTTGACATTGTTGAGCGTCTTGCCGGTGGCCGAGGCGGTCACGCCGGCAAGGCTCGCCGTGTCATTGCCGCCGCCGAGGTCGGCACCGGTCGCCTTCGCGAGCGAGTCGGTCCGGCCGTCGAGGAGCGAGACGCCAAGTCCCACGCCCTGCGACGCGGCGGCGACCGCCACGCCGGTGATCGAGGAGACGCTGTCGGTCGTCGCCAGGGCCGAGATTGCGCCTTCCGCCGTCACGGCGTCGGCCGCCGCGCTTCCGGTGAGGCCCGCGGCGTCGGCGCTGGCCAGGCTGTCGGCCGAGAGCAGCGAAACTCCGAGCGCGAAGCCCTTCATGGCAACCGTCACGTTGAGGCCGACGGCAATCCGCTGCAGGTCGGCCGAAGCCGTGGAGAGGAGGGTCGCGCCCGGCGCAAGCAGGGTCGGTCCGGCGGCCCCCTCGAGCCCGAGGAGGAGCAGGGGATTGCGCTCGATGCCGCGGGCGCGCGCCCGGCTCTCGGTGGTCGAGAAGAGCGCCGAGCCGCTTCCCGCCATGCCCTTCTCGGTCGCGATGGTGACGCCAAGGTCGATCCCGATGCTCTCGGCGTCGCTCCCGGCCGACACCAGGATCGGCGCCGTGGCGGAGACCGAGTCCGCCGCATCCTCGGCGAGGATCCCGACCGCGGTCGCCTCGGAGATGAGCGCCGTGTCGATGAAGGCACCGCTGATGTTGGCGCCGGTCTTGACGAGGTCGACATTGGCCGTGATGCCGAGCGACTGCGACAGCCCGGTCGCGGTTGCGGTGACGGCGCCGTCGGACGCGATCGCGTCGGCGCCGGCGCCGCCGGTCACGGCCGTCGCCTCGGCCCCCGCCCAGAGCCTTGCGAACACCGCCGAGCCCTTGGCCGTCACATCCTTGTCCTCGGTGGTGAAGCCGACATTGATGTCGAGGTTGCGCGCCCGCGCATCGGCCGAGACCGCGGTTGCCGAGCCCGGCAGGAGCGCGATGCTGTCGTCCCCGGTGCCGCCGGCAACGCCGACCGTGCCGGCATAGGCGAAGGTCGAGGTGTTGTAGACGTCGAGACCCAGGTTGACGCTCTTGCCGCCGCTCTCGCCGGCGCCCGGTTCCTCGCCGCCGTCGATGAAGCCGAGCACGTCGACCGTCAGCAGCAGCGTATCGGCCTGGGCGGTCGCGGCAAGCCCAAGGCTCCCGCCCGAGGTCAGGATGTCGTTCCCCGAGCCGCCGTCGAGGCCCGAGGCGAAGGCGAGCGCCGCCGAAGAGGCGGCATCGGAGAGCGCGAGCGAGAGGCTGCCGAGGAGCGTGCCGAGCTTGGTGTCCTCCTGCCCGGTCATCGAGTTGATGGGTGCGGCCACATAGACCGACGCCGTCTCGACGGTCGACGAGGCCGTGCCGTCGATGCTGCCGCTGCTGGTCAGCCGGTCATCGTCCGCTCCGCCGAGCATGGCGGCGACTTCGGCGACCGAGCCTCCGGTCGGCTTCTCGGGCGTGGACGGAGGGTCGATCAGCACCTCGATTGCGGACGCATCAATGATGAGGTCGCCAATGGCGATGCTGACGGTGAGGAACTCGGTGAGCGCAGCAAGCTTGAGCGTGCCGGCGTTGAGGAGCAGGTCGCGGCCGGCGCCGGCGACGAGCCCGCGGGCGAGCGCCGAAGCCTGCGATTCGACCTCGATGTCGGGCATCACGATCTCGGGAAGCGCGAAGCTGTTGGGCGTGATCGCGACCTCCACGCCGAGCAGCTTCGAGGTGGCCGAGCTTTCCAGCCGGCCGAGGTTCGCCAGCCGGTCGTGGCCGATGCTGCCGGTCATGCCATCGGCCTCGGCGATGGTGCGCACGGCGTGGCTGGGGCTCGCCAGCGTCGCGCCCGTGATCGAGACGTCGGGCGCCGTGCCGGTCGCCAGCGCCGAGACGATGAGCGTCCCGGCTGTTGCATTCTCGGCATCGACCATCCGCCGCTCGCCGGACGGGAAGGGCATGCCGCCGCCCTCGAGGCCGACGGCGCGCGCGGTGCCGAAGATGTTCTGCGGCACGTCGCCAAGGTCGGCCATGCTGAGCGTCACCCGGGTGCGGACGATGTCGGCGCTGCTCGTCACGTCGAGCCGGTTCTGGTTGAGCAGCCGGTTGTAGCCCTCGCCGCCGCCGAGCCCCACGGCCGTCACCGTGAGGCGGCTGTCGAGCGAGGCCGAATTCAGGATGGCCGGAAAGCCGGGCGATCCCATCCGGAAATCGCTGTGGACGAAGCGCCCGTCGGCGGAAACGGCGGTGCGCGCGGCATTGGCGAGAAGGTCGCTGCCGGTCCCGCCGTCGGCGCCGATGACGAGGAGGCCGTAGGTTGGCGCTTCGAGAAAGAGGTCGAGCAGCGGTCCGGGGCCGGGGAGTTCGAGATAGGTGCGAAACGGCGCAATCTGCCCTGCGATTGTCCCGCCGCCGGAAAGCGTCACCCGGTCGTTGCCGCTGTCCGCGGCCACGCCGGTGAGCAGCGTGGGTCCGAGCAGCCCGAACGGGCCGGCGTCGGGCTCGAAGCTGCCGTCGAGCCGGCCGACGCTGATGCTGTCATTGCCGGTCGTGAGCGGAAGGAGGATGCGGGTTTCCGGCGGCGGGGACGCCAGCGCCGGGGCCATCGCCACGATGGCCGCCCCTACGAGGAGACTTCCGCGCACATGCCTGCTGTCTCTGGTCCGACGCATCGCCCTACCTCTCTGCACCCTGGCGCGGCAATTTTACCTTTCGGGCGGGGGGCCGGGAGTGTCGAAATTTGGGTCGATCGGGCGGCCCGGCAGCGCAGGGAGAAGGTCAGGCCGCCGGGCGGTCGGCAAGCGCCTCGCGCACGGCGGCGTTGAACGCGCGCGGCGCCTCCAGGGGCGCGAGATGCCCGGCGCCGTGGAGGACGATCAGCCGCGCGCCGGGCCGTGCCGCGGCGAGGCGCTGCGCCGCGGCGCGGCGGGGGGCGGTGTCGTCCGCGCCGACGAGGATGGTCACGGGCGCCGCGAGGCCTGCCAGCAGGCCATCGTCGAGCGCGAGCGGCGGATGGAGGGCGGAAAGATCGCGGCCGGCATAGTCCGCGATCATCCGGTCGCGCAGGGCACGCCCAGCGCGCGTGCGGGCCGCCATGATCGGCGCGGCGCGCCAGAGCGCGCGCATCTCGTCCAGCCGCCCGGCGCGGACGCGCGCCGCCATCGCCGCGCGCGGCAGATCCTCGGCCACCGCGTCGTGGGGCGCGCCGGCAAGCAGCAGGTGGCTCACCCGCCCGGGGGCGGCACGCGCGACATGCGCGGCCACCCTGGCGCCTTGGGAGT
The DNA here is from genome assembly GCA_029268145.1 of Sphingomonadaceae bacterium. GTDB lineage: Bacteria > Pseudomonadota > Alphaproteobacteria > Sphingomonadales > Sphingomonadaceae > Thermaurantiacus. Next base: position 79,239 of record JAJUHA010000001.1, on the reverse strand, counting down.
GGCCGAGAAGCGCGAAGCGCTCGAGCCCGAGGGCGTCGGCAAGGGCGAGGATGTCGGCGGGTTCTTCCGGCGGATCGGGCGGCGCGGTCGACTGGCCGTTGCCCCTGCGGTCGGGGGCGACCAGGGTGAGCCAGCGGGCGAGCGGCCGTTGCCGCGTCCAGGTCCGCCGGTCGAGCGTGAAGCCGTGCAGGAGGACGAGCGCCGGGCCCGCGCCGATGCGTTCCGCGGCCAGCATGCCGCCCGCGACCGGAAGGTCGAGGCGCGCGCTCTCCGGGAATGCGCGGTCAGCCGTGATGGTCGGAGCGGAAGCCGTTGTTGGTGCGGTGGTCACCGGCGAGCCAGCGGGCAAGCTCCGCATGCGCCGATGCGCGCCGGGCCTGGTCGAGCGCGGGGACGACGGCCTCGGGCGCGTCACGGGTGAACTCGAGGATCATGCCGTTCGGGTCCTTCACGTAGAGCGACCGGCAATAGCCATGCTCGAGCACGTAGGTGTCGGGTTCGGTGTAGCCGGCCGCCCGGATGCGCGCCTCGATCTCGGCCTGCGTCTCGGCGTCGACATGGAGCGCGACATGGTGGAACGGCGATTCCGGCATCGGCGGACCGAACTCCGCCTGATCGGCAGGATCGGCGAACTGGAAGAAGGCGAGGCAGCTGCCGTCGGCAAGCTCGAAGAAGACATGGGCGTAGGTCCGCTCCTTGCCGAACAGTACGTCCTTCTCGCACCAGGTGGCAATCAGCGGCAGGCCGATCACCTCCTCGTAGAAGCGGCGCGTCGCCTCCAGGTCCTTCGAGACATAGGCGGTGTGGTGCAGGCGCGCGGGTCGGCGGGTCATGCGAATCCTCCTCAGCCAAACAGCCTCACGGCAAGCCGGGCGACATGGGCGCCCTGGAAGCGGGCACCGGCAAGCTCGTTGGCCGAAGGCTGGCGGCTGCCATCCGCCCCGGCGAGCGTCGAGGCGCCATAGGGCGTCCCGCCCGAAATCTCGGTCATGATGGTGTTGCCGGTGAAGCTGTAGGGCAGGCCCACCACGATCATCCCATGGTGGAGCAGCGTGACGTGGAAGCTGGTGAGGGTGGTCTCCTGGCCGCCGTGCTGGCTCGCGGTCGACGTGAAGACCGAGCCGATCTTGCCGATGAGCGCGCCCCTCGCCCACAGCCCGCCGGTCTGGTCGAGGAAGTTCCGCATCTGCGCCGACATGTTGCCGAAGCGCGTGGGCGTGCCGAAGATGATGGCGTCGAAGTCGGCGAGCTCGTCGGGCCGGGCAATCGCCGCCTCCTGGTCAAGCTTCATCCCGGATGCGCGCGCCACCTCCTCGGGCACCAGCTCGGGCACGCGCCTGACGCTTACCTCCGCACCCTCGACGCTCGCCACGCCCTCGGCGACGGCGCGCGCCATGGCTTCGACATGGCCATAGGCGGAGTGATAGAGGACGAGGACGCGGGCCACGGGACTCTCCTAGAAGCGGATGCTTGCCTCCACGCCATAGACGCGCGGCCGCGCCTTGAACACGAAGCCGCCGGGCGAGAATTCGGCATTGTAGCGGGTGTCGAGAAGGTTCGTCGCGAAACCGGTCACGCTCCAGCGGTCGCCCTCGAGCCCGGCCCGGATGTCGACCAGGTTGACCGGGTCGCGCACCGTCGAGTTCTCGACATCCCACCAGGTCCTGCCGATGCGGCGCCAGTCGAGCCGGGCGAGCAGGCCGAGTGCGTCACTGATCGCGGTGCGGTACTGGCCGCCGAGGTTGAGCGTGGTCCGCGAGATGAGCGGCGCTTCGTTGCCGATCGCGGTCGCGGCGGGGAAGTCCTTGATCTCGCTGTCGGTGAAGCCGAAGCCGAAGGTGGAAATCGAGGCCTTCGGCAGCGCGCAGCGCGCTGTCGATTTCGAAGCCGTTGATCCGCGTCTCGGGAATGTTGCCGAGATTCTGGGTCGAGTTGGCAGCGAGGAAGACGAAGAAATAGCCATTCTCCGACTTGGTCGTGAAGCCGGCGGCGTTGAGAGTCAGCCGGCCGTCGAGCCAGCTGGTCTTGGCCCCGATCTCCACGGTCGAGGCTTCCTCGGCCTCGTAAATGTCGGCCACGCCGACGATCCCGTTGGCGGCGGCGATGGCGCCGACGCCGGTCTGGTTGAACCCGCCGGAGCGGAAGCCGTTCGAGTAGCCGGCGTAGAAGTTGAGGCCGGGCTGCGGCTTCCAGCTCAGCGTCACCTTGGGCTGGACGTCGTCGAAGGTCTCGCGCCGCACCTCGCCCGTGGTTGCCGGCGGGAAGCCGGGCACGTTGGGCAGGAACGCGGGGGGAGTCTCGGTCGTGTTCTCGCGGGTGTCGCGGTCGTAGCGCAGAGACACGTCGAGCTGGAGCGCGTCCGAGACGGCGTAGGTCGCGTTGCCATAGACGGCCCAGGCGAAATTGTCCTGGCTGTCGGCGAGGAAGGTGGCCTGCGGGTTGGCCGGGTTGGTGCTCGGGGTGCGATAGACCGGGAACACGCCGGCCCCGGTGTCGACCATGTTGCCGGTCGAGATGAAGCGCCTGGTTCCGACGAGATAGGCGCCGACGCTCCACTGCAGCCTGCGGTCGGTGGCACTCTCGAACCGGAACTCCTGGCTCCAGGCCGAGACATCGAGGAACTGGCTCTGGTTCAGGTCGAAGCCGAAGATCTGGAAGAACAGGGATTCCTCGATGGGGAGGAAGTTGAAGGCGTCCCCGGTCAGGATCTCGTCGAGGCTGTTGTAGGCCGTGATCGAGCGGAAGGTCCCGAAATCGGTCCGGTAGTCGAGCTTCAGCGAGAGATCGATCATCTCCCGGTCGTTCTGCCCGGCATTGTTCACCCGGACCGGGAGCGAGGTGTCGTTCACGTCGGCGACGATGTTGAAGTAGAGCGCCTGGGTCTTGAGATTCGCATATTGCGCCCGGACGTCCGCCGTGATGTCCGGGCCGGGCTCCCACAGCAGGTTGCCGCGGACCGCGAAGTCCTGGACGGGATCGGCATCCTCGCCCAGGAACGGGTTGGGGATGTAGCCGTTGGTGTCGTACCAGTTGGCGGCCAGCCGGAACTTCAGGGTCTCCGCCACCGGCCCGCTCACGGCGCCGCCCAGCCGGTAGCCGAAGCCATTGTCCAGCCCGACAGAGAAGCGGCCCTCGAGCGTGTCACCGGGCTGCCGCGTGGTGATGACCATCGCGCCGCCGATGGCGTTGCGGCCCCAAAGGCCCCCCTGCGGTCCCTTGAGCACCTCGATCTGCTCGATGTCGAACAGCTGCTGGTTGAACTGCGCAGGGTTGATCTGCTGCACCCCGTCGATGACGACGGCGACCGACGGCTCGGAGTTGCGCGCCTGGGTGATGCCGCGGATGATGATGAAGGCCGTCCCGGCATTCTGGGTCTCGACCAGGTTCACGTTCGAGGTCAGGCGGATGAAGTCGGCGGGGCGCTGGATCCCGGCATCGGTGATCGCCTGGGCGGTGAACGCCGTGATCGAGGCGGGCACATTCTGCAGCGTGTCGGCCCGGCGCAGCGCGGTGACCACGATTTCGTCTGTGGACGCCTCTCCCGACACCGCGCCCGGCTCCTGCGCGGCAGCGCTCGACGCAAGGGCTGCCGCCGCGCCTCCGGCAAGCAGCGCCATTCCCAGAAGCCGCCGTCCCTGCATCCGTCCCTCCCTCGCTGCTTGTCGGCGTGCAGCCGCCGTTGTCCCGGGGCACGCGCGCTGTGACAACTTCGAATGTCGAAGTCAAGTTCGATATGCGAAGTCAGCTGCGATGTGGCGTCTCGCGCTCGGTCCTGGCGAGCGAATGCACCAGCGCCGGCCAGGACTGCAGCAGACGCTCGATCGCGGATGCTGCATCGCGCAGCAGCGGCAGCCGGGTGCGCACCAGCTCCTCCTGCGAGATCCGCGTCGTCGAGGTCGAGCAGTTGATGGCCGCGAGGATCCGCCGGCTGCCGTCGAACACGGGGACGGCCACCGAGACGATCCCATAGTCCAGCTCGTCGAGCGCGCTGTCGTAGCCTTGGGTGCGGACGGCTTTGAGGCGGTCGCGAAGGGTCGCGGCCTCGGTCGGCGTTCGGTCGGTCAGGCGGGGGAAGGGTGCCCCTCTCAGCCAGTCGGCGATTTCGGCGTCGGGCTGGAACGCCATCAGCACCTTGCCCATCGCGGTGGCGTGGGCGGGAAAGCGGGTTCCGACATTGGCGCTCACCCGGATCGCCCGGGTGGTCGAGACATGCGCCACGTAGAGGATGTCGGATCCCGACCGCACGGCCATCGACGCGCTGTCCCCGGTCTGGTCGCGCAGCGCCTGGAGGGGGGGGAGCACGACCAGCTCGACATTCATCGAGGAGAGATAGGCCGAGCCGAAGACGAGCACTTCCGGCCGGAGCAGGAAGCGGCGGCCGTGGCGGCCGACATAGCCAAGCTCGACAAGGGTGTTGAGGCACCGCCGCGCAACCGCTGGCGAAAGCCCGGTCACCGCCGCCACTTCGGAGAGCTGCATCTCGGGCCGGCTCTGGTCGAACGCCCGCAGCACGGCGAGCCCCCGCTCGAGGGTCGAGAGATACTCCGGGTCCTTGGCCACCGCCGTCAGGCCGCCGCGTCGCGCCGAACGGCTCCGAGCACCTCGTCCGTGTGCGCTCCGAGGAGGGGCGGGGCGGACACCTCCTCCATGCGCTCGCCGTCGAAGGACAGCGGCGAGCGGATGGTGCGGAAGGTGCCGAACGGGCCGGGGGCCGTGACCTCGAGGCCGAGGTGGCGGGCCTGCTCCGTCTCGAGGACTTCGGGCGCGGTCAGGACGGGCGCGTGCGGCACCTCGAGCGCCCGCAGCCGCTCGCACCAGGCCGCGCGCGTCCGCGTCGCGAAGATCGGGGCAAGGAAGGCGACCACCTCCTCGTAATGGGCGATGCGCGCGTCCCGGCTGGCGAACATGGGGCGCTCCAGCATGTCGGGCTGCTCGACCGCAAGCGCCAGATTCTCCCAGAACTTCGGCGGCGAGGACATGTGCAGCGCGATCCACCCGCCGTCGGCGCACTGGAAGACATAGGATTGGGAGACGTGCGGCCGGCTGTAGGGCCCCATCACCTGGCCATCGGCGAGCCAGTGGGTGAAGTCGTCGAGGTTGAAGTGGCACATGGCCTCGAACATCGAGGTCTCGACCAGCCGGCCGACACCCGTGCGCTCGCGCTCGTAGAGCGCAGCGAGCGCGCCTTGCGCGGCGTAGAAGCCGGTCATCGCGTCGGCGATGGCAGGACCGACGACGCGCGGATGCGCAGGATTCACGAGGAGACGGAGGAACCCGCTCGCCGCCTGCGCCACCGTGTCGAAGGCGGGGCGGTCCCGGTCCGGACCCGAGGCGCCGAACCCCGAGATCGAGACATAGACGAGGCGCGGGTTGAGCCGGCGCAACCGCTCGGCGTCCACGCCGATCCGCTCGGCAACGCCGGGGCGGAAGTTCTGGATGAACACGTCCGCGCCGGCGAGCAGTGCGTCGAACGCCGCGCGATCGGCGGGGATGCGGGTGTCGAGCGTGACCGACTTCTTGTTGCGGTTGTAGGTCTGGAAATGGGGGCTGTAGAGCTCGCCCCGGAAGGCCCGGAACGGATCGCCGCTGCCCGGCTGCTCGATCTTGATGACCTCCGCGCCGAGATCGGCGAGGAACATGGCCGTTGCCGGGCCGGTGATGAAGGTGCCCATCTCGAGCACCCTGACATTGGCGAGGGGTCGTGCCATGATCCGCACTCCGGCCTGTTCGCTGCACGCCGGGCCTGTCCCGGCTTGACATTCCCCTAGCTATTTCGAATAGCGAAAACAACTTCGAATTCCGAAACAGGAGCGCGCATGCGCATCGGCCGGCAGGATGCCCCCTACACCGCCATCTCGACGTCGGATGCCACCAGCATCACGGTGCGCGGCCGCGATCTCTGCCGCGAGATCATCGGCCGGATGGACTTCACCAGCTATTTCTGGCTGCTGGTGACGGGTGCCGACCCCACGCCGGTCCAGAAGCGCATGGCCGATGCCGTGCTCGCCGCGATCGCCGAGCATGGCCTGGTTCCCAGCGTGGTCGCGGCCCGCATGACCTTCGCCGCCGCGCCCGAGGCCTTTCATGGTGCCGTCGCCGCGGGGCTCCTGGGCTGCGGCTCGGTGGTGCTCGGCAGCGCCGAGGTCGCCGGGCGGTTCCTGGCCGAGGTGGTCGAGCGCGGCGATGCCGGGGCCGTTGTCCGCGCCCTGCGCGCCGAGCGCAGGGCCATTCCCGGCTTCGGTCACCCCCAGCACAGCGGCGGCGACCCGCGCGCCGACCTCCTGCTTGCCATGGCCGACGGGGAAGGGGTCAGCGGCGCCCATGTGGCAGCGCTGCGCGCGGTCGAGGCCGTGCTGCCGGACGCGATCGGCCGCAGCCTTCCCATCAACGTCAACGGGGCGATCCCTGCCGTCATGCTCGACGCCGGCTTCCCGCTTCCGGCGCTCAAGGGCATTTCGCTCCTTGCCCGCACCGCCAGCCTCATCGCCCACCTGAACGAGGAGAGCGTGCGGCCGATCGGCTTCATCCTCTCGGGCAAGGCGGCCGAGGCCATTTCCTATGACGGCAGGGGAGGCTGAGATGCTGTTTCCGACTTCGCTGGTTGGGTCCTACCCGCAGCCCGACTGGCTCATCGACCGGTCGAGGCTCGCCGGGCGCTTTCCGCCGCGGGTGCGCGCCCGCGAGCTGTGGCGGGTCGCGCCCGAACGGCTCGAGCAGGCCCAGGACGATGCGACCCTGCTTGCCATCCGCGACCAGGAGCGCGCCGGGCTCGACATCATCACCGATGGCGAGATGCGCCGCGAAAGCTATTCCAACCGTTTCGCCACCGCCCTTGACGGCGTCGATCTCGACGATCCCGGCACGGCGCTCGACCGCAGCGGCCATCCCAACCCGGTGCCGCGCGTGGTCGGCCCGATCCGCCGCCGCCACGCGGTCGAGACCCGCGATGTCGCCTTCCTCCGCGCCAACACCGACCGCCGGATCAAGATCACCGTGCCCGGCCCCTTCACCATGAGCTGCCAGGCCCAGAACGACCATTATGCCACCGAGCGCGAAATGGCGCTCGACTATGCGGCGGCCGTCAACGCCGAGATCCGCGATCTCTTCGCCGCCGGGGCCGATATCGTCCAGGTGGACGAGCCCTACATGCAGGCGCGGCCGGACCAGGCGCGGGACTATGGCCTCGAGGCGCTCGACGCCGCCCTCGACGGGATTGCCGGCGAGACCGCAATCCACATCTGCTTCGGCTATGCCGCCATCATCCACGAGCGGCCCAGCGGCTATTCCTTCCTGCCCGAGCTGGCGGGCAGCCGGGTCGACGCCATCAGCATCGAGACCGCCCAGTCGAACCTCGACACCAGCGTGCTCGAAGGGCTGCGCGGCAAGTCCATCATCCTTGGCGTGATCGATCTCTCGACGCACGAGGTGGAAACGGCCGAGACGGTGGCCGCCCGCATCCGCCGCGCGCTGCCCCATGTGGCGCCGGAGAAGGTCATCGTCGCCCCGGACTGCGGGATGAAGTATCTCCCGCGCGAGGTTGCCTTCGGCAAGATGAAGGCGATGGTGGCCGGCGCCGCGATGGTCCGCGCCGAGCTTGGCGGCTAGGGCCAGAAGCGCTTCGAGGCGATCTCCGCCCCTTCGGCGAGCGCCTTCAGCTTCGCCCAGACGATCGAGGGCGGCACGCCGCCCGAGCCGGCGTGGATCGAGAACCCGCAATCGGCGCCGGCCATCACCCGGTCGCGGCCGACGAGATGGGCGTAGCGGCCGATCCGCTGGGCGATGAGCTCGGGGTGCTCGATCCAGGCCGACTGCGGCTCGAGCATGCCCGGGATCAGCACCTTGCCCTCGGGAACGCCAACCTCCTCGAACAGCGCATATTCATGGGCGTGGCGCGGATTGGCCGCCTCGAACTGGATGGCGTGGGGGCGCGCCGTCCACACCAGGTCGATGATGTCGCGCAGCGGCACATCGCAATGGTGAGGTCCGGCATAATTGCCCCAGCACAGGTGCATCCGCATCGCCTCGGGCGCGATGTTGCGGGTGGCGTGGTTGAGCGCGGCGATGTTGAGCTCCAGCCTGGCCCGGAAACTCCGGAGATCGAGGTCACGGAACTGGGTGTGCCGGCCCATCGCGAGATCGGGGCAGTCGATCTGGAGCAGGATCCCGGCGCGGTGGATCGCCTCATATTCCTGCGCCAGCGCATCCGCGAGCGCGAACAGATAGGCTTCGTCGGACGGATAATGCTCGTTGCGGAAGAAGAGGGCAGTGACTCCTGGCGAGGCGGCGCTCATGAAGGCCTGGTGCCCCGGATGGCGCGCCAGCGCGGCCTTGAGCGTTGCTGCGTCCCGTTCCACTGCGGTCATGTCCCTGACGCGAATGGGGCCGGTGCAGGCCGGCGTCCGGCGGTGCCGGCGGCCGGGATCCTCGAGGATCCGCGCCTTGGCGTCCGGATGCTCCTCGAGATCCTGGAACACGTAGGAGGAGCCGCTTCCGCCGAAGCCTTCCAGCCGGTCCTTGATGTAGGTGGCGTAGCTCGGCTTCGACTGCTCGCCATCGTTCACGATGGCGATGCCGGCTTCGGCCTGGCGGTCCACCACCTCGTGGACTGCCGCCTCGATCCGCGCGGCGACGGCCTCCGCATCCAGCGGAAGCCCGTCCTCCTTCGCCCACATCAGGGCCACCAGATCCTCGGCACGCGGAAGACTGCCGACATGGGTGGTGAGAAACCGGTCGCGCATGCCGGTCCCTTGCCCGCCCGGTCAGCCTGCGGCAAAAGACCCAGGCCGCGCTTCAGAAGCGGAACTGCACGCCCGCCGTCGGCCCGTGCACCATCACGTCGAAGCCGAAGGTCCGAAGCCCCTCGCCCGTCTCATACTTCATGTAGATGACCCGGTAGCCGAGCTTCGCCCGGACGCCGTTCGAGAGCCGGAACCCGACCGTCGGCCAGGCCTGGGCCGCGATGTCGGAGCCGGCGCCGAAGCCGCCCACGTCGGCCAGCATGGCAAGATCGACCGTCCGCGACAGCGGGCCCCCGACCCGCAGCCCGACGAGCGGGTCGACCCAGGTCTTCGATCGCGCCGCCTCGAACGGCGTCCCGGTGCGCGGATCGATGGCCGAGATGCGGACGCCGAGGTCGTTCACCCGCACCCCAGCATAGGCCTCGGCGAAGCGGTGGATCCGGGCGAGACCCATGACCGCATAGGCGCCCTGGTGGCCGCCGACCCGGTCGACCAGCCCCTCCCGCTCCATCTCGAGGTTCATGTAGGTGCCATCGACGGCGAGGCCGAAGCGCCCGTTGCTGACCTCGAGAGGACCCATCACGCCCCAGTTGAGGTTGGCGAAGAGGTCGCGCGGGCTGGTCGATCCGCGGAACGCGACCGGCCCGATGCCGGTCGCACCGTTCATGAACGGAGCCATCAGAAGGGGCTCGGCCGTGACGGTCCAGCCACCCCCGCTCGGCGTCCCGGCGCTGGCCGCTCCAGCGAGCACGGGAAGGACAAGACCTGCCAGCCAACGGAACGCACGCATCCCTCTCTCCCTTCTGGATCCGCAGCACTCCTACGCCGCCTGGAATGTCCGATGGCCAGAGGCGCAGCAGATCGCGGCGAACGACGGCCAGGCCGGACGTGACGCCGGCCCTGCCGCCGGCCCTGCCGCCGGCCGGCCGGGCCTCCTGGCTGCCTCTCGAAGCTTGCAGTAGCCGGCGCGGCGATCGCGCCGCAGGGTTGGTGCAGGCGTGTCAAGCTTCTCGGAAAGGCAGGACGCAGGTGACCGGCGCCGAGCCCCTGGAGACCGCAGTGCGCCGGCTGACCGCGCTCTACTGCCACGCGCTCGACCGCCGCGCCTTCCACCTGCTCGAGGCCTGCTTCCACCCCGATGCCACCTATCGCTTCGCCGCGATCGAAGGCGACTGGCGCGCCTTCGTCGCGGCGGCGAAGGCGGTCCTGCTGCCGCTGGCTGGCACCCACCACCAGCTGGGCCAGAGCCTGATCGTGGCAGACGGCGCCGACACCGCCCATGCCGAGACCTGGTTCACGGCCATCCACTTCGTCCCCGCCGATGCGCCGGCCGACGCCGCCTTTCCGGGCATCGGCCGCGCCTACGAGGCGATCGTCTGGGGCCGCTACATTGACCGGTTCGAGGAGCGCGGCGGCGCATGGCGGATCGCCCGGCGCCTCGGCCTCCAAGACGGCCGCCACGACCGCCCGTCGGCCGACGCCGGGTTCGCCTCGCTTCCGGCCGGCTGGCGCGGCGCCTTCGGCGCGGCCGATCCGGCCCATGCCATCGGCGAGGCGGCAGCAGGAAAGGGCAGAGCATGACCGACGACGGACCCAGCCCGGGCGAACGTCTCGCCGAGATCTACCGCCTCGCCGGCGCGCGCGACTGGGCCGCGGTCGAGGCGCGCTGCCACCCCGACTTCACCGTCCTCGAGCCGCCGTCCATCCCCTATGGCGGCGCATGGACGGGCCGCGATGCGCTCCCCCGGGTGGCGGCGGCGATGTATGCCGCCTGGGCGGACGCCAGGGTCGAGATCCACGAGATCACCGGCGGGCGGGACTGGGGCGTCGTCGTCCTCAGCCTCACCATGACCTCGAAGACGACGGGCCGCACCTTCACCCAGACCATCTGCGAGGCCGGCCGCTTCGAGGACGGGCTGCTCAGGGAGCTGCGCATCCACTATTTCGACACGGCCGAAGTCGCCGCCGAGGCCTGACCCGGCGCGCCCGGGTCAGCGCGCCTTCGCTGGCAGCTCGCCGCGGATATACTTCATCAGCGTCTCCTGGAAGTGCCGCACCCGGCTCTCCTGGTAGGCGCCAAGCTCCATCCGGCCCGACTTCAGCGTCTTCATGCCGGTCTGGACATGCGGCAGGTTGGCGAGGTCCTGGTCGAACACGCCGGCAAGCGCGGCCCCCATCTTGTCGGCGGCCCAGGCGAAGGGTTCGCCATCCGGGATCTCGGTGCACTCGACCGCGCGCGGCCGCTTCTGGCCCTTGGGGGTCGGGAACAGCAGCCGGATCTCCATGGTGCACCAGTCGGGCGTGGTGCCGGGAAGCCAGCGGTAGACGAGGGTCGGCAGATAGCCGATCCACGGCGAGAAGTTGGGGAAGATGTTGTAGGTGAAGTTGTCGAGGATCTCGGCGTCGGAGGCCTTGGAATAGTCGTAGCCATATTGCGCGGTGAAGCCCTTGCGGCCGGCCTCGGCGAGGAGCTTGCGCGCCAGCAGCGGGTCGTTCGGGTCGAAGTCGCCGGGGTCGTCGGCCGCGTTGAAGCGGCGGTTCGTCTCGGCATCGCTGCCGCCCGAGAACTCGTTCATCTTCTCCAGCACATAATGCTGGTCCTTGCCGCGCACATGGGGCGAGAGCACGCCCGACGGCGTGATGGCGCGGTTGAAGTGGTCGCCGATGAGATCGTAGCGGCTGTTGGCATCCCCCAGGAAGGGCAGAAGCTGCGGGTGCGTCGTGATCGAGTGCCAGGCTTCCATGAAGGCCTCGGCGGTCGCCTTCCAGTTGGCGGCGATCCGCTTCTTCACCCACATGCCGGTGTAGCGGTTGGCGAAGTCATAGGGCTCGTAGTGGCGCGCCGCCGGGCCCAGCCATTCGGTGAAGGGCGGCAGATCCGGGTTCTCGGTGATCATCACGAATCCCTGCCACAGCTCGACCCGCACCTGCGGCAGCGACATGTCCTTGCCCTCGAGGTGGCGGAAGTCCCACTGGCAGGGGATTTCCTTGAGAGTGCCGTCATTGTTCCAGGTGAAGCCGTGGAAGGGGCAGCGGAGGTTCGGCGCGGGGCCCGAACGGGTGCGCAGCTTGCGGCCGCGGTGGAGGCAGGCATTGTAGTAGGCGCGGACGCTCCCGTCCTCCTGGCGGACCAGAAGGAAGGAGGTGTCGTTGATGTCGAACACCACCGTGTCGCCCGGGTCGGGCATCTCGTCCTCGCGCGCGGCGAACAGCCAGACGTTGGGCCACATCCGCTCGCGCTCGAGGCGGGCAAACTCCTCGCTGATGTAGGGGATGACCGAAAGCGGCTCGGTCGACATCTCCTTCGTCGATTCCTCGAGCAGGAAGTCGGGCACGGGCCGCGTGTCCGCCTCCAGCATCTCGGTGTAGCTCATCGCCGGGCAGCGGTCCGGGCGGGTGATCCTGTCAGGCTTGTTCATGGCCTCTCCCTCACGGCAGGGTCAGGCTGCCGCGCGTTCCCCTTGCGCTATCGCAGTCCCGCCGGTCCTTGTCCCGGCGCAACCGCGCGAGGAAATCATGGCATCCCCATCCGCCTTTTCCGCTCTAGGCCCGGTGATGCAACTGGCCTATGTGCCAAGCGACTTCGACGCCGCGGTCGCCCACTGGACGCGCACCATGGGGGTCGGCCCCTTCCACCTCATCGAGAACATCCATCTCGACGACATGCGCTACATGGGCCAGCCGACCGCGGCCCGCTTCAGCCTTGCGCTCGCCTACTGGGGCGACCTCCAGATCGAGCTCATCCGTCCCGAGGATGATGCCCCCTCCATCTACACCGGCCCCTATGGTGTCCGCGACCGGCTGCACCATGTGTGCATCCTGGTCGAGGATCTCGACGCCGCCTACCGGGTCTGCGCCGAAACCGGCGCGACCATCGCGCTCGAGGGCCGGCTCGGCACCTCGCGGGTGCTCTACGCCGATCCGGGGACCGGGCCGGGCCATCTCGTCGAGGTGCTGCAGCGGGCGACCGACGGGCCGGACCTCTTCGCCATCATCCGCGAGGCCTGCCGCACCTGGGACGGCCGCGAGCCGCTGCGCCGGCTCGGCTAGGCGGCGAGCGTCACGCGCACGGGGATGGCGCTCTGCAGCGCCTGGCCGGTGATGGGGTCATAGTCCACCTCGTCGCTCGTCAGGCGGTTGGTGGAGGCGCCCTTCTCCCGCACATCCTCCTTCCCCGCATCGGCGTCGCCGAAGGCGTGCGCCATCGAGACGATCCCGCGCCGGACCCGGTCGGAGGCCTTCGCCACGCCATGGATGGTGGCGTGCGCCGAGCGGATCTCGACGATCGCCCCCTCCGCGATTCCAAGCGCGGCGAGATCCTCGGGGTGGATGTAGGCCGGGTTGGTCGTCGCCCGGGCCCGCAGGCGCGCGAGCGGGTGGCCGATCGAGTTGAAGCGCGCCTTGGAGCGCCGCGAGATGAGCCGGAAGTCGAACCCGGCGGCGCGCGCCTCGTCGGCCGCGTAGCGGGCGAGCGCGCCCGGCATGTCGCCGGCGGCGAGGTCGAACCTTTCGGCCGCATCCGGGTCGGCCGGCTCGACGATCGGGTGGAGCTCGGAATAGATGACGGCCGCACCGCCGCGGGCCCGCGCATCCTCCCGGACCCGGCTTGGCGGGACGATGCAGCCGGCCGTCATGAGATCGAGGAACTCCACCTTGGAGGGGCAGGAGTCCATGGGCACCGGCCCGCCGGGAAGCGTGAGCTGGAGGCCGAGGTGCCTGGCCAGGTGCCACATCATCTCATACTCGTCGATGACGTCGCCCGGCGCCTTCGCCACCGCCTCGACGTAACGGGCGTAGGGCTCCTCGTGCCACCATTCAGAGAGGTTGTTGATGTCCTCGCGCTCGAGGCACTGCTTGGGCGCGAGCACCACCGTCGCCCGCTTCGCGCTTGCCGACATCCACGGGTCGATCTGGACGAAGAGCTCGAGCGCCTCCAGCGCCCGGCGCATCTTGAGCTGGTTGGGGAAGCCCACCTCGGGGTTGCCGCCCACCGAGACGAGCGCGCGGATCTGGCCTTCGCCCGGGGTCAGGATCTCGTCGGCGAGCACGTTGCACGGCATCTCGACTCCGAGGTGGCCGAGGCCGCGGAAGCGGGACTTCGGCATGCCCGGCGCGCCATAGAGCGGGGTCTTGGGGGCGACCTGCGCCTTCCGCGGCGTCGCCGGCGTGAAGACGCGCGGAATGGCCGCCTTCTCGCCTTCCTGCTGGAAGCGGGCGCACAGCGTGTTGAGCGCGGTCACCAGATATTCGGTCAGCGTGCCATTGCCCGCCATTTCCGGACCAGTGCCAGTGACGGCGCAGCCGCGCTGGGCGCCGGCGAACATCCGCGCGGCCTTCACCAGCTGGTCGGCATCGACGCCGGCGCGCGCGGCTGCCACCTCGGGCGTGAAGGGCTCGACGGCATCGCGAAGCGCCTCGAACCCGTCGACATGGGCCGCCACGAAGTTCCGGTCGTAGAGGCCCTCATGGATGATGACGCGCAGCATCCCGGCGAGCAGGGCCGGGTCCTCGCCCGGCTTCACGGGGAGGTAGATGTCGGCCAGCATGCCCACCTCGGCGAGCCGCGGGTCGGCGACGATGAGCTTCATGCCGGCGGCCTTGCGGTCGCGGATCCGGCGCGACGGGCTGAAGGGCGGGACACCGCCCGGCGGCGAATAGTGCGAGACGATGGGGTTGTTGCCGACCAGGAAGGCGACGTCGGCCTCGCTGAACAGATTGGCTCCGCCCATCCACTTGCCGTAGCGGGCCGTTGTGAACACCTTGGCCGGCTGGTCGAGCGTGACCGAGGTGTAGAAGTTGCGCGTGCCGATGGCGCGGGCAAGCGCCTCGGTCGCGGCCCAGGCGGCGCTGTTCTGGTAGCCGCCCGAGCCCATGAAGAGCGCGACCGCGTGCGGCCCGTGCTGGTCGATGATGCGTCTCAGGCCATCGCCGACGAAGGCGAGCGCCTCGTCCATGGGGGTCTCGCGGAACGTGCCGTCGGGCCCGCGCACCAGGGAGCGGGTGAGCCGGTGGGCGGCATTGTGCGAATCGGGAAGCTCGCGCCCCTTCATGCAGGTGTAGCCGCCATAGACCGGGTCGTCCGGGTCGCCGCGCACCTCGACCACGCGGCCGTCCTCGACGTCGACCAGCATGGCGCAGTTGGCGTGGCAGAAGCGGCAGAAGGTCCGGTGGGTCTCGACGCGCATGGCCTCTCTCCTCCCGCGCATGAGACTAGCAGGTCCGCGCGGCTGAACGACTGCGCAATCTGACTGTCCCGCCGCTGTCAGCCGCGGCGCGGCACGAAGCGGATCCGCAGCTGCTTCAGCGACCGCAGCAGGAAGTGCGGATGGTAGGCAAAGTCGTTGCCCTCGTCGAAGTCCATGTCCTCGAACCGGTCGATGACCGCGCGGAAGCCCCACCAGAGCTCGCGCCTGGCCAGCGGCGCGCCGAGGCAATGGTGGGTGCCCGAGCCGAAGCCGAGATGGGCGCCCGCCTTCTCGCGCTCGAGATCGATGCCATCCGGGTTGGGGAAGACCCGCTCGTCGCGGTTGGCGGCGGCATAGCGCACGTTGACGAGCGCACCCGCCGGGATGGTGGTGCCGCCGATCTCGGTGTCCCGCGCGCAGAAGCGCATCAGGCTCTGCACCGGCGATTCGAGGCGGACCACCTCCTCGACGAAGGTCCTGAGATAGCGGTCGGGGTCTGACCGCAGCTTCGTCCAGACCTCCTTGTTCTCGATGAGGAGCTTCATGCCGGCGGCCAGCGCGTTGGTCGTGGTCTCCGAGCCGCCGACGAAGGTGTCGGCCATCATCTCGGCGTGCAGCTCGTTGTCGTTCAGGGGCCGGCCCCATTCGGCGATCACGGTGTTGACGAGCACGCTGATGAGCGAATCGTCCGGCTCCTTGCGCAGCCGCTCGAAGATCGCCTGGAAATAGTGCTGCCCCTCGATCTCGCGGTCGACCATCTCCAATTCCAGCTCCTCGGGGAGCATCATCGAGATGCGCTGGAAGAAGGCGTCGGTCCAGCGCTTGATCTTCCAGATGTCCTCGCGCCTTGCCCCCATCTGCTCGCCGATGATGTAGAGCGGCAGCGGCACGCAGAACTGGCTCACCCATTCGCAGCGGCCGTCGGCAAGGAAGCCGTCGATGAGGTCGTAGGCCAGCCGCTCCACCAGCGGGTCGAGCGCCCTGATCCGGCTCGGCTTGAACGCCTCGTTGAACATTTCCCGCATCTGCCGGTGGTTGGGATCGTCGCGGCCGGCGAGCGTGGGTGCGGGCACCCAGCCCTTCTCAGCGAAGCGGGCGGCCACCTTCTTCGCCCGCTCGAGGTCGCGCACGTTGGTGCGGTAGGGCGTGTTGCCGGCGCTGCTCGGAAAGCGCTCGACGTCGGTCAGCACCCGGCGGACATCCTCGTAGCGGGTGACGACCCAGATGTCGGTGCCCGGCAGGCGGTAGGCGGGCGCCTCGTCGCGAAGGCGCCTGTAGGCATGATAGGGGCACTGCTGGACCCGGGGGTCGAAGAGGTCGAGTTCCGGGTCAGCCACCAGCCCCGCCGCCATCGTCCGCGCGTCTCCCACCCCTCCATCCTGCACCTATGAAGGACGCCAGACGACGGCAACTGGGCGATTGAATAGACGGGGCAGGGACGGAGGAGGGGAGCCGCCGTGCAGGTGGAGCCACGCGAGGTGCAGCGCCCGCGACGTGCCGCAGACGTCGACCTGTTCGGCCCCGGTGCGCCGCGCCACTGGTATGCGGCCTACCACATCCTCCACGCCGAGGCGCCGGTGCTGCGTCTGCCCGGCGAGGGCCTGACGCCGGATCGGGACGCCTTCATCCTCACCCGCCACGCCGACATCTCGCGCGTGGTGAAGGACTGGAGCCGCTTCCCGCCCACCCTTGATCTCCTCGTGGCAGAGGGCATCCGGTCGGGAAAGCTCCCCACCGAGATGCCCGATCTCGATGCCATGGTGCAGTCGATCGTGACGCTCCGGCCCACCCAGGCGCTGTGGCGGGCCCACCGCCAGGAGCTGACCGACCCATGGGTCGGCCCCGGCGCGTCGCGGCACGCCGCCATGATCATCGCCCATGCCGATGCGCTCATCGACGCCTGGGGCGCCCGCACGCGGATCGACTTCGTGAAGGAGTTCGCCCGGCCGCTGCCGCAGCGGACCATGGCGAGCGTGCTCGGCTTTCCGCTGGAGGACGTGCCCCAGCTCGAGATCTGGGGCCAGGCGCAGGTCATGTCCTACGTGTTCGGGCGCGGCCACAACAACATCCTCACCGAGGCACAGAAGGCGGAGAAGTTCCGCCTGCTCGCCGGCTTCTCCGACTATGTGCGCGGGAAGGTGCGGGAGAAGCGCGCGCGGCCCGCCGACGACATGATCAGCTGGCTGACCCGGGTGCACTACCGGGCGCTCGACCGGACGCTCACCGACGACGAGATCAACGGAATCGTCTACGCCATGGTCATCGGCGGGCTCGAGACGACGCAATATGCCCTTGCCGAGCAGGCCCGCCTGATCGACCGGCACCCGGGCCTCTTCGAAACGCTCAAGGCTTATCGCAGCCTCATCCGCACCTTCATCGAGGAGGCGATGCGGCTGCGCTCGCCCACCCAGGGGCTCTCGACGCGGATCACCTCGCAGGACGAGGTCTTCTCGGGCGTCGAGGTGCCGGCCGGCTCCACCCTCCACCTGCGCTGGGCGGCCGCCAACATCGACCCCCTCGCGTTCGAGGAACCGGACACGCTGAAGCTCGACCGCAGGGCCGTCACCCGCCACCTCGCGTTTTCGGCCGGCCCGCGCGTCTGCCCGGGGGCGGGGCTCTCGCGGCTCGAGCAGACCATCGCCTGGAACCGCCTGCTCGACCGGCTCGACGGCTTCAGCGTCAGCCCCGACAACCTCTACCCCTACCAGCCCGGCATCATGCTGGGCCTCCTCGAGCTGAACATTGACCTCCGCCCTGCGCAAGGAGCCGCCGCGTGACGACCCTTCTCGCCCACATCCGCATCCGGCCCGACAGGCTCGCGCAATGGGAAGCGATCATGGAGCACATGGTGCGGCAAACCCACGCCACCGAGCCGGGAGTCCTTCGCTACGAATATTGGAAGGGGGAGGCCGAGAACAGCTACTATTGCCTGCTCTCCTTCCGCGACAAATGGGCCTTCTACCACCACCAGATGTCGGACCATCACGAGAGCCACCCCTTCGGCGAGGTGCTGGAGTCGATCCGCCTCGAATATGTCGATCCGGTCTCGACGGCCGCGCCCGGCCTGGTGCGCACCGAGGATCCGCCGCTGCCCGACGACGCGAGCGAGGCGATGAAGACGGCGCAGGCGCGCTTCCCCATCGCCATCGCCTCCTGGTGGGCAGCACGGAAATGACGCTCGAGGCCGAGCTTCGCCGCCTCCTCGACCAGCGCGCCATCGAGGCGCTCATCGCCCGCTACGCCCGGACCCTCGACTGGCTCGACGATGCGGGCCAGGCCAGCTGCTACTGGCCCGATGCCGCGATCGACTACGGCTTCTTCACCGGCACCGCGGCGGACTTCGTCCCCGTCGTGATGGCGATCGAGCGGGCGTCGGCGCGCCGCTGGCACCTGCTGGCGGGGCTCGCGCTGCGCTTCACCGGCCCCGACACGGCCGAGGGCGAGTGCTATGGACTTGCCGCCGGAGTCCGCGCCGACGCGGACGGCCGGATGGCCGGCAACCTCTATGGCGGCCGCTACCTCGACAGCTACGCGCGGCGCGACGGCGAATGGCGCATCGCCAGCCGCCGCTACATCCTCGACTGGTCGCTCCCGCTCCCCGACCAGCCCGACGGCAGCCCGAGGCCCGAGTTCCCGCTGCCCATTCTCGCCATCCTCGAGAGCGGCCACCCGCTCTACCGGCCCCTGTAGCTGGCACATGTGGCCGGCGGCCGGCGGCCGGCTCAGTCGGCCTTCGCCGGCGGGTCGAGATAGTCGCGATAGTAGGTGAGCTTGCCGTCCTCGACCCGGTAGATGCCAACCCCGCCGCGCGTGCCCTGCGGCGAATGCATGGTCCAGCGCGCCCAGGCGACATGCGCGTCGCCCTGGATCTCGTCGGCGGTGAAGCGGATGTTGCGCCCGCCCATCTCCTCCACCATCCGGGACATGAAGCCGGCGATCGCCTCGCGCCCCTCGAAGACCCCCCAGATCGGATCCTCCAGCCGCGCGTCCTCGGCGAAGAGATCGACGAGCTGGCGATAGTCGCCGCCGTCCTGGATCCGCCAGAAGGTCTCGATCACCCGCTGCGCTTCGCCCGCCATGATCTGCTCCACGCCCCGCACTCCAGATTGCGAGCTAGCAGATTCGGCCATGGGGAGGGACGCGCGCAATGCCTAGGGTGAGGGCGGGAGAGCGAGGGAGGAGGATCATGGCACGGATCGCCGTCATCGGGGCTGCCGGCCGGCAGGGCATGGCGCAGGTCCGGCAGGCGCTGGCCGCCGGGCACGAGGTGCGCGCCATCTCGCGCCGACCGGATCCGTTCGCGGGCGCGGACATTCCCGGCATCGAGCGCGTCCCGGTGGTGCCGATGGATCTCTACGACACCTCCACCTACCGCGCCGCGCTGGAAGGGGTGGACCATATCTTCTACACCCACCCGCTCCAGGCCCGGGCCGACCGCGCCACCCTCGTCGGCCAGATCGGCAAGGCGGCGGCCGAGCTTGGCGTGAAGCGCGTGGTGTGGAACACCTCGAGCTGGATCCCCGACAGGCCCGGGGACCCCTTCACCTACGGGGCCAACACCGCCGGCATCAACGCGCTCTGGCGCTCGGGCGCGGCCGGCACCGTGTTCGGCTCGGTCCTCTTCATGGACAATCTGCTCACCAACTGGGCGCGGCCCTTCATCGTCAACGAGGGCCGCTACGTCTATCCCCACAATCCGGGCCTCGAGGCCAACTGGATCAGTCTCGACGATGTCGCCCGCTTCATGCTGGTTGCCATCGAGCGGCCCGATCTCGAGGGTGCCTGGGTGAACATCGGCGGGCCCGAGCGGCTCCGGGGCCCGCAGGTGGCGCAGGCGCTGTCCGAGGCGCTGGGCAGGCCGATCCGCTACGACCCCTGCACGCCCGAGGCGTTCGGCCGCTATCTCGTGGAGGCTGCCGGAGACGAGATGCCCGCCGAGATGCGGGACGCGTTCGCCAAGGGCATCGAAGCCTTCTACGAATACAACAACAGCGCGCCAACGCGGCCGTTCGCGGTCAACATGGACTATGTCTACGAGCGGTTCCCGGAGCTGGCCGGGACGCTCGAGACGCTCGGCGCCTGGGCGAAGCGCCAGAACTGGGGCGAGTCGAACTTCCGCCCGCCCTTCGGCTGACAACGGGCCTCCTCAGGCGGCGGCGGGAATGGCGTCCTGCCGGCCCGACGCGGCGGCGGCCCGGAACAGGGCCGGCAGCTCGGCATCGCTCGCCCGCACCAGCCGGTCGACCCACTGGTGGAAGACCTGCCCGCCACGCTCGTTGCGGCCGAACAGCACATGCGCCATCTGCCCGCTCATCAGCGCGTCGTGCTGGCGCTTGCCGGTCGCATAGTCCTCGCCGGCCACGACCGTCTCGAGGAAGGCGAACTGGTCGTGCGCGCCCTGCCGCTCCGCGTCCGACTGCGGTGCCCGCTCCATCACGTAGAACTGGGTCGTCACGCTCTCGCCCACCGTCCGCCCCGGGAAGAGCTGGCTGATCATCGCCCCGCGCGCGCCGCCGCCATAGAAGCTCGCGATCGAGACGTGCGGGAAGATGGTCCACACCCCCTGCATCAGCGCATCGACCGGCCAGTCGGCCTCGTCCATCGCCGAGAGATCGATCCGCTCGTTCGAGCCGGTGCGCTGGGCATGCTGCGAGGGGTTCGCCAGCCGCTGGTGCGGACCCCAGGCGAAGTAATTGGCCCGGTTGAAGAAGTCGCTGCCGAAGGTGGCCGCATGCAGCACCGGCAGATGGTAGAAGTCGAGATAGCCGTCATAGGCCGTCTTCCAGTTCGGGCCGGTGAGCGTGCGCTGCTCGAACAGGATCCAGTCCCGGAAGCCGAAATGGTCGAGGAGGCGGTCATAGCCGCACAGCGCATCGTCGATGGAGAGGGTCGAGCCCTGGTCGAGGATCGCGAAGACCAGGCCGGCGCGCTCGGCGCAGGGAAAGCGCTTCAGGCACAGCGCCGCCTTGTCGACCACGCCGAAATCCTGGGGGGCGGCAATGCCGAGGAGGCCCCCGTCGGCACCGAAGGTCCAGCCATGGTAGCCGCAGGTGAAGCGGCTCGCCTTGCCGGTCCCCTGCGCCAGCGGGTTGCCGCGGTGCGAACACATGTTGAGGAAGGCCGCCATGCTGCCGTCGCGCTGGCGCACCAGCAGCACCGGCACGCCGACCACTTCCATCGCCTTGTAGCAGCCCGGCTCGGGAAGCTCGCAGCTCGGCGCCAGCATCAGCGGCAGCCGGCGGAAGATCCGCGCCTTCTCCAGCTCGAACAGCTCGGGGTCGGTGTAGGTGGACGCGGGGATCCGCACCACCTCGTCGGCCAGCTCCATCGTGCCCGCCCTGCCATGGGCGATCAGCGACCGCGTCATTTCCAGCAGTTCCTCGCGTGCCATCGCGGACCCTCCTTGCACCGGCCCCCGTGCTCCACCCGCGATGGGCCGGGCAATTGTCATTTTCGGCATGTTCGGCTCAGAAGCGCAGCCGCCCCTCGATGAACAGCTGCCGGCCGCGGTTCTGGGTGAAGATCACGTCGTCGCCGCGCGGCAGGCGCCCGCCTGCCGGCGCCAGGAAGGGCCGGTTGCCCGAGGTGATGACGAAGATCTCGTCGGTCACGTTGACGCCGACGAGCGACAGCTGCCAGCGGCCGTCGGCGGCGCCGAACGAGACCCGCGCATCGATGTTCACGAAGGCCGGCTGGAAATAATCGTCCTCGAGCGTCGCCTCGTCGGTATAGTAGCCGCTGTTGAAGGCGAGGTTCCCGCCGAGCGAGAGCTGGAACCCGGTGCCGATCGGGATCGACCAGTCCGCCGTCACGTTGCCGGACCATCTCGGGGCCTGCGAGGCGCGCCGGCCGTCGAGATCGACATCGTCCGCCGTGCCCAGCACCCCATCATCCCCGGGCTGGATGAAGGCATCGGTGTACTTGGCGTCGAGGAAGGAGAGATTTCCGGAGATGACGAGGCCCTCGACGGGCGTGTTCCAGCCGGCGAACAGGTCGACCCCGGTGGTCGTCAGCTCGCCCGCGTTCGACGTGACGAACTGGACCTGGAAGGCATTGAAGTTCTGCACCTGGAGGTCGTCGAAGACATAGTAATAGACGGTGCCGTTGAGCGTCAGCGCGCGGTCGAAGAGCTGCCACTTGAACCCGCCCTCGCCGCCGATCGCGGTCTCGGAATCGAAGATGAGGGCATCCTTCGTGGCCTCGACCACCGCGGGGTCGGAGCTGCCGAGACCGCGGAGCGAGTTGGAGGGCAGGGCCGAATTGTCGATCCCGCCCGACTTGAACCCGGTCTTGAACGCCGCGAACAGGGTGAGATCGCTGTCGGGCTGGTAGCGCAGCGCCACCTCGGGGGACCAGTTGCTGTCGCTGAACCGGATCGGCCCCGAGAAGAAGCCGCTCTGCAGGAAGGCGGGGCTTGGCACGAACAGGCCCGAGCCGCCGGGATCCTGCACATAGGCGAGCAGGTTGTGGACATAGGGAATGCTGATGGTCTGGACCTTCGTTTCGTCGGTCCAGCGCGCACCGCCGGAGAGCTGGAGCGTGTCGGTGAGGTCGATGGTCACGCTGCCGAACAGCGAGATGGCCTCGGTCTTGGTGAGGTGGATCTTGTCCCAGTCATAGGTGTAGCCGGTGCCCGGGGCCACGCCGCCGCCGAGCAGCGGCAGCGTCGGGCTCGGCGAGATGATCGAGATGTTGACCCCGTTCTGGGCGGTGTCGAAGGTGAACTTGCGCCATTCGTAGAAGGCGCCGACCATGAAGTTGAACCGGCCGGAGAATTCGCTCGAGAGGCGGATCTCCTGGGTCAGCTGGTCGAGCTTGTTGTTGGGGTCGCTGGTGCCCATTCCCTGCGGCGACCCGGGCGCGTTGCCGGCGGCAAGCGCCGGCGCGATCGCCGAGACCGGAAGGGTGGAGCCGGGAGGGAAGGGGGGCGAGGGCGCGGGGATGGGCGAGAAGGCGGGCCCGATGCCGGCATAGCTGTAGCTGTCGAAGTCGGTCGCATCCAGGTTGAGATAGCCGGTGACCGACGACAGGGTGAACCGCTCCGACAGCTTCGCATCGAGCTTGAAGCGGGCGAAGAAGATGTCGGTCTCGCCGAACGGCACGCCGTTGCGCCCCACCGCCTTCGACGGCGGTGGCACGCCGGGCGCCAGCGCGGGTGACGCATCCGGCAGGAAATAGCGCTGGTCGAAGACGTTGCAGTCATAGCCGGCGGGAACCGCGATTGCGCCCTGCAGCAGCACGATCGGGTCCGCGACGCCATTGGGACCGCAGGAGACCTCGGCCGTCCCGATGGCACCATCATTCTCGAAGCGCGTGTACTGCAGCTTGAGGTTCGCCTCGAACCCCGGATCCGGCTCGAAGGCGAGCGTGAGGCGCCCCATGAGGTGCTTGAGACCGCGCGTCTGGTTCACGGCCGGCGTGTTGTCCTGGAGCGTCTGGAACCGGGAGATGTCGTTGATTTCCCCGGCGAACCGGATCCCGAGCGTCTCGGTCAGCGGCCCCGAGACATAGCCCCCCACCAGCCAGCCCCTCTCCTCGAACTCCCAGGAGGAATTGATCCCGGCCTCCCAGTCCGGCGTCGGGTCGGCCGACTTGATCGAGAAGACGCCGGCCGAGGCGCTCTTGCCGAAATAGAGGGACTGCGGCCCGCGCAGCACCTCGATCTGGGACACGTCGAGGAAGCCGGCCTGCAGGATCCGCATGGTCGAGACCTGGACGCCGTCAAAGTCGAGCGCGACCGCGCTGTCGAACGCAGCCGAGATGTTGGAGGAGCCCACGCCCCGCAGGCTGAGCTGGCCGCCGGAGCCCGAGCCGCCCACCTGCACGTTGAGGGTCGGCACCCGGCTCGTCACCTGCGCGATCTGGTTGAAGTTGTAGCGCTGGATGTCCTCGCCACCCACGACCGAGACGGTCACCGGCACGTCCTGCAGCGTCTCGTTCTGCATCCGGGCGCGCACGATGATCTCGCCGAAGCTCTCGGCCGTCGCGGCAGACGCGGCGGGCTGCTGGCCATCCTGGGCAAGCGCAGGCGCGGCAAGGAGCGCCGCTCCCGCCACGCCGGCGAGCAGCAGCGAGGGGCTCATCCCGTGCGAAAGACGTCCGGCAAGGCGGATGGACATGCGCATTCCCTCCCCCTCGAATGGGCGCCGTGATGCCCGCGCCTTCCCCGGCATCTCATCATGTTCCACTCTCTCCCAGGGTCGAACTTATCGCCTGTCTGCCCGCTGGCCATCTGGTGAAACGGCTAGGCGCGTCCCGGCCGGGCGGGTGCCGGTTCACCCTCGCATTGGCGCGTGTTGCCACGGCCCCGCATGACCGGCCATGGTCGGCACAGGGAGGAGGCGCACATGGCAGGACGGGTGGCAGGCAAGATCGCGCTGGTGACGGGCGGAGCGATGGGGCTGGGCAAGGCCGACTGCGAGCGCCTCGCTGCCGAGGGCGCCACCGTGATCGTCTCCGACCGCGAGGCGGATCTCGCCCATGATGTCGCGCGCAGCATCGGCGGCGAAGCCTTGGCGCTCGACGTGACCGACGAGGCCCGCTGGCAGGAGGTGGTGGCCCACATCGGCGCGCGCCACGGCGGGCTCGACATCCTCGTCAACAACGCCGGCAACGTCATCTTCGAGTCGATCGAGGACTGCTCGACCGCCAATTTCCGGCTCCACCTCGACATCCATGTCATGGGCACCTTCTTCGGCTGCCGCCATGCGCTTGCGCTCATGAAGCACCGGCCCGGCGCGGGGGCCTCCATCATCAACATGGCCTCCACCGCCGCGCTGCTCGGCTATGCGAACATCGTCGCCTACACGGCGGCCAAGGGCGCCATCCGGGCGATGACCCGCTCGATCGCCATGCACTGCCAGGACCGGGGCTATGGCATCCGGGTGAACGCGCTTGCACCGGGCGGAATCGAGACGCCGATGGTCCGCGCCGTCGCCGGCCGGGCCGGCCAGCCGCTCATGGACGTGCCGGACGGCCCGCTGCCGCCCACCGCGCTCGGCGCGCCGGCCGATGTTGCGGCTGCCGTCCTGTTCCTCGCCAGCGACGAGTCCCGCTTCCTGACCGGGCTGACCATTCCGGTCGACAATGGCCTGACGGCGCGCCCCCATCACTGATCCCGCCTCCACCGCCGCGGAGCCGGGCCGAACCCGCTGGCATGTGCTCGGGCTGCTGAGCCTCGTCAGCCTCTTCTCGATCGCCGACCGGCTGGTCTTCTCGATCCTTCTCGAGGACATCAAGGCCGAGTTCGCCCTGTCCGACACGCAGCTCGGCCTGCTCGGCGGGCTCGCCTTCACGGCCACCTATGTGCTGGCCGGCTTTCCCGCCGCACGGCTCGCCGACCGCAGCATCCGCCGCAGCATCGTCGCCGCCGCCATCGCCTTCTGGAGCACGATGACGGCCCTGTGCGGCGCCGCCACCGGCTTCTGGACCCTGTTCCTCGCCCGCATCGGCGTCGGCGTCGGCGAGGGGTGCAGCGGCCCGTCCTCGCAGTCGCTCATCGCCGACTATTTCTCCCGCGAGGAACTTGCCCGCGCCATGGGCGTCCTCACCCTGGGCGCCACCCTCGGCACGGTCGCGGGGCTGATGGCGGGTGGCCTGCTTGCCGACGCCTTCGGCTGGCGCTGGGCCTTCGTGCTCATGGGCCTGCCCGGCCTGCTCGTCGGCCTCCTCGTGTGGAAGACCGTACCCGAGCCGCCGCGCGGTCGCTACGCCCGGCCGGGCGCCGCGCTCGCGCAGCGGCCGCTCGGTGCAACGCTTGCCTCGCTTGCCGGCAACCGGGTCTTCGTCGGCCTGATGCTCGGCTTCGCCGTCCAGATCCTCATCGGCTACGCCATGGCCTTCTGGATGGCGCCGATCATGCTGCGGCGGTTCGAGGTGCCGCTGCGCGATGTGGCGCTGCTCCTCGGTCTTGCCTTCCTTGCCGGCGGTGTCCCCGGTCCGCTCGCCGGCGGCGTCCTCACCGACCGGCTGGTCCGCCGCGACGAGCGCTGGCGCGCGTGGCTTCCCGGCCTCGTCGGCGTGGCCGCGCTGCTGCCGCTCTGGCTTGCCCTCGAGGCCGGCACGGTGGCCGCCTTTCTCGGCCTGTTCGCGCTGGCCTACGCCCTCTTCGTGATGAGCCAGGCGCCCATCCTCTCCGGCATCCAGGCGGCGGTCGAACCCGGCGAGCGCGGCATGGCCGTCGCGGTTGCCCTCTTCTTCAACAACCTGATCGGCCAGGCGCTCGGCCTGGGGGTCATCGGCTGGCTGAGCGACCGCCTGGCACCCGTCCACGGGTCGGGCGCGCTCGCCCTCGCCCTTCTCCTCGCATGCGCGGCCGCGGGTGTCGCCGCGCTCGCCATCTTCGGCTGGACGGCGGCCCAGGTTCCCCGCGCTGCCCGGCCCGCGGCTTCGGGGCCAGGGTCATGGTGAACGGGTGTGGCCGGCATCTCCCTGCTGCCCGGGCCATCTCCCGGCCGTCCACAGCCGGAAAGGCGCCGGCGGGCGCGCTGGTGGGCAGCCCGGGGATGTCCCGGCGGGGCGCGGCGCTGCTGCCGTCGGGTCGGCCGGCCACCCCGGTCGCCGCCGGGCGCGCGCCGCGGGCACCGCCCCGGCCGCCGCGGCTCAGCCGTAGCGGCCGGTGATATAGTCCCGGGTGCGCGATTCCTTCGGGTCGGTGAAGATGACGGAGGTGTCGTCATATTCCACCAGATCGCCGAGGTGGAAGAAGGCCGTCTTCTGGCTGACGCGCGCGGCCTGCTGCATGTTGTGGGTGACGATGACGATGGCGTAGCGGCCGCGCAGCTCGTCGATCAGCTCCTCGACCTTGCCGGTCGCGATCGGGTCGAGCGCCGAGCAGGGCTCGTCCATCAGGATGACCTCGGGGTCGACCGCGATGGCACGGGCGATGCACAGCCGCTGCTGCTGCCCGCCCGAAAGCGCGGTGCCCGAATCCTGCAGCCGGTCCTTCACTTCATCCCACAGGCCGGCGCGGGTGAGGCTCCTGGTGACGATCTCGTCCATCTCCTGCTGGGTTGCGGCAAGCCCGTGGATCCGCGGGCCGTAGGCGATGTTCTCGTAGATCGATTTCGGGAAGGGGTTCGGCTTCTGGAACACCATGCCCACCCGGGCGCGCAGCTGCACCACGTCCATCTCGGGGGCATGGATGTCCTGGCCTTCGAGCTCGATGCGGCCGGTGACCCGGGCATTGTCGATCGTGTCGTTCATCCGGTTGAAGCAGCGCAGGAAGGTCGACTTGCCGCAGCCCGAAGGGCCGATGAAGGCGGTCACATTCTCGCGGGTGATGTCGATCGACACGCCCTTGAGCGCATGCTTCTGCCCATAATAGACGTGCACGTCGCGGGCCGTCATCAGCGGCAGCGCATCCACCGCTTCCTGCTTGCCGGCAATTCGCGCAAGAGTGTCGGTGCTCATGGGTTCACCATTTCTGCTCGAACTTGTTGCGAAGATAGATGGCAACACCGTTGATGAGAAGGAGCAGCACGAGGAGAACGAGAATTGCTGCCGATGTCTTCTCGACGAAGCCGCGGTCGACATTGTCCGACCAGAGGAAGATCTGGACGGGCAGCACGGTCGCGGGATCGGTGATGCTGCGGGGCGCATCGACGATGAAGGCGCGCATGCCGATCATGAGGAGCGGCGCGGTCTCGCCCAGGGCCCGCGCCACGCCGATGATCGTGCCGGTGAGGATTCCGGGCAGGGCGAGCGGCACCACATGTTCGAACACCGTCTGCAGGCGGCTGGCGCCGATGCCCAGTGCGGCGTCCCGGATTGATGGCGGCACCGACTTGATGGCCGCACGGGCCGCGATCACGATGACCGGCAGGGTCATCAGCGCCAGCGTCAGTCCGCCGACCAGAGGGGCGGAGCGCGGCAGGCCCATGGTGTTGAGGAACACGGCCAGGCCCAGCAGGCCGAAGATGATGGAAGGGACGGCAGCGAGATTGTTGATCGAAACCTCGATGAAGTCGGTCAGGCGGTTGCGCGGGGCGAACTCCTCGAGATAGACCGCCGAGAGCACCCCCACCGGGAAGGCCAGCGCCAGCGTCACGGCGATGGTCAGCAGCGACCCGATGAAGGCGCCCCAGATGCCCGCTGCCTCCGGCGTGGTGGAATCGCCCGAGAAGAGCAGGGTGCGGTTGAGCGACGTGCGGATCCGGCCTTGCTCGCTCAATCGCTCGAACGCGGCAATCTGCTCGGACGACACCGGGGCGAGTTCCGGCGGGATGTCGGGGTCGATGCCGACCTTGGCATATTGGTCGAAGGCGCTGCGTGCAGGCACCCAGATCTCGACCGTCCTGCCGAGGAGCGTCGGGTCGGCCATCACCATCTCGCGCAGGGCGGTCCAGCCATTGGCCGAGGCGATGTCCGGGCCGGCCGGACCCAGGCTCTCGCGCAGGCCGCGGGCGTAGGCACTGAGATAGTCGGCATTCAGCAGCGCCTGACCGGAGCGATCCGAGCCGAGTTCGAGCAGCGTCGGGTCGAGCTCCACCGAGACCTTCACCTGGGTCTGCACGAAGCCGCTCAGGCCGCTGCGCAGCATGGTGGCGAGCAGAAGCGCAAGGAAGCCGACCGCGAAGACGAGGGCGGCAAGCCCGATGAACCGGAAGATCGTTTCCGAGCGGTATCGCCGCTTCACGCGCGCCACCATGTCGGGGCTCTTCCAGTCGGTGGGCGGGCGCCCCGAAGCCGGGGCTGCGGGCAGGGCTTCGGCGCGCGTGCTCATTCGTAGGCCTCGCGATACGTCTTCACGATGCGCAGCGCATAGATGTTGAGCATGAGCGTGATCAGGAACAGCACCAGGCCGAGCGCGAAGGCGGAGAGCGTCTTGGCGCTGTCGAACTCCTGGTCACCGGTCAGCAGCTGCACGATCTGCGCCGTCACGGTCGTCACCGACTGGAAGGGGTTGATGGTGAGGTTGGCGGCCAGCCCGGCGGCCATCACCACGATCATGGTCTCGCCGATGGCACGGCTTACGGCGAGAAGCATTCCGCCCACGACACCCGGCAGCGCGGCGGGAATGAGCACCCGCTGGATGGTCTCCGACTTCGTGGCGCCGAGCGCCAGGCTGCCGTCCGACATTGCGCGCGGCACCGCCGTGATCGCGTCATCCGCCATCGACGACACGAAGGGGATGATCATGATGCCCATGACGAGGCCAGCGGCCAGCGCCGACTCCGAGGAGGCATCGCTGATCCCCAGCGAGATCCCCAGCTGCCGCACCGCAGGTGCGACCGTCAGGGCCGCGAAATAGCCATAGACCACGGTGGGCACGCCAGCGAGCACCTCCAGCACCGGCTTCAGGATCTTGCGCGCAGTGCGCGAGGCATATTGGTTGAGGTAGATGGCCGAAAGCAGCCCCAGCGGCACGGCCACCGCCATGGCGATGATCGCCCCGATGAAGATGGTGCCCCAGAAGAGGGGCACCGCGCCGAAGGCCCCCGACGAGCCGATCTGGTCGGCCCGGATCGCGGTCTGCGGCGACCAGCGCAGGCCGAACAGAAACTCGGTTGGCGGCACGCGCTCGAAGAAGCGCAGGGACTCGAAGATCAGGCTGAAGATGATGCCGGCCGTGGTGAGGATGGCGATGAGCGAGGCCAGGATGAGAAGCCCCATGAGGATCCGCTCGACCCAGGTGCGCGCACGGAAGCCTGGTTCGAGCCGGCTGAAGGCCCACGCCCCGCCCGCCATCGCCGCGGCGGCCACGACGACGGGGCCGACGATGCCGGGGCCGACCTGGCCGGTCGCGAGCCACAGCGCGAGGAACAGGGCCGCCGGAATGAAGATGGCGAGCGCCATGAACCAGCCGTGGAACACCGGCCGGGAATGAATCTGGCGCCACGCCCGCGGGCCCGTCACGGCGAAGGCGCGCGCCCTGGCGCGGCCGAGGAAGAAGCCGAGGACGGCGAGGCCAAGCGTCGCCAGCAGCAGGAACCACGGGCTCACGCGCGGCTCCCGTGCATCCCGGCCGCCACGTCCCGCCGCCGCGCCGATCGCAACCGCAGGCTCACAGCTGCGCCGGGTCCAGAGGGATGAGCTCCCGCGCAACCTTCGCGTTGGCCGCGCGCACCGCATCGGGCGAAGGGGTCAGGCCGCGCGCCTCGAGATAGCCATCGGGGCCCCACGCCGCCTCTGTGGCATAGGCCGCAAGGAACTGCTTCAGCCCTGGCTTGGACCGCGCGCGATCGGCGCGAACATAGATGTACATCGCCCGGGCGCCGGGATACTGGCCGGCGCCGATCGTCTCGAAGGTCGGTTCGACTCCGTTGATCGTCACCGGCTTCACCCGGTCGAGATTGTCCTCGAGGTAGCTGAAGCCGAACACGCCGACCGCGTTGGGGTTGCCCGACAGCTTCTGGACGATCAGATTGTCGTTCTCGCCACCCTCCACGAACATGCCATCTTCGCGCACCGCCGCGCACACGGCCTTGAAGCGTCCCTCGTCGGTCGCCTTCAGCTCCTTCATGGCCGGCTCGGTCAGGCAGCCATCCTCCATGAACATCTCGTTGAAGCTGTCGCGCGTGCCCGAGGTCGGAGGGGGGCCGATCACCTCGATGCGCGTGGCCGGCAGCGCCGGGTTGACGTCCTTCCAGGTGCGGGCCGTCTGCGGCCTGCCGAAGGGGGTGGCGGCCAGCGCGGAGTAGATGTCGCGCTCGCTCAGCCCGAAATCGGGGCCGGAGCGCGCCCGCGCGAGCGTCAGGCCATCCATTCCGACCTGGATCTCGATGACTTCGCCGATGCCGTTGGCCGCGCACTGCGCAAACTCGCTCGCCTTCATCCGGCGTGACGCATTGGCCACGTCGGGCGCATTGGTGCCCTTGCCATCGCAGAACAGCTTGATGCCCCCACCCGTTCCCGTCGACTCGATGATCGGCGCCGGGAACTGCGGATAGCGCAGACGGAACTGCTCGGCCACGGCTGCCGTATAGGGATAGACGGTCGACGAGCCGACGATGCGGATCTGGATCGAGCCGCTCCCGCCCTCGCCCTTCCTGCCGTCCCCGCAGGCAGCGAAGAGCGAAAGCGCCGCCAGGGCCACTGCGCGCCCAACCCTCCTCGCCATGCACCGGTCCTCCTGTTCGAACCCCGCGGCCGCACCGAATGTCACAGCCAGGATGCCCTGGCACCGCTCGCGGAAGCCACGCAAGCCGCTCGCGGAGCACGCCCCGCAACGCACCCCGCCTGCCGGTTCCGGCACGCCTCGCGATGCGCCACGGCCGCCTGGTGACCATCACCAGCCCTAGGCGCCACCCATGTCGGTATTATGACAGAGTGCCATGACCTCAATGCCTTTTCCTTGTATGGCGACCACCCGAATTCCTCCTCAGTTCCTTTCGGGGATCAATCCACGACGATGTCTGTCACGGTCAATAATGCCTGGTTTGCTGAACAGTGATCCTTTCCTGTCATTTCTGGATCCCGTCCCGAGACGAGGGGAGGGATTTCGAGATTCAGAGATCCAGTCGATGCCTTGCCTGCGGACCTCGCTGCTTCATTCGGGTCCGCATGTGCAAGGACCGGGAGGGGAGACCGGTGCAGGGAGTGGCTGCCCACGAAAACCGGACGCATGGCGCCGCCCGATCATGCCGGCCCGCGGTCTGGACTGCCCTGGCGAAGTGCTGCGCGAGGCCGAGGCTCGGCGCCTCGGCCTCGCGTTGGCAGCAACGAGGTCAGCACGCCATCGCAGGTTTGGGTTCTGGCCGGATGAGACGTGAGGATTGCCCCAGGAAGGCCAGGAGACGCGGCGGGATGGTGGCGGAGAGGGAGGGATTCGAACCCTCGATGGGCGTGCACCCATAACGGTTTTCGAGACCGCCGCATTCGACCACTCTGCCACCTCTCCGCAAGAGACCGGCCGCCGAACGGGAGAGGCGCGCCTAGCGGGATGCCGCATCGCCTGCAACCCCGGCCGCGCTCCGGCGCCCGCAGGCCCAGGCCGTCAGCTCCGATCCCCGGCCTCCTCCTTGCCGCCACGGCCGTCCGCGCTTCTCCAGTCCTGGCGCCGGGCCCAGTCAAGGAGCGTGGTCGGCCTTCGCCCGAGAGCAGCAGTCGAGGCCTCGAGGTCGGCAACCAGCGGGCTCGGCTCCGTGCGGTTGTACCAGCGGTAGAATTCGGCCATCCGGTCGTAAAGCCCGCCCTTCTCGACCTCAACCGAGCCGGTCACCAGCAGGCTCATCCGGCGGGCAAATTCGTCCGGGCTCAGGCTCTGGAACCGGATCGGCCTTCCCGTCGCGGCCGAGAGCCGCTCGGCCACCATGTCGCCGGTCAGCGCCTCCGGGCCGCCAAGCAGCACCCGTTCCGGAAGGCCGACGCGCAGGGCGCGCACCATGGCCTCGGCGACATCCTCGAGGGTCACGAACGAGATCCGCAGCTCCGGCCCGGCCGGATAGGCGAAGACGCCGTGGCGCACGATCGCCGGCTTCACCCAGGGCCGGATCATGTTCTCCATGAAGACGGTGGAGCGCAGGAAGGTCGTCGGCACGCCGCTTGCGGCAAGCGCTGCCTCGATGTCGCGCCGCCCATCATGGCCGTCGATGCCGAGGTCCTCGTCCATCACCACGCAGCTGGTGTGGAAGACGATCCGCTCCACCCGGGCCGCCTTCGCGCCCTGCGCGATGGCCGCGCCCATGGCCCGCGCTTCCGCCCGGTCGAAGGTGAAGGGCAGGTGCATGAGGATGGCGCGCGCGCCCTGCGCCGCCGCGGCGATGCTTTCCGCCTCGGTCAGCACGGCGCGAACCGGGGTCACGTCCGCCAGGGCGGGAAAGGCGTCCGGCTGCCTGGTGCCCGCGCGCACGGCAAGCCCGGCGGCCAGCGCCCTTCGCACCAGCGGCTGGCCCTGGTCGCCGGTCGCCCCGAGGATGAGAGTGGTCAATTGCCCCTCCGTGCCGCGTGCCGGCCGGCGATCCAGCCGAAGGTCAGGGCCGGACCGAGCGTGCCGCCGGCGCCGGCATAGACGCCCCCGGTGGGCGAGGCCATGACGTTCCCGGCCGCGTAGAGACCTGGGATGATGCCGCCCCCATGGTCGAGAACGCGCGCCGACGTGTCCGTCCGCGCGCCGCCGCAGGTTCCCAGCAGGCCCGGCTCCAGCCGGACGGCGTGGAACGGCGGCGTCTCCAGCGGCCCCAGGGTCGCGCGCGCGCCCTCGCGGCTGCGGTCGCCGTAGAAGCGGTCGTAGGGGCTGGCGCCGCGGTGGAAGTCCGGGTCCTCGCCGCGCCGCGCATGGGTGTTGAACCGCGCGATGGTCGCCTCCAGCGCGGCCGGATCGATGCCGAGCGCGGCAGCGAGCGCGCCTGGACCATCGGCCGAGACCATGAAGGGCGGCGGTGGCGCGGCCGGGCTGGCGCCGGCAACCGGCATCCGCTGCCGCGCGGCCTCGTCGAGGATCAGCCAGCAGGGCAGGTTGGGGTGATCATGGGTGGCCGGATCGCGGACATGGAGGGCGCCGGCCATCCGATCGTAGCTGATCGCCTCGTTCACGAACCGTCTGCCATGCCGGTTGACCATAAGCGTGCCCGGCATGGTCCGCTCGATCAGCACGGGCGCAGCACGCGGGGATCCATCCGGCCAGCGGCCGTTGACGATGACCGGGCACCACCAGGCCTCGGTCATGTGGCCGAGCGCGGCCCCGGCCCGCATGGCGAGTACCAGCCCGTCGCCCGTCGCCGCGGGCGGCGAGGCGGGCGCCGTCATCGGCCCGCGCAGGAACGCCGCTGCCATTGCCGGGTTCCACTCGAAGCCGCCGGTGGCGAGGATGACTCCAAGGGGCGCGCTTCTCTTGCCCCCGTCGGCGAGCGCGACTCCGGCCACCCGGCCATGCTCGACGAGCAGGCCGGTCACGGCGCAGCCGGTTGCGATCTCCACGCCCCGCGCCTGCAATGCCGCGACGAGATGGCCGAGCAGCGACTGGCCGAAGCCGCGGGTGTCGCTGGCGAGCCGGTCGGCAAGCACCGCGGCATCGACTCCGGAGCCGCCGCCGAGGGGAGTCTCGGCCAGCGCCAGGGGGAAGGGATCGTGGGCGGCGATGCGCTCGGCCATCGCGCCGAGCCTTGCGAAGGGGAAGAGCCCGGAGCAGCGCGCGCGGCCACCCCCGGCCCGCGCTCCGGGCCGGTCGAGATGATAGTCGGGATAGCCGGCAAGCGGGCGCAGGCGCAGCCCGGAGTGGGCCTCGAGCGCTTCCAGCACCGCGAGGGACTCGTCGATGAAGGTGCGCAGCAGGTCGGGGTCGGCGCGCGGGGCAAGGCTCGACAGATAGGCGAGCGCCTCGGCGCGATCGTCCGGGTCGGCCGGTGCCCAGATGACTCCGCCCGAGACCGCCGTTGTCCCGCCGATCGTCTCCGCCTGCTCGAGCACGCAGACACGCGCGCCTTCCGTGGCGGCCGCAAGCGCGGCGGCAAGCCCGGCCGCGCCGCTGCCGATGACCAGGATGTCGGCCGCGCTCTGGCCCGCGCCTGCGCGCTCCGCCTGCCCGGCCGGACTCGTGGCTGCACCTCCTCCCATGCGCGGACAGTCGCACGGGCCGGGCCTGGTGCGACCTCTCAGAAGCGCCCGGAAGGGTGCTCAGATCCGGTTGCCGGCCTCGTCCATCAGCACTTCGCGGCGGCCGACATGATCCGGCGCTGAGACAAGGCCCATCTGTTCCATCTGTTCGATGAGCCGGGCCGCCGAATTGTAGCCCACGCGCAGCGTGCGCTGGAGATAGGAGATGGTCGCCTTGCGCGACACCGCGACCACCTGGATGGCCTGCGAGAGCAGATCGCCGTCTCCGGCAACGGCCATCGCTCCCTGGCGGCCGCCGCCGGCCACCGCCCGCGGCATGTCCTCGAAGCCGTCGGGGCCATCGGGCTCCTCGGTCACGCTGTCGACATAGTCGGGCGTGCCCTGCGCCCGCCAGTGGCGGGCCACCGCCTCCACCTCCTCGTCGGAGACGAACGGGCCATGGACCCTGACGATGCGGTTCGAACCCGGCATGTACAGCATGTCGCCCTTGCCCAGCAGCTGCTCGGCCCCCTGCTCGCCGAGGATGGTGCGGCTGTCGATCTTCGACGTCACCTGGAAGCTGATCCGCGTCGGCAGATTGGCCTTGATGACCCCGGTGATCACGTCGACGGAAGGGCGCTGCGTCGCCATGATGAGGTGGATGCCGGCCGCGCGTGCCTTCTGGGCGAGCCGCTGGATGAGGAACTCGACCTCCTTGCCCGCCGTCATCATGAGGTCGGCCATCTCGTCGACCACGATGACGATGAGCGGCAGCGGCTCCAGCCGCAGCGTCACTTCCTCATACTCGGGATTCCCTTCGGCATCGAAGCCGGTCTGGACGCGCCGCGTGAAGCTCTCGCCCTTGCGGATCGCCTCGCGCACCCGCTCGTTGTAGGCGGCATGCCCGCGCGCGCCGATGTGGGTCATGTTGCGATAGCGGTCCTCCATCTGCTCGACCGCCCACTTGAGCGCCCGGATCGCCTTGGCCGGTTCGGTGACGACCGGCGCGAGCAGGTGCGGGATGCCGTCATAGACCGAAAGCTCGAGCATCTTCGGGTCGATGAGGATGAGCCGGCAGTCCTCGGGCCGCAGCCGGTAGAGGAGCGAGAGGATCATCGCATTGAGCCCGACCGACTTGCCCGAGCCGGTGGTGCCGGCGATCAGCAGGTGGGGCATGGGCGCGAGATCGGCGATGACCGGCGAGCCCGCGATGTCCTTGCCGAGAACCAGCGGAAGCGACCCGCGGCCATGCTCGAACGCGTCGCTGGCGATCAGCTCGGACAGCACCACCATCTCGCGCCGCCGGTTGGGAAGCTCGATCCCGATGACGTTGCGGCCGGGGATGACCGCCACCCGCGCGGAGACCGCGCTCATCGACCGGGCGATGTCGTCGGCAAGCCCGATGACGCGGCTGGCCTTGATGCCCGGCGCCGGCTCGAGCTCGTAGAGGGTCACGACCGGCCCCTGCGAGATCCCGACGATGGCGCCGCGCACGCCG
The DNA here is from genome assembly GCA_029268145.1 of Sphingomonadaceae bacterium. Taxonomy (GTDB): domain Bacteria; phylum Pseudomonadota; class Alphaproteobacteria; order Sphingomonadales; family Sphingomonadaceae; genus Thermaurantiacus. The sequence goes on along the minus strand of JAJUHA010000001.1, from coordinate 43,345 downwards.
AAATCCTCGAGGACCGCCTCCAGCAGGCGCGCATTCTGGGTGAGCGCCGCCTCGTCGACGCTGCCGGTCACGGGCGGCGGGGGCTTGAGCAGCGAGAGCGGGGGGAGGAGCGCCCGGTCGCCAAGCATCAGGCTCGGCTGGCGCTCGCGTTCGGCCCGCTGCGAGGGGCCGGCCGCGCGCGGCCGCACCACCATCGGCGCCGGCGACGGCTCGGCAGGCACCACGGGCGCGCGCCGCGCCACGGGGTCTTCGGGAAGATCCGGCCCGGCTGCCACGGCCTCCGCCGCCGGCGCGCGCGCGCCGCGGCGAAGCCAGGCGGATCTGGCAGGCAGGCGCGGGCGAATGTCTCCGCCGAGGCCGGCGAGCAGGAGGCCGGCGAGCCCCAGGCCGAGCCCGCCAGCCGTTGCCACGAGCAGCGGTTCGGCGGGGATTGCGTGCGCCAGCGCGAGGCTCGCGCGCTGCGCCAGATGGCCGACGAGCCCGCCCGCCGTCAGCTCCGCCCCGGCGACGGGGGCCTGGCGCAGCAGCCCGGCGCCCGCCGCAAGGAGCAGGACCCCGCCGATGCCGAGACCAAGCGCCGGGAGAGGCCGCCTCGTCGGCCAGCCGAGCAGGCGGCGCACGCCCTGTCCGGCAAGGACGAGGATGAGGCCCAGCGACGCGAGGCCGAGAAGCTGGAGGAGAAGGTCGGAGACCAGGGCCCCCGGACGCCCGAGCAGGTTGGACGCCGTCCTGGCGGTTGCCGTATTGAGCGAGGGATCGGCCGGATTGTGGCTCCAGAGCGCGAGCCCGAGCGCCACGGCGAGCCCGACCAGCAGCAGGCCCACCGCCACCGACCGCAGCCGCGCGGCGAATGCCGCCACCGCCCGCCGCACCTGGTCAGCCCGCGAGGAGACCGCGCGGCGCCGCCACGGGGCCGCCTCGAGCAATCCGGCCGCGGTCGCTGCCATGCGCCGTTCCATGCCCCGCGCGCAGGCGGCAGGTCAAGCAGCCGTTCGCCTTTTGTGCCTCTCCTGTCGCTGTCCGGTGACAGGCACGAAAAGGGCCCGGGCGCGAAGCCCGGGCCTGAAGGGAGGACCAAAGTCCCGAAGCGAGCACAGGAGCCCGAAGGCACCCGAATCCTCTTCATCAAGAACCGTGCCAACCTTCGGACAGGGGCAGGGGCCCCCGGCACCTGCCGACCCCTGCCCGATTTCTGGGCAGGGTCCTGCGCAAGACCTGTCGACTGCCTCATCTGGCAGCAGGGCAGCGCCGGTCAGGGCGGCATCAGGCGGGTGCGACCCGGTGCAGGGGTTTCACGGCCGCCCCGGCCCGGCTAGGCGGTTCTCCATGACCAGTGACAGCGCTGCGGACATCCTCATCGTCGGCGGGGGCCTTGTCGGCCAGACCCTCGCGCTGGCGCTGGCCGCCCACGACATCAGCGCGCTGATCGTGGAGCGGGCCGACCCGCGCGCCCACCTCGCCGAGAGCTTCGACGGCCGGGCCTCGGCGATCGCGAGCGCCAGCGCACGGATGCTGCGCGCCCTCGGCCTTGGCGACCTGCTCGACGAGGAAGGCTGTCCTATCGCGCGCATCGAGGTGGCCGAGGGCTCCCATCCCGAGATCATCCGCTTCGACGCTGCAGCGAGCGCCGACGCCGGCGGCGCGGTCGAGCCGCTCGGCATCATGGTCGAGAACCGCGCACTCCGGCGGGCCCTGCTCGCCCGCGTCGAGCAGACGCCGCTCGTGCGCCTGGTGGCGCCCGTCGCCATCGCCCGGCTCGATCGCGGGCCGTCCGGCGTGACCGCGACTCTTGCCGACGGCCGCACCCTCTTCGCCGCGCTTGCCGTCGCTGCCGACGGCCGGCGCAGCAGCACCCGCGAGGCAGCCGGAATCCGGCTCGCCCACTGGTCCTATCCTTCCGCTGCCCTCGTCTCGATGCTGGCCCACGCCCGGCCCCACCACGGGGTGGCGCTCGAGCTCTTCTACCCTTCCGGGCCCTTCGCGCTCCTTCCCATGCGCGACCTCGCCGATGGCCGGCACCGGTCGGCGCTGGTGTGGACCGTCGGGCGCGACGCGGCGGAAGGGGCCGCAAGGCTCGGGCCGCGCGGCCTTGCCGCCGAGGTGGCGAAACGGCTGGGTGGCCGGCTCGGCGCAGTCGAGATGATCGCGCCCGCGGTCGCCTGGCCGCTCGGCTTCCACCATGCCGAGCGCTACGGCGCGCAGCGGCTGGTGCTGGTGGGTGATGCGGCCCATGGCATCCACCCCATCGCCGGCCAGGGGCTCAACCTCGGCTTCCGCGATGTCGCCGTCCTCGCCGAGGTCCTGGCCACGGGCGCGCGCAGCGGCCTCGACCTCGGCGACCCCGCGCTGGCGCGCCGCTACGAGCGCTGGCGCCGCGCCGACAACAGCCTGACCGCCTTCGCGACCGACGCGCTCGCCCGCCTGTTTGGCCTGCCCGGGCGGCCGGTCGAGGCGCTCCGCCGCTTCGGCCTCGCCCTCGTCGAGCACGCGCCGCCCGCCAAGCGGGCCTTCGCGGCCATCGCCCGCGGCACCGCCGGAGACCTGCCGCCGCTGCTCAGGGGCGAGCTCGGCTGATCCTGCCGCCGGGCGCTGCGAGGGCGTCCGGCGGGAGGAGATGCGGCACGCCTGCCACGACCGGGTAGGTGGCCTGGCCACCTTCGGCGACCAGCGCGCCCGTCCTTCGGTCGAGCCGGAGCGGCCTGCGCGTCATCGGGCAGACGAGGAGCGCGAGCAGCCGGGGGTCGGGCGCCGTCATCCGGGCGCCGTCACTGCAGCGTGTCGGGGGCGCTGCCGCTTCCAGCGACGCGTCCGGCAAAGGCCATGAGCGTGGTCAGCATCTCGGCGCGGGCGGCGAGATCGGGCGCTTCCAGCAGCGCCTGGCGTTCGAGGATCTCGAAGGGGCAGACCGCCGCGAGCGTGCTGACCAGCCCTTCGTCGTCGGCGCCGCGCACGGCCTCCCAGTCCGCCGAGAGCTGCTGGGTGTCGAGATAGGCCCGGAGCGCATCCTCCAGCCCGGCCCGCGCCGCGGGTGCAAGCGGCGGGGAGGGGTCCCAGTCGGCGGCATAGGGGGCATAGTCGGCACGGACTTGCCGGTAGGGCGTGGTGACGGCGAGCTCCTCGACGATGCGGAAGCGGATGAGGCCGGTGAGCGCGATCAGGAACCGGCCGTCCCCGGTTTCCGAGAAGCGGGTGATCCGCCCGAGGCCGCCGGTTGCGAACAGCTCCGGACCGCCCGGCCGGTCCGGCCTGCGCGGCTGGACGATGCCGATCACCCGGTTCCCGGCCATGGCATCGCGGGTCATCGCCAGGTAGCGCGGCTCGAAGATGTTGAGCGGCAGCACCGCGCGGGGCAGCAGCAGCGCGCCCGACAGCGGGAACACCGGGATGACCGGGGGCAAGTCGCTGATCGTCGCGAAGGGCTCCACGGCGGTCGCCGTCGCCTTCAGGCAAACAGGATCTGGCGAAGCCGGCGCCGCGTCGCAACCGACCAGGGGTCACCGAGGCCGACCGATTCGATGAGCTTGAGCAGCGTGTCCCGCGCCTTGCCCTCCTCCCAGTCGCGGTCGGCCGCGATGATGGCAAGAAGCGCATCGGCCGCCCGGTCCCGGTCGCCGCGGGCGAGCCATGCGGCGGCCAGATCGTGGCGCGCGGCATGATCGGCCGGATCGGCCGCGACCCGCGCCTCGAGTGCTGCGACGTCCCCACCAGCCGGCGCCGTCTCGGCCAGCGCGAGCGCTGCCCGGGCCTGCTGCACGGCTGCGTCCTTCGCGTCCGCCGGCACCCGCGCCAGGGCCGCGCGCGCTCCCTCGACCTGGCCGAGGGCGAGGAGGGCGCGGGCATAGTGGCCGACGAGGTCGACCCGATCCGGATGCGCGCGCAGCAGCGCGCCGAGGGCCTCGGCAGCGGCTGCCGCCTCGCCGCCGGAAAGCGCCGCCAGGGCGGCCTCGAGCGCCTCCTCGAGGTCCGCCTCGGCCGCATCGGGCGGCAGCAGCGCCAGCTGCTTCTCGATGAAGGCCCTGAGCTCGCGCTCGGAAATGACTCCAACGAAGGCATCGACCGGGCGCCCGCCGACGACGGCATAGACGGTCGGCACAGACTGGATCCGGAACTCCTCGGCAATCAGCCGGTTCTCGTCGATGTCGATCACCACCTGCGAGACCCGCGGGCTGCCGACGGCTGCGATCACCCGCTCCATCAGGGGGGCAAGCTGCCGGCACGGACCGCACCAGCTGGCGGTGAAGCGCACCAGCACCACGCCCCTGAGCGAGGCTTCGAGCACGTCGCGGCGGAACATGTCCACCGCCGCGCGTTCCTTCTCGGTCAGGGACAGGCTGGCCATCGCGATCCTTCTCCGTTCATGGTCGTCGTGGGCATATGGGCCTCGCCGCAGCCGGATGGAAGGGTCTTGCACCGGCGCACGGCCTCGGCTAACCGCCCCGCTCTCTTGGAGACGCGGGCGTAGCTCAGGGGTAGAGCACAACCTTGCCAAGGTTGGGGTCGAGGGTTCGAATCCCTTCGCCCGCTCCAGAGGGCGCGCTGGCGCTGCGAGGAGATGGTGGCGGCAGGAAGGGTGCCATTGGCGGGCGCAGTTTCGCCACGATGATTTCAGCCTGCGGCAAGCTGCGACAGTGCATGACTTGACTGCATGGCGGGGTCGGCGCAGGGCGGGGCCCCGCGTGCAATCCGCTCTTGTGGAGGTGGCTGAATGTCGAGGTTCCTGAAGTTGATGCTGTCCGCCGGTGCCCTCGCCTTCGGCGCACCGGTGCTCGCCCAGGCGGCGGCTCCGGCCTATGCGACCCTCAAGGGCAATCCCGCCGCGGGCCAGAAGGTCTTCGCTCAGTGCCGGGCCTGCCACGTCACCGACAAGGGCGTGAACCGGGTCGGCCCCTCGCTCCACGGCGTCATTGGCCGCAAGTCCGGCACCGTGCCGGGGTTCAAATATTCCAAGGCCAACCAGTCGGCCAATGTCGTCTGGACCGAGGAGAACCTCTACCGCTATCTCGAGAATCCGCGGAAGTTCATCCCGGGCACGACCATGGCGTTCGCCGGCCTCCGCAATCCGCAGCAGCGCGCCGACGTCATCGCCTATCTGCGCCAGTTCAAGTAGGGCGCCTTCCAGTTCGGGCGCGGCGGCTCAGTCGAGCCGCCGCCGCAGGTCCACAAGGTGGGCAGGCAGGGACAGGGCGAGGAAGAGAGCGACGGCTGGCCACGGCGCGCCGGTGAGGGCGGCCCGAAGCGCGAGCAGGAGGAAGAGGCCCGGCACCAGCGCGCCAAGCAGCGCGCCCCGGCGGGCGCCGGCGAATGCCGCGATCAGCAGCGCCTCCAGCGCGAGCACCACGAGCACGAGATCGACCGCCCGGCCGCTCGTGAACCACTCGCTCATCCGAAGGGTGCGTTCAGCCGCACGATCTCCCAGTTGAGGAGGGCCGCCACGCCCACCCAGGCGAGATAGGGGAGGAGGAGCAGGGCCGCGCGCCGCGAGTGGCGCCTGCAGGCAAGGATGAGCGCCACGATCGACGCGGCGAGGAAGGTCACCTCGACGAGTGCGAGGTCGGGCCGCTGCATCCGGAAGAAGAGGAGGCTCCAGAACAGGTTGAGAAACCCGTTCAGGGCGAACAGGCCGACCAGCCAGTCGGCCTTCCGGCTGTCCGGCGCGGCCCGCCATGCCGCCACCGCAGCGATCGCCCAGAGCGCGAGGATGACGGTCCAGACCGCGCCGAACGCGGCATCGGGCGGAGTCCAGGCCGGCTTGGCCAGCGCCCGATACCAGTCGCCGGTGTCGGTCAGGGTCGATCCGAGGAGGGCGATCAGCAGCGCCGCGAGCGCACCGATGATGGCGGGGACAAGCCCGGCCCCGCTCAGCCGGAAGCCGTGGCGCCCGGCCTGCCGGATCACCGCAGCGACCCCACCAGGTGGCCGAGATCCTTGAAGAAGATCCGCGCGTGCGCCATCGGCCGGGCGCGCACCAGCTTCTTCTCGGTATAGGCCTGCCAGGTCAGATACTGCACGTCCGGGTCCTCGCAGATCTTCACGAACCGCTCGCGCCGCTTGTCGGACGAGTACCAGAAATGCTGCATGATCCCGAGCACCCAGAACACCTTGCCATGTTCGCGCAGGAACCGCCGGCGCGGCTCGGCAAGCGCGCTCGCCCGGCCGGTCGAAAGGAAGCGGTCGACGCCCTCGGCGGCATGGAGGCCGCTCGTCATGGCATAGTAGATGCCTTCGCCCGAGGCCGGCGCAACCACGCCCGCGGCATCGCCGGCGACGATGACGTCACGGCCATTGTCCCATCGCTTCAGGGGCTTCAGCGGAATGGGCGCACCCTCCACCCGGATCGTCTCGCAGGAATCGAGCCCGGTGTCCCGGCGCAGTTCGGCAACCGCCTCGCGCAGCGGGAAGCCCTTGTTGGCGCTGCCGACGCCGATGGACGCCGTGTCGCCGTGCGGGAACACCCAGGCGTAGAAGTCCGGGGAGAGCCTGCCCTGGTAGAAGACGTCGCAGCGCGACCGGTCGAAGGCGTCGCTGTCGCGCGCCGGAGACTTCACCACCTCATGATAGGCGAAGACGCACGGCACCCGGTCGGCGCCCTTGAGCGTGGCGCGCGCCAGCTGCGAGCGCGCACCGTCGCAGCCGATGACGGCGCGGGCCCGAAGCGACTGCAGCGGCGCATCGCGCGGGGCGCCCTTCGGCCGGTAGTGGATGACCGCGGTGCCATCGGCATCGCGGGTGATGGCCTCGAAGGTGCCGGCCCGCCGCTCCGCGCCCTCGCGCGCAGCCCGCGCCCGCAGCCACTCGTCGAAATGCTCGCGGTCGACCATGCCGACATAGTTGCCGCCCACCGGCATGTCGACGGTCGCGTTCGACGGCGCGATCATCCGCGCCGCGGTCGCCCGGCCGACGATGAGATGGTCGGGGATGGCGAAGTCGCGGATGAGCCGGGGCGGCACTGCGCCACCGCAGGGCTTGATCCGCCCCGCACGGTCGAGCAGCACCACCCGGCGCCCGGCCGAAGCCAGCGCCGTGGCGGCGGTCGCGCCCGCCGGCCCGCCCCCGACCACCACGACGTCGTGGGTCTCCTGCCTCATGTCACCACTCCCGCAGCCGAACCGGGCACGTCGCGACGCGCCATGTGAACCCGCAGCGCAAGCCCTGCCGCCCCCAGGAAGAGCAGGCACTCCGCCAGGAAGACGAGGGCGAAGGCGGCGCCGTCATCGCCGATGAGCGCCCGCCCCGCATCCACTCCGGCCGCACCCAGCAGCCCGCCGAGCGCGAAGGCGATCGCCTGGGCGGCGCCCCACAGCCCCATCCGGATGCCTTCGCGGCCCGTCCCGCCGTAGCCGGCCAGATCCATCATGCTGGCAATCGCCGCGACTGCGAACAGGCCGTTGCCGAAGCCCAGCAGCATCACCGTCGGCGCCAGCGGAAAGCCGCTGCCCTGCCGCGCGGCCAACGCCAAGAGCGCAAGCCCGGTCGCGGACATGAGGCAGCCCGCCACCACCAGCGTCCGGTTGCCGCCTGCCAGGCGCTGCACCAGCCAGCGCCCGGCGAGGCCGAAGGCGAGCATGCCGGCAAGCGTTGCGCCGTGCTGCATCGAGGCAAGCCGGGTCGACTGGCCGGGCGAATAGGCGAACACCAGCCCGGCGAAGGGCTCGAGGATCACGTCCTGCATGGCGTAGGCGAGCATCGAGACCAGGACGAACAGGGTGAAGCCGCGCACCCGCGGATCGCCCCAGATCGCCTCCAGCCCCTCGGCCAGGCTCTCCGGCCCCCGCTCGACCGGCGCGGGAACGCCCTCGGCCACGCGGTGAAGCGCAAGCACCGTGATCATGAGCGAAACGGCACAGATGCCCCCCGCCACCATCGCCAGCCGCTCGGGCGAGAAGGGGTCGATGAAGTTGCTGGCCACGCCGGCGGTGACGGCGATCCCGGCCACCATCATGATCCAGGTCGTCGCTGCCGCTGCCGGGCGCCGGGCCGGCTCGACCCGGCTGGCGAGAAGCGCAAGAAGCGAGGTTCCGGCCGCGCCCACGCCGGCGCCGATCATGGTGAAGCCGAGGATGGCGGCGACGATTCCCACCAGGCGGAAGCTCGCCATCAGGAAGACGGCGTTGGTCGCCGTGAGCGCGCCGAGCGTCAGCAGGGCCATGCCGCCGAGGATGAAGCGCTTGCGGCTTCCGCCCCGGTCGGAAGCGTGGCCGAAGCCCGGCCGCGACAGCTGGACGGCATAGTGCCAAGCGATCAGCGCTGCCGGGACCACCGCGGCAAGCGCATATTCGACCACCATGATGCGGTTGAGCATCGAGGTGACGAGCATCACGATGCCGCCGAGCGCCGCCTGGACGAGGCCAAGCCGCAGGATGCCGGGGAAGCCGAGAGGTCGCAGCGCCGGGGCGGCGGCGCTCACGCCAGGCTCCCGACGCCGACGGCCGCGACCAGCATGCCGAGCACATAGGTCATCACGCCCGTCGCATTGTACCAGGGCGCCCGCCCGGCCGGATCGGCAAGCAGCCGCCGCATGAAGGCCAGCTGCAGCACGACGCCCAGGCCGACGATTCCGGCATGGACGCCGAGGCCCCAGGCGGCAAGCAGCGCCACCACGGCCAGCTGCGGCACCGCCATGGTCACGCACGCCACCCGGGCCGCAGCCACCGGCCCCAGGGTGACCGGAAGCGACCGGATCCCCATCCGCCGGTCGCCCTCGATCGCCTTGAAGTCGTTGAGGACCATGATGCCATGGGCGCCAAGGCTGAACAGCAGCAGGAGCGCCAGCACCTTCGAATCGGGCATGCCGCCCACCATCACCGCCGCCCCGGTGAACCAGGTGAGCCCCTCGTAGGCGAAGCCGCAGGCGGCCGGCCCCCACAGCCCACTCGCCTTGAGCCGCGGCCAGGGCGTGGAATAGATCCACGCCAGCAGCAGGCCGAGGCAGGTCGCCGCCAGCACGACCGGCGCGATGGCCGCCGCCACCGCGAGCGAAAGGAGCGATCCGGCAAGCGCGACGCCAAGGCCCCAGCGGCCCGGAACGCGGCCCGAGGGGATCGGCCGGTCCGGCTCGTTGATCGCATCCACCTCGCGGTCGAACCAGTCGTTGATCGCCTGGCTGGTGCCGCACACCAGCGGGCCGGCGAGCAGCATGCCGGCGAGCAGGAAGGGCCACCGCTCGGCCAGCGGCACGCCCGAGGAGACGACGCCGCACATGAAGGCCCACATGGGCGGAAACCAGGTGACCGGCTTCAGCAGGGCGAGAATGTCGCGGGGGCGCGGAACCGGCCTGCGCCCGAGCAGCGTGATGCCCGCTTCTCCCGCTCCCGCCATGTTGCCAGACTAGGCGGACCCGGCGGCGGGCGTCAACTGCGGTTGACAGCGCATCCCGTCGATTTCCCTGAGCCCGGCGCCGGCCGCGCCGCCGTCAGCTGCTCGGCTCGCCCTTGTCGTCGCCGGGGTCCCGGGCGAGGCCATGGCGGTGCAGCTTGAGGTAGAGCCCCTGGCGCGAAAGCCCGAGGATCTCGGCCGCGGACGCCCGGTTGTTGTCGGCGCACTTGAGCGCCGCCTCGATGCACAGCCGTTCGATGAGGTCGGTCGATTCGCGCACGATGTCCTTGAGCGACATCCGGCCGACCAGTTCGGTCAGCTCCTCGACCGACCGCGGCGAGGCCATCTCGGCGGTGATCCGCGCCCGGTCGGCGGCCAGCGAGCGCAGCGTGAACCCGCCGATCCGCCGGTCCCCCTCGTCCACCAGCACGGCCGACACCTCGACATCGACCGGCGCCCCGAGGCGCGGGCGCACGATCGTCGCGAGATTGCGGACGGCGCCATGCTCGGCGAGCTGGGCCGAGAGCACGCCGAAATCGACCCCCGGCCGGCCGAGGAACCGCGCGAGGGGCTCCCCGATGAGGTCCTCGCGCCGGGCATGGCCGAGAAGCTCGATGAGCGCCGCGTTCACGTCCAGGATCCGGAAGGCGGAATCGGTTACGACGAAGGGGTCGGGAACCCGCTCGAGCACCGGGCCGAGCTCGCCTTCGCCGCTGCTCCCGGTCTCGCCCGCGAGCCGCAGCAGGACATAGCTGCTTCCCCCCTGGCGGAAGAGCGTGCCATCGATCCGGACCGTGCCGGCGCCGCCGGCGACTTGGACGCGCGCCGGTGGCGCGTCGTCGCGGACTCCGATGGCGCCGAGGAAGGCGAGGAGCGCATCCCGCCCGGAGGAGTCGATGACCTGGAGGAGCGGCCTGCCGGCGAGACCGGTCCGGCCGAGGAGCCGCTCGGCCGCGGGGTTCGCCTCGACGATGGTGCGGCTTCCCGCATCGAGGACGACCACGGCCTCGCGCGAAAGGCCGAACAGGAGCCGGTAGCGCGACTCGGTCTGCCGCGCCCGCAGCCGCTCGCGCTCGATCGCCTGCTGGGCCTGGAGGAGCCGCTGCTGGAGCGCGGCATCCCCCCGCGCGTCGCGGCCGATGGCGATGGTGCCGCGCCCGGGACCCGCCGGGATCGCCGTGTAGCGCAGCGGGATCTCGCCCCGGCCGGTGCGCTGGTTGATCTGCCGCCAGGGCTTGCCCGGGGCGGGTGCCTTGCCCGACAGCAGCTCCAGCACCTTGTGGCGGCTGTCGGGAAGGACGGTCTCGTCCCACCGCTTGCCGAGCCACTCGCCGGCGCCTTCCTCCACCAGGTCGGCGGAGCCGATCGCCATGTCGCGGATGACCCCTTCCTCGTCGAGCACGAGCGCGACATCGCTTGCAGCGGCAATGACGGAGGCCACCACGCGCGATTCCACGCCCCCCAGCGACCCGTCGGGCGCGCGGAAGGGAACGGGCTCCGGCGATGGGGTCTGGGCGTCCATCCGTATCTGTCGCTTCTCCTGCGGCCGAAACCGCCTTCAGCCGAGCCACACTCCCGCCATGCCCCGGCCCCGCAGCAGCGCCTCCGCCCGCTCGACGGCCGTCCTCGCATCTGGCGCGGTCGCATCCGCACCGACCAGGAAGGCCAGCTCGGGCCGCTCCACCAGCAGCGCGCCGCCGACCATCACGAGGATGGCGGGGTTCAGCGAGGCCTCCCGCAGAGCCTCGATGAGCTCGGGAAGCCCATCGACCTGCCGGTCCTGGGTGACGGTCAGGCCAACGAGGTCGTAGGCCACGGCGGAGAGCTCGGCACAGAGCTCGTCAGCGCCCCACCCGGTCCGGCAATGGGCATCCCAGCCAGACGCCTCGAAATGCTTCGCCACAAGCAGCGGACCGAAGCCGTGATTGTCTCCCGGCATGGCCGCGAACAGCGCCCGGCAGGACGTGGCGATGGCGGGTTTCGCGGGCATCCGCAAGGCTATCGCATGCGCCAGTTCCTGCAGACGCCACAGACCCATGGTGACGTCGAGGAAATCGCAGCGGTCGGCTTCCCACATCCGTCCCAGCTCGTGCGCCGTCGGGGCAAGGAGATCGAGGAGGACTGCGCCGGGGGGGACGCCCCGGGCGAGGATTGCCTCGACATCGGCCAGGAGGTCGGTGACCTCCCGCTCGATCGCCGCCTGGGCGAACGGGCCGACCTCGCCGGGCAGGATGACGTCGTCGGCTGGCGGCGGCCTTCGCAGGGCGCTGGCCGCGGCCGCTCCCGACATCCCGCCGCGGTCCGGGGCTGCGGCAATCGCGGGGCCCGGCCCGGCGCCCGCCTGGTGCCCGCTGCCATCGGCGAGGTGCGCGACCAGAAGGCGCGGAATGATCTCCGATTCGATGATCGCCGCCAGGTTCGCCGGCGGAATCTCGCCATGGGTGCGTCGCAGCCGGCGGAGCCCGAAATCCCGGAGCGACGGAAAGCGCTGCAGCAGACCCTCGAGGCTGAGCGCCAGGTTCATCCCGACCGTTGCCATCACGGTCCTCCCGCTGTCTCCGGCCGCGGAACCCTCCGCGACCAGGGTCGGGGCGCCATTCTCGCGCAGCGACTCCCCACCGGACGCCAGACTATTCATCTGCCTGCAACATGGCAATCACCGGTCGGCTCTCCCGCTACCCGACCCCCGCATCTCTGCCTCCCCGCCGGCGAGCCTCCCGCCCAAGCGCGCACCGGCGACACGGCCAATTCCACTGCGACAAACCGCCGCGATGTCCACTTATATGGGCGTCAAGTTTCGTTGACAATCCGGAATCCCGACCCTAGGCTCCGACCTGGGATGGAGGTCGCGGAACAGCCGATGATCGCACTCGGGCAAGGCCCTGAGACCGATCCGCGTCGCCCGGCCGCCCGCGCGCCGGGCCCGCGGCCGGCATCTCCCGCAGCACCCGCTGGGGCACGGCGGCGCCGCCCGCTCTACACGCCGGAGGAGCGCCGCCGGCGGGACGAAAGTCCCTGGACGATCGTCCAGGGCGTGCTCGCGCCGCTCCAGTTCCTCGTCTTCCTGGTGAGCCTCGCGCTCGTCGCCCGCTTCCTCCTGACCGGCGAAGGGGAGGGTGCCGCAACGCTCTCGATCCTCGTCAAGACGATGGTCCTCTACCTTATCATGGTGACGGGGGCGATCTGGGAGAAGGTGGTCTTCGGCCGCTATCTCTTCGCGCCCGCCTTCTTCTGGGAGGATGTCTTCTCGATGCTGGTGCTGGCGCTCCACAGCGCCTGGGTCGTCATGCTGCTGGCCGGGATCGGCACGGTCGCGCAGCAGATGGCGGTCGCGCTCGCGGCCTATGCCGCCTATGTCGTCAACGCTGCCCAGTTCGTCTGGAAGCTGCGGCTGGCCCGGCTCGACGCGGCCGCGGGGGCCCTGCCGTGAACGCGCCGGCGCTCGCCCCGGTCCGCCCGGTGCTGCGCGAGCGTGGCCAGCGCGAGGTGTTCTGCGGGCTCACTGGCATCGTCTGGCTGCACCGCAAGATCCAGGACGCCTTCTTCCTCGTGGTGGGCTCGCGCACCTGTGCCCATCTGCTGCAGTCCGCCGCAGGCGTGATGATCTTCGCCGAGCCGCGGTTTGCAACCGCGATCATCGAGGAGAAGGATCTCGCCGGCCTCGCCGATGTCCACGAGGAGCTTGACGGGGTGGTGGCGCGCCTCCTCGCCCGCCGGCCCGACATCCGCCTGCTCTTCCTCGTCGGCTCCTGCCCGTCCGAAGTCATCAAGCTCGACCTCGACAAGGCGGCCTCCCGCCTCGACCAGCGCCTGAGGGCCGGGGGCGTGCGCGTCCTCGCCTATTCCGGCTCGGGCATCGAGACGACCTTCACCGAAGGAGAGGATGCCTGCCTTGCCGCGCTCGTCCCGGAACTGCCCGAGGCCGGGTCCGGCCGCAGCCCCCGCCTCCTCGTCGCCGGCAGCCTTCCCGACATCGTCGAGGACCAGTTCGCGCGCCTGTTCGCCGATCTCGGCATCGCCGCGGACTTCCTGCCGCCGCGCCGCGCCGGCGCCCTTCCCGCCATCGGCCCCGGCACCCTCGTGCTCCTCGCCCAGCCCTTCCTCGGCGGCACGGCGGCCGCACTCGAAGGGCGGGGCGCGAAGCTGCTGGAAGCCCCGTTCCCGTTCGGCGCCCGGGGCACCGAGGCCTGGCTCGGCGTCGCGGCGCGCGCCTTCGGCGTGGATCCGCAGCGGTTCGCCGAGGTCGTGGCGGCGCCGCGCGCCCGGGCCGAGCGCGCGCTCGCCCGCCATCGCCCGCTGCTCGAAGGCCGGCGGATCAGCTTCCTTCCCGACAGCCAGCTCGAGATCCCGCTCGCCCGCTTCCTCGCCGAGGAGTGCGGCATGGTGCCGGTCGAGGTGGGAACCCCCTATCTCCACCAGCGCTTCCACGGGCCGGACCTCGCCCGCCTTCCCTCCGGTGTCCGCCTCGCCGAAGGGCAGGATGTCGAGCGCCAGCTCGACCGGGTCCGCGCCGACCGCCCGGATCTGACCGTCTGCGGCCTGGGGCTCGCCAACCCGCTCGAGGCCGAGGGCCTTGCCACCAAATGGTCGATCGAGCTGGTCTTCTCGCCGGTCCATGGCTTCGACCAGGCCGGCGACCTCGCCGAGCTGTTCGCCCGCCCGCTGGTCCGCCGGGCCAGGCTCGCCGCGCTGGCGCCGGAGCCGGCGCCATGAAGCTCACCGCCTGGACCTACGAGGGCCCGCCCCATGTGGGGGCGATGCGCGTCGCAACCGGAATGCGCGGCATCCACTATGTCCTCCACGCGCCGCAGGGCGACACCTACGCCGATCTCCTCTTCACCATGATCGAGCGGCGCGACCACCGCCCGCCGGTCAGCTGGACCACCTTCCAGGCGCGGGACCTCGGCAAGGACACGGCCGAACTGTTCAAGACAGCGCTTGCCGACGCCCACGCCCGCTTCCGGCCCGACGCGCTCCTCGTCGGCGCCTCCTGCACGGCCGAGCTGATCCAGGACGACCCCGGCGGCCTTGCCGCCACCATGGGCCTGCCCGTCCCCGTCATTCCCCTCGAGCTGCCGAGCTACAGCCGCAAGGAGAACTGGGGCGCGGCGGAAACCTTCCACGCCCTGGTGCGTGGCCTCGCCGACCGCACGCGTCGCCCGGCCCCGCGCGCGGGGCGGCGGCCGCGCGTCAACCTTCTCGGCCCCACCGCGCTCGGCTTCCGTCATCGCGACGACGTCACCGAGGTGACCCGCCTGCTCGATGCGCTCGGCGTCGACGTCCATGTCGTCGCGCCCCTGGGGGCCACCGCGGCCGACATCGCGGCACTCGGCGAGGCCGATCTCGACATTTGCCTCTACCCCGAGATCGCCGATACGGCCTGCCGCTTCCTCGAGCGGACCTTCGGCCGCCCGACGGTGCGCACCGTTCCCATCGGCCAGCTCGCGACGTCCGAATTCGTCCGCGAGGTGGCGGGCCACCTCGGCCTCGACCCTGCCCCCGCCCTTGCTGCGCCGCACGCCCGGCTTCCCTGGTGGTCGCGCTCGGTCGACTCGACCTACCTCACGGGCAAGCGCGTCTTCATCTTCGGCGATGCCACCCACGCGATGGCCATCGCCCGCGTCGCCACCGAGGAACTCGGCTTCGAGGTCGTCGGCCTCGGCTGCTACAATCGGGAGTTCGCCCGCGAGGTCCGCGCTGCCGCGGCCCGGCTCGGGGTCGAGCCGCTGGTGACCGACGACTATCTCGAGGTCGAGGAGCGGATTGCCGCGCTCCAGCCCGAGCTCGTGCTGGGCACCCAGATGGAGCGGATGATCGCCAAGCGGCTGCGGCTGCCCTGCGCGGTCATCTCGGCGCCCGTCCATGTCCAGGACTTCCCGGCGCGCTACTCGCCCGTGATGGGCTTCGAGGGGGCCAATGTCCTCTTCGACACCCTCGTCCACCCGCTCGTCATGGGCCTCGAGGAGCATCTCCTCACCATGTTCCGCGAGGATTTCGAATTCTCCGACGCGGCCGGGCCCTCGCACCTGGCCTCGGGCCATGCTGCGCAGCAGGCCCCGGCACCCGCCCCGGCCCCGGCGCCCGCCGATCCCGTCGCGACGGCAGCTTGCGCGGCCCTGGTCGCGGCACCGGTTGCAGCCCCGATCGCAGCGCCGGCCCGCGCCGACGGGCTTCTGGTGTGGACAGCCGATGCCGAGCGCGAGCTGCGGAAGATCCCCTTCTTCGTGCGCGGCAAGGCGCGCCGCAACACCGAGGCCTATGCCGCCGAGCGCGGAATTGCCGCCATCACCGTCGAGACGCTCTATGATGCGAAATCGCATTTCGCCCGCTGAGCCGCCCCGGCTGGAGAGCCCCCTGCGGGTGGTGATCGTCACCCTCGACAATCACCTTGCCGGCACGGCCGAGCGCGCTGCCGCCCGCTTCCGCGCCGAGGGCCTCCCCGTCGCGCTCCATTTCCACGCCGCCGCCGACTGGGAGGGTGCGCCCGAGCGGCTCGAGGCCGCCCGGGCCGACATCGCCCGCGGCGACATCATCCTCGCCACCATGCTCTTCCTCGAGGAGCATATCCGCGCCGTCCTTCCCGCGCTCGAGGCGCGGCGGGACAGCTGCGATGCCATGCTCGGGCTGATGTCGGGGGCCGAGATCGTCCGCCTGACCCGGCTCGGCCAGTACCGGATGGACGCGGCCCCTTCGGGCCCGCTGGCGCTCCTGCGGAAGCTGCGCGGCTCGGCCAGGCCCGGCCAGTCCTCCGGCGCCGGGCAGATGAAGATCCTGCGCACGCTGCCGAAGCTGCTGAAGTGGATCCCCGGCTCGGCGCAGGACGTGCGCGCCTACTTCCTGACGCTGCAATACTGGCTCGCCGGCTCGGACGACAATTTCGTCGCCATGATCCGGGCGCTGGTCGACCGCTATGCCGACGGGCCGCGGGCCGTGCTGCGAGGTGCAACCCCGGCGCAGCCGCCGGCCCAGTATCCCGAGGTCGGAGTCTATCACCCCGACATGAAGGGGCGCATGTCGGAATCGCTGCGCCTGCTGCCGCCGGCCAGCGGTCGCGCCGGCACCGTCGGCCTGCTGCTGCTGCGCTCCTACGTGCTCGGGCGCGACTCGGGCCATTATGACGGCGTCATCCGCGCGCTCGAGGCGAGGGGCCTCAGGGTCATCCCGGCCTTTGCCAGCGGCCTTGACCAGCGCCCCGCGATCGAGCGCTTCTTCATGGAAGGCGGCCGGCCCACCATCGACGCGCTGGTCTCGCTCACCGGCTTCAGCCTGGTCGGCGGGCCGGCCTACAACGATGCCCGCGCGGCAGAGGAGATTCTCGCCCGGCTCGACGTCCCCTATGTCGCCGCCCACCCGCTCGAGTTCCAGTCGCTCCAGCACTGGGGGAAGGGCAGCCAGGGCCTCACCCCGGTCGAGGCGACGATGATGGTCGCCATCCCCGAGCTTGACGGCGCCACGGTGCCAACCGTCTTCGGCGGGCGATCCGATGGCTCGTCCGCGCCCTGCACTGGCTGCTCGCGGCGCTGCCTGCACCCCTCCTCGGGCCTCGCCCGCGAGATGCTGCCCTGCCCCGAGCGCGCCGAGGCGCTGGCCGCCAAAGTCGCCCGCCTCGTCGCGCTCCGGCGGGCGCCGGCGGCCGAGCGGCGCATCGCCATCACCCTCTTCAACTTCCCGCCCAACTCCGGCGCGGCGGGCACCGCGGCCTGGCTCAGCGTCTTCGAGAGCCTCCACCGGACGCTGATCGCGCTTGCCGAGACTGGCCACCGGGTGGACGTGCCCCCCACGGTCGAGGCGCTCAAGGCGGCCCTGCTCGAGGGCAACCGCGACCGCTACGGCACCGATGCCAATGTCGCCGAGCTGATCCCGGCCGACACCCATGTCCGGCGCGAGCCGCACCTGGCCGCGATCGAGGCGCAGTGGGGCCCGGCGCCGGGCCGCCAGCTCTCCGACGGGCGCCACATCCTCATCCAGGGTGCCCGCTTCGGCAATGTCTTCGTCGGGCTCCAGCCCGGCTTCGGCTACGAGGGGGATCCGATGCGTCTCCTCTTCGAGGGCCGGTTTGCGCCCACCCACGCCTTCTCGGCCTACTACCGCTACCTGCGCGAGGATTTCGCTGCCCACGCCGTCCTCCACTTCGGCACCCACGGCGCGCTCGAGTTCATGCCGGGCAAGCAGACCGGGCTTTCGGCCGACTGCTGGCCCGAGCGGCTGCTCGGCGACCTTCCCAACATCTACTTCTACGCCGCCAACAACCCCTCCGAAGGGTCGATCGCCAAGCGCCGCGCGGCGGCCACGCTCGTCTCCTACGAGACGCCGCCGCTCGCCGAGGCGGGCCTCCACAAGGGTCTCGCCGATCTGCGCGCCTCGCTCGACCGCTGGCGCACGACCGACCCGGCCTCGCCCGAGCGCGACCGGCTCGAGGCCCTGATCCGCGCCCAGGCCGAGGCCGCCGACCTCGGCGACGTGCCGACCGACGCGCTGCCCGACCGGCTCCACGAGATCGAGACGAACCTCGTGCCCATGGGCCTCCATGTCGCCAGCACCGGCGAGGTCCGGGCGCTCGTCCACGCGCTTTCGGGCGGCTACATCCGCCCGGCGCCGGGCGGGGACATCAGCCGCAACCCGGACGTGCTGCCCACCGGGCGCAACATCCACGGCTTCGACCCCTTCCGCCTGCCCTCCACCTTCGCCGTCGCGGAAGGCCATGCCATGGCCGAGCGGCTGCTCGCCCGCCATGTCGCCGACAGCGGCCGCCTGCCCGAGACGGTGGCGATGGTGCTCTGGGGCACCGACAATCTGAAGTCGGAAGGAACCCCGCTCGCCCAGGCGCTGGCGCTGATGGGCGCGCGCCCCCGGCGCGACGGCTATGGCCGGCTCGCCGGCGCCGAGCTGGTGCCGCTTTCCGAACTGGGCCGTCCGCGCATCGACGTTGTGGCGACCCTTTCGGGCATCTTCCGCGATCTCCTCCCCATGCAGACGCGCGCGCTGGCCGAGGCAGCCTTCCTGGCGGCAAGCGCCGACGAGCCCGCGGACAGGAACTTCGTCAGGAAGCACGCGCTGGCGCACATGGCCGCCCACGGCTGCGACCTCGAGACGGCGGCGCTGCGCGTCTTCTCCAACGCCGAGGGCAGCTACGGCGCCAACGTCAACCTGATGATCGACAGTGGCAACTGGACCTCGCCCGACGATCTTGCCGACAGCTTCGAACGGCAGAAGGGCTATGCCTATGGCCGCAGCGGCAGGCCGACCCGCCAGGCCGGGCTGATGCGCTCCGCCCTTGCCGGAGTCGATCTCGCCTTCCAGAACCTCGAGTCGGCCGAGCTCGGCGTCACCACGATCGACCATTATGTCGATGCGCTCGGCGGGGTCGCCCGCTCGGTCGCCCGGGCGAAGGGCGAGGAGGCGGCCGTCTACATCCTCGACGACACGGCGGGCGCGGCGAAGGTGCGCACGCTCGCCGAGCAGATCGCGCTCGAGACGCGGACCCGCACGGTCAACCCGCGCTGGGTCGAGGCGATGCTGGAGCATGGCCATGAGGGCGTGCGCAACATCGAGGCGCAGGTGACCGTCACCCTCGGCTGGTCGGCGACGACCGGCCAGGTTGCTCCCTGGGTCTATCAGCAGACCGCCGAGACCTTCATGCTCGACGCCGAGATGAGGAACCGGCTCGCCGCGCTCAACCCCAGGGCCTCCCAGCGCCTCGCCGACCGGCTGCTCGAGGCGGTCGACCGCGACCTCTGGAAGCCCGACCCGGCAACGCTTGCGGCCCTGCGCGCCGCGGCAGACGCCCTCGAGGACCGCCTCGAGGGGATCGCCGAAGCCGCCTGAGGAAGGAGACGGACATGGCCCTCGACGACCCCATCCGCCCCCGCCGTCCGGACGGCGAAGGCAGCCTCCAGGTCCATCTCGACCCGCGGGACCGCATCGGCACCGCCAAGGTCTTCGCCGTCTATGGCAAGGGCGGGATCGGCAAGTCCACCACCTCGTCGAACCTGTCGGCGGCCTTCTCGCTCCTTGGCCATCGGGTCCTCCAGATCGGCTGCGATCCGAAGCATGATTCCACCTTCACGCTGACCAAGCGGCTGATGCCGACCGTCATCGACGTGCTCGAGAGCCACGATTTCCACACCGAGGAGCTTCGGCCCGAGGATTACATGTTCGAGGGCTTCAACGGCGTCATGTGCGTCGAGGCCGGCGGCCCGCCCGCTGGCACCGGCTGCGGCGGCTATGTCGTCGGCCAGACGGTCAAGCTGCTCAAGCAGCACCATCTGCTCGAGGACACCGATGTCGTCATCTTCGACGTGCTCGGCGACGTGGTGTGCGGCGGCTTTGCCTCCCCGCTCCAGCATGCCGAGCGCGCCATCGTCGTCGCGGCCAACGACTTCGACAGCATCTTCGCGATGAACCGCATCATGGCCGCGATCAACGCCAAGGCGAAGAACTATGATGTCCGCGTCGCCGGCGTGATCGCCAACCGCTCGGCCGCGACCGACGAGATCGACCGCTTCGCCGCAGCGACCGGAATGAAGCGCCTCGCCCACCTGAAGGACGTGGATGCCATCCGCCGCTCGCGCCTCAGGAAATGCACCCTCTTCGAGATGGAGGACAGCCCCGAGGTGGAGGAAGCGCGCGCCGAGTATCTCCGGCTTGCCGAGACGCTGTGGAACGGCGTGGAGCCGCTCGCAGTCCGCCCCATGAAGGACCGCGAGATCTTCGACTTCCTGGGGTTCGAGTGATGGCGACGTCGGCCACCTACAGCGAGGTCCGGGCGCGGCTCGCCGACTATTTCGACCGCACCGCGCACGCCCAGTGGGTGGCGCTCACCTCCGACGCCCCGGTCTCCCGCATCCGTGCGACGGTCCGCGCCGGCCGCGACGAGATGCGCGCGACCCTGCTGTCCTGGCTGCCGCATGACATGACCGGGCTTCGCCTGCTCGATGCCGGCTGCGGAACCGGCGCGCTCGCCGTCGAGGCCGCCCGGCGCGGCGCCGAGGTGGTCGGGGTCGATCTCTCCCCCGGGCTCGTCGCCATCGCCCGCGAGCGCGCACCCGCCGCCCTTTCCGGCCGCCTCCGCGTCGTCGCCGGCGACATGCTCGCGGCGGAGGACGGCGAGTTCGACCATGTCGTCGCCATGGACTCGCTCATCCACTATCCGGCGGGCGAGATTGCCCGGGCGCTCGGCGCGCTCGCCGCCCGCACCCGCCGCTCCATCCTCTTCACCTTCGCCCCGCGCACGCCGCTCCTTGCGGCCATGCATGCGGTCGGCAGGCTCTTCCCGCGCGCCGACCGCGCGCCGATGATCGCGCCCGTCGCCGAGCGCCGGCTCCACCGCGAGCTGGCGATCCATCCGCGCTGGACTCCGGCCCGGTCGCAGCGGGTCGCGCGCGGCTTCTACACCTCCCACGCGATGGAATGGGTGCGCGGCTGATGGCGGGCGCCCGGCTCTTCGACTGGACTGCGGTGGCCACCCGCTTCCTGCCGTTCGCCGACGTCGCCACGCCCGAGCTTCCGCTCGGCCGCATCCTCCGCCTCTCCCTGTTCCAGGTCTCGGTCGGCATGGCCGCGGTGCTGCTCACCGGCACGCTCAACCGGGTGATGATCGTCGAGCTCGGGCTTCCGGCCGCCGTCGTCGCGCTCATGGTCGCCATCCCCCTCGTCTTCGCGCCGGTCCGCGCGCTCATCGGCCACCGGTCCGACACGCACCGCTCGATCCTCGGCTGGAAGCGCGTGCCCTACATCTGGTTCGGAACGCTCCTCCAGTTCGGCGGCTTCGCCATCCTGCCCTTCGCCCTTCTCGTCATGAGCGGCGACACCCATGGCCCCGTCGTCATCGGCGAGATCGCAGCCGCACTCGCCTTCCTGCTGGTGGGCGCTGGCATGCACACCACCCAGACCGCCGGGCTCGCGCTGGCAACCGACCTCGCCGACGAGGAGAACCGGCCGCGCCTCGTCGCGCTCCTCTATGTCATGCTGCTCGTTGGCATGATGCTCGCAGCGCTCGTCATCGGCCAGCTGCTGCGGCCCTTCTCGGCCATCCGCCTCATCCAGGTGATCCAGGGGGTCGCGGCGCTGACCATGGCGCTCAACCTGCTCGCGCTGTGGAAGCAGGAGGCGCGCAACCCGGCCGCCACCGCGCCGACGCGCGCGCGTCCCCCCTTCCACGCCAGCTGGAAGGCGCTGATAGCCGGCGGGGGTGCCGCGCGCCTGCTCTGGGCGGTCGGCCTCGGCGCCGCCGCCTTCTCGATGCAGGATGTGCTCCTCGAGCCCTATGGCGGCGAAGTGCTCGGCCTCGCCGTCGGCGCAACCACCTCGCTGACGGCGCTCTGGGCGGCCGGTGCCCTCCTCGGCTTCGGCCTTGCCGCCCAGCGCCTCGGCCTGGGAGGCGATCCGCACCGGCTTGCCGCCCTCGGCCTCCTCATCGGCATCGGCGCCTTCGCGGCCGTCATCATCTCCGAGCCGCTCCAGTCGGTCACCCTGTTCGGCATCGGCGCCATGGGCATCGGGCTCGGCGGCGGGCTCTTCTCGGTCGGCACGCTCACGGCCGCCATGGCGCTCGGCGCCACCACCGGCTCGGGCCTTGCGCTTGGCGCCTGGGGCGCTGCCCAGGCGACGGCCGCGGGCGCTGCCGTCGCGCTCGGTGGCGCGCTGCGTGACATCGTCTCGGCGCTTGCCGTCTCCGGCCGGCTCGGCCCCGCCCTCGATGATGCCGGAACCGGCTACAGCGTCGTCTGGCATCTCGAGATCGCGCTCCTGTTCGCGGCACTCGTCGCGCTGGGGCCGCTCGCCCGCTGGGTCCGGTCCGACCCACCCCCCGCCCGCCCCGGCCGCTTCGGCCTGAGCGAGTTTCCCACCTGAACCAGTCCCCGGGAGGCACACCAGGAGAATCCCCATGTCCCAGGTCTTCATCGTCGGCGGTCTCGACGTCGCAGAACTCGTCTTCTACGCCTTCTTCCTCTTCTTCCTCGGCCTCGTCATCTACCTCAGGCGGGAAGACCGGCGCGAAGGCTATCCGCTCGAGGAGGAGGCCAGCGGCGCGCTCATCCCCAGCGACGGCATCCTCCAGAAGGCCCGCCCCAAGACCTTCTTCCTGCCGCATGGCAAGGGGGCCATCAGCCCCGATGCCGATCCGAAGCGGGAGCCGGTCGACATTCCCGGAACCGTCCGTGCCCACTGGGGCGGCTCGCCGCTCGACCCCACCGGCAACCCGCTCACCGCGGGCGTCGGCGCCGGTGCCTTCCAGTCGGCCCGGTCGCACGAGCCCGAGCTCGACATGCACGGCAAGCCCAAGATCGTGCCCATCGGGCTCGCCGAGGGCTTCTTCGTCTCCGATGGCGAGCCTGACGTGATCGGCTGGCCGGTCGTCGCGGCCGACGGCAATGTCGCCGGTCACGTGAACGACCTCTGGGTCGACACCACCGACCATCTGGTGCGCTATCTTGCGGTCCAGATCCCGGGCGAGACCGGCCAGAACCCGGCGCTGCTTCCCATGACCATGGCCCTGGTGCGTCGCGGAGCGGGCGAGATCCGGATGGACGCGGTGACGGCCGCCCAGTTCGCCGGCGTGCCGCGCCCGGCAAGCCCCACCCAGGTCACCCGCAACGAGGAGGACCGGATCACGGCCTATCTGGGCGCCGGCTACCTCTACGCCCTGCCGGAACGGGCCGAACCGTGGCTGTGACCGAATATGATGGCGAGCCGGTCCCGGGTCTCCCGGGCCGGCTGCCGCCGGGTGAGGAGATCCTCTGGCAGGGCGCGCCCGACTGGAAGCGCCTGGCCATCTCCGCCTACCATGTCCGCAAGGTCGCCATCTACTTTGGGCTCCTGGTCGTCCTCGCCCTTGCCTCGGGCTCGCCTGTCGGCGTCGGCATGACGGTGGCGGCCGGCCTCGCCGCAGTCGGGATCCTCGCCCTCTTCGCCTGGCTCATGGCGCGCTCCACCCTCTACACCATCACCAGCCGCCGGGTCGTTATGCGCTTCGGCGTCGCCGTTCCGATGTGCGTCAACCTGCCCATGGCGGCCATCGAGACGGCGCGGCTCAACGCTAGGGCCGACGGCTCGGGGGACATCGCGCTCGCCACCGTCCCCGACGAGCGCGCCGGCTATTTCCTGCTGTGGCCCAATGTCCGGCCCTGGCGCTTCGCCCGGCCGGAGCCGATGCTGCGTGCGCTGGCCGATGCCCGCGGCCCGGCCGAGATCCTCGCCCGCGCCATGGCCGCGGCGCTGCCGGGCGGCCGTCGCCTCCCGGTCGATCGGCCTGCCGCCAGGGCGCGGCCCGAGCCGCGGGGCGTGCCGGCATGAGCGCGCACGTGGAGCGCCCCATCCCGAAGCCGGTGCTGTGGGGCATCGGCGCCATGGTCGCCGTCACCTTCGCGCTGACCGGCGGAGTTGCGCTCGGCATCCTCGAGCGCCCCCGGCCAGCGAGCCAGGTGCGCGCCGAGGCCGGCATCGCCGTCGTCGCCGAGCGCATCCTCGTCTTCCGCGACATGCCCGATGGTTCGCTCGGCATCTTCGCTGGCGGCGCTGCCACCACGCCGTTTGCCAGCGTCGCGGCCGGCTCGAACGAAGGTTTCGTCCGCGGGGTCATCCGCTCCATGTCGCGCGAGCGGCGCATGAAGGGCGTGGGCGCAGAAGCGCCCTACCATCTGAAGCTCTGGGCCGACGGACGCCTCAGCCTCGAGGATGTCGCAACCGGCCGCACGGTCGAGCTCGACAGCTTCGGCGCCGACAACCGCAGGGCCTTCTGGCGGCTCCTTCCCGGCGCCGCCGAGCTGGAAGGGAAGGGGGCATGAGCCTGCTCTATCCCCGCCGGATCGAATCGATGGCCCGGATCGAGATCGAGCAGTCCGACGAGGCCTTCCATGCCCATGTCGAGCTGGCCGACGGGATTGCGATCAACCCCGGCGACCGGGTCCGGGTCCATGGCGATCCCATCACCGTGCCGCTCGACAGCCGGCTCATCCTCGAGCGGCCAGCCACCATCGACTGCGCCTCGGCCCTGGTCCGCGCCTGGACCCGGCTGGCCGCCCACTTCGATCTGGCCGAGCTCTACGAGGTCAGCTTCACCCCCCGGAGACTGTCATGAACGTCCACGCCATTCCGCAGACGCCGGCCGAGACGCTGGAGATGGCCCAGGCCGACACGGTCCTCTCGCCGCGCTTCTACACCACCGATTTCGCGGCCCTCGACCGGATCGACGTCTCCTCCGTCCGGTGCGAGTGGGACGCGCTCATCGCCGAGATGCGCGCGGACCCCAACCGGCGCCACTTCCGCCGCGACGCCGACTTCGACGGCATTCTCGAGGGCCTTCCGGCCGACCTGCGGCGCGAGTTCATCGATTTCCTCGTCTCCTCGCTGACCGCCGAATTCTCCGGCTGTGTCCTCTATGCCGAGATCGCGCGCCGCACGAGGAACGAGGATGTCCGCACCCTGTTCAGGCTGCTCTCGCGTGACGAGAGCCGCCACGCCGGCTTCATCAACCACACGCTCAAGGATGCCGGGATCGGCGTCGACCTGTCGTTCCTGACGAAGTCCAAGACCTACACCCACTTCGCGCCGAAGTTCATCTTCTATGCCGTCTATCTCTCCGAGAAGATCGGCTATGCGCGCTACATCACCATCTTCCGCCAGCTGCAGAAGCACCCCGAGCTGCGCTTCCACCCCATCTTCGACTGGTTCGAGCAATGGTGCAACGACGAGTTCCGCCATGGCGAGGCCTTCGCGCTTCTCATGCGCGCCGACCCGAAGCTGCTCCGCGGCCACAACCGGCTGTGGATCCGCTTCTTCCTGCTCTCGGTCTACGCGACAATGTATGTCCGCGACCATGGCCGGCCGGTATTCCACGCCGCGCTCGGGCTCGACCCGACCGACTATGACTATCGCGTGTTTGCCATCTGCAACGCGATCACCCGCCAGGTCTTCCCGGTCGAGCTCGACATCGACTCGCCTGCCTTCCGGGCCGGCATGGAGCGGCTGCGCGCGGCGGCTGACGCGATGGAGCAGGCGAAGGCGCGGGGAGGCGTGGCTGGCTGGCTGGGCGCAAAATGGCACGCGCTGCGCGCCGGCGCCGCCTTCGCCCGCCTCTACCTCCTCCCCGTGAAGGCCAATGCGCTGCCGGCCAGCACGCGGCTGCAGCCGGCCTGGTAGGCGCCCATGGCCGATTTCCTCCTCGCCGCCCTGTTCGTGACGCTGGTGTGGTTCTTCTCGACCGGGGGGATCCTGTGGCTCAATCGCCTCCCGCGCGAGCTGCACCAGGGCGCGATCGTCGCGGCGATCCCGGCGGCAGCGGCCGCCTTCTGCGGCCATCTCGTCGCAGCCAACGAGACCGGCCCGGCCGCCGCCTATCTCGCCTTCGCGTCCGCCATCATCATCTGGGGCTGGCACGAGATGAGCTTCCTCATGGGCTTCGTCACCGGCCCCAACCGCGGCCCGCTCGATCCGGGCGCGCGTGGCCTGCGCCGCTTTCTCGCCTCGGCGGCAACCCTCATCCACCACGAGATCGCGCTCGCCCTCACGCTCGTCGGCATGGCTGCCATGACCTGGGGCGCGCCCAACCAGGTCGGCACGCTCACCTTCGCGCTCCTGTTCGTGATGCGCCTGTCCACCAAGCTCAACATCTTCCTGGGCGTGCCGAACCTGTCGGCGGAGCTTCTTCCGCCGCACCTTGGCTACCTCCGGTCGCACTTCCGCGTGGCACCCGCCAACCCCATGTTTCCGGTGTCGCTTCTTGCGTCGGCCGCCCTTCTTCTCCATCTGGGCGCACGTCTCGAGGAGACCGGGGCTGCGCTGTTGTTCACCCTCGCGTTCCTCGGGCTCGTCGAGCATGTGTTCATGATGCTTCCGGTCCGCGATGCCGACCTCTGGAAATGGGCGGTCCCCCGCCTCAACGAGAATGAACGGGAAGGACAGTGAGAATGGACTATGAAGCCTTCTTCGCGGCCGGGATCGCGGGCCTCAAGGAAGAGGGGCGCTACCGCGTCTTCGCCGACCTCGAGCGGCACCGCGGCGCCTTCCCGCAGGCCACCCGCCACACCGGCTCGGGCGTGCAGAAGGTCACCGTCTGGTGCTCCAACGACTATCTCGGCATGGGCCAGCACCCGGACGTGCTCGCCGCCATGCACGAGGCGCTCGACCGCTGCGGTGCCGGCGCCGGCGGCACCCGGAACATCTCGGGCACCAACCACTATCATGTCCTCCTCGAGCAGGAGCTGGCCGACCTCCACGGCAAGGAAGCCGCGCTCCTCTTCACCTCGGGCTATGTCTCCAACTGGGCCGCGCTCTCGACGCTCGCCGCGAAGCTCCCCAACTGCCTCGTCCTTTCGGACGCCGGCAACCATGCCTCGATGATCGAGGGCATCCGCCACAGCCGCGCCGAATGCCAGGTGTGGAAGCACAATGATCCCGAGGATCTGAACCGCCGCCTCGCCGCCGCCGACCCGGCCCGGCCCAAGCTGGTCGCGTTCGAGAGCGTCTACTCGATGGACGGGGACATCGCCCCCATCGCCGAGATCCTCGACGTCTGCGAGGCGCACGGCGCCATGTCCTACATCGACGAAGTCCACGCCGTCGGGCTCTATGGTCCGCGCGGTGGCGGCATCGCCGAGCGCGAGGGGCTGATGGACCGGATCACGGTCATCGAGGGCACGCTCGGCAAGGCCTTCGGCGTGGTCGGCGGCTACATCGCCGGCTCGGCCGCCATGTGCGACTTCGTCCGCAGCTTCGCCTCGGGCTTCATCTTCACCACCGCGCTGCCGCCGGCGATCGCGGCCGGCGCCACCGCCTCGATCCGCCACCTCAAGACCAGCAACAGGGAGCGCGAGGCGCACCAGGCCCGCGTCGCCAAGGTGCGGGCGAAGCTCATGGCGATCGGCATCCCCATGCTCGACAACCCGAGCCACATCATCCCGGTCATGGTCGGCGATCCGCGCCACACCAAGATGATCTCCGACTGGCTGCTCGACAATCACGGCATCTACATCCAGCCGATCAACTACCCGACCGTGCCCAAGGGCACCGAGCGGCTGCGGATCACCCCCTCGCCGGTCCACACCGACGAGGACATCGATCATCTCGTCGAGGCGCTGTCCGAGATCTGGTCGCGCTGCGCGCTCGCGCGAGTGCCCGCCGCCGCCTGACGTCCGGCCCCGCCCTTCCTGTTGCCCCGAGCGGCCCGGGCGGGCAGACGGCACGCAATGGGGGCGTTTCCCGAGCTCTGGACCGGCCTTCTCGCCCAGCACGGCGATGTGGTCGGTCTCGTCCTCATGATCGCCCTCATCGTCGCATTCGCCAGCGAGCGGCTTCCCCCTGTCGTGATCGCCGTCTCCGGGGTGGCCGCCTTCATCCTGCTCGGCTTTCTCGACACCCGGCAGGCGCTTGCCGCCTTCGCCAATCCGGCCCCCATCACCATCGCGGCGATGTTCATCCTGTCCGCCGCGCTCATCCGCACCGGCGCGGTCGAGGCCGTCACGAAGCGGCTCCTCGGCCGGGCGCGCGACCACCCCCGCCGGTCCCTCCTCGGGCTCTATGCCGGAACGGCGGGAGCCAGCGCCTTCCTCAACAACACGCCCATCGTCATCCTCGGCGTTCCCATCCTGCGCCAGCTCGCTGCGGCGCTCGCGCTTCCTGTCACGCGCCTGCTCATCCCGCTGTCCTACGTCTCGACCCTCGGCGGGACCGTCACCCTTCTCGGGACCTCCACCAACCTGCTCGTCGATGGGGTGGCCCGCGACCTTGGCCTGCCGGCCTTCGGAATCTTCGAGATCTCCGGAGTGGGCCTCGTCGCGCTTGCCGCCGGCGCACTCACGCTGCTCCTCCTCGGCCCGCTGCTGCTCCCGGCGCGCGCCGGCTCGGTGCTCGACGAGGCGTCGGGCCAGGAGATGCTGTCGGAAATCGAGCTCGGCGAGACCTGCGACTGGATCGGCCGCAGGGCAGGGGAGGTGCCCGACCTCAACCGGTCGGAGGTCCGGCTCGTCGGCCTGAAGCGCGGCGGCACCCTCGTCCGGGGAGATCTCTCGGTCGAGATGCTGCGCTCGCGCGATCGCCTCATCGTCCGGGCGTCCCCTCGCGAGCTTGCCGGCCTGCTGCGCCGCCAGGACCTGTCCGTCGGTCTGAAGGGGGCGGGGGGCTCGGCGCTCGATTGGGACCCGGATGCCGCGCGCAACCTGGTCGAGGTGACCGTCGGCCCGACGCACCCTTCGATCGGTCAGCCGCTCCGGCAGATTCCCTTCCTCAACCGGCTCAATGTCCGGCTCGTCGGCATCGAGCGGGATGGGCACGAGCCCGGACCGGATCTTCCCTCGGTCTCCATCCGCCCGGGAGACCGGTTGCTGGTGCTGGCCGGGCCGGATGCCCAGCGCGACATGCGCGCCAACCCCCATCTGCTCGGCCTCGTGGCGGCGCGTCCGCAGCCCTACCGCCGTGGCAAGGCGCCCATCGCGATTGCCGCATTCGCCGGCGCCATCCTGCTTGCTGCCAGCGGGCTCACCGACATCACGACCGCCGCCATCCTAGCGGTCGGCATCGTCCTTGCCACCCGGTGCCTTGGCCCGGAGGAAGCCTGGTCCTCGCTCGATGGCAATGTCCTCGTCCTGATCTTCGCCATGCTCGCGATCGGCTCGGCGCTGGCCGAGGCGGGAAGCGTGCGGCTCGTCGTCGACCTTGGGCTGCCCTATCTCGCCCAGGCCTCCCCGTTCCTCGTCCTTCTCGGAGTCTATGCGCTCACTTCGCTGCTGACCGAGTTCGTCACCAACAGCGCGGTTGCCGTGCTCTTGCCCCCGCTCGTCGTCGCGCTCGCCGAGGGCCTGGGGATGGATCCAAGACCGCTCATCGTCGCCGTCATGTTCGGCGCGTCGGCAAGCTTCGCGACACCAATCGGCTGCCAGACGAACACCATCGTCTATGCAGCCGCGGACTATCGCTTCAAGGACTTCCTCCGCATCGGCATCCCCATGAACATCATCGTCGGCCTTGCCACCTGCTGGGCCATCAGCTGGTCCTTCTGAACGCAGGAGGGGCGCCCTAAGGCGCCCCTCGCACCCCGCCTGGCCGGTAGGGTCAGCCCGCCGGCTGGGCTGGCGCGGCTGCCACGACCGGCGCCGGGATCCGCGCCAGCTCGGGGAAGGTGTCGATCATCCGGATCCCGCCCAGCGGCTTGTTCTGGCCGGCGTGGCAGGTGGTGCAGTTCACCTTGAACGGATCGCCCTCGGGCCCCAGCCGGTTCACCGGGAACACCGAGGTGAGCGGCGTGATGTAGCCCTCGTTGATGTCGCGGACCATGCGGATCCCGTACCAGGAGACCGCCCGCTGCGCCGACGAGCCCGACCAGTCGGAGAAGCTGTGGGTGTTGTGGCAGAAGGTGCAGTTGACCCCGAGCGAGTCCGACATGTGCATCATGAGGCCATAGGTGCCTTCGGTCGCCTGGAGCGTGGCGCCCTGCGCGCCCGAGACCGGATAGGCCGAGACGCCGGCGATGCGGATCTTCCGCTCGGTCGGATCGGCAGCCTTCAGATAGGCGGTGAAGGGATCGTGCGGCAGGGAGGAATAGACCGCGCCGGTCTTGTCGGGATTGTTCTGGCCGAAGCGGTTCCCGGTGATTCCCATCCGCGCCATCGCGTCCGGGTCGATCGTCCAGTAGTTCGCCGGAACCGGCTGGCCGCGGTGGCAGGTGTAGCAGGTCACGCCGGTCTGCTTCACATGCCCGGTCCAGTTCACGTTGATGGCCCGGGTCATCTGGAGCATCTTGCGTGCCACCACCTTGGTATAGACCTCGTCGGAGGCCATGTTCTCGGGGTTGTGGCAGTAGTTGCAGCCGCCGTTCTCGACCGAGCCTTCCGGCGAGACCCAGGCGGTGATGGCGACCATCAGCCGGTTGAACTCGTCGGTGGTGAGATCGCCCAGCACCTGCACATTCTGGTAGAACTGCCCGGCCTTCTCGGCGTCGGGGCTGCGGTCGGGCTCCCAGTCGCGATAGCCCTCGTCGGGGATGGTGACTGGCCCCGGCAGGTTCGCCTTCTGGGCGATCTGCACCATGCCCGTTCCGCGATGGCCGGACTGGGCGATCTCCTTCGGCCCGACCTCGCAGGCCGCGAGCAGGAGGGGAAGGCCGGCGAGCAGGCCGGCCTTCACGAGCGTCGAAGCAGTCATTGGGCAGTCCCCTGCGCGAGGAGCGGGTCGACCGTGCCGGTCGGCGGGTAGGACGGCGCGAACTTGTGGTCGACCGCCCAGAGGTACCAGTTGTCGACGACGGTGCCGGTGAGAAGGATGCCGATGCCGCCGGTCAGCGTCGTCAGCACGGCAAACCACCAGGCCCAGCGATGGATCGATTCCATGCTGGCGTTGAAGCCCATGGTCCAGCGCCAGAACAATGCGGCACGTTCGCTCGCCGTGCCCCGGTCCATGATCTGCTCGATCTCGCGGTCCCCGCCGTAGCGGGTGACGGCAAGGATGGTCGCCCCGTGCATGGCGAACAGGAGCGTGGAGCCGTAGAGGAAGACGATCGAGAGGGCGTGGAACGGGTTGTAGAAGAAGTTGCCGTAGCGGATCGAGAGCGCCGCGGTCCAGTCGAGGTGGGGGAAGATGCCGAAGGGCACGGCCTCCGACCAGCTCCCCATCAGGATCGGCCGGAAGAAGCCGAGCGAGAGGTAGAGGAAGATGGCCGAGGCAAAGGCCCAGGCGACATGGGTGCCCATGCCGAGCCGGCGAGCGCGGACATAGGTGCGGGCCCACCAGAGCAGGATGGACGCGGTCAGGAAGAAGCCGGCGATGAGCCACCAGCCGCCCTTGTCGAGCGGCGGGATGGAGAGGCCATATTCGGGCGCCGGCGGCTCGAGCGACAGCCAGAAGAGCTGCCGGACGAACTGGACCGGATCCCAGTTGACCGAGGCCCACATGTTGAGCCCGATGATCTCGAAGGCGATGAAGCCGCACAGGAGCGAGGCGAGCCCGAGGCGGCCGAGATAGAAGGGGCCGAGCTGGGCATTGCCGAGCTTGCCGAGCAGCGAGCTGTGGCCCTCGCCGGAGCCGATCCGCTCATCGTCTCCGGGGGGCAGGGGCACGATATGCCCTGGCCCGGTGACCTGGATCTGGGTGAAGATGTTCTGATAGCCCATGACGGTCGCTCCTCAGTTCCAGATCGGCAGGTTGAGCCACCAGGACCACCATTCCGGCCAGCCACGGGTCCAGAAGGGGCCGCTGATGATGATGCACACCGCGCTCCAGAAGCCGGCGTTGAGCGCCAGGATGAGGCCGAGCCGGTGGATGCCGAGCGTGCCCACCGAATAGCCGATGATGTCCTGGAAGAACATGTCCTCGTGCTCGGAGCTCTTCACCGTCTCGCCCTTGGCGGGGTTGGCGGCGGAGAGGATGAGCGAGCCGTGGAGCGAGAGCGCGAGCGTCGTCGTGAAGAAGAACGACACCGCGATCATGTGCGCCGGATTGTAGTGGAAGTGCAGATACTGGTAGCCGACATTCGACACCCAGTCGAGGTGACTGAAGATCCCGTAGGGAAAGCCGTGGCCCCAGGCGCCGAGCAGGAAGGGGCGGAACACCACCAGCGTCACATAGGCGAAGATGGCGACGCCGAAGGCGAAGGGGACATGATAGCCCATGCCGAGCTTCCGGCAGATCTCCACCTCGCGCAGGGCCCACGAGACGAAGGCCCCGATCGCGCAGATGGTGATGATCTGCCACAGCCCGCCCTCCTTCAGCGGCGCGAGGCCGAGGCCGTAGGAGAGGTCGGGCGGCTCGATCGAGATGAGCCAGGGGTTCCAGGTCGGACCGATCGCGGCGCCATAGAGGATGAGCGCCGTGCCGAGCGAGGCGAAGAACAGCGTGGTGACGCCGAAGAAGCCGACATAGAAGGGGCCGACCCAGAAGTCGAACAGGTCGCCGCCGATCAGCGTGCCGCCTCGCACCCGGTATTTTCTCTCGAAGCTGAGGAGCGCCATGGTCATGTCCCTCCGAGCTGGCCGGCTGCCGAGGCAGCCGGCCAGTCGATCATGTGGTCGGGGGGTGTGCGGGGTGCCCCGGGGGCCTTCCCCGCGCGCCCGTTACCCCAGTCGCGTGTCCGCGGCCGGCGCCGTCGCGGCGGTCGCAGCGGTCCGCGGCCCCTCCAGCCAGTTGAAGCGGTCGGTGCTCAACAGGATGAAGTGGATGAGAAGCGCGAGAACGAACAGGAACACGAAGAGTGCCGTGAGCGTCCGCTGCGCCGGAAAGAGTTGCCAGATCTTCCACATGATTCTGTCTCCTCAGGCCTTGGGCGCAGGCGTGGTCGCGCCCGCGAGTTGCTGTTCGACCTGCACGGCCGCATAGCCCTGCGGACCGGGGAGCCACGGCCGCCACTGCCACACGAGGAAGTGGGCGATGACCGCCACGGCGGTGAAGATCAGGAAACTGGTCATGAAGATCCCGTGGAACTCCCTGGCCTCCTGATCGGTCAGGTGGGTCCGGGCCCGGTCAGGCCCATCCATGCTTGCCATCATTGGTCTCCTTCAACACGCGATGAGGGGCACCCAGCCCCCGTCATCAGCCGGGGGGTCCCGGCTGATCCCTGTGCACCCGCGAACGGGCGCGAATTCCGCTGCAGCCTCATGCCGCCAGCCTTTCCGTCCGGCCGGCCGCGCGCGCGACATGGTGCTCGCCGACGCGCGAGGCCCCTTCGGCGCGCGCCGCAGCCTCGGCCGCGTCGCGCAGCCGCTTCGCCGCCGAGATCCTGACGAGCACGGGCTCGGCCTCGACGAGGGCGGCGAGCGCGTCCTGCGCTGCCGGCTCCCAGGCAAGTTCTGCGGCGGCAGGAAGCCGGGCCGGCGTTGCCTCGACCCGGTCAAGGTCGGTCGAAAGCGGCAGGATGTGGAACAGCGCGTCGAACAGCGCGTTGCACACTTCCTGGACGAGATAGCTGGCCCCGGCATAGCCCATGAAGGGCGTGCCGGTGTGGCGGCGGATGACGGCCCCGGGGAAGGAGGCGGGCACATAGACTCCGCGGCACCCCGTCTCGGCCATGTACATCCGCTCGTTGTAGGAGCCGAAGACGATGAGCGGCGGGGAGGTCGCGATCGCCTCGCGGACCGCCGCATTGTCGGGCTTGACCCCGGCGCTGCGGCGGAACGCGAAGCGGCAGGGCAATCCCATCTCTTCCTCGAGGAAGTTGCGGATGCCCCGCACATAGGTCTCGGTCGCGACGATCCCGAAGCTCGCGGTGCCGAAGAAATCCTGGGTGACGGAGCGCCACAGGTCCCACAGCGGCTTCACCGTCGTGTGCTTCTCGCGCGTAATGAAGGGCTCGGGGTCGATGTCGAGCAGGTGGCCGAGCGAGCGCAGGAAGGCCGTCGTCGAATGGAGGCCGATCGGCGCCTGGAGATAGGGCCGCTCGAGCCGCTCGCACAGGAGCCGGCCGAACTCGCGGTACATGCAGACATTGACCTCGGCGTCCGCGAGCTTCCGGATGTCGGCGAGATGGGCGCCGAGCGGGAACACCATGTTCACCTCGGCACCGATGCCCTCCACGAGCCGCCGGATCTCGGCGAGGTCGGACGGCATGTTGAAGGTGCCGTAGATGGGGCCGACGATGTTGACCTTCGGCTTCTCGCCCGGCTTGCGCGGGCGCGGCGGGGGCAGTTTCTTCGGACCGAACTGGTCGAAGAGCCACATCATCGCCCGGTCGGCCGACTGCCACTGGTCCTCGTCGATGGTGCGCGGCAGGAAGCGCTGGATGTTGGTGCCCTCGGGCGTCACCCCGCCGCCGATCATCTCGGCGATCGAGCCCGTCACCACCACCGCGGGCAGGTCGGGGTCGAGCGTGCCCCAGGCCCGCTTCATCGCTTCCTCGGTCCCGGTCTTGCCCAGCTCCTCCTCGCCGAGCCCGGTCACCACGATCGGCAGTTCGTGCGGGGGAAGCGCGTCGGTGTAGTGCAGCACCGAGGTGACCGGCAGGTTCTCGCAGCCCACCGGGCCATCAATCACGACCTGCAGGCCCTTGACGGCCGTGAAGGCATAGACCGCCCCCCAGTAGCCGCCGGCCCGGTCATGATCGAGCACGAGGGTCATGTGCCCACTGCCTCCTCGGCCTTCGCGCGGGCCGCGCGCTGGGCCGCATATTTCGCCTTGAACTGCGGCCGATCCTCCGGCGTCTCCTCCCAGACGCCGGCGGCATGGCCCTCGCCCACGCCCTCGAAGAAGCTGCTCATCCGCAGGAACCGGTCGCGGTTCTGAAGCGCGCCGTTGATCACCTCGGCCAGCGAGCCGGCGCCCGCCGGCCCCATCAGCGGCCGCGCCGAGATGAGGTTGGTGAAGTAGAGCGCCGGAATCGCCTTCGTCTTGGCGTGCTGCACCACGGGCGTCGTGCCGATGGCGAGATCCGGCGCGAAGGCGTCCACCGCCGCCTTGTCGTCCTCGAGGCTGGCGCGGAACCTGACCGGCACCCCGCGCGCCTCGAGCCATTCCCGATCCGGGTCGGACCAGCGCGTCCGCGGGCAGGCGGAGCCCACGTAGAGCACGTCCGCCCCGCTCTCGACGAGGAGGCGGGCCACCAGCAGCTCCGAGCCCTCGTAGCCCGAGACCGTGATCCGCCCCTTGATGGGCCTGCCGGCAAGCGCGGCGCGGATGGCCGGCAGGAAGCGGTCCTTCGCTGCGGCCACCCGGTCGGCCGCGAGGCCGAAGGCGTCGCCCACGGCGTCGAGCCAGGCCGCCGTTCCGTCGACTCCGACCGGCGCCGAGCCGATCACCCGGCGGCCCGCTGCCTCGAACTCGCGGATGCTCGCGGTGTAGAAGGGGTGGATGGCGGCCACGACTGGAGAGGCGAGCGCGGCATAGAGCTCGCGCCATTCGCGCGTCGGCACCACCGGCCCGGCGGCTAGCCCGAGGGGGGCGAGCAGCTGGCCGATCATCACCGGGTCGGCCGGGAACATCTCGCCGAGCAGCGTGACGGTCGGCGCGTCGGCCCGCTGGCGCGGGGTGGCCACCGGCCCGGCCTCGGCCGCGGCCCGGGCATAGGCCAGCATCGCGCCGGCCAGCACGTCCTTCGCCTCGGCATGAGTCGGCACGCCGAAGCCCGGCACGTCGATGCCGATCACGCGGACCCCGTTGATCTCCTTCGGCAGCAGCTGGAGCGGCACGCCCGAGGCGGTCGGCACGCACAGGTTGGTGACGACGATGGCGTCGTACGCCTCCGGATCGGCGAGCTGGAACACCGCCTCGCGGATGTCCTCGAACAGCTTGCCGGTCACCAGCGTCTCGGAATTGAAGGGCACATAGCCCACGGTGCGCCGGGCGCCGTAGAAATGGCTGGTGAAGGTGAGCCCATAGACGCAGCAGGCCGAGCCCGAGAGCACGGTCGCGGTGCGCCGCATCCTGAGGCCCACCCGGAGCGATCCGAAGGCCGGGCACATCGACTGCGGCTGGTCGTGCGGGCCCCTCGGGTAATCGGCCGCGTAGCGCTCGAGCAACGCGCGCTTGCCGGCCTTCGCGGCTGCCGCCTGCATCGTCGCCCGGCCGCCATGGCAGCCACCATCACCGGCGGTGGCCGGCTCCGGCGCCAGGAAGGAGGGCGCGTCGCTCCTCATACCGAGTCGTAGACCACTTCGAGACTGGGCCTCGGCACCCACTGGCCGCCGCGCATGTCGGCCTGGGTTGCCGGCACCAGGGTCACGTTGCCGCCCGTGTCCTCCGGCTTGAACAGGCCGAGAAGGCCATCCTGCTCGAGCGGCGTGGGCAGCACCGGCGGGGCCTTGGCGGCATTCTCGGCCAGCTCGGCAAAGAGCGGACCCCAAGGCCCGTCGGGCCGCCCGACGATCTGGTAGTTGGCCGACTTGCGCCGCAGGTCCTCGTTGGCCGGGATGGCGGCGAGCACCGGGATCCCGACCGCCCGGGCGAAGGCCTCAGCCTCTCCCGTGCCGTCATCCTTGTTGATGACCATGCCGGCAACCCCGACGTTGCCGCCCAGCTTGCGGAAATACTGGACCGCCTTGCAGACATTGTTGGCGACATAGAGGGACTGGAGATCGTTCGCGCCTACGACGATCACCTTCTGGCACATGTCCCGCGCGATCGGCAGCCCGAAGCCGCCGCACACCACGTCGCCCAGGAAGTCGAGCAGGACATAGTCGAAGCCCCACTCGTGGAAGCCCAGCTTCTCGAGCAGCTCGAAGCCGTGGATGATCCCGCGGCCGCCGCAGCCGCGGCCCACCTCGGGCCCGCCGAGCTCCATCGCGAACACGCCGTCGCGCTGGAAGCAGACGTCCTCGATCCTGACCTCCTCGCCCGCGAGCTTCTTCCTCGCCGAGGTCTCGATGATGGTCGGGCAGGACTTGCCCCCGAACAGCAGCGACGTCGTGTCCGACTTGGGATCGCAGCCGATGAGCAGCACCCGCTTGCCCTGCTGGGCCATCATGTAGCTGAGGTTGGAGAGGGTGAAGGACTTGCCCGATCCGCCCTTGCCGTAGATGGCGATGACCTGCGTCTCCTTGGTCACCGGCCCCGCATGCACCGGGTCGGGTTCGATTGCCGCCTCGGCGCGCAGCGCATCGGGGGTGGGCACGGTGTCGAGCATGCTCAGGCAGCCTCCCGCCAGTCGAGGATCATCTTGATGCAGTCCGGATCGCCGAAGGCGGTCGCATAGGCGTCCGGGGCATTGGCCGCGGCCATGCGGTGAGTGATGAGCCCGTTGAGCGACAGCGCGCCCGACGCGACGAGGCCGGCGACCCGGGCGAGATCCGCGGGCGCGAACTCGGCCGCCACCGAAAGGCGGACCTCCTTCATGAAGGCCGGCGGGAAGGCGAAGTCGATCCGGTCGTAGAAGCCGGCCAGCACGATCTCGCCACCCCGGGCGAGGCGGCCGACGAGCGTGTCGACCAGCCCGGCCGCACCGCTCATGTCGACGATGCGGGCATAGTCGCGCCGGTCGTCGGCCTCGGGCGCGACGACGGCATAGCCCAGGGCGCCGCCGGCCCGCGCCGGGTTGGTCTCCCACACGGTCGGGGACCCGCCTTCGAGCACCACCAGCCGGGCGAGCAGCCGCCCGAGCGCACCATGGCCGACGATGAGGTCCGGAAGCGGGCCGTCACCCCGGGCGTGGAGCGCGGTTGCCGCCAGCGCGAGAAGCACGCCATGCTCGCCGACAGCCTCGGGCAGCGGCACGACCCGCGCAGCCGGCACCACCAGGCGCCGTGCGGCCCCGCCGAACAGCCCGCGCGCGCCCTCGTAGCAGGCCGCACCGGGCACGAACACGAGCCGGCCGAGAAGCGCCTCGACCTCGGCCCCGGCAGCCACCACCCGACCGACGGATTCATAACCCGGGACAAGCGGATAGCCGAGGCCGGGAAAGGCCGGCATGGTCCCCGACCACAGGAGTCTCTCGGTGCCGGTCGAAATGCCGCTCCAGCTCACCTCGACGACCAGGTCCTGAGGCCCGGGGGGCAGCAGGGCCAGTTGCCGCAAGGCCAGAACCTTCGGCCGATCCAGCACCACCGCAAGGGTTTCCATGCGCGACAAGACCTCCACCCGCCTGCCCCGCTTCTTCAGGTGTCGGGGTCCGCGATTCCTTCCGATGTCACCTTAACTTCACACCCCCGGCTGTCAAGCCGCATTTACACCTGGCCGGGGCCGCGACGCTTCGCACCCCCGGACTTGCGGGCCACGAGGACGCGCGCCCCCAGCGGCAGGGGGGTCGGCCGCTCCCTGACCCAGCCGAAGCCTGCCGCCCGGCACATGTCCGCGATCTCGTCCGCCGTGCGCGGCCGGCCGCTTCCCATCGCCCGGAGGTAGAAGGCGAAATAGGTGCCGACCGCGGGCGCCGAGCGGGTTCCGGCCATGGGCTCGCAGACGATGAGGGTGCCACCGTTCGGAAGCACGGCGTGGATCTTCGCCAGCAGCGCGGCGGCCACGGCATCGTCATGGTCGTGGAGGATCCGCACCAGGCTGACGGCGTCGGCGCCCTCGGGCAGCGGGTCGATGCGGAAGTCGCCCGTCACCACCCGGACGCCGGCGCCCAGCCGCGCCGCTGCCCGCTCGGCGACAGCCGGCAGGTCGAACAGCATGCGCGAAAGCCGGGGGTGGCGCGCGCCCACGGCCGCGAGGAACGCGCCTTCGCCGCCGCCCACGTCGAGGAGGCAGCGATGCCGGCCGAAGTCATGCGCCGCGAGCGCCTGCGCGGCGACGAGCGGCTGCGAGGCCGCCATCAGCCGCGAATAGGGTCCGCTGTCGCCACCCTCGCTCCCGCCCTGGTCCGCAGCATAGGGCCAGAAGCGCGCCAGCGCTCCCCCGCCCGGCGGACGGTCGAGAAAGGCGCGCGGGTCGGCGAGGTCGGCCCAGAGCAGGGGGTGGTGCGCCACCATCGCCGGGATCCCGGGGTTGGCAAGAAGCTCCGCCCCGGTCATCCCCAGCATCACCCGCCCGTCCGCCAGCCGCTCGACGAGGTCGAGACCTTCGGCCGCCACCAGCAGACAGGC
The DNA here is from genome assembly GCA_029268145.1 of Sphingomonadaceae bacterium. Taxonomy (GTDB): domain Bacteria; phylum Pseudomonadota; class Alphaproteobacteria; order Sphingomonadales; family Sphingomonadaceae; genus Thermaurantiacus. The sequence goes on along the minus strand of JAJUHA010000001.1, from coordinate 4,601 downwards.
CAGCGCCTCGGCCGAGAGCCCGGTGGCCTCGGCGGCCTCTCCGGCCGTCGCCGGGCCCTCGGCAAGCCGGGCGAGGAGCCCGGTCGAAAGCGCGGCCGAGAGCACCTGGCTCGCCACGAAGCCGGACGTGAGGTCGAACAGCCGCCGCGCCCGCGCCCGGCCGATCGCGCGAACACCAGGGATCCGCAGCGCGAGCGCCTGGAAGCGGGGATCCCCGACCAGCCGGTTGCGCCACCGGCGCGCGTGCGCAGCAAGCGACATCCTGCCCACGCCCATAGCGGCTGACGCTTTTCCATGTCCATTTCCCTGGACAGCGGCTAGGCTTCGCCCATGGCGAGCGGGCGGGCGGAGCGGGTGGTGGTCGTCGGCGCCGGAATCGGGGGCCTTGCCGCCGCCGTGCCGCTGGCCGCCCGCGGCCTCGACGTCACCGTCGTCGAGCGCAGCGCAGCCCCCGGCGGCCGCATCCGCCAGCTTGCCGTCCCCGATCCCGCCGGCGCCGTTCGGCCGGTCGATGCCGGGCCCACCGTCTTCACCCTGCGCCATGTGTTCGACCAGCTGTTCGAGGATGCCGGCAGCCGGCTCGAGGATCATGTCCGCCTTGCGCCCGCCGTCTGCCTCGCGCGCCACTCCTGGCCGGATGGCAGCCGGCTCGACCTCTTCGCCGATCTCCGCGCCTCGGCCGATGCCATCGCGGCCTTCGCCGGACCGGCCGAGGCGCGCGCCTTCCTTGCCTTCATGGCCGAGGCCGGCCGCATCCATCGCACCCTCGATGCCGCCTTCCTGCGCCGGCAGCGCACCACGCCATTCGGTCTCAGCTGGCGGCTCGGGCTCGGCCGGCTTTCCGATCTCGTCGCGCTGCGGCCCTACACGCCGCTCGCCCGGGCGCTCGCCGGCCACTTCCGCGATCCCCGCCTCGTCCAGCTGTTCGGCCGCTACGCCACCTATGCCGGAAGCTCGCCCTATCGCGCGCCGGCCACGCTCATGCTGATCGCCCATGTCGAGGCGTCCGGGGTCTGGCTCGTCGATGGCGGGATCCCGGCGCTCGCCCGGGCGGTTGCCGCGCTCGCCGAGCGGCATGGCGTCCGCTTCCGCTTCGGCGAGGAGGTGGCGGAGATCCTGGTCCGCAGCCGCGCCTGCGGGGTGCGGCTTCACAGCGGCGACACGCTCGCGGCCGATCATGTCGTCTTCAACGGCGATCCCGCAGCGCTCGCGGACGGCCTGCTCGGTCCGGCCGCGCGGCGCGCGCTGCGGCCTGTTCCGCGCCGGGCGCGCTCGCTTTCGGCGGTCACGCTCGCCATGGTCGCCCGTCCGGCCGGCTTTCCGCTCGAGCATCACAATGTCTTCTTCTCGCGCAATTACGCCTGCGAGTTCGCCGACATCGCCGCCGGCCGGCTGCCGGCCGCGCCCACCGTCTACATCTGCGCCCAGGATCGCGGGCCCTTCGGCCCGGGCGGGGGCGCACCAGGGTCAGAGCGCCTGCTTGCCATCATCAACGCGCCGGCAGAGGGCGACCGCGGCAGGCCGGACGAGGAGGAGGTCAGCGCATGCATCGCGACGACAATGGCGGCCCTCGCGGCCCAGGGGCTGACGCTCGCCTGCCCGCCGGGGCAGATGGCAGTGACGACCCCGGCGGATTTCGCCGCCCGCTTTCCGGCGACGGGCGGGGCGATCTACGGCCGGGCCGCGCACGGCTGGCTGGCGAGTTTCCTGAGGCCGGGCGCGCGGACCCGGATCCCGGGGCTCTACTGCGCGGGCGGGGGCGTGCACCCGGGCGCGGGAGTCCCGATGGCGGCGCTCTCGGGCCGGCTGGCGGCCGAGGCGCTGCTGAAGGACCGCGCTTCGATGCCCAGGTTCCGCCGGGTGGCTATGCCTGGTGGTATGTCGACGCCATGTCCGCCGACCGCCGCTTCGGCCTCACCATCATCGCCTTCATCGGCAGCGTCTTCTCGCCCTACTACCACTGGTCCGGCCGCGGCGACCCCGAGAACCATGTCGCCCTCAATGTCGCCCTCTACGGGGTCCGCCCCGGCTGGGCGATGACCGAGCGCAGCCGCTCGGCGCTCGCCCGCGGGCCCGACTGGCTGCGGATCGGCCCCTCCGCCCTGCACTGGACCGGCGAGGCGCTCGCGATCGACATCTGCGAGACCACCTTCCCCATCCCGTCGCGCTTCCGCGGCCGGGTGACCGTCAGGCCGCGGGCGCTCGTCATGCTGCCCTTCGCGCTCGACCGCGAGCGCCGCCACCTCTGGCAGCCGGTCGCCACCCGCGCCGATGTCGAGGTGGCCATGCGCCACCCCCCGCTCCGCTGGACGGGTTCGGGCTATTTCGACAGCAACTTCGGGGCCGAACCGCTCGAGCAGGGCTTCTCCATCTGGCAGTGGACGAGGGCCCATGCCGGCGCGCGCGAGCATGTCTTCTACGAAGGCACAAGGCGCGACGGCAGCCGTTTTGCGCTCGCCCTCGGGTTCGACCGCGGCGGCGCCGTCACCGAGGTGGAGCTCCCCGCCGAGCACCGGCTCCCGCGCACCGCCTGGCTCATGCCGCGGCTCACCCGGGCCGACGCGGGGGCCGACGTCCGCGTCCGCCGCACCTGGGAGGACACGCCTTTCTACGCCCGTTCGGCGCTTGCCACCCGCCTGTTCGGAGAGGCCGGAGACGCCGTCCACGAGAGCCTGTCGCTCGATCGCCTGGCAAGCCCCGTGGTCAGGCTCATGCTGCCCTATCGCATGCCCCGCGTGATCGGCTGAGCGGCTACTTCCGCCGGCGCCAGGGAAGCGAATCCCGCACCGACCACAGCTGCCAGCCGGCGAAGCCGATCACGACGACGGCGAAGATGACGAGCTCGACGAGCCCGTAGTGGGCCGGATCGATCATGCCTCCACTGCTCCTTCCAGGGGCCCCAGCCGCGCCGCCACCTCGTGCACCAGCGTGGCAACCCGGTCCGGCGCTTCCTCGTGGGCGAGATGGCCGAGCCCGGAAAGCATCCGGACCTCGCTTCCCGGCACGAGCCGTGCAACCGCGCGCGCGGTCGCAGGCGGAATGGCGAGGTCCGCGCTCCCGGCCACCAGCAGGAGCGGGGCGCGCAGCCGGGGCAGGTCGCGCCGCAGCGCGGCGAGATCCCAGTTCGCCATCATCTCGAGCGCGCCCGCGACATGCCGAGGCCGGGCGAACAGCCGGCCATAGAGGGCGGCGCCGCGGGCATCGATCCGCGAACCCGTCGCCCGGGCGAGGAACCGCGCCGGGTCGCCCATCAGCCCGGCCTGCAGCGCGAACAGCCGGGGTGTCAGCGGGTTCAGGAACAGGAGCTTCGCAAGCCCCGGGAACAGGTCGCGCGCCACGCCGGGGAAGGGGAGGAGGGCGCCGTTGAGGCTGACGAGGCCGGCGCCAGGCGCAGCATCGGGGTGGTCGAGGAGGATCCGCGCGCCGATCGCCGCGCCGGCCGAATGGCCGAGGACGAGCGCCGGCCTCACGCCCAGCCGCGCGCCCAGCGCTGCCACCGCCCCGGCCATCGCCGGCAGGGTCGCGAGCCCGCGCAGGGGTTCGGTGAAGCCATGGCCGGGAAGATCAGGCGCGATCACGGTGAAGTCCGCCGCCAGCAGGGGCGCAAGGTCGCGCCAGCTATGGGTGGCGGCGCCGGTGCCGTGCAGCAGAAGGAGCGGCGGGCCCGCGCCCATCAGCTGCACGTGCCAGCGGATGCCCCCGGCCTCGACGAAGGCGGACGCCTCGCGGTTCGGCCAGTCGGCCCCGTCGCGCTTCCAGTCGGGCGCACTCACGCGCCTGCCCGCACGGCAGCCGAGATGGCGGGTGCCGGCCCGCGCGGCAGCGCGACGAGCCGGGCGCCCATCGCCGCGGCCAGCGCGCCCGCCTCGGGCCGCGGCCGGGCCGAGATGTCGATGACGGTCGCGGGAAGGCCTGCGGCGCGCATCCGCCGCGCCAGCGCCATGGCCTCGGCGGTTGCAGCCTCGCGTCCGCCGCTGCCGTCGAGCGCGACATTGGCCCGCCCGTCGGTCAGCACCACCAGCCGCACCGCCTTGCCGGCGGCCCGCTCGCGCAGGGCCAGCGTCTCGCCCAGGGCAAGCGCAGCGGCCAGGGGGGTGCCGCCGCCCCCCGGCAGGCCGGCCAGCGCGCGCCGTGCCCGGGTGAGCGAGCGGGTGGGCGGCAGCATCAGCTCCGCCCGCTCGCCGCGGAAGGCAAGGAGCGCCACTTCCGCCCGCGTCACATAGGCATCGGCCAGCAGCAGCTCGACGGCACCCTTGGCCTCGGCCAGCCGCTCGGCCGCCGCCGAGCCCGAGGCATCGACCAGGAACAGCGCCAGCGTCGTCGCCTTCTCCCGCGTGCGGCGTATGCGCAGATCCTCCCGGCGGATGGCGACCCGGCCGGGTGCCGCGCTCCGCAGCCGCTGCCAGGGCGCGGCCGCGCGCAGCGTCTCGACCAGCGCAAGCCGCCGGCCATCCCATCGCGGGTGCGCATAGCATCTGGGAACTCGTGCTTCATCTGGGCACCGATTACGACTTGGTGCTTCGGAGATTGGCCGGAGATGGGCGCCAGCTCACGACTGCTGAAGGTTGGCCTGCATGTCCGGCGCCGACCGAGGAGAATTG